>CAJINA010000286.1 GCA_905176665.1 Olavius algarvensis Delta 4 endosymbiont | reverse complement strand
GCTTGGTAAAAAACGTCGAGAAGAATTGTCAAAGGAGGCCGCCTAATAATCACTGACCCGAGAGGGCTGACTGTCCGGGAGGTCTTTGACTTTTACATATAG
>CAJINA010000285.1 GCA_905176665.1 Olavius algarvensis Delta 4 endosymbiont | reverse complement strand
CTTGGTAAAAAACGTCGAGAAGAATTGTCAAAGGAGGCCGCCTAATAATCACTGACCCGAGAGGGCTGACTGTCCGGGAGGTCTTTGACTTTTACACTTTAATTTTTCCGGCCTTGTTGGAGGTGTCAGTGTTCTTAAGGTGTGCTGAGCTATCCTATCGTGCGATAGTCATTGCACGCCCACAATGTTGCCGCGCTTGTCTTCTGTTATCGACAGTGGTATATGCCCCCCTGGTAGTATTCGTTTCGACAACAGCGCTCGCCTTCCGGGAGATCCCATGTCACCTGCCAACTCCAATCCGGAACCGGCGGTCACCTCATCGATGGCCGGACATACCGGTTGCAGCAGCCAGGAAACCCAACTGGCCCGCAATTTAGGACCGGTGTCGCTGTTGACCTTTATCTTCTTAATCCAGTTTATGGTGCGGCAGATATCAGGGCCCCTACTGCCCGCCATGGAGTCGGATTTGGACTTGTCCCACACCCAGAGCGGCCTTTTCATCCTGTTTACCGGAACCGGCTTCTTTTTAAGCCAGATCAGTGCCGCATTTTTAACCGGCCGCTGGGGTTATCGGCGCTGCATCATGATTTCTCTCTTTGGAACCGCCGCTGCGGCCGCCCTGGTCGGATGGCTCAATACGGTCTGGGCCCTTTATGCGGGCTTTTTGACCCTCGGTCTGACCGGAGGACTTTACGTGCCATCCGGCATCGCCTTGATCACGGTGCTGGTCCGACGCCAGGACTGGGGCAAGGCCATGGGGATTCACGAACTGGCCCCCAATCTGGCCCTCATCCTGGTTCCATTTTTGGCCACTCTGTCTGTGGCGGCCGGATCATGGCGTTTTGGATATTTCAGCCTGGCGGTAGGCTTGGCGCTGCTGGGCCTGGTTTATGCCCGGCTTGGTGTGGATACCCGCCAACGCCCTTCACCGCCCGATCTACAGCAAATTCGTGAGATCGTCACCAATCCCTCTTTTTGGTGTCTGGGATTTTTGCTAAGCCTGGCCGTGGGCGTTGAAACCGGAGTTTACTCTATGGTGCCGCTGTTTCTGGTCAATGAACGGGCCTTTGATCTGGCCGATGCCAACCGGCTGCTGGGACTTTCACGGATGCCGGGGCTGATCATGGTATTGCTGTCCGGTTGGATAACCGACCGGTTGAGCCCCTCCAGAACCGTCATCATGGCCCTTGGCCTGACCGGGGCGGCGGTGGTCCTGATGGGGATCGGACCCAGGTCACTGCTGATTGCGGCCATTTTCGTTCAGGCCGCTTCGACGGCCTGCCTGTTTCCTCCCATTTTATCGATGGCCTCTCAGATCTCCCGAACCGAAAACCGGGCCCTCATGCTATCGCTCAGCCTGGCCGTGGCTCCAGTGATCGGCGGCGGGTTGCTGCCGGCCGGCATCGCCCTGGCCGGCGATCTTGGATCCTTCAGTGCCGGATTGGTGGGGGCCGGTATCCTGACCAGCGCAGGTATTGGGCTGGTATTTCTGATGAAAAACCAGACAACCTGAACCTGCCGGCTTAGATGATTTATCTCAAACCGAACGGAACCCATTATGTCATCCAAACTGCTTAATTTGAGTCGCGAGGATCTTGAGATTATCGATCTGTCCATGCCCAAGTTTAACCCTCCCCCAAAACAGTCCCATTGTCGCCTGGCGGTCCCAGTCAACGGTAAAGCCCAATAAATTGAAAAACCGGGATGCCTCTGCGGTCACCCCGGCTTGAACACGATTTCCGATATTTCTCAGGTATCACAAAACCAGGGATACCACCGAAACATGGTCGTTGTGCGCCAGTTAAGTTTATGGGTTCAAATGAAGTTCTTGTTTTTTAAGAACATTCAAAATTTGTAGATAGGGTGATCATTTTCGAGTTTCGGTTTTCGCTTGTTTCACCACCTTCCTGACAGTATTCGCCAAGTCGGACTTTACTATCAGTATATAGGCTCTAGATCTGATTTACTTTCAAGCATAAGCCGAAAAGTATTTTTAGAACCTTCTTCTGTCGAAGCGCTTCTCTTGGCAAAATCTTGTCCAAGCTCTCTGGTGCGCTTTTCCAGTTCCACATATGGGGGCTTGTTCCACAATAATCTTCCAATGCATGATTGATTTCAAGCGTAACCATACTGGCCCTATTCACAATTTTAAACTACGCCAGCGCTTTCAATAACGCTTCCTGCAGGGATCTCAAGTTGAACGGTTTAGGTAAAAACACCTGGGGTTGCTCTCTGTGCTCGCTACCTATTGCCCGGGCTTCATCGAATCCGCTTGTCAGGATGAACGGAATATCATGCTGAATCCTGCGAATGGCAGTGAGCGTTTCCCGGCCGTTCATGCGCGGCATAGTGAGGTCGGAAAGCACCAGTCGGATTTCTGCCTGGTTGTCCCGAAAGGTGGCGACTGCTTCGGCACCATCATGGGCAATAACCACCTCAAAACCGAGCTGCTCCAGCAGGGCTTGTGAAGTATCGAGTATCATATCATTGTCATCCACCAGTAAGACCATACCAAAGAATTCTACGACTTGTGTAAAGCCGCCTGCACGCTCCTCTGGTAAGGTGACCACTTTGGTTGTCTGTGGAAAAAACGCCTTGAAGGTGGAGCCCACTCCGAGTCTACTTTCTACCGTAATGCAGCCGTGGTGCGCTTTGATGATTCCTAAAACCACGGCCAGCCCCAAACCCCGACCGGTAAGTTTGTCAGTATAAAATGGATCGAATATTCGATCTATGGTCTCATCCCGCATACCGCGGCCGGTGTCGGTAACAGTGAAAACCGCATACTTATCAGCCACATGTTTCCATTCACTCGGAAACTGATGGCCACCTTTTATGTCGGCGGCCTTGGTTGTTCCGATCGTTACAGTAATGCGGCCCCGGGGGTTGCCTGACACCGCTTCGCAGGCATTGGTAAGTAGGGCTTGCAGGGCTTGCTCTATCTTGGCTCTGTTCCCCTCGATCACCGTCCCCGATGTGGCACTATAAGTGTCCAGGCGAATTCTTTCAGGCATGCTGACGGTAAACAGTCTGAGCTGGGTTTTACAAATTGCCGCAAGGTCCAAGGGCGCTGATTTGCTCCTATCCTGCCCAATATACGTTAGCAAAAGCCCTGCCATGTCAGCCGCATTCTGCGCAGAATGTTCCGCTTTATCAAGATTCTTAGTAATGCTTTCTCCCGCGGCCAGGTACTCGCGCGCCAGCTGGATGTTTCCGATCGTAACCGTCAGCGTATTATTGAAATGGTGCGCTATCGCACCGGCCATGCGAGACAGGCTTTCGGTTTTCTTAATTTGATGCGCATGTTTCACTTCTACCTTTTGTTGCGTCACTTCACGCATGACAGCGATCACGTAAGTCCGTTCGCGGTCTGTGCGGATAATCGAAGTGGATATGGAGAGCTCTTTCTCCGCACCGCCTTTGGTCGTTATGCGCCAATCTTCAACCGAGATGTCGCGCCCTAGACGCATGGCGTCCATTCTATCAATGGCCTTTTTTCGAATTTCGGGATCGGGATACATGCTCTGGTACCAACCCAATTGGTTGATTTCATCCATGGTGTATCCCGCGATTTCCGTCATACGGGGATTCCAATGGGTGAATTTTACATGCGGGTACTCTTTGGTGTTGTAACAGACACAGATCCCATCGGCGGCCTTATTAAGGATTTCGTTTAGCGCTCTATTTCGAAATCTTAGATCTATATCGGTCTTTATTTGCTCGCTGATATCTATAAGGACCATTCGCCACTGGGTCACTGCGCCGTTTTTGTTCCGGTCGGCAACGATCTCTATCCGAACCCACACGGGGTCATGTTGAAGATCACCTAACGACAGTTCGACACTCTGCCTTTTCCCGGTTACGCCGGCTTTTTGCATAGCGGTTTCAAAGGCCTCTGCATGCTCCCGGGGAAGATAGTCACTAAAGCCGGATGGGCTCCGCGCGGGGGACTCAGTTCCCAGCAGGTCTGCGGCTAGGTGGTTGGTGGACGTGATAAGCCCGCGGGGGTTCAGCGTTACGTAGCCGCATGGGGCGAAGTCATATAGATTCCGATATTCCTGGTGAAGCCTGGTGAGTTCCCGGGTGGTCCGTTTGAGCTCTACATTCTGCTGCTCGAGCTCGTCTTGATAGATTCTAAGTTCGCGGATCAGCGTTATAACCTGGTCGGATGTTTCAGTCAGTGATGCAGGCTGCCTAAACAAATCTACAACCTGCTGCTGGATTTGCTCGAATTCTATTATTTTGTTTTTATTAGTCGGCATTTTGAAATGCCCTCCAAATTAACCGTTAAAACAATGGTGCTGGCACGCATACTCACCAGGGAGCTGATCCTTAGGAAGATTGCGGGACCTGGGCGTTTCTGCCTTTGATGCGTATAGAGTGGTTTCGATATCCGATTATTCAACGACATTGAGGACAGCCCGTTTTTTACATTTTGCGGACACGGCCTGCAGGATGGTACGTAATGACTGTACCGTTCTGCCCTGTTTGCCGATCACCTTGACCGTGTTGGCAGAAATGTACCACCGAAGATACAGGAGGATTATTATCTCAAATAGGTGCCGCTCGTTGGAGCTCAGGTATGAGAGATTATGGCAGGTTTGAATCGCCTCGGTCGCACCCTAGCCGTCAACCTGTGCAAGCATAGGCAGATTTTCGTTGACAAATAGCAAATGCTTCACTTAAAATTTAGACCAACTAGCTATATATTCAGCATTTTGGCTGGAATCACAACCTGATATAACCTTCTATATAATGTCTATATAAGATAGAAGGCGCGGTTGTTAGGTGAGTGATTTGAGATAGGCGTGTAAATTTACTTTTTTGTTTAAGATACCAAATTTCTTGCGAATATTGTTTCTGTGTTTCTCCACGGTGCTAATCGAAATGTATAAAGATCTGGCAATAGACTTAGTGGATTCTCCCTGGCGAACCCGGTCAGCCACCTTGATCTCTCTCTGGGTAAGATCGGCATAGACGCTACTCAGGCTTGTTGACATGGGGGCGATCAGATGTTCGATATGATGCCGGACAATTCTAGATAATCTGCTGACATTATGATCCAAAGCATGGAGGTCCAGTTCGTCCAGGTATGGAAAAACATAGCGCCTGAGATTGTTCAGCATGACCTGCTCGACACTTTTCTTCTCAATCTCTCGCAGGTCGAGGAGTGTCTTCAGGGCTTCGTTTGTTTTGGAAAGGCTTGCTGTTCTTTCCACAATCCGCGTCCTCAATTCCGCATGCATCTTTTGCAACGCCTCTTCGGCTTTCTTCTGCTCGGTAATATCAAAAAGCGTTATTGACCACTGCAGCACCCGCCCGGTATCTGCACGCTCGGCGCTGATGTCGGCTCGTATCCATACCGTAGGGTTCTTATTGGTCTTTAGAGGGACTTCAACATATTGTTTTTGGCCCTCTTGGCCCGATATTCGGCGGGCCTCTAAAAATGCATCTACATATCCTGGGTCAATTAACTGGGTGAACCCAATATTTAGAATTCGCTCCATTGCCCGGCCTAATAGCTTCACCGAAGTAAGGTTGGCACGCTGTGTAATTCCTTTGGGATTCAGGGTCACGTATCCGCAGGGCGCAAACTCATACAGGCGTTCATACTCATGCTGCAACTCGGTTAACTCTAATTGGGCCCGTTTTAATTCTTCGTTCTGGATTTCCAATTCTACTTGATGAACTTTTAGCTCGTTGATCAGCTCCAGTATCTCATTGGGCGCTGCTTTAACGGAATCCGGACGTTCTTTTAGAAGGGCTTCCGCCTGTTGGCGCAAACGCTCAAAATTTCTTTCATATACAGAACTGTCAGGCATTTTTAGTCACCTTTTACGGTGCCGCAGTTAGCCTCAAAAGGACCTTGTAATGTGACTTACTGTCACCGATAACCTTGGTGCCGGATGCTAAGAATTTCTGTTTTCCTTCCATTGTCTTAATACTAATCGGCAAGTCAGAGAAATCATGCTTTCGTTTGATCAAGGTCGCGAGTTTGGAAAGAGCGGTTTTGCTGGTCGCTAAAGCGTATTCACCTTTGAGGATGCTGGCACCTTCGATCTTAGCAGCCTGAACCTGCAGCAAATCAGTAAATGCACTGTTGGCTATGTTCGCCACTCCCGCACCATCAGTTACCACCAATGGGTCGCTATTCATGTCGAATACGCTCCGAACCATCTGCCAGGCTTGTTGCATTTGAGTGTGGGCTGTTTTAAGAACTTGCTGGGCCTGTTTTTGGTCATCGATATAGGCAAATGTCAAGACAGCCCCATCAATCCGATTGTCAATGGTGCGATACGGCAAGATGCGCATACTGTACCACTGGCCGTCCGTGGTCTGCACCTCGGTTTCCTGCGGAGTAAGGTTCGTGAGCACCTCTTCCAGATCAGCTAGGGTATTCGGGTAATCCAGGTTGGACACCACATGTTTCAGGGGGCGGCCGATGTCAGTCTGAATGAGATTAATAAGGTTGGTGGCCTTGGGGGTATACCGCTTGAGCCGCAGGTTGTTGTCCACAAATATGGTGGCGACTTCTGTGCTGTTCAACAGGTTGCGCATATCATCATGGGCCGCGGAAAGCTCTTCTACCTTGCTTTGCAGCTCGGCATTCACTGTCTGTAATTCTTCATTTAAAGATTGCAGCTCTTCCTTGGATGATTCCAACTCTTCGTTGGTGGACTGGAGCTCTTCATTGGATGACTGCATCTCTTCATTCGTGGATTTCAGCTCCTCATTGGAGGATTCCAGTTCCTCAATGGTGGTTTGGTGTCCTTCGCGGGTGATTTGCAACTCTCTTTCCAGGTCCGCGATACGCGATACGTCATTTCCGGATGTGACCGATTTGGGTTGGTTGGGATCATCTATTGACAGCTCATCAGGCACATCGTGAAACACAACCAGCAGCCGGCCCGCTATCTCGTTTGGGTGCAGTTGGGGAGCAACGAGCAGGTCAATCATCTGAATGTCACCATTTGTTTTAACCGCGACTCTTTTGCGGCGAACATTTTTTTTGGAAACCTTGGCGGCCCGGATTGCCGAGGACCATTCGATGCGCAACCCCTCGCGAGCCAGATCAAGGATGTTTTGCGTGGGCGGCCCGCTGGTGCTCTCTAAATATTTTCCGGTGCGGCCTTGTATATGCAAGATCGTGCCTTTGGCATCGATCAGGATAGCCGTGGGCGAGAATTGCTCGAGAATCAGATTCCGGGTCACTTTGCTTAGATTAAACTTCGGAGCTTTATTTGCAGATGCGTCAGGTGCATCGGCTTTTTCAACCACTGGTGTGCCGCTGGGGAAATCCACGCCCTGGTGCAGGGCCTGGTGGACTTCCATTTTTTTATAAATTTTCCACTTTTTATCGAGGGTTTTGAACAGACTGGAGAAGCCGCCGATGGTTTCTGAAGACCCCAGAACAAGAATGCCATCTGGCTTCAAGGTATAGTGAAACAAAGGCAGGAGTCTCTTTTGGGCAGATGTGTTCAGGTAAATCAGTAGGTTGCGACAGCAGAGCAAGTCTAAACGCGAGAACGGCGGGTCCTTGATAACGTCCTGGGTTGAAAATATGACACAATCTCTAACCTCTTTGCGAATCCTGAAAAACTCGCCTTCTTTGTCAAAATATCTTTTCAGCCGTTCCGCGCTGACATCGGTGGCAATGTTATCCAGAAAGAGTCCTTCTCTGGCTTTATCTATGGCATGGCTGTCAATATCCGTTCCGAACAATTGGAGAGTGATGCGTTTGGACAACTTGGCCTGACATTCCAGGAGGACTATGGCCAGCGAATACACCTCCTCTCCGGTTGAGCAACCGGGGACCCAGACCCGGAAGGTTGCATCCTCGGCAAGTTGCGAGAGCATGTTGGGCAGAACATCGTCCTTAAGGACATCAAAGGATTCCGCATCTCGAAAAAAACTGGTGACGCCTATCAATAGTTCCCTGAAAAGGGCGTCCACCTCGATGGGATTTTCGCGCAGTAGCCGAATATAAGTCGCTTGGTTTTCGACTTGGTTAAGCCCCATGCGGCGGGAAACCCTGCGGATAATGGTGTTGGCCTTATAAGCAGAGAAATCGTGGCCGACCTGGGTGCGCAAAATAACAAAAATTTTGTCCAGCCAGTCAAGCGAGCCTTCTTTCGTGTCTTTAGTAGTAGTTCCAGATTTCAATAATTTTTTATGGTGGCGGAAATATGACTCGAGCTGTGAAGGCATATCTTGAGGCGGCAATATTTGATCCACAAGACCGGTATTCAGCGCACTGATGGGCATTCCATCGTAATCAGCCGAGTCCTTCGACTGCACCAGAACCAGACCATCATGGGCCTTGATTTCCTTTATGCCCTGGGAGCCATCCGACCCGGTTCCGGATAAGAGGATCGCGGTTGCATTGGATTCCTGATCCAAAGCCAGTGATTGTAGAAAAAAATCGATAGGGAGGGGGGAGCCAGTTGATGCAATTTCTAGAAGTTGAATCTTTCCCTTGAACAGGCTGATTTCCTTATTGGGAGGGATAACGTACGCATTGTTTGGTTCGATTGCCTGACCATCCTTAGCGCTGGAAACAGGAATACGGGCGACTTTATCTATAAGGTCCGGCATCATACTGGGTTGGTTCGGGGTCATGTGAACCACCACAATGAAAGCCATGCCGCTGTCGATGGGGACCTCCTTAAAAAAGGACTTAAGTGCTTTGAGCCCGCCTGCCGAGGCCCCCAATCCTATCACCGGGAACCGTTTTTGGGTCGCTGCCTTTTTCGTTTTTTTCCTTCCAACAGTTATTTTTCCGGGAGCCCTTAAGGCGGCTTTGGCCGCTTTTTTAGCAGCTTTCCTTTTTTTGGGCATGATGCATTTTCCTCCCAAATTGTTGTGTTTCGAAATGGTGAAATAGAGAGTGTTCTGTGTGTTCGAATTGGGGATGAGGAGGTACTAAGTTGAATTTATACCACAAAAACCTCAAAATACCAGCCCCATATTCCTGTGGACGGCAAAATTGGCGGATAACGACGTCGGCCCTTTGCGAGGTGGCAATTTATAGTGGTACGATGGTTGTGGGTGGTGGTATCTTGACCAGTTAGGGCTGACTCGCCAATTCGTAATTTGCCTTAACTACGGTTATGCTGAGAGTATCTGAGTTGAGGAATGTTGCCAACTAGACGTAACGAGATGACGATTTGACCTGAGATTCGCAATAGGTCATCATCTGTCTGATTTTTCTACTTAATGTAGAAAGGAGGCAGAG
>CAJINA010000284.1 GCA_905176665.1 Olavius algarvensis Delta 4 endosymbiont | reverse complement strand
TGCATGTGGTTTCTCTATAAGGGAAAACCGCGAATAGTAGATTGGTTGGGTTCGATTGAAATACCGTCAGATTTGATTTGACATGGCACATAGTAGAGTGCGCAGTGTTGCAGGTTCTCATTCATTTTCACATATCGTCACTATTTTTTCCTTTAGTTGATTTCATACCATAACGAATACCCAATTTTTTCATTCGGTTTCTCAACGTGCTTGGGTTGACCCCTAGACGTACAGCAGCGCCCTTAGGTCCGCTGACTTTACCCCCTGCTTCGGCCAGGACGCGGCGGACGTGGCCGGCTATGATCTCATCCAGATTGTCTGAATGCGGTCCGGTTAAAAGCGGTGGTGCAGACTTTTGGGCCAGGCCGATACTGAAGTGTTCAGGTGTCAGCGGTCCCCTGGGATTCAGGATCAGGGCCCGTTCAATGACATTCTGCAGCTCGCGGACGTTGCCCGGCCAGTGATAATTCATCATGAGTTCGGTCGTTCCCGGTGCCAGGGTCGGAACGGCGGTTAATTTCAGCTCGCGGGATTTAAGTTTGATGAAGTGCTGGACAAGCGTCGGCAGGTCCACCAGGCGCTCTCGCAGGGGCGGCACCCGGACGGGAAAGACATTCAATCGGAACCAGAGGTCCTCGCGAAACTGGTTATCCTGCACCATGGCTTCCAGGTCCCGGTTGGTGGCGGCAATGATGCGGATGTCCAGGGCGATGGTCTTCACCCCACCCACGCGCTCAATCTCGCGGCTCTGCAGGACCCTGAGCAGGCGTACCTGGGCCGGTAGCGGCAGCTCCCCGATTTCATCCAGGAAGATAGTGCCCTGGTTGGCGCGCTCGAAGCGGCCGCGCTTCTGGGAAAGGGCCCCGGTAAAGGCACCTTTTTCATGGCCGAAAAGTTCGCTATCGATAAGGGTGTCCGGGATCGCTCCGCAATTCACACTGACAAAAGGGCCGTCGCTGCGGCTGGAAGAATAATGAATCGCATTGGCAATCACATCCTTGCCGGTACCGGTCTCGCCCATAAGCAATACCGGGCTATCCAACGTGGCCACCTGTCGCACCTTTTGCATCACATCCCTAAGTCCGTAATTGGCCCCGACGATCTCATCCCCGGACAAACGGCGCATTTCTCCGAGTAGATAGCGGTTATCATCAGCCAGTAAATTCTTTAGTTTGATGACTTCGCGATGTTTCAAGATATTTGACATGGCAATTACAAGAGGGTCCTTCAAGGAAAGGACCATCTCTATGTGTTCATCACTGAATTTTTCTTCTCCTTCGGAGATCAAAATGAAACTGCCGAGTTTTTGCCCTTCTGCTTTTAACGACATGGCAATTAGTGAGGTCGCTTTTACATTGTGGAATTTAAGCATTTCACGACTTGTCGGCGATGCTTCGGGATCTTCAATAAGAGTGGCCTCCCGTCCGTTTGGCGCATTCTCAATAGCTGCTTCCTGGGCGGATTTGGAAAGGGGGGTGAGAAGGTTTACTTTGCCGCAATCCTCAAGATTTGCATAGGCGATGGTGCGCATCGCATTATAATCGTGGTCAAATTTTTGCAGGAAAAATTGACTGACCGGCATCACATCCGTCATCAGTATTAGCAGCTGTTGTAAAGCCTTTTCGATCTCCAGGTTACCGCAGATTCGTAACGTCGCCTGCCGAAAAAACTCATTCGGATTCATTCCTATACCTTTCCGCAGTGGTTTTGTCATATGTGACAACCAATATCACAGTTGCCATATATGGCAATATAAAACTGCCAAATATGGCAACCTTTCCACGGGCACAAATATATATAACTGTTTTCATTATATATTTAATTCTGGCACGATCTTCGTATTAGAAACGATCAGATAGCGCTTCGGATGAAACTTTTGAAGACCGCAGCTGTCGGGGAGAAACGTCATGAATCACTATTATCTCTTAAAAATGCTCATCAATGAGCGGCAGCATCAACTATTAAAAGAAGCCCGGGCTATTCGACTGGCAAACAACCGCTATAAGGATGGCCAGCCTGCAAAAGAGCCAGCTGCTACCGCCAGGCGGGCACCTTTTTTTACCCACAATGCAGTGGTCACTGGAGGAAGCAAAGTATGAAGTGGATGGAAGTGATAGGGGTTCGGGCCACAGCCAGCAACCGTGCAAAATTGGAAGCCAAATTGCACGGAGCGGTCGCCGAAATACAAAAAGAGGATGCGACCCGATCGATAAAAATCCTGCACCGGGTTTCAATAGAGTCGGACCTTTGTGTGCATCTGCAGCATGACTCAGCGAAACCTGACCCTGCCGGGAGCCGCCTGGGATTGCGCTTAGCGGCGGAGATGAAATCATTCGGCCTGGTGCACCACAGCGTTTGGGCCGAAATACCGGGCCGCCATGCTTAGCCTATTCAGGCGGCTCACAAGGGAGTTGACCGATATGACGCCAGAAAAGCGACAAGACCATAGAAATTACTGCCCGGAGGTGGGGGGCGTGAATTTCAAATTAAGATCCCTTGCGCAATATCCCGACTACCTGAAAGCACTCGCCGCGCTTAATCTGCAGACAGGCCCCGGCTTTTTACGCTATTTCGATGAAACTGAATGGAAGGCTTTGGTCGAACAATTCACAGAATACCAGTTCCTGATGGTGTCCGGCAATGACCTCCACGGAGCGGCCCTTACACTCCCCCTGTGCTGGGATGGAGCCGTCGAAAGCCTGCCGACCACCATCGAAACGGTGATTATGCGGGCAATCGGATGCTGCCAGCGAAAAGAACAAGTCAACACCCTGGTGGTCCTGGCGTTGGTGAGCGATGACCGGCACCACGGTAATGGGTGGAAAACCGAATTTTTAGCAACGCTCAAACATCTGGCTGGCGAAAAGGGCTTCAAGTCCGTCCTGGCACCGGTGCGGCCAAATCGAAAATGTGAATACCCGCTGATGCCCTTTGGACAGTATGTGGGATGGCGCAAGGCGGATGGCGCCCCCTTTGACCCCGACCTGAGAGCGCATTGGAATTTGGGTGCTGTGTTTTTAGGTGCAATGCCCCGCGCATTGACAATTGAAGGGAAAGTGAAAGAGTGGGAACGCTGGACGGGCATGCGCTTTGCAGAAAGCGGCGAATATATTGTTGACGGTGCCCAGCGGCCCGTCATTATAGACCGGATAAATGATCTGGGCTATTATACCGACCCGAACATATGGGTGCTGCATAAACCCTAAACAGGTCCTTGGCTGCAATCAGGTTTAGCCTGAAGCCATTTACCAAAGGTATAGACATGTTTAAAACGCTTGAAGAGATCAATTCCCGCCCGGCGCCGTTTGAATTTTATACAGCGGCTGATCTGTGGACCAATGAGCACACCGCCCAACAGATGCTTCAATATCACCTGAATGATTACATTGAGGCATCCAGCCGAAATTCAACCTTTATTGAAAAGTCATGCAACTGGATTGCCGACCAGTTCAATATCAAAGGAAAAAAGGTCATCGATTTCGGGTGTGGCCCGGGACTGTATGCAACCCGGCTGGCCCGGAAGGGTGCTTTAGTCACCGGCATCGACTTTTCCGAAAACTCTATAAGCTATGCACGCACCGCGGCGAAGAAAGAAGGGCTGAGTATTGACTACCTTGTTTCAGATTACCTGGAATTTGAGACCACTGAAAAGTTCGATCTGATTACCATGATCATGTGCGATTTTTGCGCCTTGAGTCCAACTCAAAGAAAGGCATTGCTTGGAAAGTTCAAGGCAATCCTGAAACCGGAAGGCGCCGTTTTAATGGATGTGTATTCCCTGAATGCCTTTGAGAAAAAATCTGAAAGCGCAACCTATGAAAAAAACCAGCTCTTTGGTTTCTGGGACCCAAACGACTACTTTGCCTTCGTCAATACCTTCAAGTATGAAGATGAGAAGGTCCTGTTGGACAAGTACACAATCATCGAAGCCAACCAGCCCATAAGGGTCGTTTATAACTGGCTCCAGCATTTCAGCTTTGATGCATTGCAGGCCGAATTCAAACAAAGCGGGCTGGTCATGAAGGAAAGGCTGGGTAACGTTGCCGGAGAAGAACTCTGGCCCGGGCAGGATGAGTTCGCCGTTATTGCCGGCCACTAAACAAGCTTGGAGGATTTGCAGATGAAAACTCTGGTTTTTGGCGCGGGCCCCTTAGGATCTCTTTACGCCCACCTGCTACTTAAGAGTGGCGCTGATGTTTCTGTTTTGGCTCGCGGCGAGCGCTATATCTGGCTGAAGGAAAACGGTCTGGTATTGCAAAATGAAATCACCGGGCAAAAGGACACCTCGCAAGTTCACGTGGTGAATGAACTAAAGCAGGCGGATGCGTATGATCTGGTGATCGTCTTCATCAGGAAAAACAAGCTTAGCCCCGTTTTCGAAATTCTCGCAACGTGCCCTGGCGCAAAATATGTTCTTTTCATGGGCAACAATGTCCTTGGGTTCGATGAGTGCCTTAAACACTTACCAATTGAGAAGGTCCTATTCGGGTTTCCTGGCGCTGGCGGTGGGATTTACAAACAAGTCGTCCATTGTGCTGATCGCGAAAAGCCAAATGGAGAGCGGAAAGCCGTGACCATTGGCGAGGTCGATGGGCAGAACAAAGAGAGAACCTCAGCGATAAAATCTTTGTTTGAATCGGCCGGTATTCCGGTCGAACTGACTGCGGATATCGACGGATGGCTCAAATATCATGTTGCTCTGTTTAGCCCGCTTGTCGGTGCTTTGTACTCGCACAATTACGATAATTACCAGGCCGCTAAAGACAAGCACACACTGCGTGCATTGGTTCTAGCAGCCAAGGAGGGAGGGTGCGTGCTTGGGCAGCTTGGATACAAGAAACGCCAGCCTTTCCAGTTCAACCTATTCTACTGGCTGCCAGAGTTCATCAATATGATGGCCGTGAGGGGTTTGCTTGAGAGCAAGTTTGCGGAGGTGGCCTTTGCAATGCACGCAAGAGCCGCTCGGGATGAGATGAAGGCTCTTGCCTGCGAATTCAAAGAACTCATCACGAAAACATCAGTTGATACGCCGAACATATACGCGCTAACGCACTTTAGCAGTTGAGAACGGAAGGACACAATCGCGGTAATCGGTAATTGCGAGTGAGGAGATAGGCGCTAAACAAGGAGGCAACGTGCAGAAAATATTATTGGCGGGCTCAACGGGTTACCTGGGACTTTATATCGCCAGGGAACTTAAAAAGAAAGGCTACGACTTTAAAGCAATCGCCCGAAACCCTGAAAAAGTAAGGCAGAAAGACATCAGTGCCAATGAAGTGATTGCAGCCGAAGTGACGCAGCCCGAATCAATCCGTGACTGTTGCAAAGACATCGATGTCGTAATTTCAACGGTGGGCATAACCAAGCAAAAAGATGGTTATACCTATATGGATGTGGATTATCAGGCCAACCTGAATCTTCTGCAGGAAGCAAAAAAGTCGTGTGTGAAGAAATTCATTTACGTAGCGGCGCTAAATGGTGATAAGCTCAAACATCTCAAAATTTGTGCCGCCAAGGAATTGTTTGCCGAGGAGCTGAAGGACTCAGGGTTAGACTATTGTATCATCCGTCCAAATGGATTTTTCTCGGACATGTCGGAATTTTTTCACATGGCGAAGAAGGGTAAAGTCTATCTTTTCGGAGATGGCGAGCTACAAACAAATCCGATTCATGGTGAAGATCTGGCGGCGGTCTGCGTAAACGTTATCGATAGTTCTGAAAAGGAAATTGAGATCGGCGGCCCCGAAACACTTACTCAGAATGAGATTGCAGGGCTGGCTTTCGATATCCTGGGCGAAAAGCCAACAATTGCCTATATCCCCCACTGGGTAAGGGTTGCCATTCTCAAACTGGTCAGACTGTTTACCGGAAGCACAACATACGGGCCCATTGAATTTTTCATGACCGTCATGGCCATGGATATGATTGCCCCCAAATATGGCAAGTATACCTTAAAAGAACACTTCAGAAGCTTACTTGACGCTGAGGCATGAAAATTGTGTACATCCTCCTGGAATGGAATTTTCATTATCTCATCCCAATATTCATTGGAAAAAACCATGAAAAAAGCATTAATGTTTTACTATTCAAACTCAAATAATACCAAAAAGTTAGCAAGGTTTATCCAAGCCATCCTCGAAGAAAGAGGCTGGGGGGTAACATTCGGAGCCTACTTTCAAAAAGGGAAATCGGGGACGTGTCCGGTGTAAATTTGGTAATTTTGGATGTAAAAGTCAAAGACCTCCCGGACAGTCAGCCCTCTCGGGTCAGTGATTATTAGGCGGCCTCCTTTGACAATTCTTCTCGACGTTTTTTACCAAGC
>CAJINA010000283.1 GCA_905176665.1 Olavius algarvensis Delta 4 endosymbiont | reverse complement strand
TAATGTGTAAAAGTCAAAGACCTCCCGGACAGTCAGCCCTCTCGGGTCAGTGATTATTAGGCGGCCTCCTTTGACAATTCTTCTCGACGTTTTTTACCAAG
>CAJINA010000282.1 GCA_905176665.1 Olavius algarvensis Delta 4 endosymbiont | reverse complement strand
GAGAGGACGACCGCGCGCCATACCCTGGTCTTCTTTTAGGGCCAGGGATGGCGCTTATCGTCTATCTCAAACTGTTTGGGAAGATCTTAACTTTTTCAGATATACAATGGTTTTATTGCGACTGGCTTACTTTGGGGTTTGTTTCAAGGAGCAGAAGGCTACGGTTTTAAAGTCTTTTTTCTATTATGCGTTGTAGTTGCCGGTGTTTTTGGCGCTGCAACCGTAAGCCGCAGAATTTTATTTATTCAAGCTGTTCCAGGGATAGTTGGTTTATTGCTAGTTGTGGCCTCAAGCTAAATGCGCAAGTGCCGCCATAACAAATCGCTGCAGAACCCGGCGCGCAAAAATCACGCGCGTCTCAGCTCAACCGTTGTACCTTTTAAATCTAAAGATAGGCTTGGATGAAGAAACTACTTTTTACTATAGTGTTACTACTCATACCTACTGTTTCTTATGCTATGACTTTAGGGGAAGAAGACTTTGTCTGCCCAATAGATAACCACCAGTTTAAAGCTCCCATTAATTATTCAGGCACCAGTTTTGGAATGCGTCTCGACATGAAACCATTAGGCCCCACACCGGCCCCTTGGCTGCTGCCAACATGCCCGCAATGTGGTTTCCCTCTTTTCAAGAAAGAATTTAGTAAGGCAGAAATAAAGAAATACCGTTCTTTTGTGACATCAGATGCATACAAACAATATGTTGGTGGTCATCCGTCATATTTCCTGTTAGCGAAAGTTAAAGAATTTGACAAAGCGCCAGCTAACGAAATCGCATATCGCTATATCCAAGCGTCCTGGCAAGTCGAGAATAGGGATAAAGAACAATACAAATCCTATCTATCCCTGGCCCTTAAAGAAAATATCGCCTTTGTAAAAAATACTGAAGATAAAGGTGAGGATTGGCTGACTGCCTGCATCATGATGGGTGAGCTTGAAAGACAGCTTGGAAATTTTGAAGCGGCCCTGATTCAATTCAAGAAACTGCAGCGTGAACCTATTGAAAATGAAATCTTAAAGAGAATTATAAGTCAGGAAATTGATTTATGTCAGAAAAATATTTCAAGTCCACAACAAATAGAGCAGTGATTTACAACAAGGTTAAAACAGCCGACACCAAAAGCCGTGCGGCTGATGAGTCGCGTTGTGTAGTAAAAATCAATGCAGTCCTATTAAGGAGGAATTTTAAATGAATTGCCCAAAATGCAGTGCCCCGATGGAGATCCAAAAAATTGAGGACGTTGAAATTGACAAGTGCTCGAACTGTTCAGGAATATGGTTCGAACAAGATGAGCTAAGAGCGGCAAAGGATAAAACTGAGCCAGATCTGAACTGGATGGATTTTGAAATTTGGAAGAATGCGGACAAATTTATTTTCTCACAGAAACCTATCCAGTGTCCTAAATGCGAACTTGATATGGTCCAAATTGACTATGATAAAACAAATGTTGAAATAGACTATTGCCCTAAATGCCAGGGTGCTTGGCTTGATGAAGGTGAATTCAAAAATATCATTGCATTTCTAAACTCGGAATTAGCGAACAAGAGCATACCTGATTATATCAGTGCAAGTTTAGAAGAGGGGTTCGAAATCGTAACTGGACCTGAGAGTTTTATGTCAGAGTGGAAGGATTTCATGACCGTTTTAAGAATGTTTCAGTATCGGTTCTTTATTTTAAATCCAGAGTTACAAGATACGGTTGTGAATGTGCAGCAAAATTTCCCACTGAAATAAGCGTCCCACCCAACGAGTCTCGGGAGCAGACGCACACAACCCGCGCGCGTCTGCGCTCAAACGTTGGCCCAACCTTGGCTTTGGGCGCAAAATTGGTGAATATATCGGAGGGCAAATCAAATGCGTGCGGTAATCTTCAACCAATTTGGCGGGACCGAAGTTCTTGAAATTGCTGACATCGAGAAACCTGCGATCAGTGCGGACGAGGTCCTGGTAAGGGTCCGCGCAGCAGCCGTCAATCCCAAGGACACCTTTGTACGCAAGGGGCGCTTTCAAATTTTTACCGGCAAACAGTTTCCCCTGCAGCTGGGGTATGATTTCGCCGGCGAGGTCGCCGCAATCGGTAACACAGTCACTGGCTACGAGCAAGGACAAACGGTTTTCGGCATGTTGGATTGCTGGCAGGGCCGCACCTGTGCGGAGTATGTTGCCGTCGGAACAGATAATCTGGCCGACATGCCGGACGCCCTCTCTTTTGAAAAGGCCGCGGCCATACCGTTGACGGCCTCGACTTCCCTGCAGGCCCTGCGCGATGAAGCGAACATCAAAGATGGAGATCACGTGGGGATCAACGGCGCTTCCGGCGGGGTCGGCGCCATGGCGGTGCAGATAGCCAAACTATTCGGTACCAGGGTTACGGCCATCAGCAGTGCCGTGAACCATGACTTCCTTACCGAGCTGGGGGCGGATACCTGTATCGACTACCACGACGCGGATGTGGCTGCCGGCGAGCAACGGTTCGATATCTTCTTCGACGTCTTCGGGAATCAACCTTTCAAGCGGATCAAGCCGGTCCTGACACGCACCGGTACCTGGGTTTCGACCGTGGTAAAATCCCATGTTTTCATCAGCCAGTGGGTAACCCGTTTGTTTGGACGCCAAAAAGCCAGGCAGGTCGTGGTTAAAGCCCGCCATGTTGATTTAGCGCTCATCCGGGATTGGGTAGCGGCCGGACAGCTGCGACCCATTGTTCAAGATGTATTTCCCCTGGATAAGATTAAAGAAGCGCACGCGCAGCAAGAAACCAAGCATACGCGCGGTAAAATCGTCGTTACTATCGATTGACCTGCCCGCACCTTCCAGTTGTACTTATAATAGATTTCACAGCAGGCTTAATAACTCGACTTTCGGGTTTCAACCTGACTCGAAATCGCTATCGGGATCGGGATCGGGATCGAAATCGGCTTCGGAAACGTCGGGCGGGTCTCGATTTCGATAGCGATTTCGATCTCGATACCGATACTGGGCCTAAACTTTTAACAATCCCGATAATTGAGCTGTTAAGGTAGATCGGACAGCGGGCTTGCTATCCGTTCAGGCTGGCGGCACACTGCACACAAAGATCGGTCTCCGGCAGGATCATCAGTCTGGCGGGGGGAATCGGCTCGTCGCATTCCCGGCACAGGCCGAAGTCGGGATCATCGATCTTGGCCAGGGTGCGTTCCAGTCTGACCAAGGTCTCCCGCGCTTTGGCCAGGGCGGCTTCGTTGATGCTTTTGCTGTTGATGGCCTCCATGCGGGTCAAGCGACCAATGGCGTTATCCGGCGCAATCGGTTTGACCAGGGCCTTGTAAGCTTTGATATCCGCTTTCAACTGCCCCAGCCGGTCCTCAATCTTGGCCTTTAGTTCTTTTTTCTGGTTGATTTCCATTATGTGTGGGTCTTTTTTCCGGATAGTAGCCGTAAATATCCGCCGGCTCTCAGGCGGCTTGTTCTCTGCGCACGGGGATACGAATAATGAAACAGGCGCCTTTGCCCGGTGATGACTTCACTTCCATGGTCCCCCGGTGATTTTCAGTAATGATAAAATAGGACACCGACAGGCCCAGTCCAGTGCCGACACCGACGTTCTTGGTTGTGAAAAAGGGTTCAAACACCCGTTTGCGGACCTCCTCGGGCATGCCCGGCCCGTTGTCCTCTATTTCCACCCGGACCAACTCACCCTCGGGCCGGACACGTAGGACGAACCGTGGAGAATCCGACCTAACAGTGGAATCCCCTTCAGTCATGGCCTGGGAACTGTTGCGCAGAATGTTTAAAAAAACCTGTTGTAATTTGCTGCTTTCACATTGCACCACCGGCGTATCCGGGGTGTATTCGCGGACAATTTCAATTTTACGAAAATCAAAGCGGGTCTTCAGGTCATAGTCGTTTTCGGCCAGTTCGACGGTTTTATCAAGCAGGCGATCCAGCCCATGATAGCCGAATTTGGACTCGCTCTTACGGCTGAAGGAGAGCATGTTTTCAACGATCTTGGCCGCCCGCCGGCCAGCTTCGACAACCGTATCGATGGTAGAAAATAGACCCCGGAGAGCCATGTACTTCTCAATGCCGTCCATGGACAACCCGCATTCTGCGGCCGCTTTGGTGTTGGCCGGCAGGTCGGCCTTCATCCGCCGGGACAGGACCTGGGTATTTTGGAGTATGCCGGCCAGAGGATTGTTGATTTCATGGGCCATGCCGGCCGCCAGGCCGCCCACGGAAACCATTTTTTCCGTCTGCATCAGCATGTCCTGGGTGCGTTTGCGTTCAGTGATATCGGTAACGGCAATGATCTGGCCCATCGACGGATCCTCTGGATTCAAAGGGCAGGAACGGATGCTGCAATCGATAACCGTACCATCACCGCGAAGCATATGGGTATCCACCTGGCCGATTTCGGATCGGGAGGCACCCTCATACAGGGCCGCCCCCACCCGCTTGTATTCATCTGGATCAGGATACAGCTTGGCCGAATCAATGCCAATGACATCCTCTTTAGCGTAATCCATAATGCGGAGCAGGGCCTCATTGCACCAACTCATGTGACGGTCGATGACCAGTCCGATCCCAACCGGAGAGGCCCGGAGAATGGCGCGCAGGCGCTGTTCGCTGTTGCGCAGGGCCTCCTCGACATAGGTTCTTTCCTCAATCTCATTGCGAAGACGCCGATTCGCCAGGGTCAGCTCCTCGGTGCGTTGCAGCACCCTTTTTTCCAGTTCCTGATGTGACTTTTGCAAGGCGTCTTCAGCCTCTTTGCGCTTGGTGATATCGCGGGCATTGATGACCAGACCTTCAACAGCCGGGTGGTCCAGCAGGTTGTCACGGACGCCCTCAAAGGTTCGCCAGGAGCCGTCGGAATGGCGAAACCGGAACTGTCCCGGAATTGCCGTTCCGGTGGACTGCAGCCATTCAATACGGCCGGTCAGGGGAGCCTGGCCTTCCGGATGTAGATAGTCACGCACATCGGTGCCCACCAGGACGGCCGGCTGATACCCCAGCACCCTTTCCACCGAGGGGCTGGCGTAGAGAATCAGGCCTTGCGCATCGAGGATGGCAATGATGTCGGAAGCGTTTTCGATAATAGACCGAAAGTGCTCCTCGCGGCGCTGCAGGGTGGTGAGCGTCTCCTGCAGCTGACCGCTCATGCGGTTGAACACCGCAGACAGTTGACCGAACTCGTCGTGGGTCGTCACGGCAATCCTGGTCTCAAGATCACCCTTGCCGATACTGTCCGCACCATTCGTCAATTCGCGCAGCGGCTGTGTGAGGCGCCGGGTGAGCAGCATCAATGCCAGGGCCAATACAACGGCGCCGAAAATACCCAGGTAGATGACATATGGCCGCATACGGTTGGCAACGCCGTAGACTTCGGCCTCCGGATCCGTGGCGATGATATACCACTGCCAAGGTTCGAAATAGTCGTAGCGGGCCAGGTGCCGCCTCCCGTCCGGGGTCACATATGTCAGGCGGCCTTGTCCGCTTTTCAATTTAGCGAACCAGGCCTGGGCACGCACATTCTGGCCTTGCAGTGCGGAATCAGGATGATAGGCCACGGTACCGTTGGCACTGACCGCGAAAATATACCCCTGCGCACCCACCTCGATGGCCGCCAGGGCGGTGCCGGCATCCAGCTTGGCCTTGGCATTGCTGGCAGGAATTTCCTCAAGGCCGTACTTGTGCAGGATTTCTTCCTGGGCGGCCACAATACGGACTGCTTCGGAAAGCCGTGTCTGCAGCCAGGTTTCGGCCAGGTCGGTCAGGGCCATGCGGGCAAAATGGTAGGTTGTGCCGACGGCTGCAAACAGGATGAAAAACACCAGCGGTAGCGTGGTAAACAGAATCTTGGTGTAGATATTCATCAATCGTCCTTTACACGCTGCCGGCTGCGAAGGCGCATCAAGGGTCCGGATTTATCCAGGTTTTTTCGGTAAACTGGGGATACAAAGCCATCGTCGAGACCAGGGGGTGACCGTATTGAACGTTCTTTGTGCGCAGGTAACCCTGTTTGGCAAACATCACTGGATAGGCGGCCATATCGGCAAGCAGCCGGATCTGGGCTTGAATCCATAGGTTGACCTGCTTTTCCGGGTTGATTTCAAGCCGGGCAGCTTCGATCAGTTTGTCTATGCTTTTGTATCGGGAAAAATTGGTATCCGGCTTGACGCCTGTCATCACAATGGAATCGGAGTGGAAAAACCTTGTAAGGTATGCATCCGCATTCGGCCGCCAGGCTATATAGGCAACGATGGGTAGGGATTCTTGCCTGATCGCTTTATGCATGGCGCCGTGTTTCTTGATGGTGATGTTACAGGTGATGCCAATCCGGGCTAACTGATCACGGATGGTTTCATAGGTACGGCGATAAATTCTTTTCTCCGAGGATACAAGCTCTAAGGTAAACCCTTCCGGATAGCCGGCCTCGGCGAGGAACTGCCTGGCCTTTTTGAGGTCAGGGGCATATGCCAGCCCGAGCTTTTCAGCGTCTGGCTTGCTGATTCCTCCGGGTAAAAATTGATTCGGGACGGGCGAATAAACAGCCCCGACATATATCCGGGCTGTTTTGTTTAAAAAACCCTCTTTGTTCATGGCGTAGGCGATGGCCCGGCGAACACGGACATCGTTCAGGGGACTGAAGGCGGTATTCAGGTATGCGGTAATGACCCCTCCCACACCGTGGGTTTCATATACCATGCCCGCAAACTTTGAGGCCTTTTCCACCCAGCCTTTATCGCCGTAGCCAATGGCGACATCCAAATCACCGGCCAGCATGGCCGCCTCACGACCGGCAATATCGGGTAAAAAATGGATTTCAATGCCTGCCAGGTTGGGTCTCCCCCGGAAATACCGGTCGTTGGCTTCGAGAACAAGCTTTTCACCAGGGATATATTTCTTAAACCGGAAAGGTCCGGTGCCGATGGGATGCTGTTTGAATTTATCGTAGCCCATGGTTTCAAGGGCTCTTTTGCTGACAATGAAGCCACCCGCGTAGTCGGTAATCTTAGGCAGAAAGAGAATGGGTGACAGCGGTTTGGCCAGGGTGATTCGGATAGAATATGTCCCGGTTTTTTCAACCTGCATACCGGCATACTCGCCGGCATAGGCGCAGGTTTCACGGTTGGCGGATTTTTGCAGTGAGTAAACCACGTCATCGGCCGTCAGCTCATAAGCCGGCATATCCGGACCGACGTGGAACATGACCCCCTTGCGCAGGTTCACCGTCCAGACTTGCTTCCCCCCGACCATTTCAAATTCAGGGATGTCGGCGGCCAGATCCGGTTCGATCTTGGGCGCATTGCCGGGCTGATACCGCAGCAACCCGTTAAAGACCATATCCGCGCAGGCCCGATCCTGGGCGCCGGCGGCAAAATGGGGATCCAGCTTACCCATTTCACTGACATGCACTCCGAAACGCAGCACCCTGCGTTCGGAAGCCGCCTGGCCAATGGCGGCCGTCGTCACCCATCCCAAAAGGAGGACCCCTGCCGCAATGACTATCCTTTTTTGACCGGATTTCATGTAATTGCCTCTCCTGTAACCGTAAATTTCAGTTCTCGCATTGAACCCCAACCGGTGCACTCTATGAATCTAAAACGTACAATGCCTTGAAAAATAACATGCTTATAAATACGAGTCAACGACCGTCCCCAGAGCGGAGAGCTGAGATTTCAAGTGGTGGTCAGAGGCATACGGTCCGGGCTGGCGGGCACCATCCCGGCCGTCTTAAACTTATAATAAATCTTTCAAATTCAATCAGTTGGATCACAGGTGGCCGGCTGACACTTTTTTGAAAAGATTCCGACATACTGCTTGACAAAAACGATTGACGAATGTAATTAGTATTGTTTTTATTATGGGCACAAATGGCCCAATCCTTGCTCCGTATATGCGGGGCTTTATATCCAAAAGGAGGATAAATGCGAAGATACGAAACGATCCTGATCATTGATCCCGACCTTTCCGATGAAGGTCGGGCCCCTGTTCTGGAAAGGGTCACACAATTAATTCCGCAGTTTGACGGAACGCTGATCCTGGTAGATGAGTGGGGGGGCAAGAAGCTGGCCTATGAAATTAAGAAAAAATCCCGCGGGTATTATGTCCGGGTAGATTACTGCGGAAATGGGGCGCTGGTCAACGAAATTGAGCGTAATTTCAGAATTGACGATCGTGTGCTCAAATTCATGACGGTGTTGCTCGACCAGGATGTCAATCCTGAAAAGATCAGGGCCGACATGGACGCCGAAGAAGCCGCTAAAAAGGCGGAAAAGGAAAAAGCCGCACAAGCCGCGGCCGTCCCCGTAACTGAAACCCCGGTAGCAGCACCAGCCAATGATACGCCTGAGCCGGAAAAGACCGAAGAACCCAAAACAACCGAAACCAGCGAGGAGGCGTAACCCATGGCTATGAGACCGCAGCGGAAGAGAAGAAAAAGAAGAGTCTTTCATCGAAGGAAAGTATGCCGATTCTGTGCCGATTCCAGCCTGTCGATTAACTACAAAGAGCCTAAACAGCTCAAATACTTTATCACGGAGCGTGGGAAGATAATCCCGCGGCGTATTTCCGGCAGCTGTGCGAAGCACCAACGTGCCTTGACCCACGCGATCAAAAGGGCTCGGACGATTGCGCTTCTGCCGTATGTCGGCACAGCCGATCTGCGTTAACAACTGATCACCCCGGGGGAGCAGACATCGTGCCGCAGGAAATGGGTGGGCGGGTGGTAAAGGATATAATCAATGGTGTTGTCATCACCGGTCTTGTCTTTGCCGTATCTGTCTTTTTACCCATCGTCGGCTTTTTCACAGCTGTTCTAATTCCGCTACCGATTCTGTTCTACCGGGTTAAACTGGGACGTCTTCCGGGTGGTGCCGTACCGGTCCTGACCGCCGTTGTCATCTCCATAATCATGGGAGGCCTCGCAGTTGACGCGCTGTTCTTATTGGGGTTGCTGTTGACCGGGTTGGTGTTGGGAGAGCTATTCGAGCAGAATCTGCCCATTGAAAAGACCATCGGGTATACCTGCCTGGCAGTCCTGGCGACCGGATTTGCAGCGTTGCTCTTTTACAGTTCCGCCCAGGGCACATCTTTGATAGAGATGATTTCCGCGTATGTACTCAAAAACCTGGAAATCACGCTGGCACTCTATAAGCAGATGGGCATTCCCGTGGAAACGATCCACCAGGTAGAAAACTCGCTGGACAGGATCCAATATGCCTTGGTGCGCATCGTCCCGGCCTTGGTGCTGGTCTCGACCCTGCTTGTGAGTTGGATCTGCCTGCTGTTTGCGAAACCGCTATTTAAGGCATTCGCCTTGCCCTATCCGGATTTTGGCAGGTTGACAACCTGGTCGACGCCTGAAAAACTGGTTTGGGGCGCGATTGGCTGCGCGATCGCAATGTTGCTGCCGGCAACCGGCATCAGATTGATCGGCTTGAACGGCATCCTGATCTTGATGATGATCTATTTTTTACACGGCATCGCAATTGTAGCCTATTTTTTTGATAAAAAGAAGTTCCCCCGCATGGCGCGAACATTTATTTATGCCCTGATCGCTATCCAGCAGGTATTTGCGCTGGTAGTGATTGCCCTGGGATTTTTTGACCTGTGGGTAAATTTTCGAAAGTTGGAGAAACAGTAAGATACTGTCATTAGACGGAGGAGATAATGAAACTGATTTTAAAAGAAACCATTGAATCGTTGGGGATCATTGGGAGTGAAGTCGATGTAGCCCCCGGTTATGCCCGCAACTACCTGCTGCCCCAAGGTAAAGCGGTTGAGGCCACGGCGGCGAACCGCAAATTGCTGGACCAGCAGAAAGCCAAGTTCGATATTCAGATCGCCAAGGAAAAGGAACTGGCCCAGGAAATGGCCAAAAAGCTGGAAGAGGTAACGTGCACGATCGAGGCCAAAGTGACTGACGGTGACCAGCTTTACGGCTCCGTAACCACCCGCGATATTATCAACGCCCTGGCGAAACAGGAAGTCAAAATTGAGCGGCGGATGATCTTGTTGAAAGAACCCATTAAAACCACCGGCACCTTCAAGGTGCCCATCCGGGTTTACACGGAAGTTGAACCGGAAATTTCGGTTGAAGTCGTTGCCGAGCAATAATATTTGCCTGCTGCCGGGCAGTCGCAGCTAACAGACTGCCCGGTGCCGGACAACCGCTGGAAACATGCGCATGGAGATGCCCTCCCTGCCCGGGCGGCATTCCGATAATACGATTTCGCAACACGCCAAGCGGGGCTAGCAATGCCGGACAATCCTACGCAAACAAATAAAGACCCAGCCCTCTACCACGTTCCGCCCCAAAGTTTAGAGGCCGAGGATTCCATCCTGGCGGCCATCCTGATTGACAACGAAACCCTGCTGGATGTGGTTGAAATTCTGTCGCCCGAGGATTTTTATAAAACCTCGCACCGAAAAATTTTTGGGGCCATTACGGAACTGTTTTCCCGGAACGAACCCATTGACCTGGTGACCCTGACCAACTTGCTGAAAGAGCAGAACCAGCTCGAAAAAACCGGCGGGGCGGCCTACCTGGCCGGCCTGGTGGACTCGGTTCCGGTGGCAGCCAATGCCGAGCACTACGCCAAAATCATTCATGACAAAGCATGCCTGCGACGCTTGATCGAGCAGTCCAATGCCATCGTGAAAAAGTGCTATGCGGACCGCGGCCAGGTGGATGACGTTCTGGATTTCGCCGAAACCGCCATCTTCGAAATCTCGGAAAACAAGATCAAACCGGCCTTCTACCCGCTCGGTAAAATTATCGAGTCGAACATCGACACCCTGGAGGAACGCCAGGGCAACAAGGCCTTGATCACCGGCGTTTCCACCGGATATCCCCAGCTGGATAAAATGACGGCCGGTCTGCAGCCGTCGGACCTGCTGATCCTGGCCGGTCGACCGAGCATGGGCAAAACCGCCCTGGCCTTGAATATAGCCCGCAATGCCACGCTCGATGGGAACATCTCCACGGCCTTTTTCTCGCTGGAAATGTCCAAGGAACAGCTCTCCATGCGCCTGCTGTGCTCAGAAGCGCGCATCGACTCTTCGCGGCTACGCAGCGGATTCTTCAGCCGCGAAGACTGGGTCAAGATTACCGACGCCGCCGGCGCACTCAGTGAAGCGCCGTTGTATATAGATGATTCTCCGGATGTAACCGCCATGACCATCCGGGCCAAAGCCCGGCGCCTGAAGATGGAAAAAGACCTCGGCCTGCTCTTTATCGACTACCTGCAGCTGATGCGGGGGCATGCCAACACCGAACGCCGCGACCTGGAAATCTCCGATATATCCCGTTCCCTCAAGGCCCTCGCCAAGGAGCTTGATTTGCCGGTAATCGCCCTTTCCCAGCTCAACCGCAAACTTGAAGAACGCAGCGACAAACGTCCCCAGCTGTCCGACTTGCGCGAGTCCGGAGCACTGGAGCAGGATGCCGACGTGGTCGCGTTCATCTATCGGGACGAAGTTTACAACAAGGATGAAAACAATCCCAACCGGGGCAAAGCCGAACTGATCGTGGCCAAACAGAGAAACGGCCCGGTTGGAACCGTACCGCTGACATTTCTCAATGCCTATACGCGCTTCGAAAATCCCGCCCCCGACATGATGCCCGGAGGCAGGTAACCACGATTCATGAAGCGGATCTTCGGAAATACAGGCGGGCTCAAATCCAATCACACCACAAAGATTGAAAACCTTTATCGGCGACGGGTACAGCCCAGCCAGCTGATCTCACGGGAGCTGACCCGGGAGATCTGCCGGCTGTCCAAGGACACTGGACGGCAGATAGGTCTTTTAATCAATCGGCTGGGCAAGATTACCCACGTTATCGTGGGTGATCACCAGTCGATCATGATTCCCGGATTGCGCGAGTATCGCACCGACCCCGACCGACTGCTGGGCCTGCGCTGCATCCATACCCACCTGGGTAGTGAAACCCTCACCCGCGATGATCTGACCGACCTGGCCCTCCTGCGTCTTGACATGATGGCGGCCGTCACAGTCGGCGGCGACGGTCTGCCCGGCCCCATCCACCTGGCCCACATTTTTCCCGGGCAGGTTGAGGGCCAACCCTATCACATCCTGGAACCGCTGCGGTTGGACCAGTTGGACATCGACTGCCGGGAACAGATCCGTGCCCTGGAAACGGAATTGGCGCAGACCCGCACTGCCATCGCGGCCGGGGATACCCGGGAACGGGCCCTGCTGGTCAGCGTAACGACCCGTTCACGCCGCCAGGCCCTGGAAAGTCTGGAAGAGTTGAAAGAACTGGCGCGCACCAGCGGTATTGTTGTCCTGGACACCGTCTTGCAGCAGCGTAAAAAAGCAGATGCCCGGTTTTTGATGGGGCTGGGCAAACTGCAGGACCTCGCTATCCTGGCCCTGCAAAGAGCGGCCACCCTGATTGTCTTCGATCAAGATCTCAATCCATCCCAGATCAGAGCGATCACCGGCAAGTTGGAAGATATCAAGGTTCTGGACCGCACTCAGCTGATCCTGGATATCTTTGCCCAGCGGGCGATCTCCCGTGAAGGCAAGCTGCAGGTCGAACTGGCCCAGCTGAAATACCTCCTGCCGCGCCTGGTCACCAAAAACACCGCCATGTCGCGCCTGACAGGCGGTATCGGTGGGCGCGGACCCGGGGAGACCAAGCTCGAAATCAACCGCCGCCGGGTACGCAGTCGGATAGCACGATTGGAAAAATCCGTGAAACAGGTCCGCAAGCAGCGCGTCCAGCAAAAAGCCCGCCGACACAAGAAAGGGCTGCCGGTCATTTCGATCATCGGCTATACCAACGCCGGAAAATCGACCCTTCTGAACACCCTGACCAATAGCAAGGTTCTGGCTGAAAACCGGTTGTTCGCGACCTTGGACCCATCCAGCCGCCGCCTGCGCTTTCCCCAGGATCTGGAAGTCATCATTACAGACACGGTCGGTTTTATCCATAATCTACCCCGGGATCTGGTAGCGGCCTTTCGGGCCACCCTGGAAGAACTGGAAGGTGCCGACCTGCTGCTGCACATTATCGACATCAGCAATCCGCGTTACAAGACCCAGATTGAATCGGTGGAACGAATCCTCGCGGATCTGCGCATTGGCCACATCCCCTGTATTCCCGTCCTTAACAAAATAGACCGGGTGGCCCCGGAAGATATCGCGACCATGGCCGCGCGCCTGAACGGCATCCCCATTTCAGCCCTTGATCGCACGACATTGAAACCTCTTATCGGCCAGGTGATAACCAGGCTGCCGGTGCCGACGAAAAGATAACTAGATCGCGCGCAGGAGTTGACAGCAAACATAAACCAATATAGAAAACTGCTATGGATTTCGGTAAGATAAAGAGTGTCGCCCTAAAGGCCGCCCACCAGGGCGCCGACGTGCTGATGGCCAAAATGGGCCACCTGTCGGAAATTAATAAAAAGGGGGCCATTGACCTGGTGACCGATGCCGACACGGCCTCGGAAAAAGTGATTATGGACACCATTCAGGCTTTTTTTCCGGAGCATGCCATTTTGGCCGAAGAGAGCGGCCTGAGCGACGGCTCCTCCGCCTTTCGTTGGATCATCGATCCATTGGACGGCACAACCAACTTTGCGCACTCTCTGGGCCTTTTCGCGGTTTCGATCGCCTGTGCCCGGGAGGACGATATCATCTGCGGGGTTGTCTTCAATCCCGTCAGCCAGGAACTCTTTTCCGCGATCAAGGGAGAAGGGGCGCAGTTAAACGGACAGCCTATAAGGGTTTCCGATATCCCGGACGTGGGAGAAAGCTTGCTGGTTACGGGCTTTCCCTACAATGTGGGTGATATCCTCGATCAGATCATGACCCGGCTTTCCCGTTGCCTGGCAGCTTCCCAGGGCGTCCGCCGGCTGGGCAGCGCCGCACTTGACCTGTGCTATCTGGCCTGTGGGCGTTTCGAAGGTTTCTGGGAGCAGAATCTCAAACCCTGGGACACGGCGGCCGGGTTGCTGATAGCGCGTGAGGCCGGGGCGCGGGTCACCGACTTTAACAACCATGAGTTTACGATCGACATGCCGCAATTGCTGGCCACCAACGACAAAATTCACCATCAGATGCTGGACCTGATAAGCTTCAAGGATGGAAAATGAGATTAGAGCAGAAAATGCGACCGCTTCTTGATCAGCACATCGGCTGTTTTGGAGAATTCAACCCTGAAGACCTGATTTGCCGCAAGCATTGCGCCCTGTGTTTGCGGTGCGCGATAGAAAGCGATCAGGTGACCCGGATGGAAATTTTGGAAGACCTGCTTTTTTCGGAAGCAACCAATCCCAAATTGCAGTGATGGATTGAAACCCTGCTTCTAGGGGCTGTTTCTAAATTCGGAATTTGGTCCAAGATCAAGGCGGCCGTGAGGTTTCCCCGCGTTGCTGGACTTCCCGCTCGATCCATTTTTTAGAATATGGGTCGCAACCGGAGGAATACTCAAGTATTTTGAGGATAGCGCTAAAGGTTGCGCCTGGCGGCTTGAAAACCGGCACTCCGTGCCGCAACCGAACGCCCAACGCCGATATTGGACCAAAAGACAATTTAGAAAAGGCCCCTAAAACTGCCCGGCCTCGAGCTTCTTGGAAAGATACTCCACCTGCCTGCTCGTGGCGCCTTTGAGTTTCATTTCCCTTTCGACAGCATGAATGGAATGCAGCGCGGTTGCATGATAGCGCTTGAAACTTTTTCCAATGGCCTGCAGCGGAGAATCCGTATATTTCCTTGATAGATAGATGGCAACCTGCCGCGGTTTTACAAAGCACTGCCGGCGGGACTTGGATACCACCTCGCTGAGCGACACCCGGTATTCTTTGCAGACCAGTTTTTTAATCACATCTATCGTGATATTCTTTTTGGTGCGGACAATGTTTTTGACCACACTGCCTGCCAGATCAAGATCGATCGGCATGCCCAGTAATGATGATTTGGCCGTGATCCCTACCAGGCCGCTTTCCAGTTGCCGGACGTCATCGGTCAATTCTCCGGCCAGGTACTGAAGCACATCATCCGAAACGGATTCCCCGTAGATCTGGGCCTTCTTGCGCAAGATGCGGACCCGGGTTCCGAACCCAGGCGGATCGATCTCCGAAATGAGACTGCTGCTCAACCGGGACCTGAGCTTGTCGTTTAATTTGGGGATGTCCGCCGGTAAGTTGCAGCTTGAAAATATAATCTTTTTACCGGATTCAAGCAAAGAGTCCAGGGTCAGGGCCAATTCGATCTGGGTTCGCTCTTTACCGCTCAGGTAGTGCACGTCCTCAAGCAGCAGCACATCACACCCGGTGCGGTATTTATTCTTGAAGGCATTGACGCAGTCGTGCCGAAACGCATCGATCATTTCGTTGGTAAAATCTTCAGCGGTAATATAATAGACCTGATCCGAAGGATGTTCGGCCAGTATATGGTGGCCGATGGCCTGGGAGAGGTGGCTTTTACCCATACCTGTCCGCGAAAGTAGGAACAGTGAATTTTGCTGGCCCAGTCTGCGAGACGCCAGCGACAGAGAGGCGGAGTAGGCAAAATCGTTGTTTGAACCGACCACGAACTGGTCGAAGGTGAAATCCCGGCGCAAGGTGCGGCCACTGTGGGGCCGGACTTGTATTTTGGGGATTTTCAACTGAATCCGCTCAGGGCTGGACGACCGTTTACGCCTGGCTCCGTTGGTGATCTCGACGATCAGCCGGACGGATTTCCCGGTCAATTTTTTTAAGCTGGCTTCTATGGTGGCGCCGTAGTGGTCGAGCACCCGTTTTCTGGAAAAAAAATTGGGGGCTGCCAGGACAAACTGGGTACCGTTAGCTGACTTCGGTTCCAAAGGTTCGATCCACATCCGGTAACTGTGTCCGGGAATCTGTGCTTCGAGAATTTTTTTTACGTCTTGCCAGGTGGATTGCATATGGGTTTCGTTTAAAGACAAACAGATTGCTATCTTCTGTCAAAGCAGAGTTTTATCGTACAATTCAGGCAAAAATAAATGTAAAATTATTGTTTATCCGGAATGTAGGGTCATCCAGAAACCTTTGAACAAGATTGAGGACTTTTTTATCCATTGGACCGCAATCTGTCAATCCGGAAGAATCGGATTTATTCCGCGCCCTCCAGTCAGTTATTAACAATTTATATCTAACTGTTTTCACAAATTATTCAGATCCAATTCTTACGAGCCCCAATGAATACACATTTTCTGTCTAAATCAGTATATTCAACTATTCTAACAACATCCACAGCATCATTCTTTCGTGACGAAAAAATAAATTCTCCAAAATTCTCCCATTTTCTACGAATAGCTTCCATTTTCACTTTTCTAACATTTTATTAACATTGTATTGAAATCTTTGCAGATACTGCATTTCTAAAAAACTTACAGCCCGGTTTTACTTTTCCCTACCCTGTTTACAAAAAGGTGGGGGACGAGTATTATACTTAGGGTTTGGGCTGGCGAATGAATAACTATTCTGCTTATAAATGACTCAAAAAACGATAACAATCCGCGGTGCCCGTCAACATAATCTAAAGAATGTTGACCTTGACCTGCCGCGAAACCGGATGATTGTCGTCACCGGTTTATCCGGGTCGGGCAAATCGACCCTCGCCTTTGACACCCTCTACGCCGAAGGCCAGCGGCGTTATGTTGAATCGTTGTCTACTTACGCGCGACAATTTCTCGAAAGGCTGGCCAAACCGGATGTGGACATGATCGAGGGGTTGTCGCCGGCCATTGCCATCGAACAGAAAACCGCCAGTCACAATCCGCGTTCCACGGTCGGCACCGTTACCGAAATATATGATTTTCTGAGACTGCTGTTTGCCAGGGCCGGCAATCCGCACTGTCATCAATGCGACCGCCCCATTACCGCCCAAACCGCCGGCCAGATCCAGGCCAAGGTCTTTGAATTGCCGGCGAACAGCCGGATACAGATACTGGCCCCACTTTTAAGCCGGGAAAATGGAGATCTGCCCGGCCAAATCGAACGGCTGCGTAAAGATGGTTTTTCGAGAGTGCGGATTGATGGCGCGATTTACGATATCGAGTCGACCGAGGGCATCGATGCGGACAAGCCGCACAGTCTGGAGGTCGTGGTTGATCGCCTGATCGTAAAAGATACCATGCGCAACCGGTTCGCGGATTCACTCGAGCTGGCCCTGGCCCTGTCCGACGGTACAGTGATGATCGACGTGATCGACCAGGAGCCGCTGGTATTTACCGAAAAACCGGTCTGCATCGAATGCGGCGTCAGTTACCCGCCCTTCACGCCGGCCAGTTTTTCTTTCAATTCTCCGCACGGGGCTTGTCCGCAATGCGATGGGCTGGGTTCGAAAACGGAGTTTGATGAAGATCTGATCGTCCCCAACCCGGCCCTGTCTTTACGCGAAGGCGCCATCATCCCCTGGGCCAATCGCAGTACGGTCCACTTCACGGATTTTTTAGACGCCCTTACCCGCTATTATAAATCCGATATCTATACCCCCTACCGGGAACTGCCGCCGGTATTCCGCCGGGTGTTGATGCACGGATCCGGGGAAGAAGAAATCCCTTTTTATTTTGAAAAGCAAAACCGGCGGCACATCTATAATAAAACGTTTGAGGGTGTCATTCCTCAGCTGCAGCGTCGCTATTTGGAAACCGATTCACACTCGGCCCGGAAAGAGATAAAACGGTTCATGACATTCCGGCCCTGCCCGGGTTGCCAGGGGACCCGTCTCAATGCCCCGGGACGTGCGGTGCGGGTCGCGGACAAAACCCTGGCCCAGATTACGGCGATGCCCATCATTGCGGCCATAGCCTTTTTCAGCCGGATGAAACTCACCGGGCAAAGAGCCGTGGTGGCTGAAAAAATACTCAAGGAAATATCCGGGCGTTTACGGTTTCTGGATGATGTCGGCCTCTCCTATTTGACCCTGGACAGATCCGCCGCAACCCTGTCCGGGGGAGAAAGTCAGCGCATACGCTTGGCCACCCAGATCGGTTCTAAATTGACCGGGGTGCTGTATGTCCTGGATGAACCCAGCATCGGCCTGCACCAGCGGGACAACCAGCGCCTGCTCACAACCCTTTTGGCGATGCGGGATATGGGGAATACCATTCTAGTGGTAGAACACGATGAGGAGACAATCAGGGCTTCTGATCACGTCGTGGACATGGGACCCGGGGCCGGCATGCATGGCGGCCAGGTGGTGTTCAGCGGGTCCCCGGAAGCCTTGGTGGCATCACCGGCCTCGTTGACCGGACAGTACCTGTCCGGGCAAAAGCGCATCGAACTGCCCGCTCGGCGCCGACCGGGCAACGGCCGCGGCCTGTCCCTTTTGGGCGCCAGTGCCAATAACCTGAATCGACTCGATGTGACGTTTCCGCTGGGCTGTTTCGTCTGCGTGACCGGTGTCTCCGGCTCGGGCAAGTCAACCCTGGTGCTGGAAACCCTGCACGCGCTGCTCGCCCGCCATCTGCATTACAGCCGTATCCCGGCCGGACGCCACATGGGAATCGAAGGTCTGCAATATGTCGACAAGGTAGTCAATATAGACCAGGCCCCCATCGGCAAAACACCACGCTCCAATCCCGGTACCTACACCGGTGTCTTCAGCCATATTCGGGAATTGTTTGCCAAAACAGCGGAGGCCCGGGTGCGCGGCTTCAAGCCGGGTCGTTTTAGTTTCAATGTCAAAGGCGGTCGCTGCGAGGCCTGCCGCGGCGACGGGGTGGTCAAGATAGAGATGCACTTTCTACCGGACATCTACGTCCCCTGTGATGCCTGTGAAGGGAAACGCTATAACCGCGAAACCCTGGAAATTCGTTACAAGGGCAAGACCATTGTGGACGTGCTCGATATGACCGTTAACCAGGCCATGACCTTTTTCAAAAACATCTCCGCTATCCGCCCCAAGCTGCAGACGTTGATAGATGTCGGCATCGGGTACATTCATCTCGGGCAGCCGGCCACAACGCTTTCAGGGGGTGAAGCCCAGCGGATCAAACTGGCCCGGGAATTGAGCAAGCGCAGCACCGGCCGTACGGTCTACATCCTGGACGAACCCACCACCGGCCTGCACGCGGACGACATCCGCAACCTGCTGGCGGTACTCAATCGTTTTGTGGACGCCGGCAATACAGTGATCGTCATCGAACACAACCTGGATGTCATAAAAACGGCTGATCACGTGATTGACCTGGGCCCGGAAGGTGGTGATATGGGCGGTGAGATCATTGGTACCGGTACACCGGAAGTCATCGCCGGCTTGGAGACATCGCACACAGGCAGGTTTTTAAGGAAGGTACTGCAGGTGTAAGGCATAAGGTAAAAGGTGGAAGGTTTAAGTTCTTGAGTATGGTTTTCCTTCCGCCTTCAGCCTTCTACCTTTAACCTATAAAAAAAGGGGCGCAGCCTGAAAGGCACGCCCCTTTTTTTGAACTGCTATGTCGCTTATCTTATTTTGCGAATAGACCCGAAATGGCCGCAGCCTGCGGATGGGCAAAAATAAGGATAAGGGATACTACCAGTGCGTAGATACACAGAGACTCGATCAGCGCCAGGCCGATGAGCAGGGTTACGGTAACCTTACCGGAAGACTCGGGGTTTCTGGCAATACCTTCAACAGCAGACTTCAGACCGAGACCCTGGCCGATACCACACCCAAAAGCTGCAATGGCGATACCGAAACCGGCGGCAGTGGCACACGCGATAAAAAACTGTAATGCTTGAGCTTCCATACCTACTTCTCCTTAATTTGAAAGGTTTTAGTTTGCTTCTTCCATTATCCCATTACGTGTACAATATCCCATTTATTGTACAAAAATTCGACGGGTCGGAAATTGCCGACCCGGTTTATGCGCTTAGTGAGCGTGCTCCATCGCTCCTGTAAAATACATAATCGAGAGCAGAAAAAATACAAAGGCCTGCACCAGGGCGACAAAAACACCCATGGCCATGATCGGCAGCGGTGCAAAGAACGCGCCGGCCAGCATGAACAGAATTCCCAGGACCAGTTCGTGACCCATCATGTTTCCGAAAAGCCGGAAGGAGAGGGACATAATCCGCGCCAGGTGGCCGATGATTTCAATCGGAAAAATAATCGGTACCATCCACCAGATCGGGCCGAGAAAGTGCTTGATATAGGCCGCGCCGTGATACTTGATGCCTATAATATGCGTAAAAATGACCACTACCAGCGCACACGAGGCCGTGGTGTTGAGGCTGGCGGTAGGCGGAAAAAATCCGGGCAGCAGCCCCGAAAGGTTGCACGCCGCAATATACAGAAAAACTGTGGCGATGAGCGGGAAGAACCAGCGGCCTTCATCACCGGTCAGATCCACCATGAACTCTTCCATGCCATCGATAACGATCTCCCAGAAGTTCTGGCCTTTGGTCGGGATCATGCTGATACCTTTGACAGCCAGACCCGCCACCACGATGAGAAAGATCATAATGACCCAGGAATAGATAACATGGGGATAGTGATGTGCAAAGTCCCCCATACCGAGCAACTCAAACAGCTTAACGAAAAACATATAGGGATGTTCCACCTTAGACCGCCTCCTTGAAAATAAGGTTTTTCACTTCTAAGAGTGTCGCCAGGATAATGCTGGCCACTACAACCGAAAGGCCGACTATCAACCCCAGGGGGTTAACAAAATGCCCGGCAATCAAAACGAAGATAATGATGCCGCTGGCAATAAAGCGCATGTAATATTTGGCTAACACGGAGTTGTGGGAGGAAAGATACGGGGGGGTCAGCGCCTTTTTTAGCGTCCGCGCCAACAAATGGAAATTGACAGTTACCAACAGGCCGCCGAACAGCACGCCCCGGGCGAAACCGGGTGTGGCCAGCCACCAGCCACCCAGGCTGAAAAGGGCGAACAGGACCCAGTTGCTGCGGGTAACGAATTTTAGTAACCGTTTTTGAATATCCACCGTGCTCGTATTCCTCTGGTCTCCGGATCGAGAGCTTTGATAAACACCCCCTTTTGCTCCATCACTGCGTTGGGCTCGAATTTTATTCCTCGAAATACTCCGTGTATTCCTCCGGTTAAAACACTCACCCGCCTTGTACTGAAACAAAATTGGGCATTTTCCAAAGATCTCGTTAGTTAGAACTTGCGGCTCTTTTTAATGGCGAGCGCGATATTCCGGAATCCCGCTGCAATTCCAAATCCCAGAAAAATCAGGGTCAGCCACGGAGCCGTTTCGAATTTCCGATCGAGATAGACACCGAAAGCCAGACCGATAAATATGGACAGCGCCACCTGTAACCCCAGGCTGCTGTAATACGCCAGCTCCTTAAAGGCGCGTACTTTTTCCCTTTTCATGCAAAAGCACACCTTGCAAACGGGGGCCGCGAGATCCAGCCCATTCAAGGGGAATTCATTTAACACAGCTTGCCCGGCGAGTCAACGAAAATAACGCGCATAGACGGGGCCAAGCAGCCCTGCCCGCGACGGGCCGCGAATGTGCTTATCCCCCGGATATTAAAAGTGATCCTGGATCCGGATGCCGGCTCAAGTCGGGCTTGATGCAAGGTGCCCTTACAGCGGGATAATAGAGGTTATCTCAAAAATAGGATTTTGGATCAAGGTCAAGGCGAACGTGATCTTCCAACCGGAGGAATAATCGGGTATTTCGAGGATTGGAACAGAGCGCTCAACACAGAGATTGAGCCAAAAGACATTTTTGAGTTAGCCTCTAACAGTGTTCCAGTATGATCTGACCGGCCTCGAATACCGGCCCGTCCAGGCAGGCATGCCGGCACTTTTCATCCAGGGGGTCCGTGCTATTGACCACACATCCCATGCAAGCCCCCATGCCGCAGGCCATGATGGTTTCAATCGACACCTGGCAGGCCACCTGAAACCGGTCCGCCAGGGCGGAAATCCCCCGCAGCATGCCCACCGGGCCGCAGGCATACAGTTGTTGCCCACCCCGGGCAGCCAGCGCCCTTTCCAATGGCTCGGTAACCAGGCCCTTTTCACCGGCGCTGCCGTCATCTGTGGTTGTATAGACCCGCAGCCCCATCTTTTCGAAATCCGCTACACACAGCACATCCGGGGCCGACCGCCCCCCTAGATATACCCGAATCAGGTCCGGGTCATACCCCTTTTGGAGCATATGCGCCGCCAGGAAAATAAGAGGCGCAATCCCGATGCCGCCCCCGGCCAAGGCCACCCGGGTCGGTTCTGCCGGCAGGGTATAGCCCCGGCCGAGCGGACCGAGCAGATTGAGGGAATCGCCGGTGATCATGCTCCCCATCTGATTGGTGGTCGGGCCGATCATTTTGTACAATAATTCAATCCCCGTTACCTTTTCACCGTCTTGGATCAGCCGGTGGATAGAGAAAGGCCGCCGCAACAAGGGGGCATACCCATCATCGACTTTCACCATGACAAATTGTCCGGGTATCGCCTGCGCATACCCGGTCTGAACGGAGATCCCCATGCAACGGTAGGATTCACCCAGCGAGCGATTCCATAAAATCTGGCCATCTGCAAGTATCATTGAAATGCCTGTCGCCTTCCGATCCACACCCGCCGGTGCTTAGCGCACTCCGTCGGCCCGCATGCCGATGACCGCAGCAAACCGACCGGTGTGGCGGGCCTCTCCCCGGTACGAGTAAAAGTAGTCGGGCCTGCAGCGGGTACACATTTCCCCGGCCTGAATATTCTCCAGCCGCAAGCCCGCGTCAACCAGCTGGTCCTGACTGATTCTCCAAAAATCAAAATAGTTTCCGTTGAGCTTGTATTTCCAAAACTTCTCCGGAATTTCATCCCGGTAGTGAATGAACTCCGCGCAGCACGGTCCCAGTGATGGGGCGATGGCCGCCGTCATATCACGCCCTCGGCAGCCGAATTGTCTTTGCATGGCGGCCACCGTTTTCCCGGCTATATTCTCAATACTGCCCCGCCAGCCTGAGTGCACATTAGCAACCACGCGCCGCACCGGATCATACAGCAAAATCGCCTGGCAGTCCGCCACCTGGACAACCAGCGCCAGTCCCGGAATATCCGTAATCAGGGCATCTCCGGAGCGGGGTGTTCCACTCAGGGCGGCGGCTGGCAATGACCCGGTATAGACCAGGATATCGGTCCCATGCACCTGATGGGCGTATACCATATAGCGGTAATCCCCGGCCATTGCAACCTGGCGCCGGTTATCCCTGACAGTTTCCGGGCGATCACCGACACTGAAAGCAACATTCAAGTCGTTGAACGGGGGTGGACTGGATCCGCCTCTGCGGGTAAACACCTGATGGGAAAGCTCTGAAAAAGCAGTCAACTGCGCGAATTGAAAGAAAGCCACCCCGGCGCGCTCAGCCTTGATAAGCGTATTCCCGGTCATATACGACAACCCCAACTATAGGCCGTTTTGCCTGGCGGACCGGGATTCCAAAATCCGCCGGATGATCTCGCTAGTGGAAATGCCCGGCAGGAGCGGCACCCGGATAACCCGGCCGCCGGCGGCTTTGACCTCCCGGGCGCCGATGATCCGGTCCTCTTCCCAGTCGGCACCCTTGACCAAAATGTCCGGCTGGATGGCCAAAATGAGCGGCAGCGGATCCGGTTCATCAAAGCAGGTTATAAAATCCACACATTCCAAAGCCTCCAGCACTTTGGCCCGCATATCCTGGGCCACGATCGGCCGTGTCGCACCTTTGATGGCACGAACCGACTGGTCCGAATTCAAACCGATCACCAGCAGATCACCCTGCTGTCGGGCCGCTGTCAGGTAGCTGACGTGACCGGCATGCATGAGATCGAAGCAGCCGTTGGTAAATACGACCTGGTGATGGTCTCGGCGCCGTGAGGCGAGCGCTGCCAGCAATTCATCGAGTTTAAATAGTTTTCCCATGTTTCCGAGTCCCGTATTCCATTTGCGTCCGTGCCAGCGTAAACACATCCACGCTCCGGGCACCGGCTTTCAGTAAAGTGCGCGCACATTCATTCGCCGTGGCCCCGGTCGTAAAGACGTCATCGACCAGCAATACCTTAAATCCGGCTACTGTTGTTCCCCGGGGCACCCTGAAAGCGTTTTTAAGGTTCGCGCCCCGCTCTCTGCGGCCCAGGCCGGTTTGGGAGGTTGTCGGTTTACGCCGTTCCAACAGTCCCGGCATTATCAACCTTTCGTTTAAGCCGGCCGGCACCTTTGCTTCGATCTTGACCCAGGACCGCAGCAACAATGCAGACTGGTTGAACCCCCGTTCGCGTAAACGCCGGGGATGCAGCGGAATGGGAACCAGCGCATCAAAATCGTCCGGGTTCCAGTACTCCCGCAGCCGCGTCAGCATCAATCTCCCCAGCGGACGGGCCAAACCAGTCCGGCAGCTGTATTTCAAGTGATGGACCAGGGCGGCCAGGCTCTCAGCGAAAACCGCGGCTGCCCGGGCGCGGCCGAATTGCCATATATGGCGACTGCAGGCGCCGCAAAGATGATCCGGCCCCTCCCGGCCCGCGAACATCTGACCACAGCAGGTACACTGGGGGGATTGAATCAACATAACACCTTTCAGGCAGTCTGCGCAAAGGTAGTCTTTTAAGGGTGCGACAGGCCCGGGTCGCCGGGGTCCCAGAGGGTTTCCCGTAACTTTTTGTCTATCGGTCAGACAAACCAGGGAGCCGCCGCAGACCTGGCAGCAGGGAGGCAGCAGGGTGTTTAAAAACGCTTGGCCGACAGTTTTCCAGAGGCCAACCCATTTTCCAGGCTCAGGGATTTGCATCTTATTCGTATCACGCCTCCTGATGCGCGCACCGCTGCCGACATGCTTCGTACATCACCACCGCCCCGGCTACGGAGGCGTTGAGAGAATTCAGGGCGCTGGCCTGGGGTATGGCGACCAGGAAATCACACTGCTTTTTCACAAGCGGCCGCAGGCCCTTTTCTTCTCCCCCAATGATAACCGCCAGAGGCCCGGCAAGATCGGCCGTGAACAGGGATTGTTTACCGGCGGCATCCATACCGGCCACCCAAAAGCGATTCGCCTGCAATGTTTTTATAGCTGACACCAGGTTGGTGACAATGGCGATGCGAACATGCTCCATGGCACCGGCGGAAATACGGGACACGCTCGGTGTGGGCGCCGCCGCCCGGTCATGCGTGCACAAGACCCCATCCACGCCCGCACACAGGGCGGTCCTGAGAAGCGCTCCGAGGTTATGCGGATCCAACACTTGATCCAAAAGCAGTAAAAACGGGGCCGGCTTGGCGTCCATGCCAGACAGCATCTCCGGCAGCTGAAAAAGCGGCAGCGGTCCGACCCGGGCCGCGACCCCCTGATGTCTCCGGTCACCGGCGATGGCCGTCAGCCTGTCCGATGGTACCTGCTGAATTTTCAGCCCGGCCTTCTGGGCCTGCCGCTCAATTACCTCCAGGCGGCCGCCCTTTTTTTTCCCGGATGTCAGCAACACCTCCTGGATATCGCGCCGCGCGGCGCGCACAGCCTCCTGGACCGGGTGAACACCATAAAGAATCTCTGGTTTCAAATGCGGCTCCTACACGTGACCGACTATGGAAAGTCACTATCTGTATTGGGATATCAGGGCTACCATCTCATCGACAGCTGTCTGCAGATCGTCATTGACGATGATATGCTGGTACTGGTCTTTTTGACTGATCTCGTCCCGGGCATTGGTCAGGCGTTTGGTGATCGTCGCGGCATCATCTGTCTGCCGCGCCGCAAGCCGTGTCTGCAGGGCCTCCATCGAAGGCGGCATGATGAAAACAGTGACACAATCGGGGTACCGTTTTCGAATCTGCCGGGCACCCTGTACGTCGATATCGAGCAGCACGGTCTGCCGTCGCACCAGGGCGGCATCCAAAAACTCCGCCGATGTACCGTAATAGTTGCCATGCACCCGGGCCCACTCGGCCCATAGACCGGCCTCGATCTTGCGCTCGAATTCCGCAATAGAAACAAAGTGGTAATCAATTCCCGGGCGTTCGCCGGTCCGGGGCGAACGGGTGGTAGACGATACCGAAAACACCAGATCGGGGACCAGTTGGCAGAGTTGACTGCAGATGGTGGTCTTACCGGTGCCAGATGGCGCGGAAAGGACGAAAAGGGTGCCGGTGATTCGCCTGTCGGCATCTAGGGGGGGCTGTTTTTCCAAAGTCTACTCTTCCCCCAGGCCAGCGTATCGCTGGGCGACGGTTTCCGCCTGAATGGCGGAAAGAATGATGTGATTGCTGTCCAGCACAATGATCGAACGGGTGCGCCGGCCATGGGTGGCATCCACCAGGCGATCATTTTCCTTGGCCTGATCCTTCAAGCGTTTCATCGGCGCGGAATTCGGCGTCACAATGGCCACCACCCTTTCGGCTACGACCGTATTGCCAAATCCGATGTTCAAGAGGTTGGTTTCCATTTCAGTTCCCTAACGCGCGAATAGGTTCTATTCCAATGATAAAACGCTTGTGGCCGGCCCCGATGGGACCTATTCCACATTCTGTATTTGTTCTCTAAGCTTTTCGAGTTCGGCTTTTACTTCGACCACCATATGGGCAACGCCGGCCTTGCCGGTTTTCGATCCAATGGTATTAAGCTCGCGGTTGAACTCCTGCAGGAGGAAATTGAGCTTGCGGCCGGCCGGTTCCGGGGCCTTCATCAGACTGCGAAACTGCTCAATGTGGCTGTGGACCCGCACCAGTTCTTCCGAAATATCGCTTCTGTCCGCCAGGAGCGCCGCTTCCTGCGCAATCCTGTCCGGATCGATTTCGACAATGCCCTGGGTCAAAGCGGTAATACGATCTTGCAAGCGTTGCTGGTACTGGGCCGACAGATCCACCGAGGCAGTCTCGACAGCCCGCACTCTTTCTTCTACCAATGCCAGCCGCTGCATAAAATCACGGGCCAGGAATTTGCCTTCGGTTGCACGCATGGCGACCAATTCGGCCAAAGCTTGCGCCAGGCATTCATCCACCGCCGGTTGGCAGGCGGCCAGGTCCGGCTCGCGTTCGACCGGCTTGATGATTCCGCCGGCATCCATAATGGCCTCCAGTGAAATCGGGGTGTCAATGTTAAACTTTTCCCGAATGCTGTCCAGGGCCCGATGGTAAGCCAGAGCCCGGGGCTCATCAATCTCAAAAGCGAGACTTTCGGCTGCTTTGTCCTGAATTTGCACCCGGATATCGATGCGGCCCCGGGTCAACTGCTGCACCAGTGCGCTCCGGATTCGCTCTTCCAATCCCAAATAACGCGACGGCAGGCGGACGTTCAAATCCAGGTGGCGGCTGTTGACCGATCGAATTTCCATATTGACGGTTAAGCCGTCGGCAATCGATTCCGCCCGTGCAAACGCGGTCATGCTGTGAATCATATTGTTTTCCTCATCTCCCGGGCCCGCGCGGTCAGGCCGCAAGGGCATCCATGTAGTTAGCCCTTATCTGTCCCAATACGGACTGCAACCCGGGATCGGCATAGTCCGGGTAGGTCCAGGGAAGCGCGTGAAACCGGCCCTTTTCATACAGCAGGGTTAAATCAGCGTAAATGGACTGACCGAGGTAGATCCTGTGGGCAAAGTTCTTCCCGGTCGCCATTACAAACCGGGAGGGCAGCAAATAGCCGGGATCAAGGTTGATCCGGCGCCTGCCTGCGTGCGTCCATTCCAGTTCCAGTTCGTTAGTGAACAGTTTGATCTGCGGCAACTGCTCCTGGGCAATAAGCGGTTGAAAGCTGCAAATTCGCCTGAAAAGCGGTTGCCCCATTTCAGCCACATAATAATCGGTATAATCGAATGACAGCCACCGGCTGATATAGTCAGTCGGGCCAAATTTTTTTTCAAGCTTGGCAACAACCGGCCGGCAGAGACTTTTCTCGGGTGTGAAAAGTCCGACTATCAATTTGGCGGATTCAGGCGGCTTGGGTCGACTCATAGTTAGGAAATTGCAATGGCGCCAAACCGGTGGGTCACGCTATGGGTTTGGCCTCATCGATCAGCATAATGGGGATGTCGTCCCTGATTTCATACAACAGTTTACAAGTATCACAGATCAATCCATCCCCGGCGTCATTGAGCTGGATGTCACCTTTGCACTTCGGGCAAGCCAATATATCAAGCAGTTCCTGGCTGACAGCCATTGTCGATCCTCCCCATCATTGAATTGTAAATGTAACGGCCGATTGCAGTCGGCGACACTTAGCGCATTGCCGGTCGGGCTCGTTAAACCCGGGTGCAATCGCCTGCCCGGCGTACGATCATCGCGATGTATCCATCCCGGACCGGCATATATGCAAACATATAACAAATTAACGGCACCCTGGCAAAGTCGAAGCCGGTTGCCAGGATCAACGGCCGTTTGGCCGGGATCGTTTGTCCGCCGCGATCTGCCGGCAGACCTGTTCAAACGCATCGGTCGTGGCATCCCAGGCATGGTCGACAGCCGTCAGGCGAGCCTGGTGACCCAGGCGGCGCCGCATCTCGGGATGCTTTAATTTGGAGAGCGCCGCTTGCAGCCCGGCCGTGTCTTGGAAAAGGTATCCATTGGCACCGTCGGTTACCAGTGCGGATACACCCGCGGCATCACTGCAGACCACCGGCAGGCCGCACGCCATGCCTTCCAGAACACTCATGCCAAAGGCCTCCTTGCGCGACGGCAGGGCTACCACGTCGGCAGCCGCGTAATACCGACGGACATCGTCGACCAATCCCTTGAAAAGGACCTGACCCGGCTCCCCTTTTCTGGCAGCCAGGCGGCGATAATAGCCATGCCGCTCACCGGCACCGACCACGAGAAGTTTCGTTCCCGGTTCGATGGCGTTTATAAGCATGTCCAGTCCTTTGCGCCGGAACTCGGAACCGACGAACAGGACCACGAGTTCATCGGCCCGGATCCCTTCCGCCCGGCGCGCCATTTCCCGGTGCTGCCGTGTCCAGTCCGGGTGAAACCAGTCAATATCAACCCCGGGCGTGGCGATCCGGATATTGGATCTGCGGCCGTAGTATTTCTGGATGCCCGTCTTGATGGTGTTTGAAGCCGGCACCAACCAGGGGCTGGCCATCTGCTGGCGCTCCAACCGCAGGTGCAGCCAGCTGCGCGGGCTGAGATAGATACTGTTCAATTTCTTGAGCAGCGAGTAATTTTCCACCCCCAGCTTGTATGCAAAGGTGTGGATAACGGCCAGGTCCTGGCAATGGCCCCTTTCGTGAGAAAGAATGACATCGTATGCGGAGTCCCGCAGGCATTTGGCCGTCTCCGCGGCAAACGACCACGAATTGAGGACACTCGAAAATCGCAGCCGGTCGGGGACTTCCACGACCTCCATATCGGGGGCCAGTCCGGTTTCAACCTGGCGGGCATACAGATCGATCATATGCCCCCGCTGCAAAAGACGCCGGGTAACTTCCACGGCATAGCGCTCGGCACCCCCAGTGGCGATAAACCGCTTTATCAGGACTGCAATTTTCAATCTTGCGCTGATGAATTCCCCCAAGGCAGAGGATACACCGTCTAACTGCTCGATCTCTGCGATTACTTAACCGGCTGCCCACAGTAGATCGGGATCCGGCCGCAGTGAAGATCAATGGGCAGGCGATCCGCCGGGTTAACGGCACCCTGCTTATTCACAACCTGACACCCTATTTACGAGTGAGCGGCGGGCTGGGGGGCGGATGCCATTCCGATCGATCTTGATGCAGCTTGGCGTATTTATAAAAGGTGCCTTCAAAATTTCCAAGGGCGATTACGAACCCAGCCCAACCGTCCAACAGGCCTTTTTTCAAGAAAAAGTGTTGCATAAACGACCAGAGGCCATGCCCCAGGGCTTTAAACATTCCGGAAGGTGCCCCTTCACCGGACAGCCGTTGGGCCCCCAGCGTAGAATACTTGCCGGCTTTATGCAGGATTTCGTCGAAATTCTTGAATGGAAACTGCCAGATGGCGTTCTCCAGGTATGCCGGCCGGGTGTCGGTCAGCAACGCATACCCCTCGTGAACCGGATCCGGTTTATAGCGCATGGCCCCGTTGCGAAAAAATTGGGGCTGGCGATAATTGGGGTAAAACCCCGAGTGTTTGATCCACTTGCCCATGAAGAAATTTTTACGCGGCACAAAATAGACGTTGGCCGCCCCGGGGGACCCGGCGATTGCCAGCAGTTCATCCCGGACTTCGGGCGTGCAGCGTTCATCTGCATCGAGGCTGAAAATCCAGTCGTACCGGCAGGCTTTCAGCGCCTGGTTGCGCAGGTGGCCGAATCCTTTGAAGGGTATCTGCACCACCCTGGCCCCCAAAGATTCGGCAATTGCGGCCGTTTCATCGGTGCTGTAAGAGTCGGCCAGGATAATTTCATCCGCCCAGAGAACGCTATTGATCGCATCGGCGATCTTCTCCTGTTCATTATAGGCGATTATATAAGCTGAAATTTTTTCCATATCCCCAAGTCTTTTTCAGTTCTGCTTGTCGGGCAGCGCCGGCTCCAGTTCGCCGGGGGCAGTGGCCGGTGATGTTCGGCCGCCCGGGATTTCGGTATTTGCCGTGTCCTTGGCCGCGCTCTCTTCCTGGCAGGAGGTTATCGTCAGCATGGCAAAAATCGAAAACAAGATCACCTCCACCATCGCGGTGTCCACCGGTTCAAAAGCGCCCTTGGTGACATGCATGCTCATGGCAGCCAGGCAGAACAGCGCCCATGACCGGATGAACGTATCGCTGCCCTTTCTATACAACCGCCAGGATTCCTTAGCAAACACAAAAAGAATGTAACCGTACAATATCAACCCCGGAATTCCGGTCCGTACGGGAATATTCAACAGCATGCTGTGCGGCAGGATGAAGACCATGCTGTGCGGCCAAATGTTTTTGGGGTCCTTCACCGCCGCAGGTAATCTGGGTTCATATATTTGCGGATCTATAAGGTCGTGGTTCTTCAGGGCATCCAGCGAATACCCGGTTCCGGTCAGCGGGTGATCCTTGATTAGTTCTATGGAAAAGAAGGCCGGATAAAGGCGGCTGTAGTATGTTTTCGGATCCCCGATCACCTGACGCATGGGAGAAATTAAGATAAACCCGATCATACTGAGTACGATCGCGGCATAGAGAATCTTATGTCGGGACAGGAGAAAGAATGAGACCACAATGGCCAGCAGGGTTCCACGAGACTGGGTCAACACCGAAGCGGCCATGGTAATCACCAAGGCTGCGACTAAAAATATCCGGCCCCGAGTATCTTTTTCAAACCGGAGATAATGGTAGGCCAGCAGGGAGGCAAACACAGTCGTAAATCCGATCACGTTTGTCTGGGCACGGGGAAAGCCGGTGCCGAAACGCGTTATGATCTTGTGGCCCAGGTAACCATAAAAATAGGTCAGTGATACCGTTGAAAAGATAAAAGCGGCAATGATGACCGTCCATCCCAACGCCATCAAACGTTCCCGTGACTCAAAATAGTAACAGAGGATATAATACAGCCAGATGTTCTTTAACAGATGGGCTCCAAAGTCATGGAGGCTGCCGGGTTTGTCGAGTGCAAAGAAAAGGCCGAACAGGACCCACCCGGTATAGAGGGCAAAAGGGAGGGCCAAGGGTGTATCGAACCGGACCGTAATCTTCCCAGTGACAACCAGCACTAGAAAAAAAACCGCCGCAGTATAATAACAGATTTCTTTTACCGATTCGACGATTGGAAACGGGTTGTGAAATATGAACAGCCAGATGAGAACCAGTATCACTCTGTGCATGATCTCAAATACAGGCGGTTCGATATCCGGCCTTGTGTTTTCCAGGCTGAAAAACTTCATGTCTGTCTTCCTTACGAGTCGGGCCTTCCCCATTAGAAGAGCCTATAAAACACAGTTCCCCCTATAAGTCAAATAACCTATGCCACGGCCAAGCAGTTTGACAAACCCCCCACGCTTTTGTATTTCAACAGGCACGCTACGAACCCATCGAACTGCCGCACCAACTTTGGTACCATCACGCGACAGATCACCGGGACGCTGACTGCAACTTAAAAAGGCCGGGCATGGAAAAACTGGTATTTTTCTGCAAATCCTATGATAAAGACATGTTGCGTGCACGCCGCATGGCGGAAAGCGTGCACCGTTTCAACCAGGACGCGATTCCCTTGTACATGTCCGTACCGGACAAAGACCTTGCTGCGTTCAAAGAGTGCTTAGCGCCCTTCCCGGTGCATTTCTATACCGATGAACAACTTCTGGATATCAGCGCCGGGGCCAACGGCCCGCTCCCGGCCCTTTTCCCGCCGCATCTCATCCAGCAACTGTTGAAGCTCGAATTCTGGAGAACCGGTGTCTGTCAAAACTATGCCTGGATCGACTCGGACTCCTATTTCATCCGGCCGTTTGATACGGCCGAGTTTTTCTGGAATGACCAGATTCCCTACCTCATCCAGGACGAATACGATGCCGAAAATGAATTGGCCCGCCTGCAGCACGTCCCCCGGAAAGTCCGGGAAAAGCGGGTTCGCAACATCAGTGAACTGATCACCCGTTTCCGGGGCCTGTTCGGCAATTCCGGGCCATTCGTGGCCTTTGGGGGTTCAACGCCCATCATCTGGTCCTGCCAGGTCCTGGAGGCATTTAATACGGAATATCTTAAGCCCCAAAACAAAAACATCTACGAAATTCTTTACGAATACCCCTGTGAAACCCAGCTCTACGGCGAGTATATGCATTACAGTCACACCCAGGTTCTCAAACCCCACCCCCACATGTTCAAGAGTTACTATCATGCGGACGATTTTTATATTTCACAGGAAATGGGGGAAAATGAATACACCCTGTCGAAAGAATACACGGGAATCTGTATTCAGTCCAATTGGGCCCGGTTGGTGGAGAAAAAGAACAACAAAGACCGCCTCATCAAGCACACTAAGGAATTCTTGCGCGCGCTAGGCCTCATCAAGTTTAAAAAGTGATCAGTTCAGCGATGCGATCGCTGCAGAGCAAAGGTACGGCCCGCCTGACTTTTTCATCCGGCCAGTGCCACCACTGGAGCTCCAGCAGTTTGGCGATGGTCTGCTCATCGAAGCGCATTTTTACCACTTCGGCCGGATTTCCGACAGCCACGGCATAAGGCGGCACATCGTTGGTGACCACTGCTTTGGCTCCCACGACGGCCCCATCCCCAATGGTCACCCCGGAAAGGATCGTGGCCCCCAGCCCGAGCCAGACGTCGTGGCCGATCGTCACATCCCCATGCGAACTGGGAAAGCCCTTGATGTCCGCGGCCTCCGGCCAAAGATCCCTGACTTGGGGCACCGGAGATGGAAACGGATAGGTTGTACACCAGTCAAGACGGTGATTCATCCCCAGGAAAATTTCAACGGCCGGGGCGATGGAGCAGAATTTACCGATCCGCAGCTTCATGGGAAAATCAGTGTCGAAATGAACTTTGGGCACCCCGTACGTATACTCACCGATGTCGAAAATGTCTTCCGTAAGGATATCCCGAGTGTAAAACGGCTCCTTGCGATCGAGGCGCCTGCTCAACTTGGCCAGGTAATCTTTCATGATCTTTATCCGATAGGGTTTTCAGCTCACCAGCGAGGGCACCCGGCAACAGATTCGGTTCAAACTCCGTTTATACCGCCATTTCTTCAAAGGGCTGTTGGGCCACAAGCTGTGGGCCAGTTCCATCCGGTTGGCGAACTTATAGGCCAGGTCCGGATCCAGGGTATTTTCCATTTGGTCGGCCAAATCCGCATAGCAGTCCAGTACATAGAGATTGCAATCGCGTATATGGAGCAACGGGACCGTGCGGCCGTATTTGCGTTTGAGCTTTTGCTTGTTGGCATGCATCAGTTTCTTGACGTAGCGCTGCCCTTTCCGGGAAAAACCCTTACCAGCCTGATGGTAGACAAACACATCTTCGGTAAACATCATTTTCAACCCGGCCTGTTTTACCTGCAACGAGAAATCGGTATCTTCATAGTAGCCGGCCCCGAACTGTTCATCCAGGCCACCGAACCGCCGGTAAACCTCCCGGCGGACACCCACACAGAAGAAGTCTAACCGTTCGGACCGAAATACATCCTTGCGGGAATGGGCACACCGGGCGGCGCCCTCCTGCAATACCTTGGTGACCGCCGTCTCCCGGGTAAAGATCTTCTGTTCATTGCCTGCCTGATTGGTAACCGGCCCCAGCATGGCCCAGTCCGGGTTGGTCAGCATCAGGTTCCCCAGGCGGGACAGCGCACCCGCCGGTACGATGGTATCACTGTTGAGCAAAATCAACACTCGGCCGGCGGCAATAGCTGCGCCGTCATTGTTTCCACCTGCAAAGCCGCGGTTGTCACTGTTCAGGATCAGCTTGATATTGGCATGGCCGGCCACGGCCTGCTGCAGCCGGGCAGGGGTATCATCGGCGGACCCATTGTCGATAACGATGATCTCCGGATGATCATTTTCAGGATCGGCGCTCAGGCTCGCCAAACACGGGCCGGTGGTCCGTTCGAAATTATTATAGCTCAAAATGATGACACTGATCGCAAAATCCATGCGTGGTTCCTTTAAGCGGCTTATCCTGATGCCGCGGTGATTTGCCGGGCTACTTCCAAAAGCTGGTCGACGGCATTGCCGACTGTAAAGGACGATTCAAAACGCGAATCGGGCAAGCCGCCTGCCAACCAATCCTCGATGAATATCAGCAGCGCGGCCTGCACGGCGGCCGGGTCCTCTTCCGCCACCACAGTGTGGCCCGTAGCTGTCAGTATGGATTCCAGCTCGGATCCACGTGAGGCCAGCCCCAGGATCGGCCTGCGCATCAGCAGGTATTCGTACAGTTTCGACGGGATATATTCCTGGCAGGCGCTGTCGGTGCCATGCACCAGAAGCAGGACATCGCTGCGCCGCATGGCTTCGAGCACCTGCTGCCGACCGCTTTTGCCGGTACGCGGATCAAATTCCAGGCGCCCATGCGCACAGAACGCATCTCCCAAGGGAAATTTCTGCAATGCTGCCCGGGAGGCCGGATCCAATTGAGCGCCGTAGACATCCAGGCAAATGCGCTCACGGAGCTCGGGCCGGGACTCGAAGATGGCCGCCAGGCCTTTTATGATGGCCGCCAGGTTCCGGTCGGCGGCCAAAGACCCGAAATGCCCAAGGTGCAACCTGTCACGGGGGGTATAGTCGGCACCGTCCAGATCCGGCAGGTCGGCCCCCGGCCGCAACACCACTGCCCGGCCTTTCAGCTTATGGCGCCGGGTGGCGCTTTCCAGCGCTTTATCGGTAAAATAGATGACCGCAGCGGCATTGGCCAGGATGGTCTTTTCAATCCACTTTTTAAACAGGTAGTTGTGCCACCGGGGGCGTTCATCATCGTAGATCAGGGGATCATGCAGTTCAGCGAGCCAGGGGCGCCGGAGCAGTTTATGCAGGCAAAAGCCGGCCATATGGGTACTGGGGGGGCCGGCCGTGGAATAAACTATTTGCGGCCGATATTTACGGCCCACGAAGTACCCGCGCACCGTAGCGCTGAGAAACCAGGACCATTGGCTGTCCAGTTGCAGAATGAGCTTTTCGATAATCAGAAACGGCGCAGATACCACTAAAAGCAGGGCCTTCAGCAATTTTTCCACAAATCGCGACGAAACGCCTTTTTTAATGATATGGCGCAACTCGAACAACAGGCCGGACGGTGCCGGCGAGATCACCTGATAATGGGGGAAACGGTCGTCCCGGTCACCGGTGGGGGCGCTCAGCACCACCGGCTGGATGCCCGCCTGCATCATCGCGGGCAGGCGATCGGTAATCGTCTGGCTGGCGGCCCGACCATCCATATTGAAGCAGTGGGCCAGGATCAACCAATGGGTATCGTGCAACCGCGCTGGTTTCATACCGTGTCTACCGGAATCGCCTTGAAGGCAAATTGGGTGGCAATCAGGTTTTTAAATCTGTAGATATATTTCTCCCGCAGCCCCAGGCCGACAAAGGGTATCAAGCGCAGAAGGTCGGTCGGCGCCAGCACGCGTTTGTCGATCAACAGGCGAAACGGACAGATATCTTCGAAACTGTACCCTTCGTCCACAATGTTAAAACCACATTCCTGGAGCAGCCGGCGAAAACTGTGCACGGTAAAGAACCGTAGATGGGTCCGGTCCAGAATACCATAGTCGGTGTACTCCCAGCGTCCGAGCATAACGTTCAGCCGGATACGCCAGTGGGCCACATTGCAGGTTGAGACCACCAGACAGCCGCCGGGCATGATCCAGTCGCGTATCCTGGTCAGCAAGTCCTGGGGCGCGGCAATGTGTTCAATGACCTGGGACATGAAGACAACGGCGAATTTGCCCTTTTCGGCAACATGGGTATCCAGTTGCGCCTGGACGGACGCTGTGGCAATGTTGCCTTCAATCAGATAACGGCAATGTTCCCGGGCCACCGCGGCCTGGGCGGGATTCAACTCCACCCCGGTAACCGTGCATCCCATCTGGTTTTGCAAATAGGCGGACATAAAGCCTGTGGCGCAGCCGATCTCCAAAACAGTACTGTTCTCCGGCAGCATCGCAAATTGGATACGGTCGATGTTATTTTCATTCAGCCGGCGGACATCGAAATCCGCATTATGGTATTTTAAATTCGCATTCATTTGCCGGATAGTCCCCGGGTACAAAAATAGGTCTCGGCCGCCCGCATTTGCGCCAGCAGGGCATCGTTGACCGCCAGGCGGTCGCGATCATTTTCGGCATGCCAGAGATGAAAGCAGATGGCCGCAAAGGCGTGGCTCTTTCTTTTCAAGCCGTAATTGAAAAGTCGCACCGCCAATTCCGAATCCTCGCGCCCCCAGCCCTCAAAATCTTCATTGAACCCGTTGACCGCGTAAATATCATCACGGAAAAATCCCATATTGCAGCTGCGGATACCACTCAAGCGACGTGACTTGAACGCTGGAAAAAATGGAAGCCGGAGCAGGTGGTGCCGGTTGCCGATGTCCGATTGCAGCAGGCATTTCAGTTTCCGCAACGGGGTGGCAATTTCCTGGAAACTGAAAATGGCGGCCCGCTGTTTCGCGATCAAAACACGTTTGCCTTGAAAAAAGCAGCCGCGTTGCGCCAATTTGAGATGGTCTGCAATAAAGTGACTGTCGGGAATACAGTCCCCATCCAGGCAAACCAGGTAATCGCCGTGGGAGCGATTGATCGCTTTGTTCCGAATGGCGGCTGCACGGAAGCCACGATCGGCATGGCGCACGTGCTCCAGTGCAAACGGACCTGCTTGCTCAAAAGACGCAATCACTGCGGTGGTCTCGGGTCCGGACCCATCGTCCGCAATGATCACCTCATCCGGTAGCCGGGTCTGACCGGCCAGCCCTTCCAATACCCTGCGCAGGGCGCCCGGCCGGTTGTAAGTTGTCATAATGACTGAAAGCTGCATGCCAGATTCGGGGTATTCTGTTCCGGGACAATCAACTGGTCCGTCGGGTTATAGCAACTGAAGCTGTTCTATCTGGGCGGCAACCTGCGCGACGGTAATCCCCGCCATGCAATGGGCCGTCTCGCAGCGGCGCTGATAACAGGGCGCGCAGCTGCAATCCGTGTGGACAATCCGGTGCCCCTCTCCAAAGGGACCGGTCCGCCACGGGGCGGTGGGCCCAAACAAAGCCACGACCGGGATCCCGACAGCTGCCCCCAGGTGCATGGGCCCGGTATCGGTCGATATCAGACAGGCCACCCGCGCATAAAGGGCCGCCAGACCCAACAAGCTGGTTTTACCGGTAAAATCAAATGCCCGATGCTGCATTTGGACCATAATCGCCGCCACGGTCGGGCGATCCGCCGGTCCGCCGGTAAAAACAATCGAGACATCATAACGTTCTATCAGCAGATCCGCAAGAGCGGCGAATTTTCGATTGTCCCACAACTTGGTTTCCCACTGGGCGACGGGATTGATGGCCACCACTTTCGTCTGCGGATCGATCCCGGTGACCGACAGCAGACGCCCAATGTGATCCCGGTCACGGGCCGACACCGGCAGGCCGTATTCGATCCGCCTGGTCGGTATCCCGATCTGAGCCAGCAACAGTAGTCCCCGGGTTAGCGCATGGATTTCCATGTCCACCGCCGGCACTTTTTCATTGAGGAACAGATGACTGTGTTCCTGGTGCTCCAGACCCTTGCCGAATCCGATCTTGCGTACGCCGCGTGCCAGGGCGATAAGCACGCCGCCTTTCAAAGAAGCCTGGAAATCCAGGATCATATCGTACCGGGTGTCACGCAGATTCTTGATGAAGGCTGCCATTTCCGATAGGTGCTGGCAGCGTTCGGGCCCCCGCAGTCCACGCAGCCAATACTTGCGCCGGGAAACCAGAACGCGGTCAAGGGCCGGGTGTCCCTCCAGCAGACCGGCAGCAGCCTCCTCCACCAGCCAGGTAATCTGGGCATGCGGAAAGTGTCGCCGGATGGCGTTCAGCGCCGGCAGGGTGTGAATCACATCACCGATGGCACTGAGCTTTACAATCAGAATATGTTCAGGTGTGGATGCCATAATGACATTACCCGCTTTCCGCTAACAGCGCCTGTAGTTCAGCCAGCACCAGATCAACCGTAATGCTGGTCATGCAGCGATGATCGATGGGGCAATCCATCAGGAGGCAAGGACTCAAGTGACAGGCACCCGGGACCCTGACGATCCGGCTGTGTGGATTGCTCGGCCCGGTGGCGATATGATCAGTGGGCCCAATGATGGCTAGCTGTGGTTTGTCGAGGGCCGCAGCCACATGCATCAGGCCGGAGTCATTGGTAATAAAAAACCGGCAGCAAGCAATCAGCGCCATGGCTTCGCGTAAATTCGTCCGACCGCAAAGGTTGATCGCACAACCGTCCGCGGCTCCGGCGATCTGTCGGCCGAGCTGTGCTTCCCCCGGCCCGCCGAACAGCAAACTCCGGTAGCCCTTTTCGGTGTAGAGCCGGCGGCTCAAATCGGCAAATCGTTCCGGCAGCCAGCGTTTGGCCGTGCCAAAGGTGGCGCCGGGATTCAATCCGGCAAGGGGTTGCTCGGCATTTATACCCAACTCGGCAAGCAGTGCCACAGCCCGTTTTTTTTCCGGGGCGGATATAAACAGATCCATTTCACGGCCGTCCAGGTCAAGACCGACCCCGTCGAGTATCCCGAGGTAATAGTCAACCAGGTGTCCTCTTTTCAATTCCCGATAAGTGTAAAGCCGGTCGGTCAAAAGGGCGGTTCGGCCGTCGGTAGCATATCCCAGCCGCCGGGGAATGCCGGCCATGCCGGTGAGCAGGGCCGCTTCGAATGCGTTTTGAAAAAGGACCGCCAGGTCGAAGCGCCCCCTTCTTAAATCCTGGGCAAGGCGAATCAGACCGAGCGCACCGCTATGCCGGCCGTCAGCTTTATACGGCATGACGGCATCCACATGGGGATTGTTTTCAAAAACCGGGATGACCCAGGGTTTGGCGAGAATCGTGATGCGGGCGGCCGGAAAGTTTTTTCGAACCGCCCTTACCGCCGGAGTGGTCATGAGCGCATCACCGACCCAGTTGGCGGCCCGCAGCAGAATATTCTCAACCCCTCTGAAATTTGAAGTCATGGTCTAATTTTCCCGCGGCCAAACGCAGTAAGCTTTGGTTTTCCACCGCTGGTGCACCCAGAACCATTGATCTGGATATTGACGGACTATGGCTTCGATCGCTGCATTGTACCTGGCCGTATTCTCTTCGATATCTTTTTGGAGGTCCCCGGTTTTTATCAACGGAATCTCCGGCAGCACCTCGGCCCGGTACCCGCCCGGTTCCCGCAGCATGAAGACCGGCACCACCGGGGCCTCGGTCCGCACGGCCATATAGGCCATTCCCCGGTTCGTACAGGCCCGGCGACCAAAGAAATCGACATATACGCCATTGTAGTAGTCGACGTTCTGGTCCATCAGCATGGCCACGCAGGCTTTCTTCTTCAAGGTTTTGACAATCCGGTAAAACGCGTACCTGGTGGGAATCAACCTGGCTCCGTAACGGCAACGGATCTGTTTGACGGCATCGTCCAGTGCTTTGTTGTCAAGCGGCCGGTACACCACGTTGGCCGGGATTCCGGCCATGTGGGCCACAATAGAAAAAAGTTCCCAATTGCCCATATGGGCGGTCAGCAGCAGGGCACCCCGTCCCTTTTCCATGGCCTGGTAATAGTTTTCAGCGCCCCGAATCCGGAAGTAGCGGGCGTGCTGGGCCGGATCGAGTCTGGCAGCCCAGGAGATTTCAAAGAGCATCATCCCCAGGTTCTTGAAAACCTGCCGAACAATCCGGTATACATCCGGAGACTGGGGCGGCCAATCAAACGCCCGGCTCACATTTTCGGTTGCGATGCGACGATGCTTTTTATCAAAAGTGAATAGAAGCCTCCCGATCGCCTGCCCTATCCGAAGTCCCATAGGACGGGGGATAACACCGAGCACATTAATAAGTCTGAGCAGCAGGGCCGCCGCCATTTTATTAAAATCAATCATGTACGCTTTCAAATCGGTCTGTCCGGCAACTGCTTACCGAGCCAGTTGTGGAAGCGCTCTTCATCATCACCAAAGGAGATGTCAACGCCCACAACCACCAGATCCACCGGCCAGCAAATCGCCGGTTCAATCTTCACGTGGTCCTTCTCAGTGGTAACGATGCAATCAACGTCCAATTCCTGCACCTGCCTGCAAATACCGGCCAGGTCCCGTTCACTGAAAAAATGGTGGTCGGGGAATCCCTGGCTCCCGACCACCTCGCAATCCAACCCGGACAGGGCATACAGGAAATCTTCGTTTTTCGCCACCCCGGAAAAAGCAAAAACCCGTCTGCCGGCCAATGGGTTCTCAGTTGGCCGGCAGCCCTGGGCAACATGGATATCACGGATGACCGGTACATGCCGGCTTTGGAAAACCGGACCGGTCAGATACCGGGCAAACTGATCGGGAACCTGCCGCGACAGACCTTTTCCATCAGCCGGACAGCGCGTCAATATGGCCGTGTGACTGCGGCCCAGAGCCCGTGGCGGCTCCCGCAACTCCCCGGCCGGAAGGGTATATCCGTTACCAAAGGGTCTCTGGCAATCCAACAGGACGATATCCAGGTCCCGGTACAGTTTCAAGTGCTGGAAGGCATCATCCAAAAGAATCACATCCGGTTTAAACTGCTGGATCGCTCGCTGCCCGGCCAGATAACGATTGTCACCGACAATGACCGGGACGCCCTTGAGCAGTCTGGCCAGAATTTGCGGTTCATCGCTGGAATCCCTGACCCCGGCCAATACACGGCGGCCATCGCTGACAATCCCCCCCCGGGCTTCAAGCCGGCCCCGGTACCCCCGACTGATGACGACAACCTTATAACCAGCGGTAGTCAGGTGGGCGGCCAGATACAATGTCAGGGGAGTTTTACCGGTGCCGCCGACCGAAAGGTTTCCTACCGATATCACGAAACAGGGCAGTTTATGCACCGGACGCAGCCGTTTGAGATACAGGTGTGCTCGCAGGCGCATCCAGGCGGCATATAAGCGGGCCAAGGGTTTCAATATCACCTGGAGGCGATGGTACGCATTCTTTTCACCCCGCCAGATGGTCTGCAAAATCAGATCCAGTTTACGCATCACGCCTGCCTGTGACCTTGAGCACCGCGGCCATTGTACGGTGGACCGCACCGGAATGCGCGGCAATGATTTGATAGGCGTTTTGACCGGTGGTCCGGGCAAAGTCCTGGTCCTTGAACAGCCGCGTTACCTGCGTGGTAAAGTCGACCTCGTTGGAGACCCTAAACGCACCGCCGTTCTGGACAAGCAGGGCCGCAATCAACCGGAAATCACTCATGTCCGGACCAAACAGGACTGGTTTGCCGCAGGCAGCCGGCTCCAGCGGATTATGGCCTCCGGCCGCCACCAATGACCCGCCCACGAAGGCCAGGTCCCCCAGGGCATACGCCTGGGCCAGAATGCCTATCCGGTCAATGACGATGACCGCCGCCGGGCTGGCAGATGGCTGCCCTTCAAGATCTGACAGGCAGGCTGCCTTGAGCCCGTAACCGGCTGCCAGGGTTTTGACCAAGTCGGCCCGCTCCGGGTCACGCGGGGCCAGGATGAGTTTCATAGCGGGCCACTGTTTTATCAGTTGGCCGAATCCGGCCAGCAGCACTTCTTCTTCACCCGGATGGGTGCTGCCGGCTACGATGACCCGATCCGAGTGGTCCAGTCGAAACAACCTGCGCCGGCTCTCCAACTCGTGACCGGTCAAAGATTGGGTCTGGATGTCGAATTTTAGGTTCCCGGTTACGATCAACTGGTCCGCCCGGGCACCCAGCAACCGAAAGCGGTCGGCATCCGCACTGGATTGGACACAGATCGTCCGAAAAGCATTCAGCAGCGGTCTGACAACTGGACCGACCCGGCGGTACCCCTTGGTAGAACGATCGGACAGGCGCGCATTGACCAGCAGCACGGGGACCTGCCTGGCGGCCAACCGGGCCATGAAATTGGGCCACAAGTCCGTTTCGACAATAATCACCAGGGCCGGGTCCACCCGCCTGACGGCCAACACGACCGAGAAAAGAAGATCATAGGGAAAGAAGAATACCTGGCGCACGGAAGACGTAATACGCTGTCCGGCGGTCTCAAAACCGCTAAGGGTAGAAGCGGAAAAAACCAGGGCATCCCGGCCGAAGCGTTTTTCAAGTGCTTGCACCAGCGGGACTGCCGAGAGCACCTCGCCCAATGAAAGCGCGTGCACCCAGATGGTTGGCGATGGAGCCTTACCGCTTGCCCTTGTATGCCGATATTTGAGAGCGGGATGAAGTCTTGGCAGCACGGTTTTGCGGCGTTTGCGGGTGGTCACCAGAAAAGGCAGAACGATCGGAAGGCCGATTATCAGCGCCACTATCATCAGAACATTATAGATCATCAGGGCCATGATCACTCCGCGTTTAGCAGCAGAAATCCGCAGAAGCACAGGAAAAGAAAATTGGCCATCCAGGCGGCAATCCAGGGCGGCAGCATCTCGCCGTATCCCAGGGACATGCAAAAACTGGAAAATACCCAGTACAAGAAGGCCAGCCCGATTCCAAAGGCTATGCTGATGGGCAAGCTTCCCTTTAGATGGCCCCGCACGGCAAGGCCTACTCCGGCCAGGCACATAATGACGCAGACCAGGGGAAACGCAATTTTACCTTGTAGATCGGTTCGGTATTTCACCGCATCGTAGCCTTCGGCTTCGACCTTCTGGATATACCGGTACAATTCGAAAAACCCCATCTCGTCGGATTTTTTAGCCGCCCGGGACAAATCAGCAGGAACGATGTCCAGGTCGACGGCCATGGTTTCCGCCAATTTTACCAGAGGTGGCCGCACGTCTTTTTTGAACTGCTGCCGGATCACATCGGAAAGCCGCCATAATCCATTTTCAAATTCGCCTTGCCGCGCATCCAGACGCAGGGCCAACCTGAAATCTCCATCGAACCGGTTTAGAGATATCCCGTTGATGGTGCCGGTGGCCGGATTGAAGTACTTGATATGCAAAATACTGCGATTGCCTTTGACCCAGATGTTTTTTCCCCGGGAGGCGATGGCCGCCTCTTGGCGAACTTCCTGCCGCCAGATATAGTTGGCTTTCACCCGGGTAGCCGGCACGATGAATTCAGCGAGCACCCCCAGGGCGAGGCTGAAGAGAAGGCCGATGATCAACACGGGCCGGACCAGGTAATATATGCTGATGCCGCTGCTCTTGAGGGCAATGATCTCATTGTTCTTGCTCATCAGGCCAAAGGCGATCAAAACTGCCAGGAGCAAGGCAACCGGAGCTATCTGTGATATAATGAAAGGGATTTCGTAGATAAAAAAAGTGAACATCCGGGACAACCCGATGCCGGCTTCCATAAAATCGTCGACTTTCTCCAGAAAGTCCACGGCCAGATAAATACCAATCACCATGATGAGAACCAGGCTGAAGTATTTAATAATTTCGGCTGATATGTAGCGGACGATAAGGTTCATAGCGCAATTTCAAGCGTGTCGTGTTCGTCTACCCGGCGCGGCTGGCGGCCGCCCCCGTTAAAGCGGGCCGGGCCGGACCGGCAACAGCCGTTTTTTTAGCCAAGCTGCAAGGCGCCCCAAAAACTCGATCCGGACCGGCCTTTCCTTGGCATTGCGGATCAGTAGAAACAGGCCGATCCCGCCCATGACCAGGTTGGGAACCCACATGCCGACGAGCGGCGGATAGGCCCCGGTTTCACCAAACACCCATCCGGCGGAAAGCAGCAGGTAGTATAACAGGAAAAAGATCAGGCCAAGCCCGACTCCGAACGAACGCTTGGCGTGCCGGGTCTGGATGCCGAGCGGGACTGCCAGGAGCGCCAGGAAAAGGCATGAGAACGGCAGCGAAAATTTTTTATGAAATTCCATCAGGGTCAGGTAGTAGCGGTCATCTTTTTGCGGGGTCTTGTCCAGGTAGGCCAGTAACTCGGGGATACTCATTTCTTCCTGATTTTTCGGTCCGCCGCCGTGTATCCCCACGCTCTTTTCGATGTCCAGGCGTATGTCATAGGTCTCAAACTGGACGGTATGCGCCGAGCGGTCCCGCACATCCACCTGGTTGATGCTCCCGTTATAAAGGCGCAACTGAAACACGCCCTGCTCGGGCTGGCTGAAAAGACGGCCTCTGGGTGACACCACAGTGCTCACGACACCCGGCGAGCGCTGGTCTTCGATAAAAACATCCAGCAAGGTGCGAGTGGCCGGCTCTATCTTGTTTACATACAGCATGACACCGTTGAACGCGTCGTTGAAAGTGCGCGGCTTCAAACCGATCTCGGTATTGTTGACCGCGACATCGTAGAGGAGCTTTTTTATGGCCATGCGGCCGGTCGGCAGACCATAGATGGCGGTGGCGCCGGTCAGAACCACGCCGATCAGGGCAAACAGAAATACCGGCGGCAGCAAGCGGTAGAGACTGACACCGCCGGCTTTCAGGGCGATGATCTCGTTGTCCGAGGACATCTTCAGAAAGGTCAGCAGCACAGCCATCATGACCGACATGGGGATGATGAACTGCAGAAAAAACGGCATGGTGAACCCCAGGATCTTCAGGACCGTTCCGAGGTTTACGCCGTAGTTGACGATCATGTCGGTAATTTCCAGGATACGCGTCATCAGAAACATGAACGTAAAGAAGATCAGGTTGATGACGAAGGGCGGCATCATCTCCTTGAAGATGTAACGACTGATGATGGAATTTATTTTCATTGGCCGTATCCAAGGCGCGGCCGGGTATGTCCCCGCTGGCCGACGCCGGCTTGCGATCAAAGTACGCTATTGATTTTAATCGATATATCCTATTGCCTGTCGACGTTCAAGTCAACCGATGATAATGACGGCGGCGGCCGGCGGTCATGCGGCGCCCTTTGTGGCTGCTGAGCTGACCTGAAATCCTTGACTTTCGAATTTACAGGCTTTATTGCAGGGCCATGTTTCGCGACGCTGATAAAAAATACCTTTCCTATTCCCTGGCCGTCATTCTGGCCGGTATGCTGTTTCGGCTGGTATACGCCGGCCTGTTCCCCCTGGTACCGGATGAAACCAACTACTGGCAGTGGAGCCGTTACCTTGCACCCGGATACCACGACCAGGCCCCGCTGATTGCCTGGGCCATCAATATCAGCACCCGGCTGCTGGGTCACACCGAGACCGCTGTCCGACTGCCTTCCGTACTGGCCCTTACCATTGCATCGCTTTACATGGCACGCATGGCTGGACGCTGGTTCGGGGCGCGGGCCGCCTTCAACACGGCGCTACTGACGCAAGGGGTATTCGCCTTCACCCTGGGCGGCCTGCTGGCGACTGCGGACGGCCTGCAAGCCATGGCCTGGTCGGGGGCCTGTTATCACGTGGCGCGCGGCTACGAACGGCACGGATGGTTTGACTGGCTGACCGGTGGCCTCTGGTTCGGTATCGGGATGCTCAGCAAATACACGATGGTTCTTTTCCTACCCTCGGCGTATCTGTACGGGCTGCTGAGCGCTGCGCACCGACCGCGTTTAGCCCATTGGAAGCCCTATATCGGTGTATTGTTCGGCTGCCTGATGTTTACACCGGTCATTGTCTGGAATGCGCAGAACAACTGGAACTCAGTACGCCATGTGGCCTATATCGGTGGGGCCAATGAGGCTTTTAGCATTCACTGGAATTTTTTCGGGGATTACTGGGGGTCCCAGGCAGCCCTGCTGACGCCCCTCATATTCATCCTGTGTCTCATGGCATGGTACGCCGTTCTTCGCAAACGTCCCGGCGCCGACAGCTGGATTGCCCGTTACCTGTTCTTTACCTCGTTCATCATGTTTGCCGGGTTTGCACTCTTGAGCTTCCACAGCCGGGTGTATGGCAACTGGCCCATGGCTGGTTATATCACGGCCTGCGTGTTGGCCGCTGCTCTTTACGGCCCCGGGCGCCAGCAGGATATGGTCGCGCGCTCCGCTACCCGGTTGTGGCCCTGGGCGACTGGCAGCGCTTACCTGATAACGGCCGTCATCCTGATCCAGGTCATCCGGCCGGTTCTGCCCCTGCCGGCCCATCTCGATCGGGCTGCCGATGAAATTCAGGGGTGGCCGGAACTGGGCTGGCAGACAGCCCAGGTTGTATCCACGATGCCGGATCCAGCCAATACCTTCATTTTCGGCCTGAAGTACCAGACGGCCAGTGAACTGGCCTTCTATACACCCGGCAATCCCCGCACCGTCTCCATCAATCGCTGGGACCGGCCCAATGTCTACGATTACTGGTGGGAGGATGTCGATCTAATCGGCAAGGACGCGGTTGGTGTGACGCAGTATGCGCAAAGCCACCTGAGTCATCTCAACCAGGTATTCCAAAAGGTGGATCCGCCGGTGCCGGTGTACATCTACCGTAATTCCCCGCAGAACGAACCGGACGAAGGAACCAAGCCTTTTAAGGTCTGGTATCTCTACCGGGCGCACGGTTTCAAGGGTGGTCTGCGCTGGATACCACCGGCGAGTGGGGATATTCGCGGAGGTTAGCGATTTACGCCAGACCGTATATTCGCGGAATTCAATTTACGGTTTCAATGCAGGGATTTGATGCGAAACAGCTCCTGAAACACAAACAGGGACTTGCGCAGGTTGTCATATTGGATCCGGGAGTCTTCCATGTGGGTCCAGTCCACGGGGAATTGGGCCACGCGATAGCCGCCGCGTTTGGCCAGCCATAGTATTTCCGGATCGAAGATCACGCTGTCCAGCCGCTGCTGGGCAAACAGATCGTGGGCCGCCCCGCGGGTAAAGATTTTGAAACCGCACTGGGTATCCGGGTAATTGAACCCGAGATAGGTATTCTGGATAAAGGTATAGAGCTTGGCCGACAGTTCCCTGAAGAAGTTCTGGTGATAGACGACGTTTGATTCCGGCAAGGCCCGCGAAGCAATGGCCGCGTCAAACCCGCCCGCCAACTGATCCAGGGCCGGTTCGACGGCTTCTATTGGAACCGAGTAATCCGCATCCATGAACATGATGTACTTTCCGCTGCCCCGGCACATGCCGTAGCGGACCGCATAGCCCTTGCCCCGGTTGGGAAAATACTCCAGAAATCGGATGGCCGTTTTTTCATTCGAGGTATACCCGTTCACTACCCGACCGGTATCATCGGAACTGCCGTCGCTGACCACCAGGATTTCGGAACGGTAGGCCTGTCGGGCCAGGTAAGCCGCTGTCTGGTCCAGTGTCATGACGATCCGATCTTCTTCGTTGTAGGCCGGAATGATAATACTCAGATAGATGTCGTTTTCCATTGAATTGAACCTGTTCGTCCCGTTCTAGGAGACGCTGGCCGGCCAGTGCCGAGCCCTTATAGTTCTACAATCCGGACCAGGACGATACCGTGTTTTTGATACAGCACTTTATATTGGCGTACGTCTTTCAGTTTATTAATTTTGGTAATCACAATGTCTCCGCTGGCCGGCTGCCCCTTGTGCACCAACCCCTGGCGGTAGACACTGAAAGAGTGGTAGCTCATCTGCCACATATTGACCTGGTAGTTCTGTGCTTTGGCGATCAGTGCTGCTTCCTTGACCGGTAGCTGCATGATGCGACCGGCGATGGGCAGTACCAGAACATGGGTGACCGCCAGCACAACGGCACCAATAAAAGCGGTCCGTGCCGCTTTCGAGAGCGTTTTATAAAACGGGAGGCCAAACAGGGCCAATAACGCCAACCCGAGGGCCAGCCGGTATCCCCACCCGAAATTGTCAAGGGCCCCGGCCACCACCAGGCCTGCGAATTCATCCTTGATATACGGCTGCGCCTGCACGGCAATCTGCGGTAGAAAGAACAGCACCAGGATAAATCCGAGGGGCCAGACAAGCTGATAGACAAAATGACGAACCTCTTCAGCCGCCTGCGCCATGAAAAGAAACAGGGGGATGTACCCATAGACAATGTAGTGATGCAACTTCGTACCGGCCAGGGAAAAGAAAATCAAGACAAACCCGAACCAGACCGCCAGATAAAGGTTGAGATCGTTTTGGACCATTTTCTTCAGCCCCAGGCAAGCTTTCAATAGAAATGCGGTATGGGGCAGCATGCCGAGTAAAATAACGGGCAGGTAGTAAAAAATCGAGCCCGAATGCCCCTCGAACGCGGTTTGGAAACGCGCCACATTGTGGGTAAAAAAGATTTCATCGATGAAGCCGGGCCCATGTTGGCGGTACAGGGCCACATACCACGGCAGAGCAATGACCAGCAGCGCCCCCCAGCCAACCGGGTTGAAGATCGCCTTAAACCAGATCTTCCAACGGCCTTTGAGACCGAAGAAAAGACCGCTGGCGCCCAAGGGTATCAAAATGGCAATGGGACCTTTGGACAGAAACCCCAGGGCCAGGAAGATAAACGTCAGGTATATGCTGCGACGGTGCTGGTGCCGGTAATAGTCATAAATGCAGAACATGGACAGGGTGACGAACAGGTTTAAAAATGCATCCGCTAAAGCAGCTTTGGCTACGATACTGGTTTGCAGCGAGGTCACCATGAAGAGCACGGCGTACCAGGCCACCTGACCATTATAGTGGCGGCTGGTAAACCTGAACAGCATCAGCGCCCAGACCAACGATGCCAGGGCACAGGGCAGGCGCAGGGCAAACTCGTTCAGCCCGAAGAGGCCGACACTGGCCGCCTGGGCCCAGTATATCATGGGGGGTTTGTGAAAAAAGGTTTCGCCGTTGAGACGGGGCGTCACGAAGTCACCGCTTACGATCATCTCCCGCGCCACCTCTGAATAGGCGCCCTCATCTTCATCGAACAGAGGCACACTTCCCAGGCCTGCAAAGAGGCTGAAGAGCACAATGGCCGCCAGGAAAAGGAGATACGGTTTTGATTCAAACGGTTTCGGCATTATCTGTAAAATGGATGCGGCCCCTTTCCACCAAGGCGATAATCGCATGCTTTCTTGATTGCGACGATGATAAAAAACCGGTTACGCCTCGACCCAGTCTCCCCCGTTATTTCCAATCTGCATCTGATAAAGCTTGCAGTATTCACCGCTGCAGGCCATCAATTCATCGTGGGTACCCTCCTCCACGATCCTGCCATCCACAACGACGATAATGCGATGGGCATAACCGATGGTGGAAAGCCTGTGGGCTATGACAAAGGTCGTACGACCTTTCATCAGGTTTTCCAGCGCCTTTTGGACCAGAGCCTCCGCCTCGGTATCCAGTGAAGAGGTAGCTTCGTCCAAAATGAGGATGGGGGCGTTTTTCAGCAGGGCGCGGGCTATGCACAAGCGTTGCTTTTCACCTCCGGACAGCCTTCCGCCAAGTTCACCGATAACGGTTTCATACCCCTGGGGGAAGGATTCGATGAAATTATGCGCGTAAGCCGCTTGCGCGGCTTTGACGATGTCTTCCTCAGAGGCGGCCGAATTGCCATAGGCGATATTATTGCGAATGGTATCATTGAACAGGATTGGTTCCTGCGTCACGATAGCAATCTCGCGACGTAAATCTTTGACCGCAAAATCCCGAATATCGACCCCGTCGATCATGACACGGCCTTCTAAAACATCGTAATACCGTGGAATCAGACTCACCAGGGAAGACTTGCCGCCACCGCTCATTCCGACCAACGCGAGAATTTCGCCCTTTTGCACCTCAAGATTCACATCTTTGAGAACCATGTCACGATCGTATCCGAAATTGACCTTATCAAACTGCACGGTGTGGGCCCCGCTCTTAATAGGCCGGGGATTGACCGGGTCCTGAATGTTGGATTCGGATTCGATAATTTCAAAGACCCGGTCCACTGCGGCCATCCCCACCTGCAGAGCGTTATTCAAACCACTGAGCTTTTTAACAGGCTCATACAGCAACATGACACAGGCCAGGAAACTCATGAACATACCGGGCGTAGACTCTCCCTTGATAACCCCGGAGCCGCCATACCAGATAATAAAAGCAATCCCGATCCCACCTAAAAACTCCATGATTGGGGAACCGAGTGCTCTAACGATGACCCCCTTTAGCTCAAGCGTGAAGAGCTCCCGGGTTCTGTTTTTGAATCGCTTCTTCTCGTGGGGCTCCATTCCGAAGGCTTTGACGATCTTTATGCCCGCAAAGGCCTCATGCAGAAACGATGAGAGTTCGGCCATGGCCTCCTGGCACCCGGTACTGACCCGCCGAACCCGACGCCCTAAAGAAATGACCGGATAGAAAGCCACCGGCAGAACGAAAAAGGCAATCAGCGCCATTTTCCAATCCCGGTAAAAAATAACCGCGGTTAAACCCACAATCGTAAAAAAGTCCCGGAAAGCAGCTGTTACGGCAGTGGACACCATGGCTTTAACGATTGCGACATCATTGGTAATCCGGGACATGAGCCGTCCGGTGCGCTCTTTCTGAAAAAACGCCATGGGTAAATCAATTATCTTATCGAACAACTCCTCGCGCATGCGCCGGATGATACTCTCACCCACATAATTCATAAAATAGTCGTGACCGTACATGCCGACGCCTTTGAGCGTGAAAACCGCCAGAACCAGCAGGGGCAGTAAAAACAACTTCTCGATGTCCTTGTCGACAAAGATCCGGTCGATCACCGGTTCGATGAGATAGCCCATGGCGGCCATACTGACCGCGATGGCCAAAGAACAGAGCATGGCCAGGTACAGCCTGAACCGGTTTTCCATAATCATCCGGTAGACCTGGCGATGCCGCTCCTTTATTTCGAATTTAAAAAGGCGCATATTGTCCACGTTCCCTTTTTGCTATCAATTTCAGGGCGATATGGGCCACACGGTCTGAAGCACCCGGTCCGCCAAGCTTTTTGCGAATACCGCGCAATCTGGCGCGCATCCGTTCGAGACCCGCCGGATTGGAAATGAGCCTGTCCACCTCCGCGGCTATATTTCCAGCGGTAGCGTGATCTTGTACCAGTTCGGTGACCACCGGTTCGTCACTGATCAGGTTGACCAGTCCGATATGGTTTACCTTTACCAGCAACCGCGCCAGCAGGTAGCTCAGATTCGACACCTTGTAAATGATCACCATGGGCACCCCCGCAATCGCCGCTTCAAGGGTTACGGTTCCGGAGGCGGCCACCACGAGATCGCAAGTCGTAAATATTTCGCTTACCGGTCCGGTCTGGAGATCACATGGGGCCTGCAGGGCTTGTCTGGCAATGATATCCCGATAGGCAGCGTCGGCCACTGTAGGCGCCTTTGAAATAACAAACCGCACTGGACGGCCGCGCCGGGCCAGTTCATCGGCAGCCTCGAGCATGACCGGCAGCAGGCTATCAACTTCCCGATCACGCGAACCCGGCAGTAGCCCGATGCTGAACACTTCCGGAGGATCCATAGACCGGAAGGCAGGTGCAGGCGGCAAGGCCGCATCGAGCAGAGGATGGCCCACAAAGGTAACCGGAACATGATGGTCGCGATAAAACTGTTCCTCGAAAGGCAGAATTACGGCCACATGATTCACAAGCGCACCGATTTTCCGAACGCGACGGGTACGCCAGGCCCAGATTTGCGGACTGATATAGTAGAGTATGGGAATATTCTCTTTTTTGGCGGCAGCGGCCAGGTGCAGGTTAAAATCGGGAAAATCTATCAGAATCAACAGATCGGGTTTTAGGCGGTGCAATGCCTGTTTGGCCGTGCGCATGCCCTGCCGCAGGCTGGCCAGCTTAAAGACTACCTCGGTGATGCCGACCACAGCCAGGCTGGCAGCGCCCACCAGAATCCGCACACCGGCAGCCTTCAGGGACTCGCCACCGATTCCGAACAGGAAAAGGTCCGCATCTTTTTGGCGCAGGGCCCTGGCCAGTCTGGCACCGTGCAAATCGCCGGAAGCCTCCCCGGCTATGATCATGATCTTTTTCAGTTTGGTAGCCCCGTCGCTAAGATCCCAGTTGAAACTGTCCACTGGTTTTGCTGATCTGATTCATGATATTCAGCGCAATGTCCAGCGCGTCCCGCCCCATCTTGCCGGTCACTTCCGGCGTTGAACGCTGGCTGACGGATTGTACAAAAGCGCGGATTTCGTCGTCCAGGGCATCCCCGCTGTCAAAGGATAGTTGCCGGATATCGGTTCCGGGCACCAGGTCGTTGTTGCCCTCCTCGGCCTGCCGCACCAGCGTGATGTTATGATTGGCAAAATCCACAGACATATAGGCATCACGCTGAAATATACGAATTTTACGTTCATTACGGGTTGAAATGCGGCTGGCGGCAACATTGGCCACACACCCGTTGGCGAATTCAAGCCGGGCATTGGCAATATCCACCTCGGCGGATATGACCGGAATGCCCGCGGCATGAATCGACTTGACCTTCGAATTGACAAAATTAAGAATAATATCAATATCGTGAATCATAAGATCCAGAACGACGCTCACATCGGTGCACCGCGGCTTATAGATACTCAGTCGATGGGACTCAATGAACATGGGCTGCTTGATGATATCGCGCAGGGCCACAACGGCCGGGTTGAAACGTTCCAGGTAGCCCACCTGAATAATCAGGTCGCGCTGCGCCGCGATATCGATCAACTGGTCCGCCTCCGCGAGGTCGGTGGTCATGGGCTTTTCAATGAGAACGTCCACATTGTTCTCCAAAAAGGTTCGGCTTACCTCGAAATGGGCCGGTGTATGCACCACCACGCTGACGGCATCGACCTTCCCCAACAGATCACGGTAATCGGTAAAGGCCGTTGTACCGACCTTCGCCGCTACGGCCTCCGCGCGCGTCTTTTCCGCGTCCACCACCCCGACCAGGTCGACATTAGCCATGGCCGCATATTTTTCGGCATGAAACTTTCCAAGGTAACCGACCCCAACGACGGCCGCCCGTATCTTTTTATCCATGTTCGTTTCCATGTAGGTTAATTCAATGCCCACCGATGAACAGCGGGTTCCGTTTGTTTGCAGGCACTACTTGCAGGCAAACCTAACAGGGTTTTCCGGCTGCATCCCCGGGATGCAGCTTTGCATACACAGCCTGCATTATAATGTGTACGATGATCATGTGTACATCTTCGACCTTTTGCATATCATCTATCCGGGCCACGAACGGAATGTCGACCAGGTCGGCCAACTTGCCGCCGGCGTATCCTGAGATGCCGGCGGTTTTACCACCGTTGGCCCCCGCATAACGGATGGCCTGGAGTACATTTTCGGAATTGCCGCTGCCCGAAATCCCGATGACCAGATCGCCTTCTTTGAAAAAATTCTTTAACTGTTCAACGAAAACCGCCTCATACGACATATCGTTGGCATAGGCCATCAGGCTGGGCAGATTGTCGTTCAAACACATGACCTTGAATTTTTTCTCCAAATCGAGGCAGCAGCCCTTATTGAGGTCACAGACAAAATGGGAAGCGGTCGACCCGCTGCCACCGTTACCCATGATAAAGATCGTCTTGTCATTTTCATAGGCTGCCAGCAGTGCCTGCACCAGTTGTACAAATCGATCGGTGTCAAATTCGTCGAGGACCGATTTGAGTTCCTGCAGGTAGCTGGTCGCAAATTTACCAAAATCCATCATTCATCTCCTTTTATTCCCGGGGCCATATTGCAAGCGCCTGCTCGTAGGCCGCCACGGTGCCGATGTCGATCAGGGTTTCCTTGATTTCGAAACCGCCCATCCGGCCAACCAGTTCAGGCAGGATATGAAAACCGATATCCAAAATGCCCGGACCGCTGGCCTGCCGAATTGACTGGCAGGTCTCTAAAACGTTGTATGTTGCCACATAAATACCGGCATTGGCAAGATTGCTTTCCGGATTTGCTGGTTTTTCCATGAACCTGATAACCGTTTGGGCTGCATCTACCGTAGCGATTCCACATGCTTTTGGTGCGACGGTTCGGAACAGCCCCATGGTCAACACATGTCCATACGCCTTGTGCTCCCCATGAAATTCTATCATGGCGGACAGGTTCATATCCGTAAGATTATCGGCATAGGCGACCAGAAAATCTTCACCGGAGTCTATGAAATCCGCATTTGCCAGCAGCGTTCCGGCGCTGCCCAACAATTCCGGTTCATGTACGGTCAGGATGTCCATCGCCTTATCAGCGCGCAGGCGTTCCGCTGCCTTTTTAACCTGGTCCGCAAGATGATGGGTATTGACCAGTACCTTGTCAACGCCGTGCCCCTTCAGGAGTTCGATCCAGATTTCAAGCAACGGTTTGCCGTGAATCGGCATGAGGCATTTGGGGTGTTGGTCGGTGTAAGGCCGCAGCCGGGCCCCCTTCCCGGCTGCCAGTAGAAAGGCTTTCATGCGGAGGTCGTCCCGGTTTGCCTGATCACATTCAACGATTGCATGTGCTTCTGGGTGTAAGCCAGGATGTCTTCCATGTCCTGCTGCTGGTTGAGATAGGACCAGTAAGCTTCAATACTGGTTTCCACGCTACGCGTCGCCTGCCAGCCAAGCGACTGCAGACGGGTCGTATCTGAAAAGATGTGCCGGGTATCGCCAAAGCGGTAGTACCCGGACATGATGGGCTCGATCTGTTTGCCGGTGATGGCCTGCATGGTCTCGTAAAAGCCCTGCACTGTCCAGGCCTGTCCGCCACCCACATTGAATTCGTGGTAATCGGCATCCGGATGTTCCAGGACCAGGCGGTTGGCTGCCACCACGTCGTCGATATTCACGAAGTCTCTGACCTGGCGGCCATCTTCGAAGATGGTCGGTGCCTTGCCAAAATAGAGGGCCAGGGCGAAGATGCGCATGGCCCCGGAATAGGCATTGAAAAACGATTGCCGGGGACCTTGGACAATCGAATAGCGCATGACTACCGATGGCATGCCATAGCGCCTGCCCAGTTGCAGGGTTATCTGTTCCTGGCTGTGCTTGGACAGGGCGTACTGGTTGCAAGGCTGAATAACGGTCTCATCTGAGGCAAGCCATTGAAGGTCTTGTCTGCAGGCGGGACAGGCATGCTCCCATTTTCCTGCAGCCAGCTGGGTTTCGGTGCGAATCTGCGGATAAACAGGCGCTTTGGCATCCGGATCGCAGCCAGGGCAATGATACCGCCCCTCCCCCATCACCGCCTGGCTGGCTGCCACGATAATTTTATGCATGTCCCGATACTGACCGGTTTCGACCAGGACTTCGTAGAGCAGGGCCGTGGAAACAGCGTTGGTATGGAAAAAACTGGAAAAATCAGTCAGATAATCCTGATAGGCAGCCAGATGATAAACTGCATCCATACCAACCAGGGCTTTTTCCCAATCGGGTTTTCGGCGCACATCACCCTGAATGAACTCGACCGCCGGATTGAGATAGTCCGGTTTTCCTTTGGGATGAACCGTTTTCTGGAGGTTGTCCAGCACCCGCACCTGGTGGCCGCCCTTTATGAGGGCATCCGCAGTATGGGAACCGATGAACCCGGCTCCGCCGGTTATCAGAATATTCAAGGCAAGCTCCGGTATCTATTTACTGGTGTAGGAACGGTCGTCAAAGATGACCTTGCTGCCGCTTTCGGCAAGCATAAAAGGCAATTCGCGATAAGCCTGCATGGCTGCAAATACATCGTTCTGCTTCTCGCGCGGCACGATCAGCAACAGAAAACCGCCCCCGCCGGCACCGGCCACCTTACCGGCCAGGGCGCCGGCGGAAATGGCCCGGTCATGCATTTCGTCGATCTCACTGTTTGAAATACCGGCAGCCATGTTCTGCTTCAACTGCCAGTTGCGGGCCAAAAGCTCACCGCAGGCGGCGATATCCTGTTGCTGCATGGCCTCCGTAAAAGGATCCACCAGGCTGACCATTTGCTGCATGGTGTCAAAACGATCCGCGCTTTGCAGGTTGGATTTCTGTTTAGACAGAATTTTGTCGGCACTGCGGGTAATGCCCGTATAATATAACAGCAGGGAGGCGGCAAACTTCCGGTTGGCTTTGCTTTCCATCATCACCGGCAGCCGCCGGGTAACATCGCCCTGTTTAAAAACAAAGCGATTGACCCCACCATAGGCGGCCGCATACTGATCCTGGCGGCCAATGGGTTTTCCCAGAATGTCGATTTCTATCCGGCAGGCATCTTGAGCCAAGCGCTCGGCCGTAACGAGCTCATTGCGATAGGCGTACAGGGCATGCAGCAAGGCGACCGTGATCGAACTGGAACTCCCCAGACCCGATCCGGAAGACGGAATATCGGCCAGGGTTGTGATCTCGATCCCCTTTTCAACACCCGTTAGCCGCATAGCTTCGCGCACCAGATCATGCTTGATATCAGCGACCTTTTCTACACACTCCTTGCGGGAATAATTAATATAAATCATGTCGTCAAAGCGGGCTTTTACGATGGCATAGACAAATTTGTCTATGGCGGTGCACACCACCTTGCCGTCGGCCCGGTTGTAAAAATCCGGCATGTCCGAACCGCCGCCCACAAAACTGACTCGCAAAGGGGTTTTGACGATGATCATATGACGACCTCGCTCCTTGAACCCATCTCAAAAAGTCTTCCTGTCGGGCGTAGTCTTAGGCGAAGCCTGATTGGCCCAAACTCGGCGTGGGGCGCTCGGAATAAATTCTCGAAATACCTGATGTATTCCTCCGGTGCGACCCGCCTTTGAAAATCAATCAGGCGGGACGTCCCGTCTCGGGGAATTCCTCGCGGCCGCCTTGATTTTGAATCAAAACCCGTTTTTTGAAATAGGCTACACTGTGTTCTATTGCTCTTCTGCCGCCCGGGCCACGATGCTGATGCCCCGCTTGTCCGCGGCGGCTATCATTTTGTCGCGGTCAAACACAACGGCTTTGCCGGCTTCGACCACCAGCACTTTCGCGCCGGCCGCCGCCATCACTTCAATGGTCTGCACGCCGATGGCCGGAACATCGAACCTGAAATCCTGGTTCGGTTTGCACACCTTGACAACCACGGCATCGCCTCCGGCCAGGGACCCGCCTCTTTTGATGGTTGCATCGGTCCCGTCAATCGCTTCCACGGCCAATACGGATCCGCCCGCCACCACCACACATTGGCCGATGTCGAGCCGTCCGACAGCCTTGGCCAGCTCCCAGCCCACCCGGATGTCTTCATTTTCGGAACGGGTTGGTTTTCGCCTGGCCCAGCACCCTTCCCTGGCCAGCAGCTCGGGCAGCAGAAAGGTGGACGCCTCGATCTGGATGCCTTCTTTTTCCAGAGCGGCTGCAAAAGCCCGCAATATTCGATCGTCATGGGTATTCTTGATGCCGGCCAAGATCCCGATGGCTTTCAGGTCGGGTCGCACATCCTTGAAGATATTGGTTTTTTTGATGGCGCCGGCCATCACTGCCTGGCGGATACCATGACCGGAAAAAAACTTGATGATCTTCTTCAACTGGCCGAGGCGAACCCATTTGATGTCATCCACGAATTGATCGAGGCTCTGCTCGGTCTCATTGAGATGGGCCACGGCATACACAACATAGCCGTTTTCACGCGCGGCCCGGGCAAAAACAAAGGGGAACTGGCCACTTCCGGCGATAAGGCCGATGCGTTTATCCATTTAACGACCTTTTTGAGTAATTCACCATCGCAGATGTCCTCGGTCCTCTCCGCCTGGGTGCCGGCGATCAAATGCCCCGGGCTAACGCGTCAAACCCCGGCTGGAGCTTTGCAGAAATTCGATAAATGCCAGGACTTCAGGGACGAGCTCCACTTCGGCCTGCACGCGCTCGATCGCTTCGTTCAGGGTCAATCCGATTCTGAAAACGATGCGATAGGCCTTTTTTAACAGGGACAGGGTATGTTTCGAAAAACCGTGGCGTTTCAGGCCGACACTGTTGAGGCCATGGAGCTTGGCCCGGTCGCCGGCTGCGATGACATAGGGCGGGATGTCCTTGACGACGGCCGATTTCCCCCCGATAAAGGCGAAATCCCCCACCCGGACAAACTGATGAATCGCTACCAGCCCCCCCGCCGTCGCGTAGTCTCCGATGGTGATGTGCCCGGCCAGCGTCGTGTTGTTGGAAAGGGTCACCGCCATCCCGGTGCGGCAGTCGTGGGCCACATGGGTATAGGCCATGAGAAAATTGTTTTCACCGATCTCCGTCACCCCGCCCCCAAAACCGGTTCCCCGGTGAATGGTCACAAATTCCCTTAAAATACTGTTTTTCCCAATCTTGACGTAGGTTTTTTCGCCTTTGAACTTCACCGACTGGGGCGGCGCCCCAACGGCCGCGTACTGGAAAACCTGGCAATTCTGCCCCAGGGTTACATAGGGATCGATCACCACATGTGGGCCGATGGTGGTACCATCGCCAATGAACACCTCCGGACCGACAATGGTAAATGCACCGATACTGACATTCGCGCCTATTTCGGCCTTGGGGTCAATTATTGCAGTGGAATGAATCATTCCTTGCCTCCCAGCGCAGCCATGAATTCGCCCTGCGCCACTAAAACATCGTCTACGGTGGCCCGGCCGGCCATTTTGACGGCCCTGGAACGTATCTTGAGGACCTCCAGATCGAATATCAACTGGTCGCCCGGCTGCACCGGTTTGCGAAAGCGGACCTTATCGATACTCATAAAATAGATCAAGCCGCCCAGGGCCTTCAGGTCGACGGTTTCAGCTATCAATACCCCACCGACCTGGGCCATGGCCTCCACGATGAGAACCCCCGGCATGATCGGCATTTCCGGGAAATGCCCCTGGAAGAAAGGTTCGTTGATGGTCACGTTTTTAAGACCGGTAATCCGCTCGCCAGGCACGATATCCAGTATGCGATCGACCAGTAAAAAAGGATACCGATGGGGCAGATGCTGCATTATCTTGTGAATATCGATTGGTTTTCCCATAGTGTCCTCTTTGCGGCGCGGCCGATGCGATTACGCGGGCACCGGCACGATACCAACCTTAGCGGTTTACTGGTCTTGCTCGTCTTCAATCATTTTTAAACGTTTTTCAAGCCGCTCGAATCTTTTGACCAGGGCCGGTAAACCGGGAAGAATTCTCTGCAAGCGCAACCAGATTTTGTGGGGCATCGCATACGTACCGGAAACAACCGCCCCCGGCTCTATTGATTTCGGTACGCCGGCCTGGGGCCCGACAATCGCATTGTCGCCGATCGTCAAGTGCTGCCCCACGCCCGCCTGCCCGGCCAGTATGGCATGCCGGCCGACAGTTGTACTGCCGGCAATGCCTACCTGGGCTACCAGGAGGGTATCCTCGCCGATCCGGACGTTATGGGCAATGTGCACCAGGTTGTCGGTTTTAACCCCTCGGCAGATATGTGTTTTACCGAAGGTGCCCCGGTCGATGGCACTGTTCGCTCCGATTTCAACGTCGTCATCGATCTGGACAATGCCGGTATGCTGAATCTTGAAATAGGTATCTCCGTCCGGCACAAACCCGAACCCGTCACTGCCGATTACGGTCCCGGCGTTGATCTTGACCCGCCGCCCGATGCGGCAGCGTTCCATGATGGTAACATTGGGGCCGATACAGGTATCGGCGCCGATTGTAACACCGTCCCCGATAAAAGCACCCGGCTGGAGGCAAACACGATCCCCCAGGCACACGCCTTGGCCCACGGTTACAAAAGCACCGATGGACACTTCCTGGCCCGTCACAATATCCGCAGCGCAGGCGGCCTGGGGACTGATACCGGGTCGGTGCTCCTTGTCGGGATAAAAGATAGCCAGAAGCTTGGCAAACCCCAGCCGCGGGTTGGCTGTCTGTATAATCGGGCAAGGCGCCGGCCCGTTGAAATGGTCCGGTACGATCATCGCACCGGCCCGGCTTTCATCTATTCCTTTTAAAAACCGGGCATTCTCGACATAGGTGATCTCACCGACGGTCGCGTTTTCAAAAACCGTCACCCCGCAAATCTGGACCTGCTCGTCACCGATTACCACACCGCCGACGATGTCCGCTATGTCAGCTACTGTCAGTTGCATCGCTACTTTTTCTTGTCCGCGCCCTCTTTCTGTTTGGCCCATACAGCGTTGTATTGTTTGATCACATTGTCGGTGATATCGATGGTGGAGGGCATATAGATGACGCCGCCCTCTTTGCGTTCCAGAATGAGCAGGTATCCCTCTTTCTGTCCCATTTCTTTGACCAGTTTATCCACATCGTTGCGGATCTGACCCACCAGCCGGAACTGCAGTTCCCGCGCGACCCCGGTGTAGCGTTGCTGCAACTGTTTAAAATCATTTGTTTTAATCCGCATTTCGCGTTCTTTGGCGTCTTTCATCTCCTTATTCATGACCAGGGCTTCCCGCTCGAACTGCTTTTGGCCGGCCTCTATCGCAGCGCCCTTGCTTTTCAGATCCGCCTCCATCTCTTTGGCCTGCTTATTCAACTTTTCCTGGGCTGCTTTTCCGGCGTCCGACAGATCGATAATGCGCTGAAAATCAACCGTCCCTATCTTGGCTACATCTGCCGCCCAGACCGGTCCACAGAGACCTAAAACCATGAAAACAGTAACCGCCGTTGTTCTAAATTTGGATTTCATGCCGCCTCCCAAGTGTAGTAGGTGTATACCTTTCAATTTTATCGCTATGGTTTGCCCGGGATTGCCGGTCATACTATCAAATGGCCTTTAGAATGCTCCGCCCATGGTAAACTCCCATCTGCCGCCGGTGGGCTCTCCTGGTTTCGGATCCAGGATATAGGCGTTTTCCAGGCGGATGGGGCCCATGGGTGAAAACCACCGGAAGCCAAACCCGGCACTCTGGCGCAAATTGCCGATTTCAATCGTTTCGTCTTCTGCATATACATCACCGGTATCGAAAAAGACAAGGCCAATCACCCCGGCTTCTTCCACCAGGGGAAATCGCAGCTCTGAATTGAACTGGACAAACTTTTCACCACCCACATAGGCCAACTCACCTGCCGAATTGATTTCAGTGGGGGCCAGGTCCTCCCAATCGAATCCCCGAATTGAGTTCATGCCACCTTTGAAGTATTTCTCATAGTCGGGCAGCAGCAGGCCCGAATTCTGGGAAACATGTCCGCCCTCTCCATTCAAAAAACCCGTAAACTTCCAGAATATTGGAAAAAACCAGCTTGCTTTAGCATCGACCTTGGTATACCCGATGGTGCCGCCCAGCCCGGCATATTCAAGGCTGATCGAATGCTTGCTGCCCCGGGTAGTGTTAAATCGTTTGTTTCTCGAATCATAGACCAGACTGCTGGTCAGGCTGCTGGTGATATTGGTGCCCGACAGATCCCGAACCGAATCGGGTGCAAAAGACTGTACGTTCGATACATCGGAAGAGTCAAAGCGATATCTGAAATAGGTCCGGGTAAAATCCCAGACCGGGTACCCGATTCCGGCCCCGGCCCCGATGGCCTCCTGTTCGTATGAATCGAAATCCGTGGCCCAGTTGTAAATGTCGCCGGTTCCTGAAAGAGGTATATCGAACAGCCAGGGTTCGGTGAAACTCAGGTTGAACTTCTGGGTGCGGCCGCCCACCTGGGCCTCAAATTTCAGCGTCTGGCCCCGGCCGAACAAGTTACGCTGGGCAATGGAGGCATTGAAATACACATTTTCCACACTGCTGTATCCGCCCCCCACAGAAAAGGTGCCCGTGTCCTTCTCCTTGACATTGATTTTCATGATCATCTGGTCATCCGCACTGCCCTTGGGGGTGTCTACCTGAATATCTTCAAAAAAATCAAGATAATACAAATTGCGGATACCGCGCTTCATTTTTTTCCCACTGTACAGCTCTTTTTCGTGAACCTGCAGTTCACGGCGAATGACCTTGTCCCGGGTCTTGGTGTTTCCGCTGATGATGATTTTCTCGTAGTATACGAGCGGTCCTTTCTTGATGTCGTAAGTGACCTCCACCAGCAGTTCCTCGTCCCGCCGCTCCACGAGAGGAATGACCTCGGCATAAGCATAGCCTGCGTCTGCATAAAGATCTGTAATCAAGAGAATATCTTGCCGCATTACCGCTTTGCTGAAAAATTCCTGGTTGTACAGCTGAATAACAGCCTTCAGCAGGTTTTCCGGCACCACGAATTCACCGATCAGGTTGACTTTACCGACTTTATAACGCGGACCCTCCTCGATTTTGAAGGTCACGTCTATGCCTTCCTCGGTAAAAATTACCTCGGGTTCTCCGACCCGTGCATTTATATACCCGTTGTTGTGGTAAAAGGAAGTGAGCAGGGCGACATCTTGTTTCAGCTTTTCGCGATCCAGATCACCATCTTCGGTGATAAAGGAAAGGAACCAGGCTTCTGATGTTTCCACAAGCTTTTTCAGGCGGTTATCCGGGTAAACCTCATTGCCGTCAAATAAGATATTTTCGATGCGCGACCGATCGCCTTCAACGATCTTGAACTCCAGATCGGCCTGGTTGTTCTTTAATTCTATCGTCTTGTAGGTCACCTGAACATGGTGATAGTTTTTATCGCGATACATGTCTTGAATTATCGCCAGATTACTTTGAATCTTGAAAATGTTCAGGATCGAGCCGGTTCTCAAGGTCAGGTTTTCTTTGAGTTTCTTATCCTTGAACTTCTTATTGCCCCGAAAAGCGATATTGCGGATGGTTGGTTTTTCCAGGACCTTGAAGACAACCGCTTTGCCCCCTGGAACACTGTGGGCTTCTACCCGCACGTCATCAAAATAACCCATCGCGTAGATCTTTTTTAAATCCCGGGTGAGCGGTTGGGCTTTAAATACGTCCCCCTCTCTGGATTTAATGACCCGCTTGACGGCATCGGCCTCGATGCGATTGTTGCCCTCCACCTGTATGGCTGTGATGGTCTGGCGGTTGAGGACCGCCATACCGATGTTGCGGGAAAGGCTCTTGAGCCGGGCCACCAGCGTACCGAGGTTGCGGCCCTCAACAAAAAACGGCTTCGGCGTGCCGGTTCCGAAGGTTTCCACCACCCGTGCATCCAGCGAGTACATGTTCCCAAAGGCGGTCAGAGAGCCCCAGATAATCCGGTCGGCACCCGCCTCAACGCCAATCGCCCGGATCTGTGCTAAATTTTCGCTGATGCTGCCCCGACTTTGCCAGTCACCTTTAAAATTAACAACGGTAACACCCTCCTGCTCCAACTGCTGTTTCAGGGCATCGGTAATTTCAGTGGTAAATTTCTCTTGCGATGAGGGCGCATGAACTTCAAAAGGCAGGACTACTACCCGGATAGAGTCCGCTCCAGAAACAATACAAGGGGCGCCGAAGAGGAGAAGAACCAGCAATATGAGCTGTAACCTGAACCTGTAAACCACCTCAGTGTATTCCTTCCAGCTTTCCGTTTTTAATCGTTATACACCGGGACATGCAGGCTGCCAGTTCCATGTTGTGGGTTACGATCAAAACGGTCATGGAGAGTTCCTGATTCAATTCCATTAACAGTGTATGCACGCGATCACTATTTTCCTGATCAAGGTTGCCGGTAGGCTCATCCGCCAGCAGCAGGGCGGGGTTGAGTATCAGGGCCCTTGCCAGGGCCACCCGCTGCTGCTCACCTCCGGACAGTTTGCTCACCGGGTGGCGCAAGCGGTTCTGCAATCCCACCCGCACGAGAATGGCCTCTGCCGCCGCGGCGGCTTCAGACCGGATACGTCCACCTATCAGGGCCGGCATCATGGTATTTTCAAGTGCGTTGAACTCCGGCAACAAGTGGTGAAATTGAAATACAAAACCGATTGAACGGTTTCGAAAGCCCGCTAGTTGGTGTCGGTCCAAACTGAAGATATCCTGCCCGTCGAAAAAGACCTGGCCGCGGTCCGGCCTGTCCAGGGTCCCGAGAATATGAAGCAATGTGGATTTACCAACGCCAGAGGCCCCAACCACGGCCACACTTTCCGCAGGCTGGATGTCCAAATCCGCACCTGTAAAGATATCGATACTCTCGCCACTGCCATTGGTGTAACTTTTATGCAGGTCGCAAATCCGGATCAAGGGATCGCCGGCCTGGTCGGTCTTTCCTGGCTGTATGTTATCCATAACGAATTGCCTCAACCGGATCTAACCGAGACGCCTGTCGCGCAGGATACAGGGTTGCAAAAAAGCAGATAACCAGGGCCGAAACCGCAATGGCCGCAACATCCACTACCTTCAGGACCACCGGAAGCGTGGTAATGTAGTAAACATCTCCCGGTAGTTCAATGAACTTATAATGCGACAGGAGCATGCAGAGAATAATTCCACCGCAGACGCCCAGAATCGTGCCGACCACCCCAATGGCCATGCCTTTGAAGATAAAAATCCGGTAGATACTTCGATCTGTGGCCCCCATGGCTTTCAATATTGCGATATCTTTGGTTTTTTCCATCACCATCATAATCAGCGAGCTGGCGATGTTAAAAGCGGCCACGAGTACAATCAACGCCAGAATAATAAACATGGCCGTTTTCTCAAGCTTCAGGGCTGAAAACAGGTTGCGATTCATGCTCATCCAGTCTCGGATCCAGTAGGGAAATCCAAGGTCGCGTACCAGGGTCTTACGAATGTCACCGGCCTGATATATATCGTTGACCCGCACCTCGATGCCGGTCACTGTGTCGGCCATCCGCATCATTTTCTGGGCGGTGTTCAAATGAATATAAACCAGGGAGTTGTCAAATTCATACATGCCGGACTCGAAGAGCCCTTTAATCTTGAACTGTTTCATGGCCGGCATGTGACCAATGGGGGAAAGCATGCCGCGGGGAGAAATCATGGCAATGGTATCGCCGGCACCGACACCGAGATTTTTAGCCAGTTCTTTACCGAGGATAATACCGGGCGTCGATCTTTCACCGGGACGACCGGCAGTATCGCCGGCCAGGCGGGTTAGGTCTTCGGCGCTGAAAAACTTGACGACGCTGCCGACGGTCTCCGGATCCACCCCCCTGAGAACCGCCCCGGAAACACCTGTGGCGGACCGGATCATGACCTGGGAATATATAAACGGTGTCGTCGCCTGCACGCCGTCAGCAGCCTCAATACGCGCCATGATATTGCGGTAATCCGAGAAAGATCCGCCGTGCCGCATGACCACGATATGGGATTCCACTCCCAAAATGCGGGACTTCATATCCGATTCAAAACCGGTCATCACGGCGATGACCACAATCAGCGCCATCACGCCGACGGTTACCCCGGCAATGGATAGCAGGGTAATCAGTGAGATGAAAGACTGCTTTTGTTTGGCCCTGAGGTAGCGGCTGCCTATAAAAAGTTCAAAGGGCATGCCTAGCCTGTGGATGACGGTTTCATGTGGGGGAACAGAATAACTTCCCGTATGGACGCTGCGTCTGTCAGCAGCATGGTCAGTCTATCAATCCCGATGCCCTCACCGGCTGTCGGCGGCATCCCATATTCCAGGGCTTCGATATAATCCGCGTCCATGAAGTGCGCCTCGTTGTCTCCGGCCTTGCGATCTTCCACTTGTTGCAGGAACCGGGCGTTCTGATCTTCGGGATCATTCAGTTCGGAAAAGCCGTTGGCGATTTCGTACCCGGCAATGAACAGTTCAAACCGATCGGTCAGGCCAGGTTCCGCGTCACTGCGGCGCGACAGCGGCGACACCTCTACCGGATAACCGGTTATGAATGTCGGCTGGATGAGTTGCGGCTCAACCAGCACATCGAACAATTTGGTAATAATTTTACCGATCCGCCCGGTTTTGCTGAGCTTGACGCCCTTATCCCGTGCAAAAGCCAGCAGCCCGTCGCGATCATCCAGCAGGCGCGGATCAAGCCCGCCCATCTTTTCCAGGGCTTCGGCCAGGGTCATACGCGTCCAGGTACCGCCCATTTCGATCGTCTGGCCCTGGTACACGATGGTGCTGCTCCCGGTCGCCAGTTGGGTGACCGTCTTGAACATATCTTCCGTGAGGGCCATCAAATCCTGGTACGTGGCATACGCCTGGTAGAACTCGAGCATGGTAAATTCGGGATTATGACGGGTGGAAACCCCTTCGTTACGGAAATTGCGGTTTACTTCAAATACCCGTTCAAAGCCACCCACAACCAGCCTTTTCAGGTATAACTCCGGCGCAATTCGCAGGTAGAGCGCCAAGTCGAGCGCATTGTGGTGCGTGATGAAAGGCGTCGCTTCGGCCCCCCCCGGGATGGGCTGCATCATCGGGGTTTCAACCTCGAGAAATTCTTGCTGCAGAAGAAAGTTGCGAATTTCTTGAATCACCCGGCTGCGGGTAATGAAAATATCTCTCACATCCGGGTTCATGATCAAGTCCACATAGCGCTTGCGGTATCGTTTTTCGGGGTCCTTCAGGCCATGATATTTTTCAGGCAGAGGCCGCGTGGCTTTGCTGACCAGTCGCAGGCTTTTGGCCAGCAGGGTCCACTCCTGGGTCCGGGTCTGAAACATGCCCCCTTCCAGGCCAATAAAATCGCCTATATCAAGATTTTTAAATAGGGTGTAGGCCGCTTCCCCGATCATGTCCTTTTTAATATAGGCCTGTAGTTGTCCCGAGCGATCCCGAAACCTGATGAAGGCCGCCTTACCAAACTTGTTCACGGCCACAATACGCCCGGCACAGGCAAACTGCGGCTCATCTTCAGTTACGTTCTGTGACGGATCGGCTATGAAAGCCTTTACCTGCCCGATCGTATGCGACACTCTGAAATCGTTGGGAAAAGGCTCGGTTCCGGACTCTCTTAGTCGCTCAATTTTCTGGCGGCGCTGCTCTAATATATCACTCTCTTTTTTCATACCCTGCTTACCCTGTCTTTCTCCAAACTTGGAAACGCCGCAGCCCGTTTACGCATCCACGCCCGGTCCCTGCGGCGGCCTGTCTTTGCCGAGAGGCAATAAACCGTCGGCATTATAAAGTTAAGTCGGATTTGCTAACCTATTTGGCCCAAGGTGTCAAGCTTAACCCACTGGTTGCGGGGGCGCGGCCCGGTTCACTTTGAGCGTAAAAACCGTCCCTCTGGATACCGTACTCTCTACACTGAGCAAATAGCCGTATGTCTCCAGAATGCTATGGGCAATGGACAACCCCAGGCCGGTCCCGGTAGCTTTGGTTGTGAAAAAGGGGTCGAAAATCATTTTAAGGGTTTCTTCCGGTACACCGCAACCGTTGTCCTCGATTTCTAATATCGCGGTATTGTTTCTGGACTCATACAGGCGGATGTCGATGCGTCCTTCCTGCTCAATGGCTTCCGCCGCATTTAAAAGGATGTTCCAAAATACCTGGTGAAAGTGAACCGGGTCTATTTCAATCCAGACGCCGGCAGCCATGTTGGCAGAAATGGAGATCCGGGAGGAACACTCACTGTTCTTTCCAAACAACTCCAGCACTTCCCGGATACTCTCGCGTAAATCGATCGTTTCGATTTTGCCGGCCTGCGGGCGTGCAAAGAGGAGGAAATTACCAACCAGTTCGCTGAGTCGATCGGTTTCACGCAGGGCGATTTGCATCAGCTTGTCGTGGTAGGGATCGTACTGAATGTCTTCCCTGAGTAACTGGATGGAGCCTGCCAGTGAGGCCAGCGGATTTTTTATTTCATGGGCCATACCGGCGGCCATCTCCCCCATATAGGCCATTTTTTCAACCCGTTTCACCTGGTCTTCCAATAATTGCAATTCTTTCTTGGTTTTTACCGTCTGTTCAGCCAGAAAGCCGCTCAAGATAGCGACTGCGCAACAGGCGACAATAGTCACCATAACCTTGAAAAGAACACTTTTTCCGGGAAAGCTGATGGCGGACAAACTCCCCTCCAGGACCATGGGGGTTATAATCTCAAAATACTCCAGATCGATCATCACCCCATACTGGATACTGCAGATCGCCGCGATGGCGAGTACACCCCATCTAGGGAGTAGGATGCTGGAATAGATAATCACGACCAGGTAAAGAAAGGAAAAAACACTGGTGTACCCGCCGGTCACAAACACGATAAGAGACACTATGCCGGTATCGACAGCTACCTGAATATAGGCGAAGACCAGGCTATCGCGAATAAAGGCCAGTAATATTATATAGATGCAGCTAAGGAGAAAAATGCCGCCGATCATCCCGTACAGTACCAGCAGGGAAACCGCCAGGAATGAATCACTGGTACCCAATTGAAAGATGATGGTCGATCCCAGTAGAAAGGAGGTAAACAGCACCCGCGAAAACATCAACAGCTTAAGTTTTGAATGCAACTCGCTGTCGATCTTTTCCAAAGGTTTGTCCATGGGAATTCACTTTCGGGATTGGCAATTGGAAAAGGCGGTCCCTGATCCTTACATGTGCAGGAGGCGAGTCAAGTGACGGTAAATCTGCCCGACTGGCATTGCTGACGAGCAGCCGCCGCTGAACTGGCCCGATCAAGGATCGAGCAGGATCGCAGCGGGGAAATCGCCCTGCCTGGTGCTTTTTACAACAGGGGACCGGAATCCGGTATCGCAGTGGCTTGAGGTGACCGCGTGCCTTTGGCCCCGGGGATAGCAGACCGCCGCCCGGATCTATCCGCCCACCGCACCGGCCATCTTGAAGATGGGCAGGTACATGGAAACCACCAAGCCGCCGATGACTATACCCATGAACACCATCATGATCGGCTCGATGGCCGAGGTCAGATTCTCAACAGCTTGATCCACCTCTTCGTCATAGAAATCAGCAATCTTAACCAGCATGGAATCCAGGGCTCCGGTAGACTCGCCCACGGAAATCATTTGACAGACCATGGGCGGGAAAACACCGCTCTCCGATAGCGGATCGGCCATTGTCCGGCCTTCGGCAATCCCGCCCCGGGTGTAATAGATAGCCTCTTCAACGGATTTGTTTCCAGCCGTTTTGGCTACAATTTCAAGGGACTCAAGAATCGCAACCCCGCTGGACAGCATGGTGCCCATCGTGCGGGTAAACTTGGCCACCGCCACCCGCCGCAGCAGGGGACCCAGGACCGGAAATTGCAGCGAGGCGGCGTCCACGATACCGCGGCCTTTCTCGGTCGCGTAGAATTTCTTGAAGGCGAACCCGCATATGAACAAGCCCCCGGCCACGACATACCAATATTGCCGGGAATAGTTACTCATGGCGACAACCATCTGAGTTGGCGCCGGCAGGGCGCCGCCGAAATCAGCAAACATTTTTTCAAAAACCGGAATCACGAAGATCATGATGACGGCCACGACGAGAACAGCCACAATCATCGTTATCGCCGGATAGGTCATGGCACCTTTTACCTGGGCCTTGAGCTTGGCCGCTTTTTCCATGTAAGCGGAAAGGCGCTGCAAGATGGTATCCAAAATACCACCGGCTTCGCCGGCCGCGATCATATTGACAAACAGGTTATCGAACTGATCGGGATATTTTTTAAGTGCTTCCGCCAATGTCTGTCCGGCTTCAACATTCTCCTTGATCTCTTTCAGCGTCTTTTTGAAAGTAGGGTTATCCTGCTGGGACTGGAGAATATCGAGACACTGGATGATCGGCAGGCCAGCATCGATCATGGTGGAAAACTGCCGGCAAAACATGATGACGTCCTTCTGGGTGACCTTGGGCTGCATGAAAGCCACGTTCTCAAAAATATCCTTCGGCTTTGGTTTCACCTTGGGATTGGCAATCCTCATGCGAGCCAACTGGGCCATGGCGACTTCCATGCTTGCCGCTTCCAGCTCCCCTTTCTGAGTCGCCCCGCTTTTGTTTTTCCCTTTATAGATAAAGACCGGCATTATCAACCCTCCTGGGTTCATTTGGTGAGGTTTTGAAAAAGGGTTCTCAGATCCATTGGGTTATACTACCATTTTTACTGTTTTTCAAGTCTTTAACGGTATTTACCTGTTGGGCGCCCTCATCCGATTGGCGCCTGCCAAAGAGCCAAACGCTGAGTCTGGGTAAATATAAATGATCCCAACTTACCCTTGCAGGGCATGAATCCAGCCACCGAAGGGGACATCTTGCGATGGCGACCCTGGAATTTCGCCGCCAGAAACCCCCGAACTTGTGGCTTGCCAAAGATATCGAACTACGTATAAGGTATCTTTGGAAATTTTGCGTATTTCCCCTTTAGCATGCCTGGTACCGGAGATGACATCAGCCGGCAGAGCCCGCGGCCGGCTGCCAATCTACCCTGTGGCAAAGGTGAACATCCTGTCCAGGGTGCTCGCGCAACAGGCTGAACCGACCTACACAGCAAGGCGATCTTGAGTATGACTGGAAACAATGACAAAACCAGGGCCCTGACAGTCATCACGACCCACATCAACGCAGACTTTGACGGCCTGGCCTCCATGCTGGCCGCCCAGAAGCTCTACCCGGAAGCTGTGGTCATCTTCCCCGGCTCACAGGAAAAGAACCTCCGCAATTTTTTCATCAACTCAATGGCCTATCTTTTCAATATGGTCGATATCAAGGATATCGATCTCGACCGCGTTAAAAAACTGGTCCTGGTAGATACCAGCCAACCCCACCGCATCGGCCGGCTGGGCGCGCTGGCTTCGCGCAGCGATGTGGAGATTCATGTGTACGACCACCACCCGCCCACCGACAAGGATGTCAAAGGGCAATTCGGAGTCCAGAAAATAACCGGGGCGACGGCCACCATCCTAACGGAAATCATCCAGGAAAAAGCCATCGTCATCTCCCCGGATGAGGCCACCATCCTGTCACTGGGCATATACGAAGACACCGGTTCCTTTACCTTTTCCTCGACCACCGAAGCGGATTTTCACGCGGCGGCCTGGCTGCTTTCCCAGGGTGCCAAACTCAATGATGTGGCCAGCCTCATATCCCGGGAGATCAGTCCGGAACAAATTGGCATCCTCAACGACATGATCCAGGCCGCCCGCCGATTCAACATCAACGGAATTGAAGTCGTCCTGACCACCATTACCAGCGACAAGTATATTGCGGACTTTGCCTTTCTCGTTCACAAAATGGTGAAAATGGAGAGCCTGGATGCCATTTTTGCCATCGCGCGGATGGCCGATAAGATTTATGTGGTGGCCCGCAGCCGGATACCGGAGGTGGATGTCGGCGCGATCATCGCACTCATCGGCGGCGGCGGACATCCGTATGCGGCGGCGGCCACCATAAAAGATAAGACGCTGGCCCAGGCCGAACAATGGCTGATCGAACTGATGTATGAAAAAATCAGTCCCCGTCGCCTGGCGCGTGACTTGATGTCCACCCCACCCATCAAGATTGATGAGGAACTGACCTGCGCCCAGGCCGGAAACCTCTTGACGCAGTACAATGTCAATGCCCTGCTGGTCACGCGCATGACCAGACGAGTGGAAAAGCTGACCGGAATCATTACCCGCCAGGTTATCGAGAAAGCACTTTATCACAACCTGGCCAAGGTTCCGGTGAAAGACTACATGACCACCGAATTCGCCGTGGTCGGTTCTGAGGCCGACCTGCAGGAGATACAGGAAAAAATCATCGGCAACAAGCAGCGCATTCTGCCGGTGATGGATAAGAGCAGTATTGTCGGTGTGGTCACCCGCACGGACCTGCTCAATATCCTGGTAAGACGATCACGCCTGACAGATGGCGACACACCCGATCCTTACAGCGAGCCAGTGAATGTAAGAACCCGCAACATAAAAAAATTCATGTCGGAAAGGCTCTCCAAAAGGATCCTGGAAACCCTGCGGGCCATCGGGCAGGTGGCGCAGGATGCCGGGGTGAACGCTTATGTGGTCGGTGGTTTCGTGCGTGATCTGTTTCTATATCGTCGCAATGAAGACATCGACATCGTCGTTGAAGGTGAAGGGATTGCCTTCGCAAAGGAATTTGCCCGGCTCTACGGCGCCCGGTTGCACACCCATGCCAAATTCGGCACAGCGGTCATCATCTTTTCCGACGGGTTCAAGATCGATGTAGCCACAGCCCGCATGGAATATTACAAATTCCCGGCCGCCCTGCCGACCGTTGAGATGAGCAGTATCAAGCTCGACTTGTTTCGGCGGGATTTCACCATCAACACGCTGGCCATCCGTTTGAATCCGGATTATTTCGGTACGCTCATTGACTTTTTTGCCGCCCACAAGGATATCAAGGAAAAAACCGTCCGGGTTTTGCATAACCTGAGCTTTGTGGAGGATCCCACCCGGGTCTTTAGAGCTATCCGGTTTGAACAGCGGTTCGGGTTTTCGATAGGCAAACTGACGGCTGGTCTGATCGACAATGCCATCAAGATGGATTTTTTCAAACGGCTGGGCGGGCACCGGGTTTTCTCCGAACTGCGCCAGATACTGGAGGAGGAGAATCCCGCCGCGGCTATCGGGAGACTCAATGACTATAATCTGCTGAAGGTCATCCACCCCTCCATCAATGCCAATAAAAACCTGGCCGGTGCCTTCAAGGCGGTAAAAAAAGTGCTGGCCTGGTATGACTTGCTTTTTATGGAAGAACCCTATATAAAGTGGCCCGTTTATTTTATGGCGCTCACCCAGCACTGTGACCGCCGGACCGTACAGGATATCTGTAATCGCTTCGAACTTGCGCCGCGCTACCAGACCTTGTTCTGCCGCTTGCGTTTTGAAGCAGACCGCTGCCTGTACAGTCTCGAGCGCAAATTGCCCAAAAAAAACAGCACGATCTTTAATCGCCTGCATGGATTAAAGATTGAACTGCTGCTGTACATGATGGCGATGGCGACCAAAGAGCCGGTTAAACGGGCCATCTCCAGGTACTGCACCAAACTGCGCTTTGTGACCCTTTCCATATCGGGTAAAGATTTAAAACGCTATGGCCTGAAGCCGGGACCGGTGTTCCGACAGGTATTGGATGCGGCCCGGGATGCCAGACTGAACGACAAGATAGAAACCAATGCGGAAGAAATCGAATTTGTAAAACGGTACATACGACGCAACAAACTAGTGCCCATCCAGAAATGGTAGATTTTGGTTCAGTGCACTTGTCCGGCGAAGCCCGGAGGCGAAGACGGAAGGCGCAGCGATTTTGAAACCGCAGGCATAGCGAGCTATTCCGAGGAATTCAAAAGAGCGAAAACGCCGCTCTGGACCAAAAGATGCCGTTTATGGATGGGCACAAACTAAACTCTACAGGATTTAGCCATGAGCAATGAAGTTGTACTGACCGGCATTTCGACAACCGGCATCCCCCATCTCGGGAATTACGTCGGTGCCATACGCCCGGCTATCGAAGCGAGCAGCAATCCGGACGCGGAAACCTTTTACTTCCTGGCCGACTACCATTCCATCATTAAATGCCACGATCCGGAAACTGTAAAACAATCCAGCCTGGCGGTGGCCGCCACCTGGCTGGCACTCGGCCTGGATACGGACAATGCCACTTTTTATCGGCAGACGGACATACCGGAGATCCCGGAACTGACCTGGATCCTGAGCTGCATGACCGCCAAGGGCCTCATGAACAGGGCCCACGCCTACAAGGCCGCTGTCTCCGAGAACAGCCTGGCTGGCAGCAAGGACCCCGATAAAGGCATTTCCATGGGCCTGTTCTGTTATCCGGTTCTCATGGCGGCCGACATCTTGATGTTCAAGGCCAATAAGGTTCCGGTTGGAAAAGACCAGATTCAGCATCTGGAAATGACCCGCGACATTGCCGCCCGTTTTAACCACACCTATAAACCGCTGTTCGTGCTGCCGGAGGCGGTGGTGGACGAAAAAACAGCCGTATTGTCAGGCCTTGACGGCCGCAAAATGAGCAAGAGCTACAACAATACCATCCCGCTGTTTGAACCGGAGAAAAAACTGCGCAAATTGATCATGAAGATCAAGACCAATTCACTGGAACCCGGAGAACCCAAGGACCCTGAGGGATGCACGCTTTTTGAAATCTACCGGGCCTTTGCCAGCGAGCAGGAGGCTCAGGCGCTTCGGGCCCGCTATGCCGAGGGCATCGCGTGGGGAGCCATGAAGCAGTTTCTGTTCGAATACCTCAACGATCATCTGGCCGCGCCGCGTGAAAAATACTTGGCGCTTATGGACGACCCGGGCCATATTGAGGCTGTCCTGCAAAAAGGCGCGGAAAAGGCCCGCAACCTGAGCACCCCGTTTTTACAGGAAATTCGTGAAGCCGTCGGCATCCGGAACCTGGGCGGATAACCTTTTGAGAAGCACTATTTACAGGACCGGTTAGGTAATTGATGCCGACAAGTTCAGATTCATATCCCATGCAACCAACTGACTACAAGGTTGACCTGGAGGATGTGTTCGAAGGTCCCATGGATCTTCTGGTCCACCTGATCAAAAAGAATGAGGTGGATATCTACGACATCCCCATTGCCCTGATTACCGACCAATATCTGGGGTATATAAAGTGGCTCAAGGCCATGGACATAGAATTTGCCGGGGATTTCCTGGTCATGGCCGCCACCCTCGCCCAGATCAAATCCCGTATGTTGCTGCCGGTTCATGAGGGTGATGAAGAGGATGAAGATCCCCGGTCGGAAATTACCAAGCCCCTGCTTGAATACCTCGAGATGAAGGCTGTGGCCGACCATCTGGCGAATCGCAACCTGCTGGGCGATAAAACCTTCATACGGACGCACACCAAGCAGCCTTACCTGGATGATTCCGGGGATGAACTCGTCCGGGTGGGTCTTTTTGAACTGATTGACGCGTTTCAAAAGGTTCTGGATAAAATGGCCCCCGACCACCGGATCGATATGACCATGGAGCGAATATCCGTCAAAGAACGGATGACCCAGATAGTCGATTTACTTGAAATAAAAGGCTCAGCCGCCTTTGACGAACTCTTTGACAAACTAGTTGAAAAAGGCGATATCATAGTTACTTTTCTGGCAGTTCTCGAAATGGTCAAACTGAACCTGGTGAAGGTCGTTCAGCATGTCCAAACGGGCATCATTCGGATTTTCTACCTTTAATGGATGAACTGAAAAAAATAATCGAAAGTCTCCTGTTTGTAGCGGAAGACCCCCTAACCGCGCATACCCTGGGCAAAGCAGCCGGGAACCGGGAGTTGGCCGAGGTACGGACCGCCATAAATGAGTTGATCCAGGAGTATGAAAAACGCGACGGCGGATTCTATCTTGCCCGGGTAGCCGGTGGCTATCAGTTCAGAACCGCCCCCGAAAATACACCTTGGATCAAGCAGTTGATCCAGCCCAATGCCCCACGTTTGAGCAAAGCCGCCCTGGAAACTCTGGCTATTATTGCCTATAAGCAACCGGTGATCAGGGCGGATATTGAACGTATCCGGGGGGTTGACAGCGGGGGTGTAATCAGAATGCTACTGGAAAGAAAGCTCTTGCGCGTCCTGGGACGAAAAGAGATACCGGGGCGGCCCTTAATTTATGCCACCACGAAACTGTTCCTGCAGGTATTTGACCTCAAGGATCTCAAGGACCTGCCATCTCCCAAAGAAATTGAAGACATGGCCCTTGAGGCCGGCCCGCCCAGCGACTCAGGCGATCAAACCGCAGAAAGCACCCAATCTGGAACCGGGCCCCTGCCTGAAACATCACAAGCCCCGGATAACACCGTTCTCCCTGGTTCTCCGCCCGTCGACGAAACTTCCCAAGCATGAGTCGGTCCATTTAAAAAAAACTTGACGCAAAGTCAACAACCCTCTATATATATTAAATATTGCCGCATCATGGATCAATTGGCGCTTAAGTTTTTCAACTTTTTCAAGGAGCCTCCATGAACAAATCAGACCTTATCAGTGCCATCAAGGAAAAGACCTCTTTAAGCCGGAAAGATGCTGAAAAAGTGATCGACACCTTTTTCGATACCATTACCCAGAGTATCGTCAGCGGCGGCCGCGTTGAAATTCGAGGATTTGGCAGCTTCATGGTTAAAGACTATAAGCCCTATGTTGGTAGGAATCCAAAAACCGGCTCTCAAATCCAAGTCCCCCCCAAAAAGTTGCCCTTTTTTAAAGTCGGCAAAGAATTGAAAGAGATGGTCGACAGCTAAGGCCAACCGTCGGGATGTTGATTCATAACAAGTACTAAACGCCGCTGTACAGCAACCCATTGCCAGGAAAACGCGGAGCCCTGAGATGGGTATCACGCCGGAACCAAAAACGCTCAACCTGCAATAACCGATAAAGAAGTTCGCGCCCACCCGACCGCAGTCGGTGCGGTCGGCCGCAGTATCCGCCGACCAGTACTTTTCCCTGCCAGAAAATTTGACATTCCTTCAAAGCCTTAATATACTATTTTTCTGAAATAACACGGGTTTCATACTCGAAGCGATCTCTAAAACAGATCTTGGATCAAAGTCAAGGCGACTGGGTAAACCAGACCGGAAGAATCCTTCGGTATTACAAAAATTTCAATCCCGGTTTACCTTGGCACTTGGCATGGCCGCCCATGCTTGCAGGCCCCCCGCTGCCAGGCAGACATTGGAAAGATAACATCTGCTTCCTAACTAGCTAACAAAAGATGCCACCAAAGGAATTGAATCATGGAAAATGACGCCACCCTGGTCATGGACACGGTTAAAATCAATATCATACAGGGAATTGTGCAGGGTGTTGTGGAGTCTGATTTTCAAAAGTTGTCCGCGGATATCAGTCCCATTTTGATGAATGTCTGGTGGGAAAAAGACTGTCTTTATGTGAATAGCAGGGACAGTGATCAATTTTTCGGGGACTATCAGTAACTTGAGGAAGTCTTCGATCAGATCGCAGCCGTGGTTACGGCAGGCCAGTACGGAAAACTCGGATTTATCGGTCTCATGGGAAAAAGGGAAATTGTGGCCACCGTATACTTTGGCAACCAAAAATGGGAATTGAAGGAATTCAGTCGTCCCAGCGCTCCGGATTGGTATAAATCCGAGGAGTGGCACAAAATGGAAAAGTGGCGCGAAGAAGATCTGGAATGGGATGAACTGTTCAAGCGCCTGGATGGATAGCGACTCCCCTATAACCTATAAACAGAAGCGGGGCCGGGAATCATCTCCGGCCCCGCTCGATTTTTTAAGGGATACCGATTGTCAGTCCCCTTCCAGCTTGGTGTTTACTGACCGGAAGCATCACCCGTCAAATTTGAAGGAGATTGTCACCCGGGCCCGGAACTGGGCCACCTTCCCATTCTCAATGGTCATGTCCAATTTTCCGATCTCAGCGATTCGGAGGTCTCTCAGACTGCTGCCCGCTTTTTCAACGGCACTTTTGGCGGCATCCTCCCAGGAAGTAGCGCTGGTTCCGACCAATTCAATAATCTTGTAAATGCTTTCACCCATGATACCCTCCTTTGTTGATGTGTAATTTGATCGCGCCCGTATTGGGCGGTCCCTGAGGCATTGAAAAAACAAGCAAACCGTGATCAGGATGAGAAGGGCAGCTGAGCGGACATCCAGCGCAGTTGAGCAGGAGACCGGTAATGTTTCTGGCGAAGCCTTCGGGACGCAATGATAAAATGGAGATCTGATTTATGGAATATATATCAGGCGCCGGCTTTTTCCAGGGCCTTGATAATTTTTTGACGATCTTCCTGGCTGATCTGGACGAATTTGATGCCCATGCCTTCCGCGTTATTCGCTCCCTTTTCTCGTTTGTGGGCAATCCAGGCAACCTCACATCCGATCTGCAGCGTGACCGCGTCCTCGGGTAGCTGCAGGTTCAAAAAGAAGCGATCACCCTTGGGCAGCACGCGGGAAGTCTTGATAAAAATCCCGTCCGCGTTGACATTTTCAGAAAATGCCCTCACGAGGCCGCTTTCGGACTTAAAGGAAAGGGACAGCACCTGGGCTACCCGGGGCCGGTTCCGGCGGGCTTGGCTCTGGATGGCGAGCTCGGAAGCATTCTTGAAGCGCAGGGCCAGCCTTTTGATAATCGCCTGGAAGCTGGCGGAAAGCTTATTAAATTCATTATCAAGAAAGTTGCGGTCAAAGATCCCGATAGTGGTGTCGCCTTTGGCGCGGGCTCCGGCGGTCCTGGGCGTGTTGGCCAAAAACGCGATCTCCCCGAAAATTTCGCCGACACCGAGCGTTTCAACCACCATATCTTTGCCGTAGTGGGATTTAATCAGTTCAACTTCGCCCGATTCGACGATGTATACCCAGTCACCGTGACTGCCTTCATCGAAAATGACCTGTCCGTCCCGGTAATTTTCCTCGATGGAGATTTGAAACATGGTGGCCATCCTTTCCAGATCGATCGCGCGCCAGACGGAAGACGTAGATTTTTATATAATACACGGATTCAGGTACATATTTCAACCTATTTTAAAAGTTATTTTATAATCAGATAGTTATTGTGTAATATCGGCACGCCCCAACGCCAGTACAGGCCCCGTGGCCACCGGAATGAATTCACGGAATTCGCTTTTTTTAATCAGGATAGTGGCGCGATCCGCCTAATTGCCGCTCTCCCTTTGACAAGACTCTTTTTTTTATATACGAATACGGGTTGTTAGCACTGCAAAAACTCACAACACTCATAAGACAGAGTCAACGGTATATGAAAACCCGGCACATCTTAACCATACTTGCCACCTTTTTCTTCAGTGGGTGCCTGCAGTCCACCCTGAACTTGCCCCCGGACGAGGACAAAATCGAACAGATCGAGGCGGGCACCCTGGAAAATTCCGTACGAATCATAGCGGGCAAACCCGACCGCATCGTTAAATCCAAGTATGGCTACCGTACTTACTATTACCGTGAAAGTATCGCCGCAGATTGTAAAAAAGATCTGGAGACCTGTATCCCGATTATCATCGAAAGGGGCCGTGTTGCGGCGGTCGGTCAGCAGTGGGCCAAAGCCTGGCAGCGGCAGCGACATAAAAAAGCAGCCGGGGTTCCGAGAATCGTGGACCAGGAAACCACCCAGGCAAAGATCACCCGACTGGAACAGCAGGTTAAGGCCATTCCCATGTCTCGCACGGTCGACAACCTGAACATTTATCGCTACCTGCTCCAGCTGGACCCGGACAATAAGCGGTATCAAAAGAAAGTGGCTTTTTACGAAAAACGTTTTGACATGGAAAAAGCCCAGAAAAAGGCGACCAAGAAACAACAAGCGGCAACCCGCAAATGGCAGAATGCCAGACTACAGAAGTTCGCAGGAAAACCACCGGCCCAGATGGCCATCAAGATTCTGGGCAATGGTAAGTTTCATGTCTGGTTGAAAAATAGCGGTTCCAAGGCCTTCCGCGTTGAACCTGGTCAGTTTTATCTCTCCTGCGAGAAGGGCAAGCGCCATCCCATCTATCGCAGCAAGGACTTTGGCAAGTATGTACCTCCCGGTAAGGTGATCGAAGGCCGCGTTTCCTTTGCGACCGCCTGTGAACCCCTGGAATTCATCTATCTCAACCCTGGCGTTGCCAAGCTGCACAGGGTAATCCCGACACCGGAACCGCCGAAGGAAAACGCGGCCAAGAAAAGCGCCACGGCAGCTGGTCCTAAAAAATAGTTGTCGTCAGAATCAAACACTCCCCATGGCGCCCATAAATTCGTCAGCATCAGGATCCATCTTATTCCCGAATTCATCTACTCCGGAAAACTTGAATACCAGGTGGGACGGGTCAAGCGTGCCGTCGGCCAAGGCGGCATTCTGGGAAATGCTGAAGCACACCGTGGCCTGCAGCTTGGTAGGATCGTAGGTCACCTGCTCAGGTATCGGCGACACGGTCACCTCTGTGGCGGGAACCGCCAAGCCGTTGTTGTACATCTGGCCCGGTTCGGTTTTGGTGGATCGGCCGATCTGCCAGTTGAAACGGTTTTGAACGGAATCCAGATCCATGCCCTTCCCGAATTGAAATATCATGGCAAACTGTTTGGTGGTGTTGGCGTTTACAAGGTAAGAATCCAGAGCCGTCAGCGTGGTCTTGGCCGGCAGGGTATAACTGAAGGTCGATTCATGGCTGGCAAACTCGATCCGGGGCGCTTCGGTCTTATACATGTACCGGCTCAGGGTGTCGGCCAGGGCGGGATCGTTATCTTCCAGGATGTCAAACATTGCCTGGGCATCTTCGGTCTGGCCCCTGTCGGCATATAGATAGCCAAGCTCCGCGTAGCTGCTGTAGAAGTCCGGCGGCAGTTCAATGGTTTTTTCAAACAGCCCGACGGCCGCCTCCAAATCACCCATTTTACCGTAGGCCTGCCCCAGGCCGTAGTAGCCGTTTACATTGTCAGGCGTCAGGTTGACGACTTCCTCAAACTGCTCAACAGCCTGCACAGGGCGTTCCGTATTCAGGTAGAGCTGGCCGAGTGAAAAGATGTTGGTGGCGTCCGGATTAAGGGCCACCGCCTGGCGATAGGCTGTTTCAGCCTCGGAATGACGACCGAGCGAAAAATTGAGATTGCCTAGTTTTACATACATGTCGTCACGGGTTGGATCTAAAGACGCGGCGGTTTCATAAGCCTTAAGGGCCTTTTCGGTTTCACCGGTTTTCAGATACGCATTGGCCATGTAGTCGGCGGCCGTAATGGCGTTGGCGCCTTGCGGAGCGATACCGACGGCTCGCCGAAAATCCTCGGCAGCGCCGGTATAATCTTTGTGCATGAATTTATCAATGCCGGCATTGAGCGCCGCATTGGCCATGCTTTCAAGCTGCGCCTGCCCGTTCAGGGTAGCTGAAAACATGCTGTCAATCCCGGCGGCATCCGTCACGCCGTATCCATAACTGCTATCAATGGGAGGGGCCATTTACGCTTCCTTTTCACAGGTGTCCATACATACTATCGTCCCGCCCAGGCGTAACTTTAAGTATTTTTTACAGCCGCCTGAAGATGGTTAAAGTTTGCGGTCCGCCAGCCGATGAATTTTAGAGGCCAGCGCTTACCGTCACCCGAAATTTACACAAGAAGCCCCCCCCTGGAAACCATCCGGATCTAATGATCTCAGCAAAACGGTGGCAGCGCGGTCAGCGAAATGTTTGACCTGATGCTATCTCCGGTAATAGAGTGTGCGGACGTAGTTTTACAAGCCCACCTTTACGGCGCGAAAATTCTGCCGCCATCAACCTGGTCGTTTCGGTGGCGGGCCTGGCAACCAAGCAAGTGGACGCGGCCTGATCCCGGATATTGGCTGGTAACATGCTGGATATAGACCCAGCGAAATTGAAAAACCCCACCGACGTGAAGGATGTCCTCCCCGAAACCTGCACCATGGTGGCCGGCAGCCTGAATTCCAGCTTGTGTGATGCTGGTTTCAACTGCCAGATTGCACCGGTCACGTTTACCCTGGCTCGGATTTCGACCTGGAAGGCCTCCACCTGGGTCGGGAGAAGACGTATGCTTATACCCATGCTACCGGAATATTTCGGGTGTCTGTGGAATTAAAGGCCCCTGAATAACGCCGACGCACTTGAATCGCCGGCGTCATAGGGTTGCCGCCGTGTTAGTCTACTTCGGCAGCGGGGGCGGTACAGATCCGAAAAAGGCGGTCATATCCGGAACCTGGCCAGCCGGCACCCAGTCTGCCAGGCCCTGCTTCCAAACCAGGGTTTCCCTGGTAATGTTTCCTTCGGCAACCATCTGCTTAATTTGATCGGGCGAAAATGGCCCGGCCTGCTGGTTATCCAAGGCTGCAAACCACTGGGTCTGTTGTGGTAGCGGAGGCGGTCCGGAGGCCGGTTGGGAGGGTGGTTGTTGACCGGCTGCGGGCTGGGCGGCCCCCTGCATGGCGCCTCCCATGATGTTGCCCATCCCGACCCCGGCAATCATCCCCATGGCGTTGGCTCCCGCATTGGGATTGTTGGCCATATCCTCAATGGCTTCTGCTGTTTGAAACTGGGTATAAGCGCTCAGGTTGCCGATGACCCCCATCTGGGTGCGTTTATCCAGGGCCTTTTCAACCTCTTCCGGAACGGATATGTTTTCGATTAAAAACTTGGTGAGCTGAATGCCGTATTCATCGAATTCAGGCTGCAGGTTTCCGAGCAGCAGGTCTCCCATCTCATTATAATTCGCAGCCAGATCCAGCATGGGAATCTTACTCTCGGCCAGGGAATCGGCAAACCGGCTGACCAGGATATTTTTGAACTGTCCCGTTATTTCACTCATTTGAAAGAGGGTATCGGTACCGGCTATCTGCTTGATAAAAGCTTCCGGATCGGACACTTTCACGCAGTACGATCCAAAAGCCCGCAGGCGGACCGGACCGAATTCAGCGTCGCGCAGCATGATGGGATTCTTGGTTCCCCATTTAAGATCCGTAAACTGGCGCATCGAGACGAAATAGACATCACACTTGAAGGGTGCGTTGAAAGCATATTTCCAACTTTTCAAAGTGGTGAGCACCGGTATATTCGCGGTCGTCAGTTCAATCCGGCCGGGCCCGTAGATATCGCCGATTTCACCTTCGTGCAGAAAAATGGCCACCTGGCTCTCGCGAACGATTAACTGGGCCCCGTTTTTAATCTCGTTATCACCCCGGGGAAACTTCCAAATCAATGAATCCTGGGTATCATCTACCCATTCGATCACATCGATAAACTGTCCCTTTACTTTATCCCAAAGACCCATCTTATCCTCCGATCCCCATATCTGGGCGTGCTGCTTTTAAGCTATCCGATCGCTTGACAGCCACACAAAGTGCACCTGCCGAAACGTTTTCTCATATACCCGAATTTTGCGATCATATTTATTTTCGTATCATTGGGCATTTAGCATGTCAATTTTTCGTCCGCCCGGTTGGTGGCCGGAAACCGTCCCAACAGCACCCCGCGACAGCGCCTGCAGGACCGGAAAATCGTTATTAATCATGAAATCGCCCCCAACCGCGTTTATAATAACCATCCAGCACCGGCAATTCCAGTCGATTGATTTCAAGACCTTCCGGTGGCCTGGTATCCTTTCCAAAGGTAAACATGGCCTGCAGCCGCTCTGAATTTAAAAAACGCGTGGGGACACTGACAGGCAACCGTTTGGGATCGATCGTGTGACGGGCCGCCATCGCAAATCCCCATTCACCGAACGAGGGCACGTTCACGTGAAAGGGGACCGCAACCAGACCGTCCAGCCCCGCAGCCGCAGTCACCGCATTGTCCAATGTTTTAACAATACACCAAAAGGCCTCCGGGGCAAAAAATGGTGAGGTGGCCTGGGTGACCAGGACGCCGCCCGGCCTCAACCGGCGGGCACATAATGCGTAAAAGGACTTTGAATACAGTTTACTCAGCGCTCCGTTACTGGGATCCGGCAGGTCCACAATAATGGCATCAAAGGCACTGGAATTTTTTTCCACATATTGCATGGCGTCCAGGTGGACAATCTCTACTTTGGGGGAATGCAGCGAATCCTGATTCAAGGCCCTCAGTTCGGGCCTGTTCTGTCCAATCGCCGTCATCTCCGGATCAATATCCACCAGCACCACGCGCCGAACACTCTTGTATTTTAATACCTCCCGGGCCGTCAGTCCGTCCCCACCACCCAGGATAAGCACATCGCCCGGCCGGGCGCAGGCCTCCATCGCCGGGATGACCAGGGCCTCGTGGTAACGGGCTTCGTCCACGGAGCTGAATTGGATATTGCCGTTCAAATAGAGGCGAAAATCATTTCGCCAGCGAGTCAGGACGATCCGCTGGTAAGGTGTGGTTTTAGAAAATATGATGGTATCCTGGTAGAGCAGATCCTCGAAATAGCCAACCATGCGCACGGAAAACCCCAGGGCCATGAAAAGGAAAAGGACTGCGGCCGTCAGCCTTAGGGATATCCACAGCCGCCGGCCTGGAAGTACGGCCAGGCCGGCACCGGCGACAGCCAGGTTCAGTACGCCGAACACAAACGATGCCCGGCTCAGTCCGAGATAAGGCAGCACCAACAGCGGAAAAAGAATGGCCCCGGCCAGGGCACCGATATAATCGATAGCCAGCACGTGGCTCAGGGCCTCCGAAAAGTCAACATTCTCTTTAAGAATCCTGATCAACAGGGGAATCTCGATCCCGATCATAACGCCGATAAGAATGCATAGACCGTAGAAAACGACCCCGAAGAGATCCGCTGCGTATGCGCTTACCGCGAACATGATGAGGGAACTCAACCCACCGGTCAGCCCGATCCCGATCTCAATTTCGATAAACGCTTTGAGCAGGTTGCCCTGAATGTATTTGGCCAGGTAGGACCCCAGCCCCATGGAGGATAGAAAGACCCCGATGACAAGGGAAAACTGGGTAACGGCATCACCGAGAATGTAACTCGAAACCGCCCCGGCCACCAGCTCATAGACCAGGCCACAGGACGCGATGATAAAAACTGACCCCAGCAGGACGATGCGGGCCCGAATGGATGCACTGGGAATGGGCATCTATCCGGCAATCGCTGCGGCAATGATAATGGAAAGGCCGATCAATACCGAACCCAAAATGACCGCCAGGGCCGTATTCTGGTCTTCCTCGATTTCCTTACGAACGGAGAAGGGTGAAATCTTGACAAAAATTTTAAAGGCCACCGCAAAGACGACCATCCCGAGGATGGAGTAGACAATGGTTGCGATAAACTGCATGATGTGAGTCTCTGTCAGCATACTGCCTCCCTGATGAGTAAACACCACCCGCGAACGGATGGTTTTGGGATTACCGCGTAGCGGGAATCAAAACGCACATAAGTGTCCTAGTTTAGACGTTCCCAACCCAGCCTGTATTGCAAGGGGGTGCGGGCCAAAGCAATTAACCAGGCTAAGAAAATGCCAATGATCATGGCCCCCTATTTTCCGGCCGACATTCCGCCACCCCTGTGAATCCGTCCACTGCGCCTACCGGGAATCAAGGGTGCATGCACCCCCTGCAGGCTGTCCTGGCGCAGGCTGATGCCCCTGGGGTATGCGGCTGGTTTCACACCGCGCTTCAAGGCTGTGGAAGCCGACGCCCAGATGGTGCTGCCGGCTACCAGGCCGATGAATAGAATCTTCATGAACTGCATCTATATCTATTCCTCGTCATCTTCTTTCCATTTCGCGAATAAAAAAGCCGTGAGTATGAAGATTGCCAGGCATAGTCCGCCCGCAAAGGCGAATTTCCCCCCTGACAGGGCCCGGTCCCGCACTTCCACCCGCAGGCCGTGTAGCGCTCGGGTAGCGCGCGATGCATTGCCGTTGGCGCTGACCGCCTGCACGAAAAGTCGGTAAAGACCCGGATCGGGAATCTTCACCAGCAACGATCCACTGCGACTGCCTTCACTCCAGTTCTCACCTCCGGACCGGCCATGGTAGTATTCTATATTATCTTCGTACATATGGACCGCCATCCCATCGCCGCGCACAATCGCCGTCTCCAGGGACATCCACGCGTTATCCAGATGGGCCGTCACTGATATTTTGGTAATTTTCCCATTGCCCACGACGCGAAATGGCTCCGTCATCACGCCTTTGGTAAGCTCCTGGGGAACAAAACTCTGGATAAGCACCACTGTGCCACTCCGGTAGCAAATATAAGACAACAGACCGTTTATGAAAGCCGCCACCAAGGCTATTGCCATAATCTGAAGATACCCCTTGCGTTTTTTGGCCGTATCTTCGATCGGTTTTGTGGCGGTTTCCGTGCCGAGCTCCGGTTTGCGGGTAGCCCGGCGTACCGATTCCAGGGGCATCGCCCGCCCCAGGCCGTATTCGATCTGATTACCGATGCGCTGGGCTTCATAGCGGCGGGCAGAGCCTGACTTTTCGGCAAACTCGGCATACTGAACCCGGTCCCCGATTTTGGCCACCCAGGGCAGGGCGCCGTCCACATAGTGCAGTTCATACGTCCCCTTGCCTTCGGTGACCCATTGGACGCCGTCATGCGTTTTAATGACATCGCCGCGCCCCGCCGCGAATGGGTCTTTGCGTGGCATTACATGTGCTGGATAGGATATCGAATAATGCCCACCGTATTCGGCCAGCCACATAGTCCCGCGCCGGGGGTTGTACAGCAGGTACTCCTTGGTCATTTCAGAGATATCGTTATCTTCGATATAGGCCATGCGGGAGATAACTTCGAACCGGGTGGCTTTATGGTGAAAAGAATCACCCAATTCGAGCGGGAAATAGGGCTTGTTGGCCATTCCTTTTCCCAGGACCGTCTGCTCGGTCTGGGACACATCGAGCTGGCTGCCGCAATATTCGCACACCACCATCTGGGATTGCTCATCCTTGACAGTGAGGCCGGCTCCACAGCCGTCGCATTTAATGTTCTGCGGTTTATACGCCGGTCTTTGTCGGCCACTACCCAATCTGAAGCGTTCCGCATCCATAAACTTACCAATCGAGTCCTTCGTCATTTAAGGCAAGCGTAGCATAGCTCAACCACTTCCCAACGAACAAGGTCGGGGGCACAGCGTCATATTCAATCCCAAAAGTGTATTTACCATCCGGACTGGAGGCGTCGACAAAACGATAGGTCTCGCCAGTTTGCACTTCGATGGGCAGATCACCCTCTACCCCGATGCATTCGGCCTCACCGACTTCCTGCACCACAAAATCGATTTTGCGCACGGTAAACTTTTTGCCAGGTGTGAGGCTTTCGAGCGGCGGTATCTTTTTTGAGGTCGTACGCGTCTGCAAGGCAAGTTCATGGTTGTCCTCGGTCAGCCAGCCGATGGTGCCGTCGTTAAACTCAAGGAACCATTCATCCCAGAACCCACGGCCGAAACTGTAACGCGCCCGCCCGATAACCACAAAAGTCCGATTCTCGAGCTTCCCGGTTGCGCCTCGAAACAATCTTGTGAATCCTTCCGGTAAAATGGATTGTTTGCCAGCATCTTTTATCTTTTCAGCGTCCCAGTAGACGGCATTGCCGCAGTATTCGCAAACAACGGTAATGACCCCCGGATTGTAAGTCGTGTGAGTCGCCCCGCATGAGGGGCACGCGATGGATTGTGGCTCCACTGATTTTATCCCTGTATGGGTTGCGGATATGAAAAACAGGATTGACGAAAGTATAGAAAACAGGCGGGATTGTGTCAACCCGGCTGCCGGGAATCCAGCCACCGGCTATCAACACGGGGCTCCGCGGGGCCTTGGCCGCAGAGCATCAACGCAGAGGACTGATTTTCATATGCCACCGGGCAAACTGGCCATCATCCGCCTTATCGGTTTCAAAGATATTCACGTGTCGGCAATTTTCTTCGATAGTAATCTTGGATTTGGGGCCCTTAATTTTGTTACCGACAAACAGATCACCGGTGACCTTTACGACGGGTTTGCCTTTTTCGGTATCGCGCTTTTGCCGCAGCACTTCCATGCGTTCTTCCAGCTCCGCCTGTTCTTCGGTGATCTCCGTCTCTTGCTCTTCCAGCGCGCCGATGACCTTTTCTAACTCGCCATCTTTCTCCATCAATTCTTCCACATGGTCATCTATCTGGCTACGCCGGGTTTCGAGTTCGGCCACAGCCTTCTCGTATTCTGATTGCACGGTTTCATCGAGCGTTTCCTGCGCGGAGAACTTATCCTGAAGTTGGCGCAGTTGCACCATGATCTGGTCCTGTTTTTGAGCCACCTCCCCCAGTTCGCCGTTAATCTGGTCCGACTCGACCCGCAAGGCTTTGATCTTGGGCACAATTTCCTTTTTCTTGCGTTCGGACTTGGCAAACATTTTCTTGAGTCCAGACAGTTCACGGCGTAATTTGTGATCAACCCCAACATCCAGATGGGAAGGTTTCGACATGGCGGTACCAATGTTCTGGGCGAGAATACCGTTACGGGCGGCAATTTTTGATGAGATGATCGTACCGTAGTCCGCCTGGCAAGTCCCTTGCAATTCGACCGTAGAATCAATGATCTCCTTGTCGATGGTTAGATCACCACCGGCATCAATCGCAGACTTGTGAATGTGCACAGCCTTTACATTGCCCTGGCATTTTATGACCGAGTCGAAGATGCCGCCGGTAACTACGACATCCCCGCGAATGAAGATTTCGGCATTGTGCATGCCCTGGGCGCGCAGGCTGGTGCCCCTGACTTGATAACCACTCTGCACGGTGCCCTCTATCTCGATATGCCCGTCAAATTCGATATGTCCCGTTTCAATACCTACGTCGCCTTCTATCTGTAGAATCGGTGAGACCGTCAGGGTCTGGTCGTCGGACAGGTTCGGCGTGCCCTTGGAGCTGGCAACGTAACGATTGCCGTTGCTTGACTTTTTCACCCCTTTGCCGGCCGCCAGGTTCACCTTGGCAATCGGGTCGGCCGGGATCTCGTTGCCCAGCACGTCCATACCCACCGCGCCGTAGACGCCGGGTATGATCTCAGCCAGCAGATCACCCTCATCAACCTGGGGAATCTCTCCGCGATCCTTCCAGTCAATGGTTCCGTCCTCCAACATTTTACCGGCCTGCAGGTAATCGGTTTCAAAATGGTATGCAATCTCCGGGTCTTTACCTTCTCCCGCTGGATAGCCCCGGGCAATGACCAGCGGCTCTGTCTCTTCCGACTCATCAGCGAAGAACGCCCGCAGGGTGTCCTCTTCGATGAGCCCCTGGCGGACACCTTCCGCTTCGATCAGGTCCATGAGATCCGCGAAAACAACCCCTTCCCGATCCCGGGATTTGGGCATGAGGCGAGCCGTCAATTTGTCTGCGCTGATGTCGACCGAAAAATACGCCCGAATCCTACTTTCGAGTTCGTCCGCCTCTTTTTCCAGAGCTTCGGCCGAGTTTACGTCTTCACCCGATTCTGCGGCCGCTGCCGCCGGTTCAGTTTCCTCGGCTTCCGGTTCGGTCTCCCCGGCTTCCGGTTCGGTCTCCCCGGCTTCCGGTTCGGTCTCCCCGGCTTCCGGTTCGGTCTTCTCGGCTTCCGGTTCGATCTCCTCGGCTTCCGGTTCGATCTCCTCGGCTTCCGGTTCGATCTCCTCGGCTTCCGGTTCGGTCTCCTCGGCTTCCGGTTCGGTCTCCTCGGCTTCCGGTTCGGTCTTCTCGACTTCCGGTTCGGTCTTCTCGGCCTCCGGTTCGGTCTTCTCGGCCTCCGCTTCGATCTCTGGGGCTTCCTGTTCGGTTGACGCCCACTCCTGCTCGGTCTCCATCGCTTCCGGTTCAGCCGTCTCCCCTTCCGGTCCGGGTTCCTCCATATCAGGATCAGCTTCCCCTGCGGCTAGTTCGGCGGCATTGTCCTCGGTCTGCGCATCTTCACCGAGCGCCTGTAATGCCAGCACTGCGGCCCGCTGTTCGTCGGTGATGTATTCCAGTTGTTCCATTACCCGCCCCAGGGGAATGGCGATCTTGGTTTTATCAACAGCCTGTTTTTGCATCTGTAGAGATCGAGCCAGTTGCTCCTCTGAAATGAATCCTAATTTCAGAGCCAGAAATCCAAATCGCTGGTTATAGATCTCCAGTTCCTTGGCAAGTTTAACGGCTTCATCCGCCAGAGTCCCCTCTTCGCCGGCAGGACGGTCTTCTTCAGACAGCGCCTTGACCGCCAGAATAGCGGCTCGCTGCTCCTCGCTAATGTAGGCCAGTTTTACCAGTACCCTGCCCAGGGGCACAGCCACCTGGGTCTTGGCATTCAATTGCTGCTGATGGGCCAGCGCTTTATCGAGTTGCTGGCTGTCGATCAGCCCGATCTTGACTGCGGTTTGGCCGAACTGTCTGTTATAAAGGTTTAGGCGGCGGGCAACACTGGAAGCAATGTTTTCCAGGTTCGAACCTTCCTTAGCCGGATCCGGTTTCAGATCGTCTATCCGGGGATCGGTCGGTTTACCGGATTGATGGCGCAGATCTCTAAAGTATCCCAGGGTGGCGATCTCTTTGTCTCCGTCGTAGACAATTGCAGCATCCAGGCGGATCGGAATTTTCTGCCCCTGTTTGTTGAGGACATCTACGTGGTAGGCTTTCAGTTTTCCCCGCCCGCCGTAATGTTCACTCCGGAGGCGCGCCATCACATCATAGGCCTTCTCACCTGGATAAACATCCGTGATGTTGATGTCACCATAGATTTCCTTCGCGGTGTAACCGGACAATTTACGCGCGGCCTCATTGATAAGGAGAACGTCGCCTTGCGGGCTGGTTACAATAACCGCGTCCGGGGAACTGTGGATAAGGGTTTTGAGAAAAGCGTTCGCCAGGTGCCAGTTGCCGGATGTCTCCGCTGGTTGGTGTGGCTGAATATCGATACAGACAGCCGCTTCCATTTTCCCTTCGTTGATAATCGGAGTGACCTGACCGCATGACAGGGCCAGCCGTTGGTTGGCTGCTTTTGATTTGTTCGCCGACCTGTGGGAACTCTCCTGAAGTACTTTCTGTATGTGGCAGCCACCGCAGGGCGCGCCTTCCTTGCAGAATATATCAAAGCATTTCCGGCCGATACAATCTTCGCCGATCGCCATGCGGGCCGCTGCATTGGCGGCCAGGATTTCCAGGTCAGGGGACACCACCAGAAGCTGGTTTTCCAGTGAATCGATCGCTTTTATCAGATTTTGAATTTCGGTATCTGAACGCATCGCGCGCCTCGCTCGGGCATCGAAACCCCGGCTCAAATCGAATATCAAACAAATATAATCAGTTACTTTTGGTTTGCAACCGAAACACAGGCGCCCGGCGGCATAATTAGTGGAGCGATATCAGGTAGTAAAGGCCCCGGACGGCATCCGGTATGGTGTTAACCTTACCGGCACCTGGATTCGAATTTTAGTAAACTTTTTAATATTATCAATGATTAAGGATGGATGTCAAATTTGGAGTCCCTGTCAAATGGTTGGAATCGACCATGCGGTCAGGTCGGGATGCCGCATCGCGGTTTTTCCGTCTCCTGTCCGTAAAGACGGTCTCCATCAAAGTGGTGAACAACCCCCTTCAACATGATCCACTCCGCCGGTCCACAGTTACCAACAAGTCCCGGAACCATCCAAATTCTTTTGTGGATATTGTTCCGCGACCAATATTCATCATGATCAAGATCATTCTCTAAATCTCTATTTTTGACCAATTATCGACAGCTTGGGCGGAAATAACATATTGACAAAAATAGCTTTTTCCAGTAATCAGGCAGTAACAACCAGTAAACGGATGAGTTTTGCTTTTGGACAGGTACCACCGCCACAATATCCGGATCATTCGATTGCCATTCACGAAATTGCTTTTCGTCCATTCATTTTTCCAAAAGCAGACGCTCTTCCTCAAAGACCGGATACACCCCTGAAATGGGATAGACAGGACACGGCGAAGATTTAATTATCGTTAGCCCCTGCAAGTATAGACGCAAAGGATCAGAACTCCGGTTGTAACGCCGGCGGCCACCTCCCAATAGCCGCCCCGCTGGTTTCGCTGGCCATCTCAATCACTAGACTGCCAGATGAAGCATCACAGCCGGCAATTTTACCTGCATACACAGACCAGTAGCGCTGAAACGGAACGGCGAGTGCCCCTTCTGCGAGCAGGTGCCCCAACCTGGTTACACTTTGCGGCGACAGCGAGGAAATGAGATAATGGCTAATCTGCTTGATATGCATTTCAGGAAGACAAATCTGGCTTCCACCAATGAAATCACTTTTGATTCCGACATGCTAAAACTCTTGATGGCCATTGATGAGGATAAGACCATTCGCCAGATAGCCGGCGAGGTAGCCATGTCGCCTTCAGCCTTTAAAGAAAGTTTGATGAAACTGGTCAAACTGAAACTCATTGAGCAAGTCCAAGTTGCCCCGGCCGGCTCTTATGTGGGCGAAGCCTTCATGACGCGGTTGCGGGAACTATTGGTTTCGTTGACAGGCCCCCTGGGAGAAGTCCTGATTGAAGAAACCGCCGAACAGATGAGCCTGAATATTAGCAAGATTCCCCGCGCCAGAATCGGCGATTTTGTCTATAATATCGCCAACCAGATGCCGGGGGAGAAGCAGAAGAACGAGTTCAGCACGGCGATGCTGGAAGAGATCAAAATGATAGGAGAGTAACACCTGTTCCGACCGCTTCCAATTGTCTATACCTTGGAACAAAAACGAAGGAGAATCAAATTGAATGCTGCGATGATTTCCAATGTGAGGCGCTTAAGTTTCTTGTTCCTGTTACTGCTGCTCTGGGTACCCTCCTTGCAGGCGCAGGAGCCCCTTACCGGCTTCGATCTCCAAGTTAGAACACTGGCGGAAAACTGTCGGGCCGAGGTCCAAAACGAAATGGAAAAGCTCATTTCCAGCGGCCGCCTGAGCATGGCCCAGATATTCGATACCTTCTACATTCCAATTCCGAACACCAATCCCCAGAAATTCAAAACCGCGTATGATAGATTAACCGATGAGGTCCTCCGTATCATCCTGGATAAATACCTGGAAAAAGACAAACGGATGTTGTTTGTCGTTGCCGTGGATCGTAACGGGTATCTGCCGACCCACAACACCAGATACTCGCGGCCCTTGACCGATGACCAAGATTTTAATACCAAAAACAATCGAACCAAACGCTTGTTCAACGACCGGACTGGTCTGGCGGCGGCCAGGAACAAAAAGCCTTACCTGTTGCAGAAATACAGCCGGGATACCGGCGAGCAACTGGCTGACCTGTCCGTGCCGATTAGTATTCAGGATAAACATTGGGGCGCCCTGCGCATCGGATACAAACGCTGATTGGAAACGGCAGCATCACCAGCGCTAGCACTGCGATGATCTAAATGGCGTAGCCTGATATTTAGTAGAGAGAGGATACAAAAATGTTTAATTTCATTACGGGTAAAATTGGTGTCAAAGTATCATTGATCGTTAACTTTTTCATTCTCATTGTAATGTCGGCGGGAACGTATTTTCTCGTTACCCAGCAGAGCCAGAGTCTGGAAAAGGAATTGCTGAACAGGGGCAAGATTCAATCGATCGTCGGGGCCAAGATGATCGGGCAGATCATGGAGGAGGCCATCGACAACGGCGTCTTTTCCGTCAAGGATGCTTTCGACACAGAGTATGAGCTGATCGGCAACTTCGAACCTCCCAAGTATCACACCAAGTACGATTTCTACCTTGATAAAGCCATACTCGGTCTTCAGGATGAATTCCTGCTGGATAACAGTATCATTTTTGCTGTAGCCGTCGATAAAAATGGCTATCTGCCCACCCACAATGCCCGCTTCCAGAAACCGATCACCGGCAATCCGCAGGTAGACCGGGTCGGTAACCGGACCAAACGGGTATTCAACGACCCGGTGGGCCTCAAGGCGGCCCAGAACACCGAGAAGGGCCTGCAGCAGGTGTACTACCGTGATACCGGCGAAGTCATGTGGGATGTATCTTCACCTATTTTTGTCAAAGGTAAACACTGGGGCGGTTTTCGGATCGGGCTTTCAATGGTTGAGATTGACCAAGCCAAAAAGAGACTGATGACGACCCTGGTCACCATGATGTCGGGCATCCTGGTCCTCTCTCTGGTTCTGACCTTCATTTCGGTCAACCGCTCCCTGGCACCCCTAAACAAACTGACCATCGCGGCCACCAGCCTGGCCAGCGGTAAAAACCTGAAGGACGAGATCAGGGTAACGCGCAAGGATGAAATCGGCAAACTCCAGGAAACGCTCGATCGGCTGCGCCTGAGCATGATTATTGCGCTGAAGCGCAGAAAGTAGAAGATAACGCAACGCCTATATCGATCGCCTTGAGCACACCGCTATTACCCGTAGCGCCTCGAGACCTCTGATGGACTTCACAGGTCTCGAGTTATTTTGAAAGGAATATTAAATGGGCACAAGCTATATCATGACCGCTTTCGGCAAGGACCGGCCGGGTATCGTCGCTGATGTTACCCAGGTATTGTATGAAAATGGTTGCAATCTCGAAGATTCGACCATGACCCTGCTGGCCGATGAGTTTACCCTTATCCTGCTCTTTACGACCGGTACGAACGAAGATATCGAAGATCACCTGTTCAAGGAGTGCCGGCATCTGGAACGCGAAAAGGGGGTCTCGGCCTTCCTCCGGCCCGTCAGCGGGGCCGTCACCGCAACTCCGGGCGCCTTTACCGAACATACACTCCACGTTGAAGGCCTCGACAAGGCGGGCATTGTTTACAAGATCAGCCGATTTCTAGCCGACAATCAGCTCAATATCGTGGACCTGGTGTCCCATATTGAAGCGCAGCCCAACAGCGGTACCCTGATGTACCTGATGGACATCCACATTCAGGTGCCCCAGGGCACGGACATGGACAAGGTCCAGGACGGCCTGGCACTTGTAGGCGAGGAATTGAACGTGGACATCGCCTTTAAGGAGTAGAAGTCATCTCAAAAATTGGATTTTGGTTCAAAATCAAGGCGGCCGCGAGGTTCAACCTGGAGGAATACTTCAGTATTTCGAGGACTTGAGCCGAGCGCCCAACGCCGAGTTTGGGCTAAAAGACTTATTTGAGATGGCTTCTATCCAGCTTTTCTTCGATTTTCGCAACCAGATCCAGCCGGCCGCACAACTGCAGGGGCTCCAGCAGCTCCTGATAGAAATGTTCGCGATGCCGAATTGTAATGCTGAAGGCGTCCAGCAGATCCGGAGTAACGTGCTCTTCTTCAAAAGACGTCATCTTCTTCAGGACGCCGACTGCCTCCAGGCCCAGCATGGTCCGGACGCACTTCTCGCACTTCCCGCAATTCAGCCTGTCTTTTACATTGGCCAGGCATGCCCGCATATTGTTCAGGCCGACTTCCCAGTCCGCAATCGACCGAATCTTTTCAATGCGCGACACTTCGAGATCACGGTGCCGGATCTTGAGGTCGTGGCTGGAATATTCCGGATCCAGTAGGGGGTGCGAACCACACGGGGCCAGATTGGGTAAATCGTAAGACGACCCGATATAAGCCAGATTGATCCTGTGGTCAAAGGCATGGGCCACGGCTGCCAAAACTGCCCCGAAAAAACGGGTCAGCCATAGGTCCCGATCATCGCACAGATGCCGAATATTCGTATACACCGGGATCAAAGCGACCTGGGTATCTGCGGCAATCTGGGCCATGGCCTGCTTGGCACGCTCAAAAACATGGTATTTCATGCCCCGCTCAACGACTCCGCCGATGTCAAACCCATGTACCAGCAGACAGTCCTTTATATACCCGGGATGGGTCTCAGGATAGCGTTCCCGGTTGATTTTGAGAGCCGCTAGCGAATCGATGCCCCCGGACATGAAAAGGGCCGCCCGGCGCGAGTTCTTCGAATGGCGCGCTTTTGCCAGGGTGCCGGCCTCTATGGAAAGCGGCTTCAGGCTTGTGCCGGACCAGTGGGACAATAGTGCCATGGCGGTTCGCAGCCCTTCAAGCAGGACCGGGCAGATATCTCCCTCTATGACCAGCCGCTGCTCGCCAAGATGCATTGCGGGAATAAAACAACCGACCAAAAAGGCATGGGGGTGGGTGGCAATGTCTGCGGCAAAAGCGTTTTCTGTTTCGATATAGACCTTTTTTTTCGGCCGGTCTGCGATCTCCCAAATGACGGTTGCTTCAATCCGCGTGTGCGTATCATCTTCTACAGTTCTCAGGTCAGACACGATCATGATGCCAACTCCTGTTCCAATCCCTAGCGGTTACGCCTGGCGATGCCGGCCGCATAGTCAATTATCAGGCCGGCGATGTCCAGGCCGGTGGCCGCTTCCAGCCCTCTGAACCCCGGTGAATAGTTCACCTCGATGACGAAAACTCGCTTTTGGGCGTCGATGATCAGATCCACCCCGGCGATATCAAGCCCCACTGCGTCAGCCGCCGTCAAAGCAACCCGGGCGGCCGCATCCGTAAGATCATGGTCCCGGCTGCTTGCACCCAGGTGAAAATTGGCCCTGAACTCTCCCGGCGGTGGAATTAAGCGCATCGCCCCGGCAATCTTGCCGCCGATCACCAGGGCCCGGATATCCTGGCGGCCGGCGGGTGCTATATATTGCTGCAGCAGCAGGCCCCGGGTTTTATCCAGGCGCGCGTCGACAAGATGATCCAGCTCGGCCCGGGTTTGGGCCAGGGCGACGCCGGATCCCTGGCGACCGTCGATCTGCTTGACCACCACCGGGTAGTTGTGCAAACAACCCGCCATCTCGTCCAGGCCGGTCGGTGCATTGATAAACAGCGTATCCGGGACGGATACACCAGTGCTGGCCAGGGCCTGCAAAGTTAAGAACTGGTTGCTGGTCAAGCGGATGGCTTCCAGGTCATTTACCAAGGGGATGTCCATCAACTGTAAATGTTTGATCAACACCCGGCTGGAAGTCCCGATCTCGGCGCCCTGCCGCGGCAGGATCACATCAAAAGGCTCATAGCGGGCAGTGGCCGCGGTCTGCAGCGCGTTCTCCGCGATCACCGGCCACAGCCGGTAGGGGTGAATCAACGTCACATGGTGGCCTTTGTCCCCAGCTGCTTCTATCAAGCGCCGGGTGGGGTGAAAGGTCTCGTCCCTGGCGGTTATGATGCCTATGTGCATACGCTTAGTCCGCCTCTTCGCTAGGTCTCATCAAGCATACTTTCCGGTATCCAGATCCCCACATGTTTTTCCAGGCGCGGGCTGTAATATTCCGCTACCTGGCGGGTCCGGTTACGAAGGGCCATTTTCCGGGCCGCTTCGTTATCTTCGCTGATAACTGAAAATACCCTGCGCTGGACGGCTCTTTTGGTAAGTCCGCCGAGCAGTCGGGCGCCGATGCCCATTCCGCGATATTCCGGCCTGACCGAGGTATACCCCCTTTCCACGTAGTGGGTCAAATCAAGGCCGGATTGCCGGTTCACGGTTTCTATGTATTCTGGGCGGGGATTTTTTAAAGAGGAATTGCCCACGATCACGCCATCCTCGACGGCATAGGCAATCAGAAAGGCCCTGGCGAGGTTGGATCGCACCCGTTCCATGTTTACCGAACCGCCGTCGGCCACCATATCGCATATTTCGTCCAGGTACCCGGCCGGCAGCCGGGCGGGTTCCCGGTAATGGTAGGCCAGCTGGCTGCCCAGGGTGTACACCTCCCGGCTGTCATCCGTGACCCGCCACCGCATCACTTTCTCCCTCCCGTGTTTTTGCAGGTAGAGCAGCAGGTGGACAGGATCGTACAGGCATTGCCAGAGTGACCGGCCAGGCAGTTTCTGCACCCGTTGGTAGACCTCGGGGTCCTGAGTCCCGGCATCATTCCGGCTGGCCGCGCCGATAAACGGGGCCATTTCCCATGAGTGCACGATATTTGGATTGGCGGCTGCAAACGATCCCAAGGTGTCGGCCAGCGGATTCGACGCATGGGCGGGCAGCACCAGGTGGTTCCAGATGCCGGCCCGGGAAAATTGCCAGAATATGGCTTTCAAGGCCGCTGCGGAACCTTGCGGCGCCTGCCAGATCACAAGCTTTACCCCGGCCCGGTAAAGGTCGTGGCCATCTATGTCCTGGCAGGCCTCGTGCAGTTCAGTACGGATTCCCAAAGCACAGGCCCCATCCTCGCTGGAAGCAGGGCAAGCGCAATTGTCAAAATATTTGGCGAAATCGCCCGCCACCCTGATAATGGCACCCCGGCCGCTGGCCACCTCACGGCAGGCGTCGATTCCATTGGCGCTGCCGGCCGGCCGGCCGGTGGGGAAATGGCCCGGCCTTAAATCGAGCGCTGCTATCCTGGTGGGCGTCAGGTAGATTTCCGAGCTCTCACGGGCAGGGCCCGTTTCCATCTGGAGGAAGGAGCTGCCCTCCGCCGCTAGTGCCAGCTGCGCCAATCGATCCGCCAGTCCGTCATCGGGGGCAGATATCCGGGTATCGGTAAATTCCCGGAGGTATGCGACCAGATCGGCCTCCCCCACTGCCGCAACCGGCAGAGCAGGACGCATCTTTTTAGCATAAGCCGCCATCGTGGCAGCCGCCGGCAGTTGATCGCGGGTAGCGACCCACAGCAGTAGTATGTGTCCGCCGGACTGCCCGAGTTTCGAAGTAAAGCGGGTTTCACAAAACGCCGTAAAGGGATTTGAATTCGTATCCTGGGGAAACGACACCAGCCAATCCGGATCATTGCATTGGGGGTGGTCAAAGGTACCCCACCCTATTTGCGTCGGGTAATACGCCAGTGAGGCCAGGTGTAGCGGCTCCCGCAAGTCTGCGAGGGCCTTCACACCATCGGGCGGATCATATAACCGCTTGTCCCGGCAGATCGCCAGAATTTGGTCGACAGCCGCAATTCGTGCTTGCCAGTGCGAGCGATTTGTGCTGAGGTCCATGAGCCGGTGCCCGGTAGCCGATCCGGCCTGGCGATAATCACCGCGGGTCTTTCTGGCAGCAATGCAGGTCAACGCCTTTTGCAGGTGTTCCGGTGTCAGGAGAAACTCGGCATAAAAATCTAGATTGGCATCGTACGGCTCCAGGGACGGCATTCGCGGTACGGCCACAGCTGGGTGATCGACTGCCGGCAGGGGTGCCAGCGCCGGCGAGGCCACCGGCGGATGGACTGTCAGGATATGTGCCGCTGTGGGTCCGCTCATAATCTATTCATTTGAAAATATATCGTTTTTGGGTTATTGGGTATAGGCAAATTATGCAGATCGTGTCAAATACAATCATGAAGGACAGTCCCCGGCTACATCTCATAGTTGCCCTGTTGATCTTATGCTGCGGGGTCTCTACGGCACATGCGCGGCAGCCTGTGCGCCTGGGCTTTGTCTATATCCTGTCGGGGGCTTTTGCCGCCTATGGTGAAAATGCTCGCCAGGGGGCCCTGCTGGCGGTCGATGAAATCAATCGCGCCGGAGGCATTGACGGACGCCTGGTACTCACCTGGTTTGAAAACTCGCGCAGCCGGCCGAATGTAGCCATTCGGACGATGCAGACCCTGGTCCGGGAAAAACAGGTGGACGCTCTCATAGGGATCGATTCCAGCAAGGTGGCCCAACGGGTGGCAGCGGTGGCCAACGACCTTAAAACGCCCTTGATCATTACCAACGCAGCGACCCCAAAGGTCACGGGCGCCCAGTGCAACCGGTATGTTTTCAGGGTAAGTCTGAACCTGACCCAGGTCATCAAATCCGCCGCGCTGCTGGCCGCTGACTCAGAAGCGGAGTCCTGGTCTACGGTCGGTAAAAAGCACACTTACAGCTATGAGTCCTGGGACTATTTCAAAACATTAATCCAGGATCTGGCCCCTGGCATGAATACGCTTGCTGACCCAAAAAATGTTTTCATCCCATCGCGCCAGAAAGATTTCACCCCCTACCTGGATAAACTTGAGCGCACGGAATCCGACGGCGTCCTGGTTACCTTGTGGGGCGGTTATTTGCGACGCTTTATTAAACAGGCTGATGCCCGGGGGCTGTTTGCGTCTGACCGCAGGTTCCTGTTTACCATGGGCGCGGCCCTGGACAACCTGATGATTCTCGGTGACAAAATGCCGACCGGCCTCTGGGTGACGGCCCCTTACTGGTTTTTGGCCCAAGAATCGGATCGGAACAGACAGTTTGTCACCAATTATCAGGCGCGTTATCACACGTTCCCATCCCACCTGGCCCATGGCGCATATGCGGCCGTATATGCTTTCAAGGCGGCTGCCGATAAGGCCGGCACCACGGAAAAAGAGGCTGTCGCCGCTGCCCTGGCAAACCTGACCCTCGAATTACCCGGCGGCCGCACCACGTTCCGGGCCGCCGATCATCAAGCAGTCGCCGATCTATGGTGGGGCCAAACATATGCCGATCCGGCCCATGCCATGCGAATACTGAAACCCCTTAAACGGTTTCAGGGTAACGCCATCACCCGCCCTGTCAACGCCACCGGCTGTCCCACACGTTAGCCCGTTGCCTTGGAAACGATATGCCCCATTTCCTCAAAAAATGGCTATCCATCCACGATGAAGAAACCGCCGTTTTCGGGTGGACCGTGCTATTGCTGTTGCTGCTCAGCGCAGCTACCGTCATCCTGAACAATTATGCCGAAACCGCCTTTCTAAAACGCTTCGGTGTCAAGCACCTGCCCGTCATCTACATGCTGAATTCGATCCTTACCTTCATCCTCATGGGCCTGCTGGGGGGCGTCCTGGCGCGGCTACCGGGGGTGCGCCTGCTGACATACGTTCTCTTTTTCTTCGCCGGTTCAATCGCCGCCTTTCGATTTATCATCCCGTTGGAGATCGACCTGCTCTATCCGGTACTCTATATCTTGAAAGCCCAGTATGTGATCCTGGTTGGGCTCCTTTTCTGGAACCTGGCCAACGATCTCTTCAACACCCGGCAGGCAAAACGCCTCTTTCCTCTAATTGCCGCGGGGGGAGCCATCGGTACCGTCCTGGGTAGTGCCGTTACCCCGGTGTTGGCCGGTTTGTTCTCCATGGACAACCTGACCCTCGCCTATGGCGCCCTGATGGTTCTGGCAGCGCTGGTTGTAGCCAAAATGGGAGCCCGCTTTCCGACACTTGTGATTGCCAGAGACAAACCGGTTAAATCTGAATCAAAACCAACCATTCTGAATCAATTCCAGGATGTCCGCAAGCTCATGAAAAAATCGGACCTGGTCTGGATCTTGATTCTGTTAACCCTGATCCCCAATGTGATCATCCCGGTTTTAAATTACCAATTCAACTTCGCTATCGACAGCCAGTTCGGCACCGAAGACGGCCTGGTCAGCTTCTTTGGATACTTCCGCAGCTTTATGAGTTTGGTCAGTCTGCTGTTGCTGCTCTTTGTCAGCAAAGCTTACAGCCGTTGGGGTCTGGCGGCTGCCTTGATGTTCCACCCCTTGAACTATGCCCTGGTTTTTATCGCCTTCCTTGCGCAGTTCAATGTGTTCAGTGCCATATACGCCCGGCTGTCTACCACGGTTATTCGCACGACCCTGAACAAACCGGTGACGGATATTCTCATGGGTGTTTTCCCGGTCTCTTATCGGGCGGCCCTGCGACCATTTTTGCGGGGGACGATCGTACGGATCGGCCTGTTTGCCGGTTCCGGAATTATTTTGGCCGCCGGCCACTTCTTCCACCCCCAATATCTCTCCCTGGCAATGCTGCCCTTTGTCATCGCCTGGTTTTTAACCACGCTTTACCTGAAACGTCACTATGCCCGCATCCTGGCTGACTTGATGGCTGAAAATGTCTTGGACCTTAAAGCCCTGGAAATCGAAGTGGCCAAGCGTCTGTTCAAGGGCCGGGAATCACAGAAGAGATTGCTCGACAGTTTTCTGGCCGAGCGCAGCCCGGGAGCGCTCTGGTACGCCCAGGTTCTCCGTTCCCTTGATGTACCCGATCTGGATGAGGCTATTCTGGCGGTTATTGGCAATCATGACAACCGCACCCGCATCCGCCTGCTGGACCTGTTGTCAAACCGGGCCGGCGGCAAAGCGGTGACGGTCCTGTCCAAATATGCCCGGGGAGATGATCGGGCGATAGCTGCGGCCGCCTTGCAAACCGTGAGGCGCCTGGGGACACCATCCGGAACCGCCCTATGCCAATCGATTCTGGAGACCACGGTCCACCCGGAAATAAAAGCGCTGGCAGCCGCCGGCTGCCTGGGTAGTAAGTCCGCCGAGTACCGTAAGCAGGTCGACATCTGGCTGGATTCAGGCGATCCGGACCTGCTGCTGGCGGGCGTGATCGGAGCCGGCGAAAGCGGCCAGGCCGCCTATCTGAAAGTCTTGGACAGCATCCTGGACCCCGGCACCGAACCAACGCTGCTGGCCAAGGCCCTGAAGTCCTACGGCCAACTGGAAAACGGCCTCGAGGGCAACATGGCCGCCCCTTATCTGCAGCACTCACACCAGACGGTGCGCTGGGCGGCAATCGAAGCGCTGCGCATCGATGGTGACCGGGCCCTGCAAGAAGTTGTTGCCCTACTGGGCGACCCCGAAAACCACACGCGCCGAATCGCCGAAGAAAAAATTCTGTCGGCGCCCTACCAAAACGGACCCCTGCTGATTGAAGCCCTGAACGTTCCAGGCAAAAAAGGGAGAGACATCCTGTTCAGAATACTGAGCACCCTGGATATCAAGGCCCTGGACACCTTCAGCTATGCCAAAACCCAGATCGAGATCTGTTATCGCCGCCTTGCTGAAGCCCAGGCGTTGCGGCAGGTGCAGGCGGATCGATACGCGGCCTTGTTGGCGGACCACCTGGAGGAGCAGGGTCACAGCCGCCTGGAAGATCTGCTTCGGGTGGTTGCTCTGCAGGACCGTTCCGGCACCATGCGCACAATCTTCAGGAATTTGTTTTCAAATGATCCTCGCAAGCAGGCCAACGCCCGGGAGGCTCTGGAAGATGTCGCGAATCGGGCGCTGCTGAAGCTTTTCATGCCGCTGGTGAAGGACCTGCCCCGGCACCGGGTCGTGGCCCTGGGACGCAAACGTTTCAAATTACCAGATTACGCTAAAAACCTCGCAGCCCTTTATACCGACCTATTTCAAAGTGGCAACTGGATTACCGTTGTCATGGCATTACCGGCGGCCGCAAATTGCCGGCCGGCGGTCTTGCCCCATGAAACCACCACCAGCCTGGCGGCCGCCGAGAACCCGCATATCCGCCAGGCAGTCGATCGACACTGCAACCCGGACAGTTCCGGACGATCCGTAAAGGAGACCGACATGGAGATGGAAATGCCGATACCGGATAAGATCTTGCACCTTAAGAATGTCGATATTTTCAAAAATATGTCCGTCAACGAGCTGGCAGCGATTGCCTCGATTACGGAACAGGTAGTATACCCGGCGGGGAATATCATGTTTCAGGAGGGGGACCCGGCCGAGTCTATGTACATGGTGATCACGGGTGAGATCACCGCTTTTAAGGACGAGACCGATCCGCCGGAAGTTTTCAAACCCGGCGACAGTATCGGTGGGATTGTCCTGTTGACTGACGATGTCCGGCTATTTTCGGCCCGCACATCACAGGAAACCAGCCTGTTGATGATCCACAAGCGCGACTTCCTTGAAATCGTACGAGAATATCCCCAGATCGCGCTGGACATCTCCAAGCTGCTGTGTGAGTATGTCAAGGAATTGTGGCAGCGGGCGAGCGACAGGAGCAACACGGATGGAAATAGCATTTTTAATGGACCGGTTGGAATCGATCGATCCGACCAATGAAACCACCAGCCATTTGATGTATGAGTGCAACCAGCGGGGACATACCGTCTATTTCCTGGAACCGCACGATGTATACATCCGGGGGGACGAGGTGGTGGCGCGTATGCGCAATGTCACCGTCCAACAAGATCTCTCCATGGGAGACTACTGGCGCGCCATGATCCGCTGCCTGCGTCAGGATGAACTGATTTTTGAAACCGTAACCGATCTGGACGCCCTGTTCCTGAGAAAAGACCCCCCCCTGAACTACCAGGTCATGGAGTTTCTGGGACCGATCGGCGAGCAGGTGTTCATTATCAACAGTGCCATCGGCCAAATCCTGGGCAACAGCAAGCTGTATACGCTCAATTTCCCTGGCATCATCCCCGAGACACACGTATCCCGGGACCCCAAACGGCTGAAAAAGATCATCGATGATTTCGGCGGGGACATGGTGGTTAAACCCCTGCAGCGCTTTGGCGGCGAAGGGGTTATCAAGGTGAGCAACCGGGACCAGGAAAACCTGGCGTCCCTGATCGATTATTACGTCCAGGCTAACCGGCCCTATCCGGATCGCGACCCGATCATGGTCCAGGAGTATGTCAATGGCGTTAAACAGCACGGTGATGTCAGGATCTTAATGCTCAACGGTGAAATTCTCGGCGCCATGCGCCGCCAACCCATGCCGGGTACTTTTAAGACCAATATCCATTGTGGCGGAATGGCCTGCTACCACGAGGTCACCCCGGCCGAGGAAAAGATCTGCCTGGCCATCAAGGACCGCCTGATCGATGACGGCCTGTTTTTTGTGGGGATTAATCTGATTGGGGACAGACTGGTGGAGGTCAACTGTGTCAGCCCGGGTGGGATTCCAAGGATAAACCGGTTAAACGGGGTAAAGCTGGAAATCCCGGTGATTGATTTCATTGAGGAACAGGTCCGCCACATGGGAGCGCCCCACTAGTGTCGATTGATAGTGCCATACCAAGACCGCTTTGGGGTGTCATGAGCCGCTTACTAACATACGGCCTGGTCATTTGCCTGCTGCTGACCGGGGGGCCGGCCTGCAGTCGTGGAAAGCAGGCTGCGGCCCTGAAAATCGGCCTGGCTGAGGAGCCCCGCACCCTGAATGTCTGGCTGGCCAGTGACGCCAATTCGCAGAAAATACTGAGGCAGATTTACCAGCCCCTTTATCGTCCGGAACCCGCCACTCTCAAACTGGTGCCCTGGCTGGCAGAAAGCGAGCCGGTTTTCGACCCCGAAACAGTCTCCTACACCGTAAAAATCCGCCCTGCCAAATGGTCGGACGGCAGCGACCTCACCTCCGCGGATGTGGCCTTCACCGCGCGTTTGATCAAGGAGTTCAAGATCCCCCGTTTTTCGGCAAAATGGAGTTTCGTCACCCGCATCGAAACCCCCGGCCCGCGCACGGTTAGATACTATCTGAAAGCGCCCACCGCCGTATTTTTGAGCCGTACCCTCATCGGTCCGGTCGTCCAGAAAAAGGAGTGGGAGTCGGTTGCCCGGGCTGCCCGGCAGTTGGAAAAGCCCTTGGCTGCCCTGCTGAATCACAAAATTGCGAGCCCGGTAAGCAGTGGTCCTTTCATGCTGACCCAGTGGCGCCGCGGCGCCTATCTCCACCTGCAGCAAAATCCGCATTTCTTCGGCCGCAATTTGACCATCGGCGGCCTGCAGCTCGGGCCCCACGTGGAAAACCTGCTATTCAAAATCTACGGAACGTCGGATGTTGCGATCCTGGCCCTGAAAAAAGGCGCAATTGACATGTTCTGGCAGGGCATCCAGCCGGGCTATCTGGATGACCTGGCCAAGGATCCGGGTGTCCGTACTATCTCCAGTGCCAAGAGTGCGCTCTATTTTATGGGATTCAACATGCGGCGAAGCCCGTTCAACGACCTTGCCCTCCGGCAGGCCGCCGCCGCCCTGATCGACCGGGATTTTATTCTGACCCGGGTCCTCCAGGGACACGGTCAAAAGATGTTCTCGGTCGTCCCCGATGAGAATATATTCTGGAGCTGTCCGGACGTCGACCGCTACTTTGAGGGCCTACCAAGGGAAGATCGTATCAGGCGGGCATATGACATTCTCACCCGTAGTGGTTATTCTTGGGAGGTGCCGCCTGTGGATGCGTCCGGACAGGTGCAGACCGCCAGTGGACTGCGGTTGCCGAATGGGGCTCAGATGCCGCGTTTCACCATTTTGACACCCCCGGCAGACTATGATCCCCATCGTGCCATAAGCGGGCTGATCATCCAGGAATGGTTACGGGAGTTGGGCATGCCGGCCTATGCCCGGCCCATGTCGTTCGGCGCCCTGCTGCAGCAGGTCAAGGAAAGGCATGATTTCGATACCTTTATTCTAGGGTATGGGAAACTGCCGATCGACCCCGACTACATCCGCAGCATGTTTTATTCCAAGTTTGACCGCCCGCGGGGATGGAACATGAGCGGTTATCGGAATCCTGAATTCGATCGCCTGGCCAATGCATCCCGTAAGGTCATAGATCCGAACCAGCGCCGGGAATTGATCTGGGACATGCAGCTTTTGATCTCCCGGGAGCTGCCCTATCTCCCGATCTACAAACCGGCCTTGATCGAAGCGATCCGGGAAGACCGCTTTCACGGCTGGGTACCCATGCAAGATGGCATCGGCAATATCTGGTCCTTTTGCAGACTTAGACCGACCACACTTGAAAAATAGCACTGCTATGGAATTGAACAAATATATACTGCGCCGATTGATTGAAATAACGGTCATCTTTTTTGTCATCCTGACCGTTTTGTTTCTCCTGTTTCGCCTGGCCCCCGGCGATCCGGTCTCGCGCATGGTCGACCCGAGCATGACGGCCGAAGACGCCCGCCGCCTGATTGAACAACTGGGGCTCGATCAGCCCCTGGGAACCCAGTACATCATCTACCTGAAATCTTTTTTCAGTGGTGATCTGGGTATCTCCTTCCACTACGGTGTGCCGGTTTTGGATATCATCGGTGAGCGCCTGCCCAATACGATCCTGTTGTTTACCACATCCGTTATTTTGGCGGCCTTGACCGGCATTTTCTTCGGGAAGATCGCCTCCTGGCACAAGGGTAAAAAGATCGACTCATGGCTGACCATCGGTGCCCTGATCTGTCACACCCTGTTTTTACCGTGGCTGGCCTTGATCATTATCTGGTTTTTCGGATACCGGATAGGCTGGTTCCCATTAAATGGGATCCTCTCCCCGGAGATCTGGACCGACCCGGCCAACGGTTTCTTCATTCGCATGCTCGATGTACTGCACCACATGGCCCTGCCCTTGATGACCCTATTCATCATTCATTTCGGCAGCTACCTGCTTGTCATGCGTTCCAGCATGCTGGAAACGCTCAAAGAGGACTATATCATCACAGCCCGCGCCAAGGGTCTGGAGGAAAAAGTCATCCGTAATCACCATGCCGCCCCCAACGCCGCCCTGCCGGTCGTCACTAGCGTGGCCCTCAGCCTGGCGTTTTCGATCAACGGCGGCGCCTTGACGGAAACAGTCTTCTCGTGGCCCGGCATCGGTCGCGAGCTTGTGTTCGCGGTCAGTAACAACGATTACCCGCTGGCCCTGGCCTCATTTTTACTGATTGCCATCGTCGTCCTGCTGGCCAACCTGCTGGTGGACATCCTATACGCATGGCTCGACCCCCGGATAAGGTACTAAAGGAGCCGGCATGTCGCTTCCCGATCATCCCAAAACTGCTGCCCGCCCCGCCGGGCTCTCGGTACGCTTCCACTGGATCCGGCGGTTTCGCGAGGGATGGGCCATCTTCCGGGAAAATCTCATCGGACGTATCGGCCTGATGCTGCTCGGTCTGTTTGGCCTGATGGCCCTGTGCAGTTTCATCCCGCCCCTGATCGATCCCATGTATCATCCCATGACCGGTGTCGACCCGGCCATCTCGCACTCCACGGGCCCCAGTCTCAAACACTGGCTGGGCACCGATTTTATCGGGCGGGATATATTTTCCCAGCTGCTGGCCGGGGCTCGGATCGCTTTTATGGTGGGCCTTTCCTCCGCTTTGATAAGTATTCTGTTGGGAACGACCATCGGCATGATTGCCGGGTATGCCGGCCGCATTGCCGATACGCTGCTCATGCGCCTGGCCGATATGATCATGGTCATGCCGACGTTGCTGGTGGTCCTGATCCTGGCTTCCCTTTTTGGACAGCTCAGTATCTGGACGATCGTGCTGCTGATTGCCCTATTTCGCTGGCCGGGCGTGTCACGGGTCATTCGAGCCCAAACGCTCACATTGAAACAAAGGCCGTTCATCGAGGCGGCGCGGGTGGCCGGAGCGTCCCACACACGGATCATTTTCAGACATATCATGCCCAATGTGCTGCCGCTTTCGCTACTCTATATGACCTTCCGGGTGACATCCGCCATTATTATTGAAGCTGCCCTGGCCTTTCTGGGGTTCGGTGATCCCGGAACCGTCAGCTGGGGTATGATGCTGCAGTGGGTCTGGAAAACCGGCCACATGTTTCAGGCACCCTACTGGCTGCTGCCGCCGGGAATCTGTATATCGCTGTTAACCCTTTCGTTTTTCATGCTGGGGCGGTCCATGGATGAAGTGCTCGATCCACGCCTGCGGAAAGAGGATACCAACCGTTGATATGACCTTGCTGGACGTAAAAAACCTGAGCATCAGCTACCAGACCCGCGGCGGCCCCTTGCAGGCGGTTGAGGATATTTCCTTTGCCTTGGATAAGGGCAAAACCCTGGGCTTTGTAGGTGAATCCGGATGCGGAAAATCAACCATCGGACTGGCTCTGATGGGCCTGCTGCCACCCAATACAACGGTCACTTCCGGTAGTGTCCGATTTAACGGATCCGACCTGCTCAGCCTGTCGGAAGAAAAATTACGGCAAGTGCGCTGGCAAAAAATTGCCATGATTTTTCAGGCTGCCATGAACGCTTTGAACCCGGTGCACCGGGTCTCAGACCAGGTCGCCGAAGCCATTTTAGCCCATACCCCGGGAATTTCTAAAACGGACGCCCTGGCACAGGTTCGGGAACTATTCGACCTGGTGGAAATCCCCATCAAGCGGATGAACGACTACCCGCACCAGTACAGCGGCGGAATGAAGCAACGGGCCGTCATTGCCATGGCTCTGGCCTGCCGGCCGGATCTGATCATCGCCGACGAACCGACGACCGCCCTGGATGTCATCGTCCAGGCCCAGATCCTGGACGAGATCAAATCAATTCAAAAGGAATTGAACCTGGGCATCCTGTTTATTTCCCATGACATTTCAGTCGTTGCAGATGTGTGCGACCACATCGGGGTCATGTATGCCGGTCAGTTGGTCGAATACGGGCACCGCCGGGAAGTGTTCGAATCCCCCGGGCACCCCTATACCCAGGAACTGGTGGGCTCACATCAAGCGTTGTTAGGGGCCCAGTGCCAACCACAAAGCGCTCCGTCCGCCGCCCCCAATCTTTTAAGTCCACCGCCGGGGTGCCGCTATTGTGACCGCTGCAAAGAAGGCGGTGACACCTGCCGGACCGAAGCGCCGCAATGGATAGAGCTATCTGACAATCACCGAATATTCTGCTGCCATAGAGACCCAGAAGAGTAAACGCCCATGGAAACCGATCCACAACCCATCCTAAAACTCACCGGCATCACGAAACACTACCGTTCCAAGGCATCTTTGTTCGGGCGGGCCGGCAAACCCATCGTGGCCTTGCAGGATTTATCACTGGAAGTGGGCGCTGGTGAGATTCTGGGTCTGGTGGGCGAAAGCGGGAGTGGTAAATCAACTACCGGCCGATTGATCGTCAAGCTGGAAGTCCCGGATGCCGGCCACATTCACCTGAATGGCGCCGATACGCCCAAACTGAAGGGAAAGACACTGGCCGACTTCAGGCGAAATGTCCAGATGATATTCCAGGATCCCTATCAATCCTTGAATCCACATCTTTCTATCTATGATACGGTGGCCGAGCCGCTGATCATTCACGGGGCCGGCGATGAGGCCGGTAGAAGACAAACAGTGTGCGAGACCCTGGGATTTGCCGGTCTGACTCCCCCGGAAGAGTATCTAAACCGTTATCCGCATCAGCTCAGCGGCGGGCAGCGCCAACGGGTGGCCATTGCCCGCGCCATGGTGTTGCAGCCGGCTTTCGTCGTGGCTGATGAACCGACGTCCATGCTGGATGCCAGCATCTCTTTTCAGATTTTCAATCTGCTATTGGAAGTCCGCCGGGAAATGGGGGTTGCCATCCTGTTTATCACCCATTCGATTTCCGCTGCCCGCTACCTCTGTGACCGCATAGCGGTCATCTACCGGGGCAGCCTTATGGAAACCGGCCCCGCCGACCAGGTCATCAACAACCCTTTGCACCCCTATACCAAGGCCCTGATCGATGCCCAGCCAGGGTTTGACTGTGTTGAGGCTGACCGGTATGATACCCTGCTGGCGGCTGAACGTGATCCGGTCGGCGGTGAACATTGCCCGTTTTACAGCCGCTGCAGTCAGGCTGTTAAGGAAACCTGTGCGACCTCCGCTCCGCTCCTTGAGCATGGTGAATCCGACCATCTGGCTGCCTGTTATTACATATGACCCGAACCTATCAAAAAAACGGTTTTTGGTTTAAAACCAAAACGGCCGCAGGAGTTCCGCCTTGCGGGACTTCCCGCTGGATATATTCCTCAAAAGTGGGTCGTAAACCGGAGGGCTACACCAGGAATTTCAAGGATTTATTACAAGCGCCCAACGCCGCTTTTGAGCCGAAAGACTTTTTTGAGATGAGCTCTAATTATGAGGGCCTATGAAGAATTTATTCGTACAATTTTATACGCATTATAAACACCAGAGCAAATATGATCTCTTTAATGGATTTTCCGATACATGGGATTTATGTAAAAGCAAAGGTGATATGATATGGATTAGTTGGGATTGGCAGGATGAAAACATCCCTGAATTGAATCTTCCGTTCTCCAAAGGAACAGTCTACATATCTTGTTTTTTTGAAAATCATGTTGATGCCGCTTATAAATGGTCCGAAGAATATCCAAGTGTTGATTTTGTTATCGGCGGGCCGGGAGTTATATTCAATGAAATTCAATCCAGAGACAATATCGAATATTTTAGATGTACTGTTGAAGAATATTTTGGAGTAAACAATTTCTCGTATGAATGGAAATTAGAGATACCTCAAGAAATAGAGAATGTTAATATGGACATTCTTAGATATAATTATGGCATAAAAGCAACCTGCTATTGGAATAAATGTTCCTATTGCAGGCTTTCACTGGTTGAATCTAAAAGAGTAAGACCATTACATAATTTTAAAAACTCTTTTAAAAAAATATCTAGAGCAAAAGAAGAAATAATCATCTTTTATAATCCATCCATCACGCCTGATATGTTCAAAGACTTCCTGGTTCCGCTTGAATTAGATGAGTCCATGAAAATCAGAATATACACAAGGCCTGATAAAAAAACATATATGGCCTGTAAGACCTTTTTCCCATTGATAAAGAGCTTGCATAAAATAAACTTTAGCATTGCCCCTGAATTTCTATCGCAAAGAATGTTAGATTTCATGAATAAAGGAACGACCATAGAAACCGTTACTGATATCATTAAGCTTTATAATGAATATGATGTGGAATATGAGGTGAATTTTATTGTTGGTTGGCCTAATTTAACGGAAAACGATTTAGTTCATATGCAGAACAATATGAGCATGTTTACAAAAGATATTTTGATTAATTTATTTCTACTTAAAATTAGTAGTGAGGGTATGGGCTTCAGCAGTATTTTTCCACCACCAGATGGTAAAAGATGGAGTCCTATCGATGAATGCAGTGAAGAAACAATTTCATTGAATATAAAATTACATGAAAAAGTTAAGATCTTCCCAAACAGTTTGAGATAGACGATAAGCGCCATCCCTGGCCCCAAAAGAAGACCAGGGTATGGCGCGCGGTCGTC
>CAJINA010000281.1 GCA_905176665.1 Olavius algarvensis Delta 4 endosymbiont | reverse complement strand
TAACGTGAAAAAGTTAAGATCTTCCCAAACAGTTTGAGATAGACGATAAGCGCCATCCCTGGCCCCAAAAGAAGACCAGGGTATGGCGCGCGGTCGTCCTC
>CAJINA010000280.1 GCA_905176665.1 Olavius algarvensis Delta 4 endosymbiont | reverse complement strand
GAGGACGACCGCGCGCCATACCCTGGTCTTCTTTTGGGGCCAGGGATGGCGCTTATCGTCTATCTCAAACTGTTTGGGAAGATCTTAACTTTTTCACTTAAAT
>CAJINA010000279.1 GCA_905176665.1 Olavius algarvensis Delta 4 endosymbiont | reverse complement strand
TTCCATCAGTTCCAAAGGCCAGAATAATGGCTGCAATTATCGGCACTCTTATTAAATTGGCTTTAATATTCATGCTTATAACGTCCGAGCTGAGACGCGTGCGGTTTTTGCGCGTCGTTCTCCAGCGATTTGTTGGGACAGCCTCTTGGGGGTAGAATATTCGTCAATTATCATACCCATACAATAGTATTGGATTGATCCTAAAATCGCAAATAGTGGAATTGGATATATAATCGATAAAATAGAACTTGGGAAATCAAATATCCCTGGAATAAACCAAACAAAGATACCTTGTGCCATTTCTGAATATCCTCTCCAGATATATGAATATGGTAAAATTACAAGCAAGTGTGCAATTAGAAAGGATAAGCGAAACCTCCGATTCAATAAAAATTCATATCGTTTACCAAGGGCTTGAAAGCAAAGCAGACATAACAGAATAAGACTAATCAAGCATCCAACATATAGCATAGCGCCTCCGCCAAAAGTTTCATAAATTGGAACTTCATTCGTCATGATTCAAATTAGTTGTCCTAACGGTTGAACTGTGCAGCGCATATTTTAGCGTCTGCACCAGTGGTATGTTAGGTGCTGTTTCTGTCTAATTTTTTGGGAAGCATAGATCTGCCTCGCCATAGTTCCATGCTGGACTTACATGAACAAGCTGATCCTTATCATTGAACTTCAATCCCAGGAAACCGACCCAAACACAACCATCTTTTTCAAACGCTTTCGACGCTGATATTTGCTCGGCTTCGGTAACAATCTCATTCTTCTGAAATTTTGGTTTTATCTTCGGCATCAATAATATGGCTTCCCGGAAAGCGTTTTGTAATTCATAAATCTGTTGTTCTGAATATTTTCCTGTGATGGCCGTATCGATATTTTGATTGAGCCAATATACATTGGTTCCGATCAGGAGAAAGGTTAGAATTATTGTCAACCATTTCATGGTACCTTCCATTCCTTTTTTGCACCTAACGGTTGAGCTGAGACGCGAGGATTTTCGCGTCGTTCTCCAGCGATTTGTTATAAATCCTGCTACTTGTCAAAATCACTATTTTTTCGAAACCTACCAGGCATAAACCAACCAAAAATTAATGTTTCAATAATCATTCTGATTTTATCAAATACGGTGTACCTGCTATCACTATTGATATCTTTCTGAGAATTTTCCAAAAATTCGGAAATCAAATCCGATGCGAGTTCAAACTGCTCCTCGTGTACTTGGATCATTTTGGCATTTAGCAAATCAATCTTCGGCCCTACCTTGAGTGACCCAAAATGATCATTGCGTATGTAATAGTTCAGGCCCTCCCCATCGAAGATACTTCTTATGATAGCAAGTTCAGAATCATTTTGAGGGGAGTATAGGTTTTTCATTTTCGATTTATAACGGTTGAACTGTGGGGCGCATGCTCGTAGCGTCCCCACCAGTGGTTTGTTATGCTCAAATGTCATTAAATTACTAATGCTTACCAAGTTGGCTATTCATCACGCTTGACATATGCATATATTGTATGTATTTTCATTCCATGGACATCGTTTGGGACCCCAAAAAGGCCAAAAGCAATTTGCGGAAACATAAGATTCATTTCGGGGATGCTGAGAGCGTGCTTTACGATCCGATGGCTTTAACGATAGAGGATCAAGATATCGATGGAGAAAAAAGATTCGTAACAATCGGTACCGATTCAACCGGGAGGATCGTCTTGGTGGTTTATACGTACCGGGGCGACTCAATTCGATTGATTTCTGCGAGGAAAGCAACGTCCTCGGAGAGGAGATACTATGAAGAAGGAATATAAATTCAAAGCTGCAAAAAGAGGCCCGGTGGTGCCCCAGAAGGGCAAGACCCGGATTACGATTTATCTTGATAATGAGGTAATTGAAGAATTTCGTAATCGGGCGACAGAAGCTGGATCTGGGTATCAAACAATGATTAACGATGCTTTGAGACAATACCTTGCCAAAAGCGGCAAGCCTCTGGATGAAGCATTGATTCGCCAGGTGATCCGGGAGGAGCTTGATAGGGCACCCGCCCATTAGATGAAAAAGTTAAGATCTTCCCAAACAGTTTGAGATAGACGATAAGCGCCATCCCTGGCCCCAAAAGAAGACCAGGGTATGGCGCGCGGTCGTCCTC
>CAJINA010000277.1 GCA_905176665.1 Olavius algarvensis Delta 4 endosymbiont | reverse complement strand
TAAGATGAAAAAGTTAAGATCTTCCCAAACAGTTTGAGATAGACGATAAGCGCCATCCCTGGCCCCAAAAGAAGACCAGGGTATGGCGCGCGGTCGTCCTC
>CAJINA010000276.1 GCA_905176665.1 Olavius algarvensis Delta 4 endosymbiont | reverse complement strand
GAGGACGACCGCGCGCCATACCCTGGTCTTCTTTTGGGGCCAGGGATGGCGCTTATCGTCTATCTCAAACTGTTTGGGAAGATCTTAACTTTTTCATGTAAT
>CAJINA010000275.1 GCA_905176665.1 Olavius algarvensis Delta 4 endosymbiont | reverse complement strand
GCCCGGAGGGCCAGGCTTTGGGACGCCCCTAAAAGGGGCTTTACTATCAAAACACAAAGGCAAAACCGTGCATCGCGCAGAGACGCAAAGGCGCAGAGAAGATCAAAACCAGGATATAG
>CAJINA010000274.1 GCA_905176665.1 Olavius algarvensis Delta 4 endosymbiont | reverse complement strand
TTAGTTGCGGTCATTGTGTCCTCCTTTGGGTATTATTGTTCGGCAAAACATTTATACCCGAGAGGACGACCGCGCGCCATACCCTGGTCTTCTTTTGGGACCAGGGATGGCGCTTATCGTCTATCTCAAACTGTTTGGGAAGATCTTAACTTTTTCA
>CAJINA010000273.1 GCA_905176665.1 Olavius algarvensis Delta 4 endosymbiont | reverse complement strand
TTGGTAAAAAACGTCGAGAAGAATTGTCAAAGGAGGCCGCCTAATAATCACTGACCCGAGAGGGCTGACTGTCCGGGAGGTCTTTGACTTTTACACGTATATGCGTATGACTTGACCCGTCCCGGCCCCCTCAACACTCTTCACATAGCCATTGACCACTTTGTGCATGGGAATGGGATTGTGACCGGGGAAGTACGCCTCATACTTTTCGACGGCATCTTCCACCAGCCCCGACGAGACCACATTGATGCGCTGACCGTTTTTCAGTTCCAGGCAGGCCGCCTTGACAAAACTGTGGATGCCGCCGTTTACCATGGCGGCGCTGGTGGTCATGGCCACCGGGTGGTCGGCCAGGATGCCGGTCGACAGAGTGAACGAGCCGCCGGGGTTCACGAATTTCCGGCCGATGCGCACCAGGTTGACCTGTCCCATCAGCTTGCTGCGCAGGCCGATATGAAAATCGTCTTCCGTCAGGCTCTCGAAGGCATCCCACTTGGCCTCCCCGGCAATGCAGACCACGGCATCGACTGCGCCGACCGTGGCAAACATGGCTTCGATGGAGTTGCTGTCCACGATGTCCACGGTTACATCGCCTGAAGTGCGTTCGGCTATGATAACCTCGTGTTTTTTAGAGAAGTGGCCGCTGACTTTGTTGCCGATGGTTCCATCGCCGCCCACGATTAGTACTTTCATCTATATAGCTCCTTTTCTGGTTTCAGATTTTTGCTTGACTCCCAACTTAAAATCGCTACAATCATTTGTCAAATGAATAGTTTTGATACAATTAATCAAAATTTGTGATTAATATGAACCTGCCCATAGATTATCTCCGCACCTTCATTGCCGTGGCGGATACCGGCGGTTTTACCAGTGCCGGACAACAGATAAATCGGTCTCAATCGGCCGTCAGCATGCAAATTAAACGTCTGGAAGACGAAACCGGCAAGGTTTTGTTTGACCGGGTTGGCAAATCCGTAGGCCTGACGCCTGAGGGCAACTTGCTGATCAACTTTGCCCGCCGGATCGTCAAGGAACACGATGCTGCCGTAGCGGCCATTTCCGGTCCCGGCTTGCAGGGGCGGATACGCTTTGGCTCGCCGGAACACTATACGGTCGGGGTTCTACCGGGGCTGCTGGCCCGGTTTGCAGCCTCATATCCGGATGTACGCGTGGAAATGCGCTGTGAGAACAGCGACCGCATCAAGGCCGCCATTGACCAGGGGACGCTGGACATCGGGCTGTGCACCCAGATTAGTGAAGGCGGCGAGGCTATTTATCACGATCCGGTCGTCTGGGTGACCGATCCGGGCTATCTAGCCGCCGGACAAGCGGCCTTGCCGCTGGCGGTATTCGAAGAAGACTGCATATTTCGCAGCTGGGCGGTTGAGGCCCTGGAAAAGGCGGGTTTGCGGTATCAGATTGTCTACGTCAGCCGCAGTATCTCCGGGCTGTTGGATGCCGTACGGGCCGGGCTCGCCGTGGCGCCGATCGTCAAGAGCAATGTGCCGGCCGATCTTAAAATCGCCGGGCCCGAGAAAGGGCTTCCGACCCTGCCGGTTTCCAATGTCGTTTTGCACATGGCCCCAAAGCCTGTCTCGGAGCCCATCGCCTGTTTTGCAGAGCACCTGCGCAGTTCGTTTCGGGAAAAAGGCTGAAGCAAATTCGTGCGGCTTCCTGCGGGGGCTCATCAGAAGGGCGCGGTTTTGAACGGGAGACCCTTTAGAAAGGAAAATTAGGGCATGGAAAAAGGAGTGTTCGACCCTGAAGCCTACCTGGCGCGGATAAACTATTCCGGCAGTGTCGTTCCGACCGAAGACCTGCTCACCGATCTCCAGCGGGCGCAGCTTTTCGCTATTCCGTTTGAAAATTTCGATATCCTGCTGGACCGCGGCATCTCGCTTGAACCAGCCGATCTGTGCGACAAACTGGTAAAGCGTAAACGGGGCGGGTATTGCTTTGAACTCAACGGACTGTTCTTGATGGCCCTGCAGGCCTTTGGTTTCGATGCGCGGGCTCTGCTGGCAAGGGTGCACCTGACCGGGACACCTTCAGGTCGCGGGCACCAGATTACCCTGGTAACCATCCGCGGCCGGCAGTGGGTTGCGGATGTGGGCTTCGGGAGCGCGAACCCACGGGCTCCGATCCCCCTGGAGTTCGATCGCCCCTTTCATCAGGATGGCCGGCAGGTCCGCCTGAAAGAGGCCGGTCATTTAGGCATCCTGCTGCAGGCCTGGACAGACGAACAGTGGCAAAGTCTCTACAGCTTTGAGATGACGCAAGTGTTGCCGCCTGATATTCTCTACGGCAACCACTATGCCAGCACCAGTCCCACCTCCTTGTTCACCACGGCGCGGGTGGCGGCCCTGGCCACTCCGGGCGGGTCCGTAACGCTTTTAAATACAACTTTAAAAAAGACTATCTCCGGAAAGGAGTACCTGGAGGAATTGGGTGCTGGACCGACCTATCTGGAAGCTTTGCGCGACCATTTCGGTATCGAGCTCGATGCGACGTATGCTGACCTGCGCCCGCTGACGGACCCGGGTAAGGATATGAGCCAGGTTTTCGGTAATTGATCGCTGCTCATTTAATAAGATACCGTTTTCTGTCTCTAATAAAAAAGAAATTTTGGTCCAAGGTCAAGGCGGGCGCTAAATTTTCCCCGAGTCGGGACTTCCCATCTGATTTATTTTTTAATGGTGGGTCGAACCGGAGGTGCCAGCGAAGCCAATGCCTATCGCGGTGAATACTGCAGTATTTCGAGGATTTGAATTTAGCGTCGAACGCAGAGATTGGGCCAAAAGGCTTTTTTTAAGGGTGAAATTAAATGTCTCTAATTGCCAGACTCATCCTGCTCTTGCAGGAACGCAACCAGATCAAATGTACCCGCTGCGGTCTGTATTTCCACAAGCAGCACACCCAATGCCCCCATTGCCGTGATATGAATGCAACCCAGCTGGAGGCCTTCCTGGAAGAAAGCGGGATAGACCCCGAGGCCAAAAGCGGGCTGGGGCAGTTTCTGGTGCTGGCGGCTATCATCGTGGTGGTGATATTTCTATTTTCAAGAATCATAAGATAGCGGGCGGGCACACGACCTTGATCGGATCCCATTCAAAATCAGAACCATCTGACCCTCGGCAAAAACATCGTCGGCCGGACAAAATCCGCCATTGCAAACCGGCGGTGTTACCTGAAAGCCAATGGGTGTTTTTGTTTTTAAACCAAGTGCTTATATGAAAGTCTTTTTTGGCTTGATAGAAATATAAGTTCGATTAAGATAGAGCGAACATGGAAAATTGCAACAGCATTCCAAATTGAGAGGTCATCCCTATGAAGAGAACCACCCTTGTGTGCCTATGTTTTCTTTTCCTTTTTTCAAGTTATGCATCCGCCGATACCCGCCTGTACAAATACTGGCTTTCAACCTACGACCGCAGTTTCCGTTTCAATGGGGAAGTTGACGCGTACTGCAAGCAAAACGCCAAGTACTTCCGGGTCTACTACGGCGCCGGTAGCCGGATTGACCGAGTGGACAGTATGCTCAAGGGCAGCATATACAATACGTATAACTACGCCTACCCGTCAGCATCATCAAAAGCATATAAGCAGCTGGAAACAATTGACCACAAAGGTATAAAGATCGGTTCATCCAAGTATATCCGGGATGCCGATGCCATGATAACCCGGGTTGAATCCTACGACACCAGCGACAAGCTGAGCAGCTATACGCTATACACGTATGGTGACGAGCAGGTAACCTGGCGATCTTTCAGTCCGCACGATAAACTGAAGAGTAAAGGGACCACCTTTTACAATGAAGACAATGTGGCCTTTAAGGCCGAGACGTATAAAGGTAAGTTCAAACTCGTCAAGCGCTACGATCCGAACACCGGTCATCAGACCGAAGCCAAAAGATACCGCAATGACAAATACAATTTGTTGATCATTTCACAACGGGATGATTGTGGCCGGCTCGTCACCGTAAAAGGGCTGGATCCGAACCGGGACATGCGCCTCTTTGCGAAGAAGACCTACGACGACGGCCTGGTTGTGCGGGAAGACCAGTATAATACCAGCGGGACAAAAAAGGCATACGAATTTCTTTATGATGATCACCGGGGCGTAAAGAGCGTGAAGTATTTCGTCGATGATAAGCACCTGATAAACTTTTTCATCGAGCGGCGGTCGAACCGGTCCATTAAACGGACCGTTGCACGTGATCTAAATGACGAATTGCTGGCGGAATACCCGGACGCGTCGGTTTACCATGTGGATAAAAAAATGAAGTGCGTGAACTGCAATGATTCCAAGGTTTACAAAATTCCGAACGGGCTTAAATAGAAGATAAACGGCCGAAAACCAAAGGGGATTGGGAGCTCATCTAGCTGGAACATCTTCATCTGCGGTATCTGGCCGAGTTGGCAGCCGACCCGACCAATCTGGATGGCGTAGCCCTTCGTTTGTCAAGGGGCTCAACGGCATGGCAGGCGGCTACGAGAGCGCCGGCCCGCAGGACGGCTTCGTCACCATCGGTGAATTTAAAGGCCATCTGAAATCAGCCAGGCCCTATGAAACTCAGAAGGTACTTGGCGTGGCCAAACGGCCGGTGATAACGACAAGTACGGGTGATCAGGATATATGGAATTTGATCCTTCAGGCGAACTGATCTGATTACACTTACAACCACAGGCAAAAATCCTGTGAGTGCGAGCATTCAGATTGGTATAAAAAGCATTGAATTGACACACCCGGCCTCTTTGCTATTATTGGCCATACGCTGACGAATGCCTGATAGCGCGCCAAGGAGTTACGATGAACACACGGTCCGGTCGTTTGATTGTCTTTTTATGTCTTTCCCTGTGTGGCTTGTCTCTTCCGCCGGCCCTTGCCGCCAATCAGAAAGTGGCCCTGGTCATCGGCAACGGGAATTATTCTGCCGCCCCCTTGCAGAATCCGGTCAATGACGCCACCGATATGGCTTCCGCCTTGAAGAATCTTGGATTCGACGTCACCCTTAAAACCGATGCCGGTCAGCGAACCATGGAAAAGGCCATTCGCCGTTTCGGCAAGCAGCTGCGCAGCGGTGGGGTAGGGCTGTTTTACTACGCGGGCCACGGCCTGCAGGTGCACAGCAGCAACTACCTGATCCCCATCGGGGCCGAAATCGAATCCGAAGGGGATGTCCGCTACGAAGCGGTGGATGCCGGCCTGGTCCTGGCCAAGATGGAAGATGCCGGCAACGGTCTCAACATCGTTATCCTGGACGCTTGCCGCAACAATCCCTTTGCACGCTCGTTTCGTTCCGCCGAAAGGGGCCTGGCCAAAATGGACGCGCCCACCGGTTCGATCCTGGCCTATGCCACGGCGCCGGGCAGCGTCGCCGCCGACGGAGCCGGCCGCAACGGGCTTTACACGGCCATGCTGCTCAAGCACATGGATGCACCCGGCCTGGAAATCGGCCGGCTGTTTCGCGAAGTCCGCAAGGATGTGGTGCAGGCTTCCAGCAACAAGCAGACCCCCTGGGAGTCGTCCTCGCTCATGGGGGATTTTTATTTTCATGCCGGGCGCGGCATCGTCGTGGCCGCTAAGACGCCTGCAAAAACACCGCCCCGGCCGGCGGCTGCCGTACCAGCCGGAAAAAGCCGGAGCAAGGGCTTTGAGACCCGTGAGCTGCGCTATGCCGAGAGCCTGGTTAAAAGGGGGAAGAACCCTGAAGCGCAAAAGATCGTTGCGGGCTTGCTGGGCAGCAGTGACGCTACGACCCAGTCTGAGGCCATGTATGCCCAGGTAGTTTGGGGCTTTGCTCCGCATGATCGGGATGCCTACGAAAAGCTCAAGGCCTTTTACCCGGATTTCAAATGGCTCGGCAAGGCTGGGCAGGCTGTTTTGGACCGGGAAGCCCGCCGTCATCTGAAGGCTGAGCAGGAACGGCGGCTACAGGCCGAAAAAATGGGCCGGATGATCGGCCTGTGGTACGGCGACCAGGTCCGCGACGGCCAAATATTGGGCAAGGATTACGACCGGATCCGCTGGCTCAGAATATTCCATCCTGATGGCAGCGCCGAAATTACGTTCCGGTACTATCATAATGAAGCCCTTGTTTCCGAAACCTGGATCAGCAATCGCTGGGGGCACAGCGGCAACACCTTTTTTACCGAGTGCCGATCTAAAAAGCGCGATGGCCAGAAGGCTAAATGCGACCAGCGCTATGAATACGAACTGACCACCATTAGTGACACACAGCTGACCTACACCTCTAAAACCTCCGGTCGCTCCTACACCACCCGAAAGGTATTATCGGATTTCACCCTGCCGTAGGTAGGCTGCAGGCAATTGCGCGTCAAGCCGGTCGGCTCGCATTGGCACTGCCCCTAAGTGTCATTACGTATAGTTAAGTGCTGCTGGAATCAGGCACCTTCCCAGTTTAGCTGAAAGGTGCGGCAGGCTTTGCTTAGAAAGAACCGTTCCATGCGGAATTAGTATGCCTACCCGGTATTCGCCACCCTGCTGATATCAATCCAACGGCAGCATCATCAAACCCACTCAAGACGTAAACATACGGGGAGATTACCCATGAAAGATACCGAAAACAAACATCTGAAAATGCAGGAGTTCGTGGATTGTTTTGCCACCACCGATTTCCTGTCCGAAATGGCAAACCTAGACAATGAAAAAGACAGGCAGGCAGCAGCCCTGAAGTGGCTATCCCTGGCTGCCCTGCACGGTATCAACGAATATGCGGAAAAAATCTCCATTAGCCGCAGTAAAAAAGGCCATGTGAAGGTGACGGCTGAGTATCGGGAAAAGGATCTACCGGTCATGAATTCCGATGTGGCCGACACTATTTTCGACACGGTGCGGGAAATTTCGCACTTTGACAAGTCCCACGGTAAAACGCGGATGGCACTGGGGGTGAGAGACAGCAGCGTCGACCTCAACCTGGAGCTAAAGGAAAAATCGGACAAGACCAAACTAACCATCAGATTTGTCTGATTCGCAACGCCTCCACTGGACACTGGAAACTAGTTCGCCGAATTATAAGGCGGGACAGCTGACAAGCTAACCCGCCTTAATTATGCCTAATTTGGGGAGGTTCCAGATTTTGGCCATACTATTCAATCAATTCCGCGAATCTTACCCGGCAGGTGTGATAACCAGATAACTACTTCATATAACATTATTTTTATGCTATAAAAGTTCTGCATTCTGATGATGCACCCTATCTTATTGCGCATTCGGTCGCAAACTCAGTAATTTGCTCTGTACATGTTGGTGTTCTTATTTTGGAGCGTAGAAAGGAGGTCCTCTCATGCCGCCCATCGACAATGACGATTACGAAGACGTACCCGTGTTTGACCAATTGGTGGAGCTTATCAGCAAAATGACCGATGGCGAGCAGGAAAAACTGCTGGAGGTTCTGAAGCAACGTGGTGCTGAAGCCAAGGAAAGAGAAAAGCGTATCAGCCTGTATACGGAAACAGCCTTCACCGTAGGCGGTATGGAACACAAGGGAATTGTCTTGGATCTTAGCAGCGGCGGCTGTTTTATCGAAACCAGTGACGATTTCGCGACCGGCCAGGAGCTTGCGATCAGAATGAAGCGTTCCAAGGATGCTAAGACAATTCTGGTGCGCGGCCGGATCGCCAGGCTTGAACCGAACGGGATCGGTATCTAGTTTTATAAGTAAAAAATTCCTGCAGATTAAAATTTAAAAGGCGGGTCAGCAAATAGCTGCCCGCCTTTTTTTGTTTCGTTGGGGAGAACAGGTAAGCGGACCAGCGCTTAATTTGCCAAGGGTGGGTAATTGAGGTGTACGTTGTTGCGACCCTGTTCCTTGACGATGTAGAGCGCCTGGTCGGCCTGTTCCACCAGTTGCCGGGGGGTAAGCGTGACATCCTGTCCATCGAAAAAGCTGATCCCGATGCTGGCGGTCACTTTTATATGATCGCAAGCCTGAATGCTGATTGACCGGATGTTGTTCAAGAGGCGCTTGGCGACCCGCAGTACGTGGTCGTCGCTGCAATGCAGCAATAGTAATACGAACTCATCGCCCCCGTAACGGGCGGCGGTTTGGAATGACCCGGCTTGCGTCGGATCGTCTGCTGGGTCCTCCGAGAATCGAATCCTGACATCCGACCCCCGCAAGGTGCTTTTCAATACAGCGGACACCTGCTTTATAACTTTGTCGCCTATCGGATGCCCCCAGCGGTCATTGATGGATTTGAAATTGTCGATATCAAGCATAATCAGACTTAAAGGATATTTATAGCGGGACGCCTCTGCGAAGGCCAGCTGGAGCTGCTCGTGCAGGGCCCTGTGGTTGAGCAGCCCGGTGAGCCCGTCGCGGTTGGCAATTTCCGAAAGAATCCTGTTTTTTTCCGAGAGTTCATCCAGCAGGGCGATTGATTTTTCATGGGCGGCCTGCCGGGTCTTTTCGTAAAAGAAGGTGATTATCGCGACGGAGAAAAAAGCCGCCAGGTAGCGGGCCTGGTAGGCCGGTGGATACGGGTACAAGTCCCAGGCCACGGCATTGAAACTGCCGATTACAAGCAGGCTGAAATAAAACGCCAACCAGGCGGCCCCTTTACGACAGCCCAGCAGGAACATGGTGACCCCCGGCAGGATCAACCCCCAGGGAGAGTGATTGATGCCCGGTTTGAAGGTCATGTAGAAAATGAAAGCGCTGATAGTGAGTATCATAAAATAGGAGGTGATCAAGGGATTTTGCGTATAGTGGATGTGCAGCAGGGAGATGGCGAACGAAAGGGCCAGAAAGTACCCAATGCCTGACAAGATATAGCGCTGCTCAAAGGTAGCGCTGGCCCCAAAGATCAGGCTTATCCCAATCCCGATGAAGAAAGTCAGTTGCAAAAATTTAATTTTGCGTCGGGTGTCGGTTGTCAGCGAATCCCTTTTTTCGGATGTCCTCATTGCCCGACCGCCCTTGTCTGCTTTGAAATTATCCATGTGGCACCGGTTTGCCCATGTTCGCGCTGACATCCGCGGCCTTGTCGATATCCACGATGTTACCCTTGAGATACCCCTTGGTTTCGTATTTGGTAATGCGCATCAGTTTTTTGGTGATGGTGCCCATGCGATCCGCCTGGCTCTTTATTTTTTCCGCTTTGTCATGCGGGGGGGGTGCCGGGCTGTGTATCGAGCAGGAGCAGTTCCGAGTAGCCGGAAATGCTCATCAGGGGCTGGTTGATCTCGTGACAGATGGCCCCGGCCATCTCAAGGACACCCTGGAGCCGCTCGCGGTGCAACCTTTCAGCCTGTGTTTGTTTGCGCAGGGTTGAAGTCAGGGAGATTGCCCAGGACACGATGGCCAGGAACGTGAGCGCCAGCGCAAGATAGGGCAGCCAGCCGTACAAAATGGCAGCCAGGCGCTGTTGGAGGTTGTGGCTGGTCACCAGAGTCACGATTTTCCAGGAAAACTCCTGGTTTGAAATGACCGCAGTGCTGGCCTGGTCGGCAGCCGCATGGCCGGTGCTGCTCTGCATGTTGCGATCCAGCGGCCGGATCGTGGTGAAGGTATAAATGCCCTGGTCATTTTGGAACTGTCCCTCTTCACTGGAAGTGAGGATACCCCAAGCTCCCGGATAACGCTGCGCCATTGTCAGCTTCGCACGCCCTGGAAACATAAATCCCCATTCATCCTGCCTGGTGAGGCCTTTGGGCCAGTAGCCCCGGTCATTCAGGAGCATAAGATTCCCGGACGAATCAGATGCGGCCTCCTCCAGTTCTGCCAGGAGTCTTTTTCCAAAGTAGTTGAGCAGGACAATACCGTGCTTGACGCCCTTGGGGTCTATAACCGGTGTGCCGAAACGGATCATGGGTTTTATCGGGACCTCCACCTGGCCCTGCTCCATATTCAGATCAAAGGGCGAGACGAATATCCGTCCGGGTTCCAGTTTGAAGGTGTCCTGGAAATAATAGCGTTTGCCTTTGTTCTGGAGCCTGTCCGCCGGCACCTGCAGCGGAATGCTCTGGCTGTAGTTGATGCGGACTCGCTCCATGCCGGTGGTGTCCAGGAAGCGGACCTGGTCGTAGAGGCCGGTGCTGCGGCTGAATTTTTTGAACAGCCGGGCCAGTTCCTGGCGGGTGGCGACGTTTTCATCCGCGATCATGCGGTACATGGCCGGGTCGGCGGAAAGCAGAAACAGGTCGGAGACGACCGACCGGATATTCTCGTTGGCTACCCTGCTCAGCTTTTCGATGGTTTGCATCTCATTGGACTGCAGCAAGGAGGTCTGTTTGTTCACCTCCTGGTAGAGAAAAAGCCCCGTGATGCATGTAAAAAACAGTGCCAGCGGGATGAAAATCAGAAAAAAGAATTTAAAACTCGATAAGTAGTCGCGCTTGTCCATATACCCATCCTCGGCTAAGGGGAAGTCTCTTTTTTATATATCGGTATTTAGCCGGCAGACTTTAAAAATGGATAAAGGCAGGGGCAATGAGCAACGAGCCTGGGTCGACGATGGGGCCCGGGCAGGATTTAGCGGTTCAGGACAACCTGTCCGCCGCCCTGGTTCTTAGCGGATTGCAGCGCCTTTAATGCATTGTCCAGCAGGGAATGCCTGTCCAGGGCGTCCAGGGGATAAATGGAGATGCCGATGCTAGCCCTAATCCGGAACTCACTTTCCTGAACGTGGATGGGTACCGACAGGGTTTTGATAATGTGTTCGCCACGCGTTTTTGCAAATGCCGTTTCACCACCGCTCTCGCCGATAATCATGGTAAATTCGTCGCCCATGTAGCGGGCAATGGTGTCGTCGCCGGTGATGCTTCCGGTGAGGCGCTGGGCGACCGCCTGGAGGATGAGGTCTCCGGTCTTGTAGCCCCATTGGTCATTGAGTTTTCCAAAACCGTCCAGGCCGACTAGAAGGATGGCCAGCATGGTCTTTTCCCTTTCGGCACGCGTGAAGGCCCTGTCCAGCCGGTCGTAGAAGAGCTGCTTGCTGGGCAGGCCGGTCAGGACGTCGTGATAGGCCTCGAACCACATCCTGTCTTCATTGTATTTCTTTTCGGTTACGTCGTGGCAGATGCTGCAATAGTGGGTCGTGCGACCCGCGTTATTCTTGATGGCCGCGATGGAGAGCAGGGCGGGGTAGATTTCACCGTTCTTGCGGCGGTTCCAGATAGTGCCCTTCCAGACGCCCTTGTGTTTGATCTCGCTCCACATCCATTTGTAGAATTCAGGCTCGTGTTTATCGGACCTGAGGATACGGGGCGTCTTGCCGATGACCTCTTCGGGCTCATATCCGGTGATAGCGGTAAACGCCGGGTTGACCTGCTCGATATGTCCGTCGGCATCCGTGATGACGATGCTCTCGATGACGTTCTCGAAAACGTTTGCCAGCAGGTTCAGGTGTTCGCCGTATTTGCGCCACCGGTCGGCAGCCTGTCCGTATAGCAAAAGTGGATCCGTGCCGTTTATGAGTATGGGGATAAAGACCAGGCGCTGGTCTTCGATCTCGCATTCCAGGCCCTCCTTGAGGCACTCTTCGTCCTCCAGACACTGGTTGAGTTGCTCCATGAACGCCTGCGGCAATTTCACACCGATACCCAATTCCCATTCGCGCAGGACCGACTCTGCGGCCCGGTTCATGTAGAGCAGGGTCCCATCGCCGCTCACGCGGACCACGGGATTCTTGCCCTCCTCTGGAAAGCGGGCCAGAAGCGCGGCCTGGTTCCCGGCTTGCTTTTTAGGCGGGTATTTCTTTGCGGGATTGATCATGTCATCAGCTCCCCTCCAATTTATGGAATGGGCGCACGGGCCTGTTTTAAAGACTGAAGAAAGCGTTGCGCCTTACCAGTGCCAATCAGGGGGTAAATGTGGAAAAACCCTAAGATATTAGAATGATAGTAGGCTATTTCTCAATGGAAGAATATTAAAAGAACATGTGTGGAAGCGATCTCAAAAAACGGACTTTGGTTCGAGGTCAAGGCGGGTGCAAAATTCAAACCGGCGGAATACTGGCGTATTTCAAGGCCATAAATTTTGCGTCCAACGACGAGATCGGGCCAAAAGTCTTTTTTGCGACAGCTTCTAAACAATATGTTGGTATGATTGCATACCATGTCAAGGAACCTGCCAATGGTTGCCCATAAGCTGCCAAGTTTGTCTGATCGGCCCTATTTCTAAAGACATGTAATCACAGCAAGTTGTGTGCTTGTGTGCGTACATTGGTGCAAATGGGGGGTGGGAGAAAATGCCTGCCCTTTTCGGTCGGATTGGCTTTGGGTTGGTGGCCCGGCGTTTGATTTGACTGTCGGTTCGGCCAGCCTTAGCTTTCGACAGGTTGCTGAGGGCATATCAATGGATTCGAAAGACAACAACATTACGGTCTATTTCGATGGCAGCTGCCCGAGCTGCATCAAGGACATGCACGCCTACGACAAGCTGTCCAGTGAAGCCGGTAAACCGGTGACCTGGGTGGACATCACCGGCCGGGACGACCACCTGCGCAGGATCGGTATCGATCCGGTCAGGGCGTTGCTGGAACTGCATATCAAGGATCAAAACCAGAATGTGCTTTCCGAGATGGACGCCTACATCGTTCTGCTGAACCGCGTGCCCCGGTTGAGGCCCCTGGCCTGGCTGATCAGCCGGCCTGCCTTGCGGCCGCTTTTAGCTAAACTGTATCACTGGATGGTTGAGAGCCGCTTGAAACGGCAGGGGCGGTGGAACCAGAAGTGATAGGATCGGACCTGTCGTTCATGTGGCGAGACCACAGGCATCTCAGTTCTGATCCAATACCCCCATCATTGGTTCAGGACCAGGCGAGGTTCCACGGATCCGGGGAGAATTTTTTCTCTGTTAACGGTGAGGCCAGTGTAATAGACTGTTTTTATTTTGTATCTTCTTGGCACTTTGCTTGTGTTTACAAGAAAGGTAACCCAAAGAAAACGCCAACATAAGACGTGGCCCTGCGGGCTGCCCTGCGCTTCTCGGAAAGGGCGCGCTCAGCACAACTCGCTGCGCTCAAACAAGCATTTCGCTCCTTCGCCCTTTCCTGTGATGCTCGGCGCGTCTTAAAGGGCAAGTTCAAACCCAAATAGATAGTCAGCCCCTTTGAGGGACTTCATGATGCCTTGCAGGCTTTTATTCTTTCAAAGCTGAGCTGCGGAGACGTGTCGTCTCGTGCCAGATAAGCGCGGCCACCACGATTAGCAGCGCGATCAACTGCTGATGTGAGAATCCCCAAAAACGCTCCGGGCGACCATCCGCACGCAAGGGATCGAGCAGAATGCGCAACAGCCCATACAAAATAAGGTAACAGCGAAAAGCCGCGCCGACGGGGGCCTTCTCTGATTCGACCCGGGTGAGAATGGTACGGCTCGTTAGCGCTATCAGTGCCAATCCTAAGGACTCGTATAGTTGCACGGGATGTGGCAGCCGCCCCGCACAACAACCTGATAAAAAACAGCCGATGCGACCGATCGCGTGACCCATAGGAATCGCGACTGCATAGTAATCAGCCCCCCGTATAAAACTGAGGCCGCGGACCCGCGCGAAAAGCAAACCGGCTAAAACAGCGCCCACCAGGCCGCCGAAAAACACGAAACCGACATCGAAATCGGCCCAGAAGCGCAGTTCACCGCGCGCGTAGTGCTCCCACCCCAACACCAGAAAGAGCAATTTTGCCCCTGCAATGGCCCCCAACAGAAGTGTCCAGATCGATGCCCAGAATTCGTTTTGGGAGAGGCCCAGGTTATCGTGGTGTCGCCGAAGCCAGAGTACGGCTACCACGCAGCCAGCGGCAGTGAAAAGGCCCCAGGGGTTCATTATCAGGCCGCCTTCCTGGATACCGTCGTCTCCATTGTCTCATAAAACCTTTCGCGCAGACCCTTGGCGTTGACCGCGCACATGGGCTCCAGCCGTCCGTTGATGGGAACCCGAAACACGCATACGGACTGGCGCTCAATGCCTGTCGGTGAGGCGATCTCCACCGGGTCCATGAAGTGATGACTCACGATACAAAAATAGCGGGCGCGCAGCGTACCGGTTCGTTTTAATAGTCGCCGGATGTATGGAAAGCCATGCCGGAGAAGAAAGCCGGCGCGCGGCTTTAAAACGTGCGCAAGCTTACGTACGGCGCGACTGCGAGAGTCGAGACGAAAAGAGAGGCCGCCCATCCGGTCCAGCAGCCCACGCAGAAACCGCATATCGTCGCTGTCATCACGCCGGTATAAAGGTATGAGTTCCACACCATCCCTTTGGCGGACCGCCAAGCCCTGCACGAAGCGGCCGCAGGCCGGATGGCCAAGCCAGCCCTCTCCCTGCAAAAGAGACGGGTTATTGGCCCCTTCCGCGATACGTGACCAGAGGTGATCAACAGAAACACCCGCGATCTCGGTGGGGGTGCGGCCGACAGCGGCTATGGGCTGGAAACTCAACATTTTGAAAGCATCGGCATTGGATAGAAACCAGCGCACGATCCCGGGGATGGCGTCGATGTTCCGGGGCGTTACCGTCACGGTTGAAGCGACCTCCAATCGGCGTCCGGTTTCACGGCGGGCCGTGCGGATCATCGTTGCGAATTCCGCCCGCAGGCCGTTAAGATCCACCTCATCAGACGCACCTGCGTAGCGGTCGCGTCGGCCGCGCACGGTCGTATCGATATGGAAACAGACTTCGGTAAGTCCCCCTTCCGTCATCAGACGTTCGAGGAGCCCTGGCCGGCGTCTGAAGGTTTCGCCGTGGGTCATAATCATCGGAACGAGGCCGACCGCACGTGCATAGGCGATCAGCTCGATCAGTTCAGCCGGGGAGCGCAAAGTGATCTCCCCGTCCGTCAACTGGAGATTGCCGGCGGGGCCGAGCCATTGCCGCAAGGCTCGAATCTGGGCTTTTACTTTGCCCAGCGGAAGCGGGCTTACTCGATTTGAGACCTCGTCGAGGTAACAGGCTGTGCATCTGAAGTCACATGCCGGCATGGCGCCAATCGTGGCACCACAGCCCGCATAGTGCCGCCCCAAAAACTGGGTCGGCCCGCGCAGCTTATCCGGCAGGTGGTTCCAGGTGGCACCCAGAATCTTCCGGATTTCATTTATCTCATCAACGATAGGGTGGCTCATTGCTGTTTGTATTTGGCCTCACAATCGACCTTGGCCTGGCCACCCAGGCCGGCACACTCAGGAATTTCAGCCTCCTTGGACGGCTTGCTGTCGCCCAACAGGCCGAAACAGGCCGTGCCGAATCCCAACAGAATTGCCAGCGCCGTTATCATCACCAGATCTTTGGTATTCCACATAAATCCCTCCTCAAATTTGTCTGACCAATTTCATGATTTGGGCCCCCAGGTCAGTCGGCGGTATTAGGGCCATTCAGTGACCAGTCGTATTTGGTATACGCGATCTTTACGCCGGGTTCGCTGATCCGTGGATCGTCCATATAGCGGGCGACATACCCGGCAACCGATCCGGCCACCGTTTCGAAGTCGGCCCGGAACCAGTCGAAGATAGGCGACAGATACAAGGTGTTCGTGACCGGGTCGAAACGGTTCTTGGTCGTATCGCTCAAAAATGCGCGTGTCTGTTCGTCGAGTTGGCGCTCCAGGTCAGCCGCCCGATAGGCCTCTTTACGCAACGCCGGGCATCCCAGCGAGGCACACACCAGGGCAAAGTGAATGCGCGGTTCGTTAAAATCGGCGCGCAAGGTGTCGTTCTCAATACCGTCGAGGGATATAGCCCCTCCCTTCAGACCGGGCATGGGAATGAAGCGGCGGCGAAAAGCCGCACCGGGGAGAAACCCTATCTTGCGGATCGAGCGGATCGGGTAGTGATCAACAACCAGTTTAACGGTGAAGGCGTTGTAGGCATTGATCCAGAAGGCCAGCCGTTCCTCCCTGGACCACTTTACATAATCAGGGGCACACGTCGCTGACAGGGTTTCGAGGTAGGCCTCCAATGGAGCCCGCCCTTCCTCCTTAAAGCCGGCATATGCCACCCGGCTGTCACTCACCCAACTTTGCAACAACGCATTCCAGGCGCCGTGCGCGGGGTCCATTTTTAAACAGTCGGCCGCGAGCGTGATGGCTGGCGTAGTGAGCATCCATGCCAACAGACAAAGGCCAGTGATTCGCAGCGCATACAGGATGCTCAATTTTCGCATAGCTATATATCCTTTTTCCAGGTAGCCAAAAACAATGCGAGCTCGGTAAAATTACGCGTATCTGCAGGGACCGTGCAGGCTGACGCCGGGCAGGGGGCCGGACATCAGTCTAACTATTTCAAAAAACCGTTTCAAACTCAAGGCTGGAAATCGTGCCGTGGCGGGAAAGCGGGGTTGCCCTCTAATGGATGACCCTGCAGGTCAACTCGCTGGGGACCGATTCTTCAGCGCCGTAACCAGTTTGGGGACAAACAGGAAAAATACAAACAATGCCAGAAAAAAGAAGACCTTGCCGGAAAGCGGCCCGCTCCAGTTGCGGGCGGACCAGCCGAATTCAAGGTGCCGAAGAAAAAAAGCAGGATAAAGGTGCCGGCCAGGATACCCTAACCGGTCCTGGAAAAATAATTCCAGAAGCGAACCTGGGCCAGGCCCAGGCCAAAATCCAGGGGTGTAAATGGGAAATAGACCAGGCTCAGGTAGAGGGCCGCCGCGAAAGCGTTGCGTTCGCTCGTTTCGATTTTTTACATCTTTTTGGTTTTGATTGGTCTGTCCGTAATTGCGGCATTGATGTCGATGATATTTTTATTGAGGTAGTTTTTGGTCTTATATCTCGTAATACACATTAATTTTCTGGTTATACTACCCACCCGATCAACCTGCTCTTTGATTTTTTTTAGACTTTTGTGTTGGAATTTGTCCGCGGGTAAATCCATCAATAAAAGTTCCGAATATCCGGAAATGGCCATCAGCGGTTGGTTGAGTTCATGGCATATGGCGCCGGCCATCTCAACGACACCCTGTAGTTTTTCCTTTTCCGCCAGAGTGGTCCGCAATTCAATAACGCGGCGCCCTACGTCAATTCTGGCGCGCAACTCGTCGTGATCAAACGGTTTCACAATATAGTCGTCGGCGCCGGCATTCAGTCCCCTGATGATATCCTTTTTGTCTTTCTTGGCGGTTAAAAGGATCACATACGCTGCAACAGCTGTTTCAAACTGCCGCAGCCGGCGGCAAATCTCAAGGCCGTCCATACCCGGCATCATCCAGTCCAGGATGGCCAGTTTGGGTGTATCCTTGCTTTGCAACTTTTCCCATGCTTCGACCCCATCAGCAACGGACGTAACGTCATGTCCCCATTTGGATAGGGTGCGTTTTAAGATGAAAAGAGAGGTAGAATTGTCGTCAGCAATCAATATTCTCATCGCAAATGAAATCCTGTCTTTGAATACGGCGGACGATCGCCGCCCGTTCTGTCTATTTTTGACATGTAAATGATTTTTCCCTTGTATGTACTGATATCGACCGTGCTTAACAAAACTTAAGCTTTTAGTAGGAACGAGAGGTATCACTCGGCGCTATTCTGGAGGCTATCTGCTATTTTTCACATAAAAACAGGGTTATTATAGCTGTATCGGTACCATTTTTATGATATCTTTGGATTCAATCCAGAGGCTAACCTTAACGTAACGTGGGCCCGGCATAGCTGGCAACTTTGGTAACAGGCATAGAAATTAAAAATTCAACTGGAAATTCATGAAAGCCCTTCATTTCGCCTAAACAATGCTTATGTATTGGGTATTGCTCGTTTAATATACCAGAACCTATCTCAAAACATGCTACGCGGGGCATGCGTTGTCATTGAAAAAAGGTTGTCGAATGGTGAAAACACAATCCAACAATATAAAAGATTACCGCATCCATACCAGCCTGATCGAAGAATCACTTAAAGCCAAAGAGCGGAAAAAACGCCTGTTTCGCAGCGATCTTGTTCTGGAGGGTAAGCGCAAGGAAAGGCCGGTAACCGATTCCCCGACCCAGTATGAGATCAAGTATCTTCTGGGCCCCAATTTGGCGATCGTTGTAAAACGTCTGCTGCCGCTCGAAGATATCGACCGTCTGTATGCTTTAAAGGTCGGCAAGATTTCCCAGGTTACAAAATACAGTCAGCTTATTGGCGTGGGCGCTGGATTCGACGTGCAAGAGGGGCAAGTCATCGATCAGCATTTTTTAGACGAGCTTACGATTCTCTACAATGCCGACAACCTGGACATGATTGCCAAGTTTCAATTCTTCTATGACAATTCCGCGCAAATGTCTTACTCGCGAAATTTTAATTTGAACCAGGTTGAATGCAGAACCGACAACTGCCGGAACCGGATTGGTGATTATAATCCGGTCTATATCTACAATCTGCTTTTTGATCTGCTGCAAAAAGAAAAAAATGCCAAAAACTACTACCGTTGGCGCAAAGGTTTGGGTTTTGGCTTTAACAAGCAAGCGATCTGATAAATCAGGATCGATACAGGGGTGGTTTTTCTCTATAACGGTCGACGCCATAGCGCCAAGACCGGATCGTTGGCCACTGGATTTGTCGTAATTGCAAAATTCTCGCGCAGAGGCGCAGAGACGCAGAGAACCCATGAATATACACGGCTTTGCCGGTGAAAACACCAATGCCCTTGTTTTTTTGCTCTTCGCGCGATAGCGCGCCCAAATTCTGGTTATAGGTCTTCCCTGCGCCTCAGCGTCTCCGCGCGATGCAGGGGCTTGCATTTCGCGTTTTCTGTTGAATCCTTTTTAAACCTTATCCTCGCGCAGAGGCGCAGAGACGCAGAGAACCCATAAATATATTCCCGCTACACGGGATTAAAACTAAAAGGGCTTTTAAGCCTGAAGTTTTCAATGGTTTTACGCGCGATAGCGCGCCCAATCTGGTTTTGGGTTTCCCTGCGCCTCAGCGTCTCCGCGCGATGCATTGGGTTAGCATTTCGCATTTTCTTTTGAATTCTTTTTAAACCTTATCCTCGCGCAGAGGCGCAGAGACGCTGAGGAAACCGCAAATAGTTTCCCGCTACACGGGATTAAACCCTAAAGATCCTTACCTGGTCTGTTTTTCGCGCGATAGCGCACCCAATTTCTGGTTTTTGGTCCTCCCTGCGCCTTTGCGTCTCCGCGCGATGCAGGGGTTTGCATTTCGCGTTTTCTTTTGAATTCTTTTCTAAACCTTATCCTCGCGCAGAGGCGCAGAGACGCAGAGAACACCGCAAATAGTTTCCCGCTACGCGGGATTAAACCCTAAAGATCTTTACTTGGTTTGTTTTTCGCGCGATAGCGCCCCAAATCTGGTTTTTGGTCTTCCCTGCGTCTCTGCGCCTCTGCGCGATGCATGGTTTTACCATTGTGTTTTGGTGTGAGGCCCCACTTATATCGGCCATTCTCCTTAACGATTTGCAGGTTGTCAGGCAGGCTGATTTCTCCCAGGGCACTGCCGTCGATATAGCCCTGTACCCGGTAGGCGTCGCTATTGCGCTGCACGCTGGTTATATGCAGTTTTTTGTCGGAGCCGCCGCGGAAAAAAGGTTGGATACGATTGGCGAACAGCGATTTTCCGCTGCCGTCCGGTCGGAAACTCTCCGCAAAACAATCTTTTCCAAAAATTGAAGTTTTCCCCATCAGATTACCGGCACAGTCCTCCAGGAACTGGTGCTGCTCATCGCTCAGCTCCGCATCGAAATAGTCATCCCTGTCCAGCAAGTCGGCCTTTTCCGGCAATCCGAGCCAGCGCCAGCGACCTTTCAGTTTGATTAAGTTCTCCAGGGGGTAGACCCCTTGTGGTCCGGCGTAAGTCCGGTGGGCGATCTTCAGCTTGCCGCGCAGGTAGGCCCTGTTTTTTTCGATACGCAGCTTGGTTATGTGAATGTATTCCAGGGGGGGCGGGCTGCCGGTAAACATCAGGCGGGAGGGGGAGGCGAACATGTCCCGGTGGTGGTTGTACGCCCGCGCATAATTTTCAATGATGACGTGGGTGTCTTTACTGATGATGTCCAGTGCAAATTGATCGAAGAAATTCAGGATGTCCTTGGGCACAGCCACGGAGAGTACATAATTGGGCTCAAATATGTAGGCATTGTCCGCCGATACAGTTTCTGATTCCGGTTCCGGTTTGGTTGCCAGTGTCTCCGTTTCCGGCCTGGCTGCCGGTGTCTCCGTTTCCGACGGTTCCATAACAGCCCCGACAATCAGCGCCAGCAGCCTGTCGCGCCCGGTATCTTTTGGCAATGGAAAGCGGCTTGTCGACGTCACTGCCAAAACGACTTGTGCAGCCGGCACCAGGACGAGATACTGTCCCCCTTCACCGCGCACCACCAGACAGTCACGCTCATTGATGATTGTCTTCACCCATCCGCCGCCCGGCATGTCATCGAGCTCAGCTTCCGGCGCTCCGGCAAATAACCTTTGAACCCATTGTCTGGAGACGATCTGTCTGCCTTCCCAGGTCCCTTCCTGGGCCAGCAGGTAGCCCATCTTGGCCAGATCGAGCGCTTTGAGTTGAAATCCAACGAACGTGTCCTTGGGCAGATCGTCTTCATTGGCTCCGTTGGTCACAATGCCCAGCGGTTGGAAGAGATATTGGGCCGCGTAGTCAAAGACGCTCCGGCCGGATACATTTTCAATCACCTGGCTCAATAAAAACGCAGCGGCAAAGTTTATGGCGGGTTGCGCCTTTTCCCGGTGCCGTGAAACGACGCGCAGGCTGGCCTCGATCCGGTCATTGGCGTAAAACAGCTTCCAATAGTCCGGGTTATGGGAACCCCAGAGCAAGGGCGCCCGGGCCCATAGCAGGTCGTTCAAGGTCAAGGACAAGCCCTCGTCGGACTGACTCTGTTTCAGTTGTTTGGGGAAAAAAGCAGTTAGGGGCTGCTCCGGCCCCTGGATCAATTTTTGATCGATGGCGATACCGATCAATACCTGAAGAAGCGGAAGGTTTAAAGCATGCAGGTAATCCGTTTCCAGGGGCCCACTTTGCCAGTAGTATTTTTCGACGACCGTTTTCCCGTTGCGCAGCATCAGTAGGCTGCGGGCCGTAGGCAGCCGCGTGTCCACATAATCGAGTGCTCTGGCAAGACGGCCCGGATCGATGTGCTGGGTTTCCGGTTGGGCCGGATTCCATTGCTTCTGATCAAGATATAATGTCTTTTGCGCAAACAGCACAATGCAGGCCCACACCACCAGCCCGATGACCACAAGGCTGGCCAGGTAAACGGCTCCCAACTTGAGGATGCTCTTCATGGGTATCATGCGTTTTGCACCTTCTTTATTCAATCCTTTAAAACCTTGTCCTCAGGGCCAAGTCAGAGACATTCGGCTGTGCCGTAAAAGCATTTTTCTCGCGCAGAGACGCAGAGGCGCAAAGAAACCACAATTATTGTTCCGCTACGCGGGATTAACACCTAAAGGACCCTGAAGTGGGTTTTCGCACGTTAGTGCGACGGAATCCTGGTTTTGCCTTTCTCTGCGCCTTTGCGTCTTTGCGCGATGCATGGTTTTGTTTTTGTGTTTTTTGAAGTGAAGCCCCTATAAGGGGCAACCCAAAGCCTGGCCATCTGGACCAGGCTTCTTTAGCCGGCCCTAAAAACTTGATCTCCAGGGCACGTCGCCGACTTCGCCATAGTAGCCTTTGGCTTTTAGCTTAAATACGAAAACGATTCGCTAATCGCTAACTGCTAAAAGCTATATCCCGAGATTTTACTTCAGCCTTCAGTCTTCAGCCTGCTCCCCTGAATCCGGCCGCCCCTCAGGTGTAATCCAATGCTTGGTCCTCCGGGCCAGGATTCTTTACGTCAATTTGTTCCAAGGGTTCTGCCTGCTCGGCCCTATAATAGATCCGCAGTAAAGCCGGCGCGAGCAGGACATCGGCCAGAAATGCCACGAGCAGCGCGATCCCCATCACCAGGCCAAAATCGGAGACCACTTTCAGGTCGCTGAACAGCCGCATCCAGAAACTGGCCACCAGGACCATGGTGGTTGCCAGCAAGGCCCGGCCGGCCGATCCCAATGTTTCGCGGACCGCAAAGCTGATATCGCCGGATTGCAGGTAGTACCTGCGGAAGTTATGGAAAAAGTGGATGGTGTCGTCCACCGCCAGGCCAATGGCGATACAGCCGCCGATCAGGTTGTAGGTATTCAGCGGAATCTTTAAAAGCCCCATGACGCCCAGCCCGATCACAATGGGAAACAGGTTGGGGATCATGGCCAGCAGCCCCAGGCGCAGGTCGCCAACGGCCAGGACCATCAATATCGTAATCAGGATAAATCCCGTGCCGTAGCCAATGGCCAGGCTGGTCATCATCGCATCGAGGATGCCGGAGTTGATGGCGGCAACCCCGGTGACCGCCTGCCTGGCAGCGGAGTCAAACAGCACGGCGGTAAATTTTTTCACCCGGTTAATGAAATTCACATCCCTGGCCGCATCCCGCCAGTACATCATGGCCGTCAAACGCCCCATGCTCAAATCCGCATCCGTGTAATGTTGCAAGGTTTCGGGAACCAGGCGATTGAGCTGATCGAAATGCTCTGTCAGCACCCGACGGTCTTCCGGAAGCTTACACGCATCGTCCCCCTGGTGTTCGGGGCCACAGGCAATCTCCTTGATGAGATCGGCAGTCGAGCGGGTGCGTCCCACGAACGGCCGTACATAATCATCGGTCTTTGAGCGCAGGTAGACGTCCATCCGCTCGAAAGCATCCAGCAGGTCGTGGTCGATGATGCCCTGTTTTTTTTCTGTATCGACCACTATTTCCAGGGCCCGAAACCCGCCGGTTTTCTTTTCAATAAAGCGGACCTGTCGCATGAAACGGGATGCTCGCTCAAAATAGTGCAGCTCGTTGTGTGAAAAATGCAGCCTGGGAATGTTGATGCCCGCCAGAATGGTAACCGCCAGGAACCCAAAGAAAACAGGTTTGGGCCGGGCGATCCCGAGGCGCCCGAGCGCCTGCAGGGAGCGGTTGAAAATGGAAGCCTTATAGATCGCTTCCCCCTGTTTTACGCCCTCCACAACTTGCAGGATGGAGAGAATGGCGGGCAGGGAGAAGAGCGTAAACACCAGGATGGCCAGAATGCCGACGATGGTGAAATTCACCAGATTTGCGATGGGCGCAATCCCGGTGAATGAAAATGTCATCAAACCCGCTACAGTTGTGAGGCTGGTCATGGTGATCGGAAAGCCGGAGTGCTGCATGGTGGCGATGATGCCCCGGAACTTGCCCACCCTATTCTGGAATTTGTAAAAAACCACCAGGAAATGAATGGGGGCGGTCAGGCCGATGGATAGAATGATGGAGGGCAGCATCGATGAGGTATTGCTGAAGCGCACCGACAGCAGGGCCATCAATCCCAGGGCCACCAGCAGGCCCAGGATGGTCGTGATTTGGGGAAAGAAAGCACCCGAGCCGCGGCCAAATATGATCGGCATAAGCAGCAGCGGAACAAAGAGGATCGTAAGACACATCTTGATCATGTTGGCGCGGATCATCGGCTCGACATGATATTGGTAGACCGGTGTGCCGCTGAAGGCAATCCGGAACTCCTCGGCCTGGTATTGCTTGATAATGGCCTCGACGATAGCGATGACGGCAATATTTTCTACCTGTGATATGGATTGCTGCTCCCCGGAATGAGCCGGCCTTTTTGCCCCGGGAACGCCCCGGGCATACCCGCGCAGGCGTTTGCCGTCGGGTGTCAAGGCCGAAACCGCCTGCGTTTTGATAACGACCATGGCCTGCTTGCCGTCCGGGGTGAAATAGAGGTTTTTCAACCCGGGATAGGCCAGCGCTCGTTTTCTGAACTGCCGCGATTCTTCGGCTGTCCGTGGCGGGTTATCGAGAATCCGGCCGGCCCGCATGCCGCTGTCGGTGGCCGCGATGTAGGGGGCATTGGCCAGCGATCTGACTTCTTTCAGCAACGGCACCGCATTTTCCAGATCTGCATGCAGCCACTTGAGTTTGGAGAGGAATTCAGGGCTGAAGACGTTACCGGACGAGACCAGCAGCACGATATTCTCGTCACGTCCGAATTGACCGCGAAACCACTGGTAATCGGTAAGCAGCCTATCATCCTGCGAGAACAGGGTTTCCACCGATGTGGCGATGCTGAGCCTGGGAAGCTGCGTAATGGCTGCTCCGGCCACCATTACCGTCAACAGTATGATAATCAAACGGCAGCGGATAACCCAGAAGCCTAAACGCTTAAAACCCTTTTCGAGCTTTTTCTTATAGTCATACATCTGATATTATTATGCTATCGCCGTTTGGGAGGGTAAAATATGCCTATACAAATAACACCCATTTGGTCACATTGTCAATACTATTGAGGATAAGTGTGCCCTAAAGGGTGCCTTGGAAATTAGATTCAGGAAGGTATGATATACCTTTAGTGGGCAACCCTATATGCACCTCTGTTAGAATATTTCCCAACCTTTGCCGTGGTTCGACTCTCGTCCCGCCTAATATCTACTGCGAAATCCGACATTGATTAAAATATTTGACTTAATTTGGCTATATGTTAGGTATTTCAAAATACCCCCTTTCCAAACCGAAATGCCAAAATCTGTATAAAAGTCCGATTGCCGTTTTCTCACATTGAATGAGGACGATATTTAAGTGAAAACTTTCTTATTTTCAAATCCAGCCAAGATTCTTGATGAAAAATATGACCGGCTCGCAATCCTGCTGTTTGGACTCACCTGGGTTTTTTATTCATACACACCACATCTTGCTACCCACATTTTCAGGCCGGCGATGTTTCACTATTCAGCCACTTTAAATCGGCTTTGGATCCCCGGGACACTCTTGACCGTTTTCTATCTGACGTTTCCGCAGGTCTTAAAGCTCGATAGTATCGGTAAGATCATAACTTTTGGTTTTGTTGCGGTTTTTGGCTATGCCGCGCATTTTTTCATAAAAGGATTCGGGATTATCGATTTTTCCTGGTTTGGATTCTACTATGGAAATATAGGCGTCGTTTTACTTCTCAGGGCCATGCAGAGAAGAATGCTAAGTCTTAAAGAAAGAGTGGAGGCGGACCTTGATAAATACGACAAGGACGTTATTACCGAACTGAAAAAAGAGTGGAGTTTCCTGCTCAGCAAGTTCCTTCAAGTCTATTTGGCAGCGGCCACAATCCTCGGTGTCTGCATGTCAATTCTCCTTTCCGGTGTGGCCACAGTCAAGGGTGTTCAAATGCCGTCTTGGGAAGACTGGGCCCGGATGCAAAATGCCATCCGCATGGCGTTTTTATTTTTTGCCGAATCCGGGCTCTACTTTTTGTTCTTTATAGCGCCAATCATCGATGTGATGAGTTCTTATCAATCTCTCTTAATCAGCAAATACGATGTTTCTCAAAACGTAGAAGGGCCGGACGCAAATGAACTCTCATTTCAATCAGAACCTGATAACGACGGGCATCGGCTTTCATTTGTCGATTGGGGAAAAGTCAGATCTATGCGTGCAAAGTAAAATGTTGTCATGTGAGTTGACCAAGCTTCAGAAAACTATCGGAGAATAGAAGTATGCAAAGAGTCCATTTCATTGTCATTGTGTTATTCTTAGTCACTCCAAGTAAAGGGATTGCGGATATGTTTGCCGGGTATGACGCTTTTTGTGGTCTACCGGTTGTAGTAGGCCCCAACCCTCAAATGGCAACTGCCGAGACGGACCGCATTGGCAGAAAGTTCATCCATATCGATCCCAGGGCAATGTCCAATTGGACCAATTCGAGGATTTTTGTGCTTGCCCATGAATGTGCACATCACCGACTAGGCCACACGTCTTCAATGGGAAAATTAGAGAGATTTTCTGGCGGAACAGCAAGACAAGAGCTCGCGGCAGATTGTTGGGCTGCGAAAAAGTTACGCCAAATTGGCTATGAATTTGATATTTCACGAACGATACTTCAACATGCGAGCAGAGGGCACTTTTCAGCAAACGGTTATCCATCAGGAAACCGTCGTGCCCGGAATATTTTAAACTGCATCGGGGAAAGGCCTTGTCGCACGGTTATGCGTGAATGCCGGCATCCGGCGCATCCGAGAGGTGATCGTGTTCCATGCTCTCATAAGGTTAGAGCACACCCAAATGGAGACTTATATCCTTGCCAGCACCCTTGCCCTGGACCATATGGAATGGTTCCTTGTCATCCGCGTGGGGATCTATATCCCTGTAAGCATATTGTAACAGCGCATCGCTTCGACCTGATTCCGTGTACTCATCCGGCGCATCCGGCTGGCCATCCCGATGAGGTATGTGACTAACTTCAAGCTACAAAAATAAAGTGAAATTAATTATAATTGATAGATGATGGTTTTGGAGAGGAAACCATGAACAGTGATGATCTGCAAAAGCATATTTTTGCAACGTATGTGAATCTAAGAATTGGTATTGCAGCCTTGGGGTTGATGTTTCCTACGATTCTATGGATAGGCGGCGTGTTCAAAGGAATAGGCCTCCAAAGTTCTATGAGCGCCTATTACCACGCTACTATGAATGGTGCATCCATGCGGGATCCGTTTGTGGGAATCCTCTTTGCCGTAGGTTTGTTCCTCATACTGTACAGAGGGTGGAATGCAAAAGAGAACTGGGCCTTGAATTTTACCGGTCTGTTTGCAATCGGTGTGGCAATTTTTCCAATGGAGTGGAATTGTGCACCAAACTGCAGCAGACTATCGCTGCACGGCTTTTGTGCAATATCACTTTTTTTGTGCATGGCTTATGTTTGTATCTGGTGCGCCTCTGATACCCTTCATCTACTTAAAAATGAAAAACTGGAGAAAAAGTACAGCCGAATTTACAAACTGCTGGGAGCGGGAATGATCTTAGCTCCAGGCATAGCACTGTTCCTCACAGTTATATCTAACAAACTACATGCCTACACATTTGTGGCTGAAGCTATAGGAATCCTGATCTTTTCAAGTTACTGGCTTATGAAAAGCAAGGAACTGGCTTTGTCGAAAGCTGAGTTAAAGGTTTTAATGGGCGAGTTTTAAACTAAGGCCTCAATCGGCCATTTTTCGGATTGAAATAGGGCGATTAATGCTGTTCTTGCAGTAAATATTCCATGTTATATTTATAATATCAAATAGTTTGCTTGGTCCGACCCCTTGAGCGCTATGACTAATACGTCAATATACGATGGCTTAAAACATATACGCTTGGTGCACTACACACTTGTAATCGTATCTTTCACAGTTTTTTATATCGTTGTCTCTGTATGGTCTGATTCTCCAGAACTTTTAGCTGAATTTGAAAAATTTGAGACGGCAGTTGAGAGAATTCAAAGTGATGATCTCTTTTTCCTAATGCTGTTACCAAAGAAATGGCATCAAGCGAAAATTGGAAAATTGATTGATGATATTAATAAGATAATTGAACCTGAAAACAACAGAAGAGTTCAGGTTAAAAATCAGCATTTTATACCGATACTAAAAAAAATCACCAAACTGCAAAAAGTAGATGATATTTTAGTTAGATGGCCTGACATACAAACATCGTCAATAGAGAACTTGCGTAATTCAATAGAAAATCGTGAGTGGCAAATTGAGAAAATATCACAAGTTGGTGTTGACAGAAGTACTAAATTGAAAATTAATGAATGGATCAGAAAAAATATTAAAGGGAAAACGGACTTTTTGGCCAAAGGAACTTATTATGCTAAAGATCTTTTCATTTTAGATTTGAGTCTGAAAAAGATGATAGGGGTTAAAAAGAAGGAAGTGTCTATCTCCCTTGGAATGGACCATATGTTCTTATCAACAGAGGAAAACTCTCTTCCTGTCAAAATCGGGATGCTGAAAGAAGAGTTTTTTTTAAGTGGTGAAACAGAAAATGAGAATGTTAGGATGCCGCAGGGTTGGTTCAAGAAGAGAGAAAACTATCCTCGTATATATACCCATTGGGATGAAATAAAACATAAGACTATTTCAGAAGCCAAGCAGTCACTAAAAGAAAAAATGACGGAGAGATTAAAAGGGCGTAGCACTAATATGTTAGGTATTAGAATCTCAGGCCCGGATATAGGCTATATGGGACCATTAGCCATAATTATAATTTTGCTCTACTTGGTTAATTATGAATACTATCTGTATGGTCTCTTGAAAAATAGAATAGTGAGAATTAAAGAGAACGAAAACTTGAATTTCGCACTTCCATGGATAGGGGTTATGCAGACAAACTTATCTTTGTTTACCACTTTTATTACAATATCACTATTCCCAGCAATAGCTGTGCTATTTGCTATCTGGCGCGTATTGGGAGCGTATGTGTTGGATATGAAAATAATTGCTGCGATTGTAAAAGTCAAAGACCTCCCGGACAGTCAGCCCTCTCGGGTCAGTGATTATTAGGCGGCCTCCTTTGACAATTCTTCTCGACGTTTTTTACCAAG
>CAJINA010000272.1 GCA_905176665.1 Olavius algarvensis Delta 4 endosymbiont | reverse complement strand
TGGTAAAAAACGTCGAGAAGAATTGTCAAAGGAGGCCGCCTAATAATCACTGACCCGAGAGGGCTGACTGTCCGGGAGGTCTTTGACTTTTACAATTTACGCGCCGGCCAATTAAAGTTTGCTCAGACGGGTCGTATTATGGTTTGTTGGATACAGCCTACTGTTCGTCACCTCTCTGGAACATGATGATTCGGTATCCACTTTCGCTGACCTTCTTTAATTAAACTTAAATCGTGCTGGTCTTCTGCCGCCACAGGGATTGTGGTCCAGCGGTTTTGTTGGCTAACATTCATCAACCCTAAAGAAAGGAGAATATCATGGATGTCCAGGATTTTTGTAAGAGCATGGAGGCTGAAATGACCATGTGGAAAGCCAAATTGTATGATGTAATGCGCAAGGTTGATAATCTGGGCTCAGCTGAAAAGGAGAAAGTACTTCAGAACATCGAGGATCTCCATATCTACCTGCAGGAGATGTCCGACCGGGTCGAATCCCTGAAAACCGAGTGCCCCTCCGACTGGAGCCCCGTGAAGCAGGATATTGACCAGGGTACTGTTGATTTACGGGGTAAGTACGAAGAAACGATGGATTACATCGGCAAAGCCGCACCCGTTTCCGTACCTGGTTAAACCTACCCCTGGTTATCAGCCGCAAGCCCCGAGCGCGGATGGACCGCTTCCGCGCTCGGTTACACTTATATAATATCTGTGGAAGCCATCGCTGCTGATGGGATGCTGAATTGAATAGATGCCGGACAAGCTGGGTGGTCAATCCATGAAACTGCGCCACGACCCTTACCAGGTATTTCGCTCCAGTAAGAGCCCCGCCGGTTTGTATGCCCGGCAAAAATGGCTTGACGAGGCCGGGACCAAATTGTGGGAAGTGGACTTTGAAAAAAAAGTAAGCGCCCTTTTGGAAGGTCAATTGCCTAATGGCTCATGGAACGGGTCCAAGATTTCGACCATCAAACATCTATTTGCTCTGCATCTTACCCTGCGCGATCCCGACCCGTCCACAGACGCAGCCCTGGACTGGCTTTTGGACAGGCTTCAGAGAGAACCACTGCCGGGAAAAAATAAAGCCGGAAATTGGCCGCCGGCGACAGAAATAAAAAGTCTACCGTTTGTGTCAGGCCCACCAGGCCGTATGACCTTCGGAGCGACCCTCTTTCTGGCCACAATCTTCGGACGTCAACGCGATCCACAAGTCTTGGCCGCTTACCAATGGATGGTTTTAGAAGCGTTCACGGTACCGCATGTCTGGTCTACACCCGCCGTAACCCATAATTTGTTTCGGGCCCTGGTGGTGCATCCCGAATTTTCCTCCGGCGACGCCGTTATGTCGGCCGTTGAACAGCTCGCCAGACTGCAGACAGCGGCTGGCGACTGGCACCCCCACCTGCCTTTCTACCAGACCATCAACGCCCTGGCCCATCTGGATTTACCCAGAGCAGATAAACAACTGGATCGGGCCTTTGGGCTTTTGTTAAGCCGCCAAAAAAGGGATGGCACGTGGAGTCGTTCCGAGCCCGAGTGGAACACGTTTTTAGCCGTGCACGCGCTACGCAACAAAGGCTGGTTGTAGCCTTTTTAGCGGCGATGCCGTAACCATCCCTTTGATCAGCCGACGCACCGAACAACCCCAATCACCGGAAATCATTTAGGTATTGGTATACCCAGTGGCGCCAGGCAGACTCGTCTCAACCGCGTTTTGCAACCACCAGGAGGTAAAGGTTCGGTTCATCCAGAAATGAGTGAATGACGAAGCCAAAGGGACTCAGCAACGTCCAGGCCTCGGCTTCACCAGGAAAGTCATCCAGGGGAAAAGGGCAATTCGGTTTGAATTTGTTGATAAAGTCTTTACCCAGCGGATGGCTGATCACCACTTTGCCGGCCGGTTTGACTATCCGCGCAAGCAGGCGAAAAGCACCTGGCTTGTCAGCGATGTTTGCATAACAGGCATTGATACAGACCACATCAAGGCTGTGGTCGGGCAGGGTTAAATCCCGAACGTCACACCAATGGGTCTCGATGCCGCTATGCTTGGTTTGCACCTGTTTGAGCATCTCCCGGGAGAGATCGCAGGCGTGAATCTTCCCCGGCTCGTATTGTTGAATGAGCGGTATCAGAATACCACTGCCCGTGCCCACATCCAAAACAGACGCACCTTTTTCTATTTCGGCCGCAGCGACAATCCTGGATAAACGCTCCGGTACACCGACCGGCAAAGGAGGTTCGAATGCATCCACGAGCAGGTCAAACCTTTCCTGCTGGAGTTGGTTGATGCGGGCAATTTCTTTCTCGTCCCGTGTCTTGAAAGGCACCTCAAGCCCCCTGGCAGAGCGCGGTGACAATTTGTCGCTGCAATACCAGAACCGGTATAGATCATGTCGTCAGCGGCGACACCTTATCTGCTTCAATGGGGTCCCTTTGAATAGGCAAAGGTACCCAGAACATACAAACTCTTAAAGAATTATTACAAAGATAAAGTGGTTCGCCGCTGTGTCGCTACTTTTGAATCACGAATGTCGCGGTTTCCAGCAACTCTCCATCGGGACCGAGCACGTTTACTCTCCAAATGCCCGTATCGATGGGTCGGATTGTTTTTGAACTGCTGGTTCGCCACGAGGGCGAAGCACCGACGTTCAAAGTTACCTCGGCTCTTTTTTCACCTTCGAGATACCAGACATGTGTAATTGTGGTTTTTGCCACGGCGCTGGAACGGGTAAAGCAGTAAACTTTACCGACCTCATTCGAGAAAACATCCCCGGCATCGACCGGCTCGCGGTCCTGGATGACTTTGCAAATCACCGCCTCGGTAATGGCTACCGGTGCCATTGCAAATGCGTTTGCCGCCAATACGGCCACACATACCATCAGGACAATTGAAATTCTCGCCTTCATGTTATGCCTCCTTTTATTCTTGGCCCGTCCGACGCAACCAGTCCAACCCTATCAAAGGGCAGGACCGAATTACCAACCTATATTCGGGTAAGCGTAGCGCATACGCTCAAATTGTTAATCTGCCGGCGACACCAGAGGCTATCTCAAAAACAGGATGTTGGTTCAAGGTACAGCGGCCGTGAGGTTCCACCCGGCGTAATACTCACGTATTTCGAGGATCGGAACCGAGCGGTCAACGCCGAGATTAGGCCAAAAGACATTTTTAAGTTGGCCGCTAAGCGGTTTCATATGTCAATACCCTGATAATCCCGATGGTATCTCCACTCCCGGAGGTACACGCATCCGAAACCGAGATGACCTTGGTGACGCTATTTTCCGCAATGAACGTATTGACCTGCTCATCGAGATTATTCAGTTCCTGCATGGTATACATAGCCTTGAGGTTACCCGTGAATGTTTTGACTTTGACCATGATATTTCCTCCTCTATATGTAGGAAACAGGGATCCTTATCTTGTCTTGACTTAAATGATTGATTATCCTACCAATCAGAATAATACAAGCAATCATATAATCAAGTGCTGTGACTTCAATCAGGTTAAAGACCGAAGTTTGAAGGCTGAAGGAACACCCCGGGAATCTGTAGTCGGGTTTCGGGAGTCAGAGATCTACGCAGGATAGCCGCAAGAAGACGATAGATTGGCCTTATCCCTCGTCCGACCCCGGACGCCTGACTCCAGACCCCTGAACTTTTACCATATACCTAAACACCTAATTTCACGGAACTGTTCGTATAGGTGACATGGATGGCCAAAAAGTACCCCGCCTATCCCTCCCTGCCCAAGTTGCAAATCAAGGGCTCCAGCCTGTTCCTCCGTTCCCCATTTCTCGAGAATGCCTTGCTTCTATTCTCGCATGCGCGCCAGGTCCATTTCAGCAACTTAAAAAAGCAGGTGGCGATCAAGACCAAAAAGTGGTGGCGCTGGCAGCAGCCGATTAAGTTCAGATACAACCAGGTAGACTACATCGATCTGACCTATCCTGGAATTTCAGAGCACCAGGATAATCAGGTCACCCAAACTTATCCCTTATGGCTCATCACCCGCAGCCCTTCTCAGAAAATCATCCTGGTCAGGTTCGGTGGTGTTCTCACCCAAAACCCAATATTCCGGAAAGCAGCTGAGATATGTGCCGATACAATCTCCGAACATACCGGTCTTCGCTTTGGCTTAAAGAAGAAAGAAGTCCCCCTGGGGGATTTTCAAGATAAGTATGTCTGCAAAAACTGCGGTCACCGGCTGCATCCGGATTCAGAAGTTATCCTGTGTAGATACTGCGGAGGCAAAGAAATCGAAATAGTGGCAGGGAGTAGCTAAGAAGCTAGAAGGAACACCCTGGGAATCTGGAGTCAGGAGACGGGAGTCAGAGATCAGCGAAGTATACCCGACAAAAGACGCAATAACTTGGCCTTTTCCGACTCCCGACCCCAGACGCCTGACTCCTGACTATATACCTTATACCTTTTACCTTAAACCAAATCACCTAACTCAAGGGGGTGTTTATGACGATTGATGAAAATGTATGGACCTTTTTCCAGCAGCATCTGGGGTACAACGATGATGACATGCAGAAATTCCGGGAAGATCCCCGTAACGAGCACGTTTTAAGCAAAGCCGGTGAGTTGATGAGCAAAACCATCGTGATCGAGGTCGTGGATTCCCACGGCTGCAACAGTCAGCACAAAGTGGGCGACAAGTTTTACCTGGACGGCGCCGGCAATCTCATTTCCAAGCTTTGCCCCAAGCGGATGTGCGCCTTTGCCGTCTCTTCATTCGGCCAGGCCGTGTTCGGCATGGGCGAGCTGTTTTATGCCGGGGCTGATCCCAACAAAATGTATTTCAAGCGATTCGGGTGCACGGATGTAGGGATTCAATGTGGCGGTTGGGGAAAAATCGTGATGGAGATCCGGATGGAGGATCGCACCTAGCCCCAAGCCCGGCCTTGTGGTTGTAAGGTTTAAGCACCCCCTGGCTAGTCCACGGGTTTGAGTCTTTTCTTATATTTCTTGTCTATTTTCGCCATCCGCTTTATTGCGCTGGCCTGAGCCTTCTCCACACATGCTCTACGTTTCGCGTTTGACTTCTTCTTCAGGCATTTTGTAACGGCCTTACCAGTCTTGACGTTGGCCGCGTCCTGGGCGTTTTCCCAAGCGGCCAGAACGTCCCGGTTGACGTCCCGATACTGCCTGTGTTTGGCGTCACTTAGCAGCTTGTCAAAAGACATGCATTGGTCAAAGGTTTCATTGCGGGTTCTGATGCAAGACTCGTAGTTTCTTGCAACTTCAGGGTCCTGTTCTACATAGTTACGAATGTAAATTTGGGAGCATTTATCATATGCGCTTTTATAGTCATCATGGCATTTTTCCATGGCAGCCTGTAAGTATTCAGCCGGCACATCGCCGGCAGCCGCGCCCCCTGACACTGCGGTGAGGAAGAAAAACATAAGGGTGAGAAACCGAATCAGCTTTTCAATAGACGTATACCCAGGTTTCATGAACTCTCCTTTCGATTTTTGAAATGGGATATGAAAAATTTATCAGATCCCGGCTCAAAGGTCAAAGGTGCCGGCGCGCTTCTAACTGCTTGTATTTCAAATGAGGGCGCATTTGCCTGATGGAAAATCGACAAGAAGCTTTCGTCGCGCGCTTGCCGTCAATCTGATTTTGTGTTGATATTGAGATGCAGGCCACCTAAGCTCGATATGCTCAGCTAAATCTATGGAAACCATCTAACAGGGGAGCTATAAAACGATGTCGGATAAGACAACTCGCAAGTACGCCGCCCTGGACCAGCCACAGGTCCTCGCCTTCCTGTTTCATCCCCGCCACGAATACCCCGGCCAGGCAGCCCCTGGTGCCGCCCTGGACGTAAGCATCCCGGTGGCCGAGGAGGTCACCGTGGGCGGTCGTTTCCACATGGCGCACCCAGGGGGACCGAATATCCTGTTTTTTCATGGTAACGGTGAGATCGTGGGCGATTACGATGACCTGGGGCCCATTTACAATCAAATGGGGGTCAATTTCCTCCCGGTCGACTACCGGGGCTACGGCCGCTCCACCGGCCGGCCGACCGTGGCCGCCATGATGCAAGATTGCCATACGATTTTCGAATTTGCCCGCTATTGGCTGCTGGACAACCGTTATCAAGGGCCACTGATTGTCATGGGCCGTTCGCTGGGCAGTGCCAGCGCCCTGGAACTCGCCTGGAAATATCCGGAACAGATCGACGCTCTGATTGTCGAAAGCGGCTTTGCCTACGTCAAACCACTGCTCCACTTGCTGGGCGTCAATGTAGCGGCGATTGGATTCGAAGAGTCCGAGGGCTTTGGGCACCTGGACAAGATCAAGACATTCGAAAAGCCAACCCTGATCATCCACGCCGAATACGACCACATCATTCCGTTTTCCGACGGTCAGGCCCTGTTCGATGCAAGTCCGTCACCGGATAAGCACTTTTTAAAAATACCCGGCGCCAATCACAACGATATTTTCATGCGCGGGATGACCGATTATCTGGCGGCCGTAAAAGACCTCTTGGAAAGTCTTAAATAATTGCTACGGTCCAATGACGGTACTAAATAGCAACAACAAACCAGGCTACGCGTACCGATGATTATGTGGACTTTCCCGACAAGGGCCGCGATAGAGAGCTGCAAAATCTTTCGAGAGGTAAGTTCAGTAGTTCCGAATTCATGGAAATTAGAGATGGTGTTACGAGAAGGGTTTTACACGTTTGGTCCAATGCACTGACATGGTCGACAATATGCTCCGGTGGTTATGGGAATTAGGTGCCCTTTTTGCCAAAACGCAGCCTGATGATTACTGCAATGCAAAAAAAGCAGGGCCAAGCCTCTGATTGACCCCGCTTTTTAGTTTTGTAATTCAAAAAGAATCTATAGCTCAGCGCCCCCTTCACCCCAAACAATCAAAACTGAAGCGCACTACCATGGATTTCATTAATTATTTAGGAGTTGCACCAGAACATTTTACCTGCCACGAGAAGCATGTTCAGCATGTTGCAACCCGGTTCTCCCGGGTGGCAAAGATCTACTGGGTCGTGTTGACATACTGCTCCAGAACGGCGTTTTCCTGGGGTATAATGCTCCGATAAAGGCGATTTTCCAAAGCATCGCAGCCTCTCTGACAATCCAGGTATTCTCGTTTGGGCCCCTGGCTGTGCTCATTTCCCGGTCCGGGCCCCAACTCCACTTTTTTGTATTTCTTAAGAAGGCCCTTCCATTTATCCACGGCTTTTATGGACCTCATGAGTACCTGCGTGCAAGGCTCGCGGTGGTCGCCCCTGACATTCTGGCAGGCTCTTTGGTGCAAATTAAGGGCATAGGCAAGTTTACGTTTTTCCTGGAATTCGACGTTCAGCGACTGTGCCTTAGCTATCATGTCGTCATAGGACTGATTCAATTTTTGACGATTACGCTGCGCTTTTTGACCATCTGTGTCCTTTTTTATCGTTTTGATTCTTTTTTTGGCAATCGCCTTGATATCTTTGCCGATCTGTTTGTCCTTCCGATAGTTGGCGTTGAATTCTTCAGCGTATTCACGAAAGGCCTGTGCATAGTCGTCGGAACAGCCCTCGCGGCATTCGTTAACTTGGTCCTTCACCCGGTCACGGACGGCCTCCAGTTCCGTCAAAATTGTTGCCTTGTTGGCCCCGGGCTTTAACTTGGTTTTGTCCATCCGACACTTCATAATATAATTATCTGCTTTTTGCTGACAGGTGACGATCCTTGCGATGTCAAGCCGATCTCCATCGTCACATTGTCGCTCGATTACCCGGCCTTTTTTATAGCAACCGGCCCATTTCATGATGGCTTTGTCCTTAATGTTTGTGAACAGGCCGGCGGAAAATGCCTGGGCGGGCAGGCCAATCACTACCACCAATAAGATTACCAGACCAATCGTGGTATTCTTCGGCAGCATAGCTTTTCTCCTATTTTAGTGAGGTTATTAAAGCCAAAGCTTCACTTCTGCATGATCAACGCCCCAAGGCCGGAAGGTAATTGCGAACCTGCTCGATTGTATCCTCACCTCAAGGGACGACTGCACATGTCCGGAAATGTTATCTTAACCTCCGGGCAGCAGATTACGGCTTGTATTTATCGGATAATTGTTGGAAAGATAAAGAAAACGTACCAAAGACAAGCCAAAAGATCAAATGATTGGGACCCTACAGTATGCAGAACGAATTGCCAGGCATTTTCTCGTCCGCCTGGCCGGATCTCGAAGCAACGATCACACGAGTATCATAGCATCACTGTTTGTGTTTGCCCTTGCCTTGGCTCTAACCGCCTGTCTCGGAATACATAAGAGCACTGCCGGCATGTATAAACACGGCGGCAATCCAACGACACTTGCCCCGGTGAAAGCATCGCAAAACAAAATGACACCCCCCCCCGGCCTCTGCCCATCCGTATAAAATATTAAAAAAGGCCTTTACTAAACCCGGGCGGGAACCAGGCAATACTGAGGGCAATTTCGGTAAATTTATAACTTACCCGGTGGTCACCGACCTGCCCGACAAAGCACTTGAAAAGAAGATCAATACCCGGATCGAAACCTTTATCGGGTTACGTGATCTTATATACCAGGAACGCTCTGTCGAGGTGACCTATGAACAGGGGCCTGATTTAGGCTGTTGTCTGCAGTTCCATTTCACCATATTTTCAGAAGGCGGAGCCCATCCCTTTACCTCGGAAAGTGCTCTTGTTCTCGACCTGGAAACCGGTGAGCCATACACCTTAATGGGCCTTTTCCTGCCCACGGGCCTGGCCCCATTGCAGCTGTTGATCGTCCAAGGATTGCTGGAACACTTCCAGATAGGCTTTGTGGATGATTTCCAAATTGATGAAAACACAAATTTTACGTTTGATGCCGTCAATCTGTATCTATATTTCAGCGATTGCGAAGTGATCAGTTGTTCCGCCGGCCCGGCCGTCATTGTGATCGAACTGGATAGGCTCAAAGCGTATATCAATCCTAAGGCCCCCCTGGCTTTTATTCAATAGTGACAGGGGTGCCGCAGTTCCGAACCCTGATTTAAGACCGATATCATAAAACCACCACAACTTTACGACAACGGGTTGCAGCCGCTGATCACTTTGCGTTTTTGATAATTTTAGAATTCATAGGAGATAGAGGCGGCTTCCCCTGAGAAGGCAGGCATTGCTGAACGGCACTTTATAGAAACCGGTCGATGAGTTCACGGGGGGTCGCCCATGTGATTCCCGTTTTCTCAAGGCGTTCGACATACGCTTGACCAGCCCTGCCCCCGATGACAAGGGCGCAATGATCATCTAAAAAATCAGAAAGACGCTCAAGTTCGGAAAGCATGAATTGATCGTTGATTCGGCAGGTAATGCTCAATGCCATCATTTCAGGCGTAAGCATGGCGTGGGCTGCAGCAATCTCTTCGGCCGGCAGATTGGAGCCGATAAAGATCGGCCGCCAGCCGTGGTCCTGGGCAATAACAGTCACAGCCAGCGCACCGAGATAACAGCACTGGCCAGAGGGCGTGGCTATCAGCAAACAGGGCTTTTCATAGTTGCCGCCGGCAGGGAGCTCCAGCATGCGAATCAGCTGGGCATGTACAACGCCGGCAGCGAGATGCCCGTGTAAAATCCGCCCGGACCCATCCGACCATCTTTGGCCGACCACCTCCATAAGCGGTGTGATAACGGCCTCTAACAAGACCTGGCGACTGCAAGTCATAGCCGCCTGCTTGAGAGCCCGGTAAAGGCCGTTGCCGTCCAACACCGCCACGGCATCCAAACAGTCCTTGATTGTATCCCTGATAAACGTGCTCACAGGGGTCGTCCCGGTAACCGCCCTGGCACCCGGAGGTTCGGCGGCAGCACCCGCGAGCGCAACCAGATCTGCCCGTTCCAAGCCGGCGATATGCGAGATGCTGTGACCCTTTTGGACCGCCTGTTTCAAAAGGAGCAGGCGATCGATATCGGTCTGCGAAAAAAGGCGTCGACCGGTGGCCGAACGCGACGGTACGACCGCCTTGTAGCGGCGTTCCCACGCCCTGATGACGTGCGTGGAGAGTCCTGTCTGTGAGCTTACATAACCAATCTGAAATCCAGCAGTTAATGACATCGGGGTGACTCCTAAAGGTTGCAAGGCGTTGCGAATACCGCCGCTGCAGGACTGCACGCTTTGCCAATAGCCATGACCGCTTTCCCGGGCAACGTTTGGCAGCTCGATCAGGGAACTTGATGCCGGTTATTCGCCAACAAGTTTGGCAATGGCCTGGGCACAGGCATTAACCTTGTCGTCAGGACCATCTAAGTTGATGACATGATTCTCAATGTCCAGTTCTACAATCCGGCAGCCGTGTTTCTCGACGGTGGCCATGAGTATATTTAAAAATACGGTTTGATCCATTGCAGAGATCCCCCGTAACACCGTTGGCGTTCAAGTTCTCTAACCTTTCCCAACGGGGTGTGTCAAAGTGATGTATAGGTTGTATTCAATTAATATTGACCTGCTAACCATATGTCAACAAGCATGCGTATTGGGTCTTGACCCGGAAGGATGCACGGGGAACCGCAGTCCCCCGTGCGCGACCGAGGCCGTTCCTTCAGGCCAGTCGACTCCGAGGCTTACACCAGGTCTTTGGGCCGCGGCATTTCGTATCCATCGGCCTCCTGGGTAGATAACAAGTTGCTCTCGAGGTCCTTGCCTTTCAGGTCCGTATAGGCGTTTGCCGTGCCTTCAGGCGTGGTGCGGATTGGGAACTTGAAACGCTTAACGAGTCCATTACGGAACTTGCAGGTCCACATAACATCCTCGGTTCCCATCATGGGCATGATGCTGCTGCCCAAGGGCACAAAGTCAGCATAACCTCTTACCTCAATCGCCTGGGTCGGGCAAATTTTCACGCATGAAAAACACTCCCAACACTGATCCGGTTCCTGGTTGTAGGCCTTCATTTCATTAGCTTCCAGAACCATCAAGTCGTTGGGGCAAATGTACATGCATGCTGTTTTGTCACCGCCCTTGCATCCATCGCATTTCTCAGCGATCACGAAACTAGGCATAAATCCTCCTTGCCAGTTCGGGTTAATACAGGCGTCACCGATTTCAACGAGCATTTCAACGGGTGACGCCCTGCTCCATGCCATGCCCATCATGACATACCGGAAAAGTAGGCCCGCGAATACGCTTGTCAATGTTTTGTCTACATCTGACGCGCGCGCCTGTCCCCCGCCCGCTGTTGCCCGGCATGGACATGCGCTGCTTCGGCCAGCGGCTCAACCTGCTGACCAAGATGATGCAATATATCATATTTATAATTATTTATAAAGGTTAAGGCGTCAACATTTTCAACGCCGTCAAACTCGAACCGTGGAGATATTTGAAGCAAACGCCTGCATGGGTAGACCTTTTCGAAAGCAGGGTGCAATAAATGTTTACAAATGCCTGTATCGTGTTTAATTTTTGTCTAATATAATTAGACGCAATAGACTATTGACGGGTGCCTGCCGGCGCCGGTGACGGCCGGTTCACAGCCCGTTGAGTATACGGATGGTGAGAGAGGATGACAAGAAAGAGTGACTTTTCAAGGAGCGCTTTGAAAAAACCTCGCATCGGAATGAACGATAAAGATATTGACAGTCTTTTTGAAATACACGGGACCAAGGCCATTGCCGATCTGGCGGAGCGAACCGGGCTGCCCTACATTCAGATCTACAACCTGGTCCACGGGCGGGTATCCTCGGTCAGCGATCGTCACTATCGCATGCTGTTCCGAAAGCCGGCGCCACCTCAGGCTGCGATAAAAATTGACGGCACCTTTTTCAGGGCCATGGTTGACCTATGGTTGTATCTGCATGAAGGCGTTACCAGGGCAGATCTTTATAGGGATTTTTTCAAGGCGGAGAAAAACCCGCGAGTTGATCACCGCATCTTCTCTGGAAAAGTCAGGACAATTCATGCGCGCTTTGAATACATCATGCGATAGAAATTCCTCGCGGCCGGCCTCGATGACACACTTCTTCAGCAGTGGTTGGCGGAATACCAGTCTATAAATCGTACAGACCGGGTCCCATACAGCCGCATTCGATCGCTGTTGCAATACCTGGAACATACCTTGGGCGTTCGTCCAAATTCTATCTTGAAACAATCTGCGGTCAGGTACGAATCCGGTGAGCTGCAGCATGTCTCGCGGCGGATCTTCGAGAAGGCCGTCAAGCTGAAGGAAAAAGCAGAAAAAGCCCTTGAGGGAGATGGCGAACGAGATATCGCCAAGATCAGGGAAGTTCTTTTAGGGGGCCGGGAAGGCTACACCCTTTTTGTCGACATAAAGTCGGAATTGCTTTTTTTACGTGCCTATGCCGGCAAAAGCGTTAAACACTACCTGGGGCGCGGCCTGTGGACATATGAAAGTGGGAAAGCAATCCGAATCCGCAATTGGCGAGCGCGTAGAATCATGCATGACTGTGAGCAATTCATTCACGAATCCCCACACCTGCCTATCGCCGCCCTGCCGCCCAAGTACAGATGGCGCCAGGTTCGACGGTTGACCACCGTTTTGGTCGCCCGGTCCACCCAGTTGCTGTCTGATCGGGATGGCGTGGATTTCGAAAAGCACGTCCTGGAACCCTCGCGCCGGAAAACCGGGCTCAGCCAGCCAAATCGCAACTTTACGTCCTTCGATATGGCCCCGCGAACTCTGGGTATGAAGCGCAGAGCCTTTGACCTGATGGTGGCCAACCACTGTGACATTTTCAGGACTGTGGGAAAATTCAGCAAGCGCTGGTATCTGCCGAATGACTATCTCAAGGAGCTTTCCCGCAAAAAAGGCTTTGACTTGATTCTTGCAAAATACGAGTGGATGGCCAAAACGCTACACTCCCGTGACGACCTAAAAGCATGCCTGAAATAGGTGGACTCGCACCGCGGATCCAGCCATGGCACGCAGTTGTGTTGCCCTGGCGGTTAGTAGTAAACGCGGCCGCAATCCAGCTTCCCGCAATCGCTTGGAATATCCCTATCCCGCCCCATTGACCGGCCCAGCCATCATGATGATAGGACCAGCCTATCAGGGCAACATGAATTCCTTCTCATTGATACCATGAGATTGAGTAGCTACTATTTCTTAGTCAGGGCGCCTGACGGAAAAAACCGTCAGGTCATTTAAGGAATGAACAATTAGGCAACCAAGCGGAGGATTGGACGATGAGACATCTACTCATTGCGGTCGTGCTGGTGCTAATGGCCATTGGACCCCTATATGGCGCCGGCAGCAGCAGTATTACCACTTCTCAAGGAAAAGATGTTCGCCTTTACAATGAGGGCGTCAGGTTGATGCTAGATAAAGACTTTAATGCCGCCGAAAGAAAGTTTCGCCAGGCACTATCCGCAAGGGAAAGCTTTGCTCAGGGGCACAACAATCTCGCCTATGTTCTGCGCAAGCAAGGTCCGTCCCGATTCGATGAGGCGCTGGAACACTACAACCGCGCCATACGTCTGGATGGAGATCTTGCCCAGCCCTATATGTACAGAGGTGTCCTGCTCGTGCAGATGGGCCGGCCTGAGATGGCCGGAAAAGACCTTGAAACACTGAAGGATCTTGATGCCTCGCTGGCAAACGAACTTGCCTGGGTAATAGAAAATGGTCGCGAAAAGGAGCCGGAGCGCTTTTTCGGAGTTTCCCGTACTCTGGATTAGGAGCAGCATGGCCACAAAATTGCCAGAGCATTATTCGTAGTTTCGGTTTCGGAGCAGGAACCGGACTTTGGACGCGTAGGCTCGCCACTGAAGCAGTGCCGGCCGATGGTGAAGACATTTAGAGGAATGCTTGCTTATACCATTCAAAGACGGCCCACGGCCGGTAGCGGGCCGTCCCGATTGCCATTGATTAAATGTATCAAGGGCTGTAATACAGAGCATAACGACACCGGCCAATTGCCCCCAATTGAACTGCCATTTGGGGGGCTCCGCATTAAAGCGCTTGCACCTGAAGGACCGCGCCGAACCAAAGTTGGGCCCCGCAACCTTCATTATTTCGGGTGGTGCGCCATCGAGGGCAGATGAGATTACCACCACGACATCGCAATGTCACCTTGCAGCGTCTAATGCTGGATGCGTGGCAGTATATACGGGCCCAGCGTTTTGTCGTTGCACGTTTCGGCCGCCAGTTTACAGCCAGTCGTGAATATGCCGAAATCGACATTACCTATCGCTGCAATCTGAAGTGTTTTAACTGCAACCGTTCCTGTACCCAAGCACCCAGCCGCACGGATATGCCGATAGCGACGATTGCTGGTTTCATCGAGCAAAGCCTCGACCAGGGCGTCCGGTGGAAGCGTATCCGGCTGCTTGGCGGTGAACCGACCCTGCACAAGCGCATTTTTGAAATTGTTGGTCTGCTCAACAAATACCGGGCCGAACACAACCCGGACCTACGCCTGGTCCTCGGCACGAATTTTCACGGCCGGCAAGTCCGGGAGGTGATTGCCCGGTTACCCGAAAACGTGGTCATCAAAAGCACACTGAAAACCTCTCGCAAGAATCTTTTCAGGCCCTTTAACAATGCGCCCTGCGATCGCCCGTTTTACCATTGGGCCGACTATGCCAGCGGCTGCCGGATCATCGCGGAGTGTGGCTTGGGGGTAACACCAAGTGGCTACTTTATGTGCGCCATCGCCGGTGGTATCGATCGCATCTTTGGCTACAACCTTGGCCGTCAGCGATTGCCGGTGGCGGATGACCCCCTGGCTGACCAGATGGGCGCGTACTGCCGCGTGTGTGGTCACTTTGGTTTCCAATGGCCGACCAGGAAACGTAAGCTTTCACCTACCTGGCGCACGGCGTACGCGCGGCTGAAACAATAAGTCTGCGGTGCTCTCGCTAAATAAAAACAGAGCCTCTCTGGCGGAGGATTTATGAAGGTTTTACATGTCCTCGGGCAGCGGCCCGAAAAAACCGGCAGCGGGATCTACCTGCACGCAATCATGCGCAAATCCCAGGCACATGGCTTTTCCAATCATATGCTGGCCGGCATTCCGGCCGGGGATTTTCCGGACCTGGCCGGCCTGTCCGCGGACAGCTGCTCCTATGTTTTTTTTGAATCTGAGGAGCTGCCCTTCCCCGTGACCGGCATGTCGGATGTCATGCCATACAAAAGCTCACTTTTCAGGGACCTGAAAGATGGGCGCCTGACCGCCTATAAACAAACATTCGGTCGGGCCTTGCAAGAAACCGTCCTTCAATTTGAGCCTGATGTCATCCACTCCAATCACCTGTTTGTACTCACCGCCCTGGTCCGTAAATTGTTTCCGGATGTGCCCCTTGTGACCACCTGCCACGGTACAGACCTGCGGCAATACCATAACTGCCGGCACCTGCGAACGTATGTGAAGAAATACTGCCGGGAGATCGACCGGGTCATTGCCCTTACCCATGACCAAAGAAAAGATATTATGCAGGTCTATAGCATCCAACCCGAGCGCATCGTCGTCACCGGTGGCGGATATGACGAAACCATCTTCAACCGGGCGCCCAAATCTCCGGCCGGTACCGTGCAGATCCTCTACGCCGGCAAGTTCAACCGCAGCAAAGGGGTACCCTGGCTCCTGCAATCTTTAAGACAGCTTGAGGATCGGGATTGGCACTTGCACATGGCCGGCGGCGGCCAGGGGCCGGAGTATGAAATGTGCATGGACCTTGCCGGGAAATTGGACGAACAGGTCACTGTACATGGCTATGTAAACCACCATCGTCTTTCTGAACTGATGAAACTGGCCCATATCCAGGTCCTGCCCTCTTTTTTCGAGGGCTTGCCCCTGGTCCTTTTCGAAGGACTGGCGTCCGGCTGCCGGCTCATCGCCACCAACCTGTCGGGATTCACGGAAATCTTCAGCCCGACGCGGCGCGACACCGTCCAGCTGATCGACCTGCCGCCCCTGGAAACCATTGACCGTCCCTTTAAAAAAGATGCGCCCCGGATGGATAAAATGCTGGCGACGGCCCTGGAAACAATGATGGTCACTGTCCGTCATACGCCCGACTTCGATGATGCCGGGGCTGACGGTATCGCACGGCGTTATACCTGGCGGCGCGTGTTTGAAAAAGTGTTGGCCATCTACCTGGATATTACGGATACCCCCCTTTAAATTGCGAAGATCGATAGCAGCTGCCTTGCCCTGTAGCTGGTTGAACAAAGTTGACCCAAAGATGGTCAGCGAAAGATTTGATGTTGCGGCGTCGCCAATATTCCGCGATTTAGGGAAAATTGGTTGACAATAAATCCCTTTTTGAGCCATTATCAACCTCAACAGATCACATCTTTGGACGCTATCTCCCTACCTGCTCCCGAACGCGACACTCAAGCCAAAACGCAGCAAGAAAAACCACAATTAGCAAAGCGAGGATTGTATGCCGAATACTTCCAAGTGGCTTGCCGGTTTTTGGTTAACGTTGGTTTTCTGTCTGTTTATCTCCTTCCCGGCCATGGCCGCCCAGCACGTTGCGGACATGGACCCGGCCGCCTACCCCGCTCCTGATGTCGGGTGCCTGGCGCCCGGCAAATGTCATGCGGGCATCGAACCAATCCGGGGTCACAGTTCCGGTATGGCCCAGCAGATCTATGCCAAAGGCGCCGAAATGGGTGACCCCAACGGATGCGTAGTATGTCACGGCGGCAATCCCAAGGAAGAAAAGGATGCCAAGATCGCACATACCGGCGCTCCGGCCGGCGGTGAGCTAACGACATTTGTGGTGCATTCCGGGTCAGTATGGGTCAACGAAAAGATTTGCGGCCAGTGCCACCAGGAATGGACCTATGCCCAGTTCCGGTCTATCATGCAGACCGAGGCCGGCAAAATCCAGGGGGCGCTCTGGGGTTGGGGACCGGCCAGCACCGGATATGCCAAGAAGTATGGCAACTATGATGTAACCGACCCGGACGGCGCCACACCCGTGTTTGGTACCAATGCCTACAAGGCCTATACGCTGGCGCTCATGAAAAAGTTTCCGGAGAACTTCCCAACCGAACTCCGACAGGTGCCCAAAACCGATGTGGACATGCTGGCCGAAAAACCCTGGACCGCCATTTACACCTACTTGCGCACTGATTGCCAGCGCTGCCATGTGGGGGTAAAAGGCCGCGATCGGCGCGGCGACTTCCGGGGCATGGGCTGTAGTGCGTGCCACATCCCCTATAACAATGCCGGTCTTTACGAGGGCGGGGACAAGACGGTCAAGCGCGATGAAAAAGGCCACGCCATGGTCCACTCGATTCAATCGTCGCGCAAGGTCAAGGTCGTGGCCAATGGCAAGGCCTACTCGGGCATCCCCCACGAGACCTGTGTGTCCTGCCACAACCGGGGCAAACGCATCGGGGTCTCCTACCAGGGCTTGATGGAATTCCCCTACGGTAGCCCCTTCAATAAAAAAGGCAAAAAGCAACCAAAACTGCACACCAAGTATTATCAGTTCATCAAGGACGATATCCACCACCGCCTGAAATCCCGCGAAGGCAATCCCGAAGGCGGCCTGCTGTGCCAGGATTGTCACACCACCACCTCCATGCACGGCAATGGTAACATCACCGGGACCCTGCTGGCCAATGTCGAGATCGAATGTTCGGACTGCCACGGAACCGCCAAGCAGTACCCCTGGGAGTTGCCCCTCGGCTGGGGGGATGAATTCGGCAATGAATTGAACCCGCAAAAGAGCCGCGGCCTCGCCAAGGAGCCGCTGGCCACTCACACCAAATTCAGCACCGCCTATCCTGCTAAAGACGGCTACCTGCTTACCACGCGCGGAAACCCCTTCAACAATGTGGTCCGCGAAGGTGAAAAGGTGGTCGTGCATTCCGCCTCCGGCCTCGACTTTGAAGTGCCGACCTTGAAATCCCTGGCCAAGACCAACAAATGGCGCAACCCGGCCAAGGCGATCTCCGCCAAACTTCAGGCCAGCAAGCATATGGAAAAAATCGAGTGCTACGGCTGCCATTCATCCTGGGCCCCGCAGTGTTACGGCTGCCACGTCAAGATCGATTTTTCAGGCGACAAAAAGGCCACGGATTGGGTCGCGGCCGGCAACACCCATTTTCCAAATGGGCACACGGCCGAATCCATGCGCGGCGTCAAACCGCCGGTGGCGCCCGGGGTGGCCTACGGCAAAACCAGTGAAAACCGCTCTTACCTGCGCTGGGAAAACCCGGTCCTGGGCATCAATGGCGAGGGGCGGGTCAGCCCCATCATCCCCGGCTGCCAGCAGATCACCAGCGTGGTGGCGCCGGATGGAACGCTTCTGGTTCACAATAAGATCTGGCGGACGGCGGACGGTGTGGAAGGCGGGGATAAAACCGGGCAACGCAGCCTTGATATGGCGCCGGCCGCGCCGCATACCGTTGACTGGCGCGCCCGGGAGTGCACCTCCTGCCATGCCAGTGCCAAGGCCCTGGGCTACGGCACCCATGACGGCCGTTACCTGCGGGGTTACGCTGAAGGGGTCTATGTGGATATCATGAATGAAAAGGGTGAACTGGTGACCCAGACCGCCCAGTACCAGATCAGCCCGGTGCCTGAATTGGCCATGGATCTGGACAATGTGGTCAACCGTGAAGATCAACAGCTGCAGACCGTGGGCCACCACTGGCCCCTGGATGGGCCGCTGCCCAAAGAGGTGCGCGACAACATGGAACGCCTGGGAGTCTGCCTCTCCTGTCACAAAGAGATCCCCGAGGGCCGCTTTGTCTACCAGGTAATCGCCAAGGTAGGGGATACCCTCGGCATGGTGCCGACCAACGATGTCGAACACATGAAGTTGATCGGCAAGGCCATGTTCATTGCCGCCAACGTCCAGATCTTCGGCCCGCTGCTGGGATTGATTGTAATCGGCCTGTTTATCTTTGTCATCAGAAGAGGCAAATCGACTTAACCGCACGAACTTTTGATCAATACGGGCTGCAGGCACTTCAGTTGCTTGCAGCCTGTTTTTCTAGAAGGCAACCAAATGGAGGTAACAAGCCATGGCAACTTGGTTTTTTGAACCGGGACACACGGCCGCCGAATTTTGTGTGCGGCACATGATGGTGACCTATGTCCGCGGACACTTTAAAGACGTCCACGGCACCCTCACCTTCGATCCGGACAACCCGCACAACTTAGCGGTTAATGTAACCATCGATGCCGCGGGGCTTTCGTCGGGAGAACCCGACCGGGACGACCACCTGAAAAGTGCTGACTTTCTCGATGTTCAAACGTATCCCGAGATTACTTTCAAGGGAAACCAGGCCGAGATCAGGGGTGCTCACGACTACACGGTAACCGGTGAATTGACCATCCGGGGCGTCACCCGTCCGGCAAACCTGGAGGTGAGCTTTCTGGGCCGGTGGGAAACACCCTGGTGGGAAGGCGACGAGGACAAGGGCCCCAAGACCCGGGCGGGCTTCGTTGCGAAAGCCAAAATCAATCGCCAGGATTTTGGGGTCAGCTGGAATTCAGAGTTGGAAAAAGGCGGGATTGTGGTCGGCAACACCGTGGAAATCACCATCGATGCCGAAGCGATTTTCGAAAGGGCCTGAACCAGTTTTTGCCAGCTATCGCCGCGACATTTCAATCGATCCCAAAGCATCGTCGGTGACAATGGCGAACAAACCAACCTGGCAGGTCCCCTGAATTGAGAAGGCCCGGTTTTCCGCAATAGGCCCGGTAATGATAGGTGCGCCCACTCCACCGGCCGCAACCTATCCTTTTTCAGCCGAAATTAGAAAGAGTGGAAAGGCCTTCGTACCACCAGCATCCATTTCCCGGGTAACTGAACTGAAGAGGTCGATGTCGATGTTTTCGAAGCCGGTGCTTTCCAGCAGCGCTTCCAGAATCTGCGGATCAAAACCATCGTGCACATACTGGGCATCCGCGGGGTGAAAGTCACCATCCTCTGTTACCAAATCAACCAGGGCAATCTTCCCGCCCGGTACCAGTGCGGTATGGAACTCTTGAAACAGGTCTGCAATGTAATCAACATGATGAAGCGTCAGCATGCTGATGATGACATCGCAGCTTGCCGGGGGAATCGTTCCCGTGGAAAGTGCTTCCTCGACGATTTCAACGTTGGTCAATTGATATGCTTTAATCTTCTCTCTTAATACAGCCAGCATCGCCTGCGATGTATCCACAACGGTAATTTGAGATACATTGTTCAGGAAGTTCAGGGTCAACAAGCCGGTGCCGCCCCCCAGGTCAACCAGGTGTGCATCCGGCGGGATGTCCACTCGGGAACAGATGGCCTTGAATGTCTCCTCCGCCAGTTCCATCTTCCAGGGAACCTCATCCCAATCTTTGGCTTTGTGCTCATATTGATCGGTCATCGCAATTTCCTTATAGAGTGGGGTCCATGTGACTTCATCTGCTTTCCGTGCCAGGATCCGGTTTCCTTTTACCGCTGCCGAATTTCAAATCGGTCAGGATGCACAACCGGGGCAAGAAAAAAAGATCGGAGATCACGGCCGACACAATAGCCGTGGCCGAAAGCAGGCCGAAATGGCTCAGTCCGTTGTGCTGGCTGAAGGTAAACATCAGAAAGCCGGCCGACAAGATCAGCGAGGTGAACACCATGGCCTGGCCCACTTCGCGAAACGTGTGCTTCACCGCCAGCTTTGGCGGCGCACCGGCCAGCGATTCCATGCGATAGCGGGATAGAAAGTGGACGGTATCATCCACGGCAATACCGATGGCAATCGGCGCCACCAGGAGTGTGTCCAGATCCAGGGCAAAGCCCATAAAGCCCATGGTTCCGAAGGCCACGAGGATCGGAAACAGGTTGGGTACAATACTGATCAGGCCGCCTTTAACCGAGCGGAAAACGAAGATGAACAGTATGGAGATAACCCCCAGGGCCAGGGAGAAACTCTTGATCTGCGACCAGGAAACCACATCGGACAGTTTCATAAAAAGGGCAAACACGCCGGTAATCTGTACCTGCAGATTCGGATGGGCGGATTGCAAGGGCACCACGATCTCATCGATTTTGGCCTGCACCGCGCCCATGAACGGGATATATTCAAACGATCCCCGGTTGCGGATACGGACCGAAATCCGGGCATTGGCGTAATCGTCGGTCACCAGCTTGACCCGGTCCTCCGGGGCGGCGCCTTCGAACAGCAGCAGGGCCTGGGCCAGCATCGGCCGGGTAGCCGGGATCACATACATTTCCCGGCGATCTTCGTTGAGGGCCTGGTACGATTCTTTGACCGCATTGGCCAGGGAATAGGTGCTGACGACCAGGTGGCCCTGGTCGGCCTCCAGGTAGGTCTGCAAGGCATCCATGGCGGCCAGCACCCGGGGGGACTTGAGCCCGTCCATGTCACCGGTCTCCACCAGGATTTCCATGTCCATGGTGCCCCCGATGTTTGCCTCCACGGTATCCATGTTCTGGCGGATGGCGTTGCGCGTGCTGATCAACTGGCCCATATTGGTATCGACCTGGATCAGGGTGACCCCCCAGGCGAAAAAGATCGCCGCCCCGATAAACCCCAGGCTGACTGTCCACGGCGCTTTGTAGACCAGGGGTTCCACCCGGCGGATAAGGCGCTGGACCAGGTGGTACTGGTGCCGTTTTGGGCCCCGGTGGTTTGAACCCAGGCCGCGGGGCATGGTCAGCGGCAGAATCACCAGGGTGAAGACAAAGGCCAAAAAGACCCCCATCCCCGAAAACACCCCGAATATCTTGAGCGGCACCACCGGCACCACAAGCAGTGCCAAAAGACCGATCATGGTGGTCAGGCTGGTGAGAAAACAGGCCGGACCGCTGGTGCGAAACACTTCCGCCATCGCCCGTTGGCGGTCCAGTCCTTCCTGGCGCAGGTACAGATACCCGGACAGCAAATGAACCGCGTCCGCCACGCCCACGGTCAGGGTCAGGAAGATGATGATGGTAATCATCAGCGTCATCGACGCCCCCACCCAGCCGCACACCCCCAGGGTCCAGATGATGGCGGTGGTGACGATGGCGACGGCGCTGAGGACTGCCCGCAGTGAACGAAACAGCAGGTAGAAGGTCAGCATGATGAATCCCAGGGCGGCCAGGCTGAGAAACGACACCTCCTTGATGAAGATGTCGGCAAAAAATTTCATGACCACCGGGTTGCCCACCGGGTAAAACTGGAGCGTTTGGCCGGACGGGGATTCATCCAGCACGGTTTGGAGGGCATCGGTGAGAACCTGGTAGTCCCACAGGTTGGGGCGGATAAATTCAACTGCGCCCGACTCTGCCGGGCCGGTCTTTTCAAAGGCATCGTCTGCGATGAGAGCGTCCACGTCGCTGGCGGCGGCCGCGGTCGCCGCGCCCAGGTTCGTGTCAATGATAATGACCCCAAAATCTCCTTTCCGGTTCAGGATGGAGGGAATGTAGTTGGGGTGGTTGCGGGCCTGGATCTTCAATTCGGAACGGTCTGCGTCAGTGGTCGGCGGCCGGCCGGCAATGAATTCCCGGGAGCGCAGGGTGTCCGCGGCAACCTCCAGGTAGCTGACGTTGATCAGGCTGGTGACATCGGTGATACGGGCAAAAGGTGAAGCCGGGTCCGACCCGTGGTCCGCGGCCAGGGCCTCCAGCTTGCGGTGAATGACATCGAGGGCGGCAATGGCGTGTTCGGAAAAGACATCGCCGTCTTTGGCCCGATAGACGATAAAGATAAATTCGTCGGAACCAAAATATTCGCGAAAACGCTGGTAGGTGACCTTGACCGGGTCGTTTTCCAGGAAAAACGATTCGGTCGACATGTCGATGTTCATCCCGGGGATGCCGGCCACCACCGCCAGCGTGGCCGCCAGCAGGATGACTATGTATAGAATCCGGTGGCGAGCGATGATCTCCGGAACGTTGGCATAGAAGCCAAGATCGGGTTTCGAGTTCATAGGGCGCTTCTATTTGTTTGCGTTCAAAGGGCAATCCAGTCAGGCTGCCAGGTGTGGTCGCGGCAAGCCGGAGGCGGCCGGACACGGCGACTATACATCAAATGGGTGGAATTTCAAACAGGCCCGGTTTGTTCGGCGGAAACAATGGTGGGAGGAATTTTAGGCTTTTGGTTAGCCGCCCACTCGCTTTACTCGTTCGACACACACAGATAAAGCCCGGCCGACGTGGCCGGGCTTAGGTTGCCATCGCTTCGCGAAAAAGACCTTTGAAAGGCATTTTTGACACGGATAGCGCCTATACGGCTTGAAAACATTCACGTGGATTGCACGGATGAAAACCTGTGAGTGCGCCCTGGTGGTCGCTCTCAGGGGGCCCATGGCTTTCGCCAATATGATCAGAATAGGTAGATAGCAACATTGCAGAAGAGACTATCAATGGAGACAAATTGTAACTCGGCGAACCACATCCGCGCAGCGGCTGAAACATTTTCAATTTCCCCAGAAATTGGAAATAGGTCCTTAAGAACGCTTCTCAAGCCGTATAGGCGCAATCCGTG
>CAJINA010000270.1 GCA_905176665.1 Olavius algarvensis Delta 4 endosymbiont | reverse complement strand
CCATCAACATCAACACCAGCGGCAACACGGTCACCTTCACCGAAGATGCGGGGGCGACCACGGCCCTGTTTGCGGCGGCGATCGATACCATTGAACCGGGTGACACCATCACCCAGCTCTTGCTGAACCTGGCCAACGTCGAGGCCGGTGATACGCTGAGTTTTGGCGGTACCGACATCGACCTGAACAGCAACGGTGCGACCGGGCCGGTGGCGGGATTCACCTACACGGTGAGCAGTGCCGGTACCAATCCGGTTGTCACCATCACGCATGCCGGTGCGGATGACGCCACCGTCAACGCCCTGCTCAACTCGCTGGTATTCAACAACACCAGCAACAATGATCCGTCCACCACGGCCCGCACCGTGACCTTGACCAGTGTGACCGATTCGGGCAGCGGCACCACGGCCGACGGTACGGTCGCGACGGTCAATGT
>CAJINA010000269.1 GCA_905176665.1 Olavius algarvensis Delta 4 endosymbiont | reverse complement strand
TGGTTTTTTAATTCCGAGAATACTGGAAATGGCTGCTGCTATTATCAATATTGTTGCAGAGCTCAATCTTCCTCCAAATATTCGAAACTAACGGTTGAGCTGTGCAGCGCTGCTTTTCGCGTCTGCACCAGTGGTATGTTCGCTTAGGCGCTCTTTATGTATTTCTTCAGATCACGGTAATAATTTTGGTGCGGGCCAATCATAATCAATTCAAGGTCTTCATTAACTAATCGATAGGCTAAAAGATACTGGATCGTTTTTAGTTTGAATTTGTGAACGTAGATACCCCGCAGGTCACCCTTTTTCTCGGTACCAATCGCCGGGTCTTCAAGGATTTGCCTAATTTGTTTATCGAGATGTGATTTTTGGGCTTTGCTGAATTTTTTGACTTTTCGTTCGAAGGACCTCGATTGAAATATTTTCATTTTGCCCTATCCGAATTTGTATTCTGACATTTCACCTTGCTCTAACTCAGCGATTCCAATCAGCATTTCTTTAATCAGGCTGTAGGTGAGGTCTGGATTTTCCTCGGCACATTTTCCAATCCTGGCCCAGTGCTCGATTTGGCCTGTGATAGACCGTTTGTCGATTTTGCTATAAATTTTGGCCTCTTTGACCAGATCGCCAGAGACTCTGACTGCAGTTGTCATGGTGGGACCTCCTTTCTACCTTTGTCGCAATATAACACACAATGTTGCATTATGCAACTTTCCGGAGGTTTGATTTATGAAGCGAACGGTTGAATTAAGGGGTTGGGCGCGGCCTTTTGTGCCCAATCCCTCTTCAATGATTTGTTCGCTGTCATTCTGCTTCGAATCGATTCATATCAATAAGCTCAAAAGAGCTCATTTGATTGAATGTAGATTCATAGTTTACCCAATTCTCTCTTCTTGTACCGGCAATACTAATTGTAACTATATCAATTCGATTTCCCCAAAATAAAGAATAAAGGATGTGATAGTCACCTTCGTCCACTTCTAAGCAGATTCGAGTAAAAAGGCCTTGGTCTTGTGGATTGCATTTTTTATAGATCTTTTGGACTGCATTTTTTTTATGTTCATAGAAATCAAGAACGAATTCCTTTGGGCTTTTTCCAGTTCCTTTCTCGACACCAACTAAAGTTTGAATTCGCACACCAGTGTCATAAGGAGCCTTGCTTGCATCTTCTTTTGAAAGGATCCAAGTATAGGAGGGACCTCGGTGGCTTTCAGTGTAATACCAATCTGCTGGCCGGATGATTCTCCCTCCGGTCGGCTCTAAAACTTGTAAAATAAATCCATCAGGAATTGATGGATCCGCGAATAATGTTGCGGGAAACAATAGAATCACAACAATGAAGAGTTTCTTAGTCATATATTTCCAGCGAACGTTTGAGCTGAGACGCGCGCGGTTTTTAGCGCGTCGGATTCTCGAGCGACTTGTTATACATAAAGCTATTTTTTTAAGTAGACTATCATTAAAAATGCTACTGCTACTAATGCAATGATCCCGATGGTTCTAACAAGTAGAATATAAGTTGGTTTTTCAATGAATTTTATAAATGGATTTTTAACATGGTTGTTATGAGAATATATAGCGTATCTTTGAACCTTTTCAGGAAACAAAGTTAATACAAGGCCTACGCATAAGAAAATGGCAATCGTAAAAAATATCGGCATTCTACCTTTAACGAAATCTCAGAGATTCATATTTGATTTAGCTAAGAATTAGTATCGTTGAAAAGATTATTGCAAGAACTGCACAGGGCCAAAGGAGCCAACCGAGCTTTTTTACCCTTTGGATCCTCTTTTCCTCTTTTTCCCCCGAATAGTTTAATTTTCCAGTTAGGTACATTATAAAATAGGCTCCTGCTGTAATTCCAACGACCCCTTCAATTACATTAACTATATTTTTCATATGTATAACGGTTGAGCTGAGACGCGCGCGGTTTTTGCGCGTCCTCTCCAGCGATTTGTTATACATGGTTTTGTTATTCAGCTATGCGGCCTAGAATAGTTG
>CAJINA010000268.1 GCA_905176665.1 Olavius algarvensis Delta 4 endosymbiont | reverse complement strand
TGGTTTTTTAATTCCGAGAATACTGGAAATGGCTGCTGCTATTATCAATATTGTTGCAGAGCTCAATCTTCCTCCAAATATTCGAAACTAACGGTTGAGTTAAGGGGTTGGGCGCGGCCGTTTGTGCCCAATCCCTCTTCAATGATTTGTTATGTGATATTTTTAGTTTAATGTAGAGGTTGTTTTACCCATTTAACGTCGTTGTTTGGGTCTGCCCAAACACCGTCAGATGTCTTAGCCTCAAATACACCAATAACATCTTTATTAACTCCATTTCCACCTGGCTTTTTGTCTTTTCCATTGCTACGCAATGTAACTTCGTTTTCTAATACTGAATATGTGATTTCATTTCCCCAATAGTCAGTAATCCCATTATAAAACGATTCTATTTCAATCAAACGGTGCAATGATTTAGGTAATTCATTGTGAATTTCTGCGTGAGTCAAAATGCGTCTTTTTAAAACAGACATTGTTGTTGAGGTATAATTTTCGGGAGGAAGTGTATGAGGCCCAGCACTCGCAATTTTCGTAACGATTAAATTTGTGAGAGCGAAAAATGCTATTAGGCAAGTAGGAAATGTATGTATCAATGTTTTTATCATTTTACACATAACGGCTGAACTGATGAGCGCGCGTGATTTTTGCGCGTCTTATCCAGTGATATGTTATAAGCCTATTTGGGTAATAATTTATAGCTGTCTATCTTTC
>CAJINA010000267.1 GCA_905176665.1 Olavius algarvensis Delta 4 endosymbiont | reverse complement strand
TGCACATTCTATATCCCCCTTGTCAACATGGTCTTAATAGCAATAATAACAGCTACTTAAAAATCTGCTTGCGTAATAAGCGCACTTATCCTTACTGTAACAAGACAAGTTTTTTCGGCGAGTTTCTCTCACTCGGCGAACTCTACGCCTGATAGTTACGTTTATCCGGCATCCAGCGCCATTGGCTGGCACCCATCATT
>CAJINA010000266.1 GCA_905176665.1 Olavius algarvensis Delta 4 endosymbiont | reverse complement strand
TTTTAACTTGACAAGAGGGGAAAAATGAAACAGGAAAGTGGTAGATAACCCACCTTAATCAATAGAAAAATCAGACCTTATTACGTCTAGTTGCCAATAATGTTTGGTTGAAGATGGTTTTTATCAACCGAGGAATGATTTTGCTATATTGGAGTGTCCTTTAGGCTACATATAATAATTATGAATACAGAAATACTTAATATAGTTCCAGTTTCAACAGAATATAATCATAACGTGTCACTTAGAACGAAAATCTATTACAAATGTTTATTTTATTTTAATCCACAGTAACCGCACCGTATCCGAACCAGTGTTGGTCCACTCCGCCGGGCTATCCGCCTTCAAGTAAATGGTCTCGCCAGCTTTCAGCGTGTAGACATTGTTATTTATAACTGTCTTCAGCTCGCCTTCCAGCAGGTAGCCCAATTCCTCACCCTTGTGGGCAAAAAAGTGGGTCGGCAACTTTTTGTTTGGTTCGATTTCCAACAGAAAAGGTTCAGCCTTGCCCTCGAAATCCAGAGGTGACGGCTGCCAGCCCTGGATGCTGCCCTTGGGCAGGTCCGGGAAATTCACGGCCACCCCGTCACCGGAAAATACCGGTTTTTCAGATCCGGCCAGGCTCTGAAAGAAGGCACTGATTTCGACTCCGAGAACCTCGCCAATTTTAAACAGGGCCGGGATCGAGGGATAGATGGTACTGCTCTCTATCTGTGAGATGGTGCTGGGGGTGACGCCCACGAGGCCGGCCAGCTCTTTTTGAGACATCCCCTTTTTCTTGCGCAGGTCCTTCATCCGCAGCCCCAGATCGCTGCGCCGGGCAGTTCCGGCGGCACTCTCGAAATTGGCATCCAGGCCGCTGGTCCAGTAGCCCTGGGGTTTGTCCAGGATCCCCGGATTGCGCTTGTCCGCTTTGAGGATGGTCAAAGAGGATTTCCCTCGGTTGAGATTCAGCTCAACGGCCACCTGGGCTATGTGGTTGATACTGGCCCGCAGCCGGTTCGAATGGGCGCCTTTTTCGATGACCCAGTAGGCGATGGTATCCAGTTCATACAGGCGCGGACAGGAACGGGAGTAGAACTTGAGGATCTTCTCTTCACCGCCCCACAACTCCTGCATCCCGGTCAGGCTTTCAAAAACCAGGCGCACATCTCCTTCCAGGGTCTGGTGCAGGTTGTAAATGGCATCCATGACCAGGGCTGGATTGGAAGGCTCTTCCATTTTTAATAGAGTGCAGGGCTGATGACTGTCGTCTTTTTCATAGAATCGGCTGAAGACCTCGGATCCATCACCTTTGCCGTAGGTAAAACAGTCCAGCAGGGTCAATTGCTGGTTCTCGGCCAGGGGACCCAACTCCTCGATCACGGTCTTCGGTGAGCGATCAAAACTCACGTAAATGATCGCCTTGCGCTGCTCCTTGGACTCCCGGATGAAGTTCAGGCAAAACAGGGAGGCCAGGCTGCCGGCATCGTCGTACCAGATCACATTGTCGCCGATGAGAAGACCGCCGAGCAAGTTGTCAAACTGGCTGACACCCGAGGATACACTGGCTTTTTGGGAATACATAATTGTTGGCTCCGTTATTTATAAATGAGGTGATCTTCCAACTTCATAAACCCACGAATGGCATGTAGGAGGCCATGCGTCAAGGGTTCCGGCGGCCAGGGAATCACTTTACGGCCGATAAAAAACAGCTCGGTCCGCTGTGACGGTCGGCCGCAGATCAATTCCGCCATGGCCCGGCCGTTGGTGGTTGTCATGGATCCCCGTGCCCTATACAACCCATTGAAAACAGGGTTTTTTTGTCCTCACCGAGATAGCCGATGACCGGGGCCATATCCAGAGTCACCGAAACCGGGCCACCCCAGCGGTGGGTAATGCCGACCCCCTCGAGCTGTGGAAATATCTCGGTTATGTGTCTCTCCAGATGACGGAATACCTTTTCATTGAGGTCTTTGTCCAGATCGGCCCCATATCCGACCGAAACATCGCCGCCCCCCATGGCAATCCGGTTGTCATGGGTGAGCCGGTAATAATGGATCAGGTCGCGGGCATCCTCCACGCCGGTCCGGCAGCCCCAGCCAATGCTCTTCAGTTGATCCGGACTTAAGGGTTCGGTCAGGACGATGTGGGTGAACGCCGGTTTTTGCATGGCCCACAGTTGCGGAAAAAGGACGGAGTAGGCATTGGTAGCGATTACCAGGTAGTCAGCTCGGATAGAGCCCTTCGCCGTCTCCACCAGGAACTCCCCTGAGCTGTCTTTTGAAAACGAGGTAACCGGCGATTGTTCGTAGATAACAGCGCCTTCATCTTCCGCCACCCGTTTGAACTCCCGGGCCAGCTTGGCGGGATTGAGGGTGCCGCAGCGCGGTTCGTACCAGCCCAGCTTGTAATAGTCGGTATTGAACTCCGTGGCCAGTCTTTGCCGGTCCCAGCGCTCCACCCCGCCTAATCCCCACCGTTCCAGAATTTTGAAATCGTGCTCGACTCGTCTTACCTGGGCCGGGCTGGTGCCCACCAGCAGGTAGCCGGATTGCTCATAGTCACAATCAATCTCGTGCGCAGAAATAAACTCGTGCAGGTAGTCAACGGCCCCTTCCATGTAGATCTGGGCTGCGCGAGCTTTTTCATCGTTGAACCGCAAGGCGGTAATCCCCTTGGTCAATCCGAAGAGGGTCATTGAAAAGCCGCCGTTTCGCCCTGATGCTCCATAGCCGCAAACATCCGCCTCAAGCAGACGCACATCTAGGCTCGGGTTGAGTTTTTTCAGGTGGTATCCAGTTGACAGCCCTGTGTACCCGCCCCCCATAATCACCACGTCCGCGGTCTGGCTGCCTTTCAGCGCGGTATTGGGCTGAATGGGTTCCGGCAGGGCCTCAAGCCAATAACTCTTATTGCGGTAGTCGTTCATACGCTCCTCCCATGGGGAACTGATAGCATATCTGGGCGCGACGCTCAAACTGCGCGATGATCGATTGACGAGGGCAATGTCAATCTGCTATTCCCTTAGACAGGAAACCCGCAATCATGAGGAGGCTTTCTTGAAAAGATGGCGATGCACCATCTGCGGTTATATCCATGACGGCGACCAGCCGCCATACCAGTGCCCCATCTGTCGCGCACCGGCGGCCATGTTTGAAGAAATCAAGTCACCTGATCTGGAAGGGTCCGGAAGCGACAACCTGCCTGAACCCTGAATAACGCGACATCATTCAATATAAGGAAATAGGCGTATGGCCCTGTCAGCGGATCCTGAAGCAGCGCTCCTGAAGAGAATCTATGCCATTCCCATTATGGAAACCCTGCAGATAAAGGTGCTTTCCATAGCGGAAGGCTTCTGCGAAACGCGACTGCCTCGAAAGCTGGATTACGACGGTGTTTTTGAATCCTTTCACGGCGGCCTGCTGATGACCCTGGCCGACACCACGGCCTGCTACGCCATTTTGACCCAGGCCGGGGCGGATGCCAAATTGACCACCACGGATATGAACATTCGTTTCCTGGCCCCCTGCCTCACCGATGCCATCGCCCGGGCCCGGGTAATCAAGCTGGGCCGGACGCTCTGCCCGGTGGCCGTGGACATATTCGACACCGACGAAAACCGGGTGGCCGTGGCGCAGGTGAGTTATTTTCTGATGAACGATTAGACGTCGTTTTATTGACTTGTGATTGGCAGTGCCTTACCATTTTCTTAGAGGCTATCTCAAAATAAATTCTTCTTCTGAAATAAGGGGGCCCGAGATGACCCAGGACTGGAAAGACCACATCACCTGCATGACCCATTGCCCGGTTTGCGAAAAAAAAATGGGTGCCACTGAACCGCGCATATTCTCAACCTTTGACAGCCAGCCGATCTGCATGGATTGCAAGAAACAGGAAGAGCAACGCGATGATTACCCCGCGGCATCCCAGGCGCTGATCGGGCGATTCATGGGTGATTCGGAACTCACCTATGGTGTCGATCCGGAAGCATTCTGCTATCACCACTTCTATCCATTTACCTGCTGATGACCGCACGGCCCGGCCCGGCGCAAATAGCCGCGGCAGCCTTTCCGACCTGCAGTCGCCATACCCATAGAACATCCTTACGTGAGCATATCCTTCAATGCCAGGCCCGCGGCTTCCCGACCGGCCATCATTACCGGTGTGTATCCACCGCCGTGGGACCAGGCGCTGGCGAGATACAGCCCCGGCAAGGGCGTCCGGGCCTTCAGGTGGGGCATGTCCCGGTCAAAACCGTAAATCGCACCGCCCGGGTTACGGGTGTAGTACAGATTCGTCAGGGGCGTACCAATTTCCTTAACCGCGATCATATCGCGTAATCCCGGCAGCAGGGCTTTCTCAACCCGCCTGATGAAATGCGCGGCAATGCGTTTCTTCTCAAGGTTATAGGCGGCCTTATTCCCGTCGAAGTAGTCCCGGGCATACACTTTCCAGGAATCGAACTCTGCCAGACCCATGATGGACATAGTCGTTTTGCCCGGAGCCGAATAATCGGCAAACAGATTGTCATAGATGGTAACCGTGATATCGGCCCGGGCCAGGTCCTCTTGGGCAGACTGCCGGTCGTGATAGCGCCCATTTTCAGAGTGGATATCAATTTCATAATCCCGGATCCCGGAAATATTCTTATCCAGACCGAGCCAAACTATAAAACTGGATAGCGATGCATGGCGCTGCGAGACTTCTTTCCGGTAGTCCGTCGGCATTAGATCGGCGGGTACCATTTTGTCAACCAGGGCCGGTACACTGCAATTGGCGATGACCGCGCGGGCCGGGTACCGGGTGCCATGCTGATCTCGAACCGCCTCCACCGTGGCGGTTGAGTCAAAAAGGATCTGATCCACCCGAGTATCATAATGAATACGGCCGCCGTTAGATTCGACAGCATTGGCCAGGGTATTACTCAAATCCTGTGAGCGTGTCTTGAAGTACTGGCCGCCATGCACCAGATATTCACCGGTGGCGATGGCGTAAAAAAGGGCGTTGAGTTTCTCCGGCGGCAATCCATAGTACCCGCAGAATATAGACAGGCAGTATTTCACGTCTGGATTCTGCACATGGCGGCTCATCCACGCTTCCAGGGTCAGGCTTTCCAGTTCGGCCATCATGGATTTTTTGAAACGCTTTTTGCGCCACAGCTCTGCAATCACCTGTTCCATTTCCGCATAAAAATTGTAGATGCCCGTTCTTTCATGGGGGAATTTGTCCGCCAGGACCTGCTTGACGCCCTCTGGATTTTTGGCCGGCAGGGTCACATCAAATCCCGGCGTGATGATACGCCTCAGTTCGGGTGTATACGCCACGGGCAATTCTTTCCATATTCCCAGATCCGACAGGATCATCTGCGGCATGGCGTGCTCGGCCACCGTGGCGTGCAAAGACACATCGAAGGTGAAATCCTCCCGTTCGAACGAGGTGGCATATCCGCCCGGGATGGCGTGCTGCTCTATTACGGTCACGTCGAAGCCGTACTTGGAAAGGTAGGCCCCGGCCACCAGCCCGCCCAAACCGGCCCCGACCACCACAATGGGAATCTGGTTCCGATTGGGGATTGCGCTGGCCAGGGTCTTGAAGCCAGTCCAATCAACAGCCGCAGCACTGGATGCCAGGAGCAAGGTTCGCAGAAACTTGCGCCTCGATACGCTATTTTTGGTATGCATGGTGTCACTCCTTGGTAGATATCTACTGGACAGTGATAATGATTTCCTTCTGCGGTGAATTCACCTTGAAAGCGGCAGCATCGAATCCGGGCGGGCCGAATGGGGCCCGGGCGTTGTTTGAAAAGCCATACCGTTCGGCCGGGATTTCGAACATGCGCGTGTCCAGTAGCTGGTTGTTGTTTTCGTCATGGTAGACCTTGACGGCGTATTCACCGTAAGGCAACCCCACAATGGTTTCGACGACCCGTTGGTCCCTGATTGGGAAAATAAAGCCCTTGTAAGGGATCGCAGCGTTGAAATTGGCTTTTGAATTGACCAGCGCGACCCGCGCAGAACCTTGATCCGAATCGAAACCATCTATGCAAATGACCAGGCTTGCCGTTTGACTGCCCGCCTCGCCGGCTGTTGCGTAGAGGCAACCGCAAGCCAGGATCATCCAAAACACAATGACGGTAATAACTTTCTTTTTCATTTTTTCTTCCTCCTTACGTGCAGGACCAACCTGCGGTTTATGTATCGGTTGGCCCCACCCTATAACCCGTAAGTTGTCCGCAGCAATCTTATTGGGACCAGCTGTCGAACCGTGCGATGAATGACCGGATTTCCGGGATAAATGGTTATTCGGGATCCGTATTTTGGGAGTTTATTGAGTTGGGACGGTTGGGCCGCAGGGGATTGACGGACATTTTTCCGCTGGAAAGCCAGTGCTGAGTTTGGGGCCAAATGCGATGAACCGACAAATATGTGGGATGAATGGCATTGCCTTGGCAGGAAGCATTTAGTACTCTGCAATAACCGGATACATCTTGGAAAGGTCGCCAGTATGCAGAAAAATAAAATGGCCACTTTAAAATCATTGCTGATTACCGCGGGCTTCAACACCTTGATAGCCCTGGTTCTGGCCTATATGGTGATGGGCAGCCATAAATTTATCGAAGTGTTCATCATCTCTCAATTTGTCGGCCTCAGCATCTGCCTGTTTGTTACGACGGCCCTGCAGATTGTCCAGGCCAAGGGCGGCGGCTGGGTTGCCGCCGGTATCGTGGGGGGCCTGATGAGTGGGATCACCGTCGGCGGCCTGCTGAGCTGGGGCTTGATGGCATTGCTGTACGGCATGGATCTGGGCCTTTTTCTAAGAGAAGTGTTTATCCATATTTTCATTTTCGGAATGGTCTTCGGCGTTCCCATCATCTACTTCTTCGCCTCGCGGGAGATCATCCGGGAGTCGGCCGAGAAAATCCAGCAGGAGAAGATTAAACGACTGACAATGGAAAAAACGGCCGCGATGACCACCCTGCAGCTCCTGCAGGCCCAGATCGAACCCCATTTCCTGTTCAATACCCTGGCCAATGTGATCGCCCTGTTCGAAGTCGACGCACAGAAAGCGAAACAGATGCTGATCGATTTCAATGAATACCTGCGAATTTCGCTGCAACGAACACGTCAGGAGATGATTACCCTGGACCAGGAGCTGGACCTGGTACGGCAATATCTTGAAATCTTCAAGATTCGCATGGGACCGCGGCTGGCATATAACATCACCGATCGAACCGGCCCGGACAAAGTCTCCTTTCCGCCATTGATCATCCAACCGCTGGTCGAAAACAGCATCAAGTATGGACTGGAACCCGCGGTGGATGGCGGCCGGATCGATATTGACTGCTGCATTCAAGACGATTTACTGCGGGTTGAAATCGCAGACACAGGCCTCGGTTTGGAGGCGGATGCCAGCCAGTCCGGCATCGGTCTCAACAACGTCAGCCAGCGTCTGGAGAGCATTTATGGCGAGCTGGCCTCCCTGGTGCTCAAAGAGAACAAGCCTTCCGGGATGAAAGCCGTCATCGAGGTACCGGTATGCCTGATCTGAAAGCCATCATCGCCGACGACGAGGAAAACATCAGATTGGGATTGGTAGCCCTGCTGGCACGCCTCTGGCCGGAACTTGACATCTGCGGTCAGGCCGCCAACGGCACCGAAGCCCTGGAGCAGATTCACACCACCAAGCCCGATATAGCGTTCCTGGACATCCAGATGCCCGGCCTGACCGGGCTTGAAGTGGCCCGGCAGGCGGCGCCCGCCTGCAAAATCGTTTTTATCACGGCCTATGATCATTTTGCCGTACAGGCCTTTGAAAACGAAGCCGTGGACTACGTGTTGAAACCGGCCACAGAAGAACGGCTGACGAAAACCATCGGCCGCCTCCAAAAGCAGTTCACCCGGGAAACTCAAACGCCGGATGTCCAAAGCGACCTGCTCAAGGTCATTCGGATGCTGGAGCACCGGGATGCCCCGGAATACCTGCGATTGATAAAGGTCAAGGTTGGGGCGGAATTGCGTTTTGTGCCGGTCTCCGAAATACTGTACTTTAAGGCAGAAGACAAATACACCACAGTCAGGACCGTTGCCGCGGAATTTCTGATTAGAACGCCCATAAAAGCGCTGGAACAAGAACTGGATCCCGATGCGTTCTGGCGAATCCACCGCAGCGCCATCGTCAACATCGACAAGATCGAAAATATCAAACGCTCTTTCACCAACCAGATGATGATCGGGTTCCCCGGAATCAATGATACCGTCCCGGTGAGCCGCTCTTATGAACACCTGTTCCGGCAAATGTGAACCACGAATATTGTTCCTCAACTCAAAACAATACCTCATTTTGTGGGCCACCGATACCGCTAAACACCAATAGGTTGAAATAACAGTGGCTTGACAATGCACCTGGCAGTCGTTATTTGAATAAGAAGCGTGACAGTTCAAGCTCGCCGATCACCCCAACAGATTGAGGTTTTCATGTTCCGACTGAGCAGATCGTCTCATATAGTCATCCTTTTTATCTGTATCATACTGCTGGCCGGCCTCGGCTGCCAGGCACAACCGCGCAAAACCATGCTGGATCGGGTTGAAACCAAATCCGGGAAAAAGCTGCGTACCACCTCGACGGAGCTACGCCTTAAAACTCAGCATGCGGCCCAGCCCCTATCCGGCATCATTGAGGCCCATGCAGATATGATCCTGGCCGACACCGTTGATCCGGGCATCCGCAAAAACGCGCTGTTATGGAAAATCAACGGTATCCCGGCCATCCAGCAGGCCGCTTTTCAGCCGGACCCGTTTCTGGCCTTTCTGGACCTGTGGGTCCTGTCGGTGCAAATGCGACTTTTTTTCGAGGAAGGTGCCGGCAAGGATGCCCTGGGAAAGTGGCATCCTCTGGCGGTGAAGGGCGCCCACAAAGTGGAATCAATCATCGAATCCATGGCCCGGGAAATCAGTGGTGATGGCGATATCTCTGGCGCCGAGGAGAAAATCGAGGCCCGGAGCCAGGAACATCCTCTTGAATCGCTGCACTTCATCCGTCCGTCAGTTACTATATTGTTGGCAGCCGAAATCGGCGGCCAGGACCTGGGCACGTTTGAAATCGTGGAAGCGGTGGCGGTAGGCGTGGCCGATCTTTCTCAGCAGATGGCTACCTACGCCGACTACCTGCCCAAACAGGCCCGCTGGCAGACGGAGCTGCTTTTGGAAAGCCTGGCGGCTTCGGAAAAAATCGACCAGGCCCTTTCTGAATTTATGCGCGTCTCGCGGGATATCGACCGCCTGACAGCCCTGGCCGAAACAGCCCCCCAGAAAATCTCATCCGAGCGGGCCATCATTCTAAAATCCCTGGCGCGTGACCTGGATCGCGCGCTGGCTGCCCTGGATAGCCAGCGTCGGGCTACCTTAGAGGTGCTTGAAAAAGAACGCATAGCCGTGATGGATGATGTTAAAACCGAAAGAGCCGGCATGTCGGCAGACATCACCGCCGAACGTATCGCCATGCTCAAGGAAATCGATCGACAGCGGCAGGAAACCCTGGCCAACGTGGAAGCTATAGGCAAACGGCTGCTCGACCATGCGTTAGAACAAGGCAACACGAAGATCGATCACTTTTTTATGAGAACGCTTCAGGTGGGTGGTCTGCTCGTTTTTGTAGTGCTTTGTTTTTGCACAGCCGCTATCTACTATATCCACGGCAGACAGCGATAGCTGCCGAGAGCGCCTTTCTCAAGGCACTATCCACAACGCCCCGCTGGTTACCTTGTCAATCAGGTAGCGCGATACGCTGCCCATAAAAAACGCTTTGTCGATACCTCTCCGACCAACGATAATTGTGCCGGATTTCTTCTTTTCTGCGAACGCCATAATAGTCTTACCGGCCTTGCGGCCGCCCTTGACGATCTCCAGCTTCACGCGCTCTTTCGGCAGTCCGGCCTTCTCGAAATGCTCGCGGGTCTGGCTGTAGAACAGATCCATACACGCCTTTTCACCCCGCGCGATGATCTCCGCCAACGCCTGATCCGGTTCCTCTCCCAAGCTCCCCTCGGACCTGTTCCCGGAAGCACCGGCTACGTGGACCAGGGTCACGCGGGCGGTCGCGCTTTTGGAGAGAATAAAACCCACATAGTCGATTACCCGCAGGCAGGCTTCGGACCCGTCGATGGCCACCAGGATGTCACCGGCGGCCGCGGGGCCATTCACCAGACAGACCGGAATAACCCGGGACTGTTCAAGAATGTTGGCGGTCACGCTGCCGGTATAGAGTTTCTCGAGGCGGGACAAACCCCGCCGGCCGGCCATAATGGCATCATAGCGCTTTTCCTGCGCGAACTCGATGATGTCTTTAGCAAATCCCAGGTTACGCTTGCGGGTGAGGCATTTGATCATGTCCGGCGGAATGCCCTGCCCCACCATCTCTTCTCTGCGGGCTTCCACCAATGCCATAGCAGCCTTCTCGTTGGCCTGCAGCAACCGGTTGAGCTGCTTGCGGGCCTGGCCGTCCTTACGGGCCTCCTCCTGCAGGAAGCTGGATATCATGGGCTGGATATGAAAAAGGTCGAAATGCAAGTTGTCCACGAGTGCGAAAAGTTGCCCAGCATATCGAATGGCATTCTTGGAATGCCGCGAATCGTCAACAGCCATCAGGATTCTTTTTTCCATTCAGAGCGTCCCCCACAATACGTATGAATAAAATTGTTTAGCTTACACCAGGATATAATGGCATTCAAACCTATGCTGATACATAAGCCCTTAAATGTTGATCCCGAGTTCTGTCAACCAATTTAATCTTTTACTAATACCGGTCACATTTTCCATAAATATCAATGGTGGATCCTGGCCTCGAAATCGGTCCTCCGGCGTTCCCCCACAAGTCAGTACTGCGCTATCCGGTTTCATCGTATATCCCTCTCTGCAAGGGCGGCTCAGGTGAGCCGCCTTTATATTTTACTGTAGGCTATCTGATCGCAGCCGATGGGCTTGCATCCAGCCAGGTCGGCCAAGATCCGGGCCGACATCTCAACTTCTCGACCAGCTCCCAAGCCGTCATTTCTTACCTGAACTTTGCAACTTGCAACCAGAACCGAGCCCCTTAGATTGACCTTTCGTTATATGAATGCGTAGCAATTGACTTTACATTTATCTATGCTATACAAATCAATAATATACTTGTTTCTGAGATGATATCCGCCGCCGCACGTAACAGCAGAATCTACTCCCACCTTTTCGCATTCATCCAGACAGGTCATTTTCAGCCAGCGATCAATTGATTTCCCGGATTGTGCCTTTGCCAGGATGGCCAAATGTTTTTAAGCCTGCGTGTTATACGGCACCTGGCAGTCTCATCATGATATCCATACAACTTTTCTACGAAGGAGGACCATCATGAAAAGCAAGATGATTTTTTTGTTCACCTTGACTGTCCTCATTGTATTGTCGTGGTTACCGGGAAGGGTTTTTTCAGCAGATGACATCGAGGTTATCGTCACCAGGGATAGTGAAATGGAGTGCCGCCTGACCACATTCGAAGGTGCCGGTGACTTTGCCTACATCAATCCGGATATCGACCATCTCATACCGGAACTGGGCGTCCGATTCCCGGCATGGCACACGATTAATTCGGTAGATCCGCCATTGCCTTCACCATCCCCTCCCACGATCGCCGTTTGGGTCAATTCACATGCTATCTTGATATTAGAGGAGCCGGTCGCCGCTGTCAGCTTCTATTACAGTTCCCAAGTCATGATCACCTTGCAGGGGAGCGATGAAAATGGAACCATAATAGCTCAAGCAAGGGGTGCGGTTTCCGACCCATCGGGTGAATTCATTGTCTGGGAACCCTTGAGCATATCCGTTGGAGAGAATCATATTTTTGAAGTCCGTCTGAACGGAGCACCGGGTTATGCCACCATCGACGATCTAAAAGTGTGCCGGTATTTCAACCCGCGGGAGATCAAAGAACATGTCAGAAACAACCTTGCGGCGTACGTCACAGAATCCAAGCGGTTTAGAAAAGCCATACAGGCGATCGACCAGAGCCTAAATCCCGCTTTTTGGAAAGACGCTAACAACCTGGCTTGTGGACAGGGACACCGAGTTTTCAATAAGGAACGCCGGGCCGTCAGGATACTCATGACGCTATTGAAGGGCAAAACGAATCTTGATAACGACGATGATGAAGAGGACAATGGCCGCACAAAAAATCAGATCAGCAGCGAAGCCCGGACGGTTGTGCAGGAAAGCCTGGAAAAGCTGACAAGTGTCGACCGCAGACTGGCAGTCAATAAGAGTACGACGGCGGAAGCTATCGTAGTCACGGACCCCGAATATTTTGAGTTGGTTGAAAGGAAACTCATTAAAGCCCATGAAAACCTGGCAGCGGGCGATGTAAAAAAAGATGCCGGAAAGTTCGCCAAGGCCATCCAGCATTACAAGAAAGCATGGAAATATGCCTGTAAAGCCATAAAGATCGCCGCGTCTGCGCCGGAGCCTCCTACAGAACCGCCCGGGTCTCCACCCGATCTCGGTGGCGGATTTTAAATTTAAATTGGCAAGTTACATGCTGTTTCCAACCAGACCCTGGCTTGGGCATCTACTGGGCCCGGTCCAGCGTCCGGTACTGAATCGCCTCGGCAATCTGGTCGGTCCCGATGTCGGCCTGTCCGGCCAGATCCGCCAGGGTCCGGGCGATCTTCAATATGCGGTTATAGGCCCGAGCCGACAGCCCGAGTTTGTCCACTGCGGTTTCCAGCAGCCGGCGCGAATCCGGATCGACAAGGCAATGGGTGCGGATATGCCGGCTGCCCATCTGGGCGTTGCAAAAGATCCGGGCGCGGTGAAACCGGCGGGCCTGGATCCGGCGGGCGACCGCGACCCGTTTTTGGATAGCTGCCGAAGGCTCGGCCTTGACCTTGCCCATCAGGTCCTGGTAGGGCACCGCCGGCACCTCGATGTGGATGTCGATCCGGTCCAAAAGCGGACCGGAAATCTTCGACCGATAGCGATGGATCTGGGTGGCGGTGCACCGGCAGGCGTGTTTGGGATCGCTGAGGAATCCGCAGGGGCAAGGGTTCATGGCGGCCACCAGCATGAAGCTGGACGGGTAGGTCAGGGTGGAGGCGGCCCGGGAAATGGTGACGGTTTTATCTTCCAGGGGCTGGCGCAGGACTTCGAGAACATGTTTTTTGTACTCGGCCAGTTCGTCCAGGAACAGAACCCCGTTGTGGGCCAGGCTCACCTCACCGGGCCGGGGAATATGGCCGCCGCCGATGAGTCCGGCATCGGAAATGGTGTGATGGGGTGATCGAAAGGGCCGCCGGGTTACCAGAGCCTGACTTTTTTGCAGCATCCCCACCACACTATAAACCTTGGTAGTCTCGATGGCCTCGGCCAGGGCCATGGGTGGCAGTATTCCGGACAGACGCCTCGCCAGCATGGTTTTACCCGACCCCGGGGGGCCGACCATCAGCAGATTGTGACCGCCGGCCGCCGCCACCTCCAGAGCCCTTTTCACCAGTTCCTGGCCCATGACCTCAGCGAAGTCATCCCCGGAAACGACACGGGTAGCAAACATTGCGGCCACATCGGTTCGCACCGGTTCGATGGCAATCATCCCCCGTAAAAATTCCACCACCTGGGAAAAAGTGCTCACCGGGATGACCTGAACACCGTCGACCACGGCGGCTTCATTGCTGTTTTCCCGGGGCACGATGATCCCGGCCTGCTTCCGCCGAGCGGCTTCCAGGGCCATGGGCAAAGATCCTCGCACCGGCTTCACCCGGCCGTCCAGGGAAAGTTCACCCATCACCAGGTACCGGGCAACCGTCTCGTGGGGAATCAGGCGGGTGGCCGTCAAAATACCCAGGGCCATGGGCAGGTCGAATCCCGTACCCTCCTTTTTGATATCGGCCGGGGCCAAATTCACCGTGATGCGGTCATCCGGAAATGTGTATCCCGAGTTGCTGATGGCTGCCTTGACCCGCTCCCGGCTCTCCTTTACAGCCGCCTCGGGCAGGCCCACCGTGGTGTAGGCCGGCAAACCGGAAGCAATATCCACTTCCACCTCAACCATCACCGCCTCGATCCCGATGATGGCGCTGCTCAGCACTTTTGCCAGCATATTTGTTCTCCGCAACAAGCCGGACCCTGTGGGGTGGTCGCAGCACAGGGCCTAACCTATTGTAATTGTATGAATTTAATTGGATTAAAGCTGCAAAGGGCAACTTGGCATCATTGCGGTTCAGATGCCGCTTTCAGGCGGGAAAGGGTACGGTGAGGACCGTTTGAAGCGCAGGAGGGCGCTACCGCCGAATTGCCGGCCGGAACAGGATGACCCGCCGACCAGTGCGGTAACCATATCAAATTGGCCGGACGCAGGCAATTTATTAAATCCAAGCCGGCTGGAAACCGCTGATAAATGGCGTGTTGATTTGACATTTGCCTGTTTTTGTTTAATATAGGGCCTTACCCGACTCACCCGGGGTGCATCGGGAATACTATAAGGAAAGTATCGGACGGTATATGGGTGACAACAACGCCCAATTCGTCGCGGATCAAATATAAAATCATGTACATGCAAACCAACCAGAGAACCGTGGCACGGTCAGTGACCTGCAACGGTATTGGTGTCCATTCTGGCAAGACCGTCACGGTAACCATCAAGCCCGCCCCGGTCAATCACGGAATCCAATTTGTTCGCACCGACCTGATGGACAGCCCCGGCATTGCCGCCCGCTTTAACATGGTCGTGGACACGAGCTTGGCCACGGTCATCGGGTACAACGGTTTTATCATCTCCACCATAGAGCATCTCATGGCCTGCTTCACCGGGCAGGGGATCGACAATGCCCTGGTCGAACTGGACAACTACGAAATGCCGATCATGGACGGCAGCGGTGGACCGTTTGCCGAAATCATCAGCTCCGCCGGCGCCGAGGACCAGTCCGGCGCACGCTGCTTTTTTGTCATAAAAGAGCCGATTGAAGTGGAACGGGACGGCAAATTCGTGGGGATCTACCCCGATTCAACCTACAAAATCACCTACACCATCGACTACGACCATCCGCTTATCGGCCGCCAGACCTGCACGGTGGACGTCAACGACGGAACATTTGAAACCCAGATCGCCCGGGCCCGCACCTTTGGATTCCTGGAAGAGTACGAATTGATGAAGCATTACGGCCTGGCCCAGGGCGGTTCGCTGGACAATGTTCTGGTCATCGATGAGGATGATGTGGTCAACCCGGACGGATTGAGATACCCGGACGAATTTGTCCGCCACAAAATTCTCGATTGCATCGGTGATTTCTCACTGCTCGGTATGCCCATCCTGGGACATGTCGTGGCTGAAAAGTCCGGCCACGCTTTTAACCACGAGTTTTTGAAAACCTTCTTCGAAAAGAAAGACTGCTGGGCAACCGAAACAACCCAACCCCCCGAAACCCGGTCCACCCAACCGAAACAACTTGCCATTTAAGCTAAATTCCATTAAATATCCGGTATATCTGAACCATTTTGAACAGCACCAAACCTTAACCCGGGTAACCCTATGCCAGCTGGTTCAAACCGGAAAATCGTCATCCTACTGCTCGTCCTGACCCTGCTGACCGGCCAGGCAGTTTTCGCCCAGGAAGCGCGCTTGACTGATGTGATCGTGACCAATACCCGCGATGACCTGCTCGTATACCTAACCGTGGAAGGTGCGTTCACAAAAGAAATGGAAACCGCCATCAAAAGCGGAGTGGCGGCTACATTTTCCTTTTTTGTCAACCTTTACCGCAACCGGAACTGGTGGCTGGATAAAAAAATTGCCGAGCGCGCCATCACCCACACCATCAAATACGACAATCTGAAGAAGAAATATCAGATCCAACGCTCCTGGGAAGCGGAGCCGCACATCACTCAGTCTTTTTCAGAAGCCAAAAAGCTGATGACGGAGGTCGACAGTCTAACCCTGATTCCCCTGGCCGAACTTCAGAAAGGGACCGCTTACCAGATTCAGGCCAAAGCCGAACTCAGCAAACGCACCCTCCCGTTAAAACTGCATTATGTGATTTTCTTTATGTCTCTCTGGGATTTCGAAACAGATTGGTACTCCATCTATTTTGTTTACTGACAGGCGACGGTGAGCGGATTTGCCGGATCAGAACATGAGCCAGAACTTTAGCGACAGTACGCCTACGACCAGACTTTCCCCCGAGGAACGCAGGCGCCGGAAACGAGAAGCCATCATCATTGTCGTGGCCATCACCCTGGTGGCATTGCTGACGTTCGTCGAAAGCCGGGTCGTACATCTCGGCACCGATCTGCCGATTTCCAACACCATCTTGATGTTCATCCTCATAAACATCAACTTGCTGCTGTTGATCCTGCTGTTGTTTCTCGTGCTGCGCAACTTGGTGAAGCTGCTCTATGACCGCCGCCGCAAAGTGATGGGTGCCCGGCTGCGAACCCGGCTGGTTATCGCCTTCGTTGCCCTGACCCTGCTGCCGTCCACGGTGCTGTTCTTTTTCTCCATTAACTTTATCACCAACAGCCTGGAATTCTGGTTTAACGTACCCATCGAACAGGCCCTGGAAAACTCGATCCGCGTGGGACGCAGTCTGTACAACCGTTCGGAAGACACCAACCTGTTTTTTCTTGAACGGGCGGCTTACCAGATCAAGACCAAGAAAATGCTGGCCGCTAAAAAGCGTAAGGCCCTGAACAACTATATCCAGGTGGTGCAGCGGGCTTTCAACCTGGACGCCATTGAAGTGTATGACGCCAACACAAAGAGAATTACCTACGCCATCGCGCCAGAACTTGAAGAGGTGCCGTTCAACGCTATCTCAGCCGACAACCTGCGCAAGGAAATGATGCCCAACGGCGTCCGCAGCATCACGGAAACACTGCCCAACGGCGAGTTTGTACGCACGATCGGCACGATTCCATTTAAGAGCGATCTGGCCAAGGCCGATGCGCTGCTGGCCATCTCGGTCTTCATCCCTCCGGCCATCGCGGAGAATTTGCAATCCATATCCAGAGGGATCGAGGAATATCAGCAGATCAAATTGCTGAAAAAGCCCATCCAGATCTCCTATTTTATCTCTCTTTCCATTGTCGCCCTGCTGGTCGTATTCTGTGCGATCTGGTTTGGTTTTTATCTGGCCAAAACCATTACGATTCCCATCATGGAACTGGCCGATGGAACCCGCAAAGTGGCCGACGGCGACCTCAGTTTCTCCATCAACATGGCGGCCGATGATGAAATCGGCTCCCTGGTCGACTCTTTTAACAAAATGACCCATGACCTGCGGGTGGGCCGGGAACAGCTGGAACATTCGGCCAAACTGTTGAAAGACCGCAATGTTGAAATTGAAGAGCAGCGGCAGTTTCTCTCGATCGTGCTGCGCAACGTATCCGCCGGGGTGGTGACCCTGGATGCCGAAGGCGTCATCACCACCATCAATAAATCGGCTGAACGGATGCTGGCCCTCGAAGCCGCCCGGATCTTGAACCGCCCCTTCTTCGATATACTCACCGACCAGCACCTCAACCTGGCCCGGGAAATCATGGACATTCTGACCCAGGGACCGCAAGATGCAGTAGACCGCGCCATCAAGGCGACCGTCAATGGCCAGACCAAAAGCTTTCTGGTAACGGTAAATGCTTTGAAGGACGATGAAAACCGCAACATCGGCGTGGTGGTGGTGTTTGACGATCTCACCGAGCAGGAACGAGCCCAGAAAGTGGCCACCTGGCGCGAGGTGGCTCGTCGGATTGCCCATGAAGTCAAAAACCCGCTCACGCCCATATCCCTGTCCGCCCAACGACTGAAACGCAAATATGTCGAACAGATAGAAGACCCGGTCTTCGAAGAGTGCACCCGGATGATTATCGACCACGTGGACCTTATCCGCAACCTGGTTAATGAGTTCTCCGCCTTTGCCCAGTTTCCGACGACCAATCCGACCTTGTGTGACATCGGCAGCATCATCGAGGAGACGGTCACGCTCTACCGCGAAGGCCTGGACCATGTGTCGTTCAAATTCAGGGTCAGCGAGGATATTCCCAGCCTGAACCTGGATCGCCAGCAGATCAAACAGGCCATGATCAATCTCATTGACAATGCCGTGGCGGCCATGGAGGAAAAGGGCCGGATCACCATCGACCTGTCGCACGATGAGATATTGAAAATGGTCCGTATCGAGGTGGCCGACAACGGACCGGGTATCTCCGATGAGGATAAAACCCGGCTGTTTGAACCGAATTTTTCAACCAAACGGGCCGGCATGGGACTTGGCTTAACCATCGTCAGCTCAATTGTACTGGATCATAACGGCCGGATCCGGGTGCAGGACAATCACCCCAATGGGGCGAAGTTTGTGATTGAGTTGCCGGTTGACATCAACTAGTGGACGGAGAAGGACGAACATGCTATTTCTCAGGCCGCAAGGCAAGCTCGCCTGGCAGACACATTATGTAAAAGGAGTTTGTTAGATGTTTCCCTCGATTTTAATCGTAGACGACGAAACTTCCATCCTACAGTCCCTGGGGGGCCTGTTGACGGATGAGGGATTTGAAGTAATCTCCGCCTCCAACGGTTATGAAGCCCTTAAAATTATCGATGCCGAGTCTCCCGACCTGGTTCTGCTCGATATCTGGATGCCGGGGATCGATGGTATCGAAACCCTGAAGGAAATAAAAAAATCGCACCCCATCCTGCCGGTCATCATTATCTCGGGACACGGTACGATCGAGACAGCCGTGCGGGCCACCAATCTGGGAGCTTACAACTTTATCGAAAAGCCGCTGTCGATCGACAAGGTGATCGTCACCATCAACAATGCTCTCAACTTCCGGCGGCTGGAAGAAGAAAATCAATACCTGCGCAAGAAAACCCTGGAAAAAAACTCCATTACCGGCAACAGCCCGGCAACTGCCGAGCTTAAAAAAGAGATATCCATTGCCGCCCCCAAAGATGCCTGGATCCTGATAACCGGTGAAAACGGCACCGGCAAGGAACTAATTGCCCGTACCATCCACCAGCTCAGTTCCCGGGCCCAGAAGCCGTTGATTGACGTCAATTGTGCCTCCATCCCTGAAGATTTAATAGAAAGCGAACTCTTCGGCCATGAAAAAGGCACCTTCGATGGGGCCGCCACCAAAAAGCGTGGCAAATTCGAATTGGCCAACGGAGGAACGTTGTTTCTGGATGAGATCGGCGATATGAGCATGAAAACCCAGGGCAAGATTTTGCGGGTCCTCCAGGAGATGCAGTTTCAGCGTGTCGGCGGCTCCCGAACCATCAATGTGGACATCCGGATCATCGCGGCCACCAATAAAAATCTGGAAACCGAAATTCAAAACGGCACCTTTCGTGAAGATCTCTACTACCGATTGAACGTGATCCCAATAAACGTACGCTCCCTTAAAAATAGACGGGAAGACATTCCGCTTCTGGTGGAAACGTTCATTCGGGAAAATGCCCATGAAAATATGGGGCGCGAAAAGACGATCACCAATGCGGCCCTGGACAAGTTGTGCAGCTACACCTGGCCCGGAAACGTCAGGGAGCTTAAGAATCTCGTTGAACGCCTGATGATCATGGTTGAGAAAGAGGTGATCGATATAACCGACCTCCCCCGCCTGGGCGGAGCCCCGGCTGTGGATAGCGGCCTGTCGGAACATGGCCAGCTATTCACGATCGAAAATCTCAAGGAAGCCAAAAAAGCCTTTGAAAAAGCCTTTATCCAAAGCAAACTCAGCGAGCAGGACAACAACATCACCAAGACCGCCGAGGCCATAGGTGTGGCCCGCAGCTATCTGCATAAAAAGCTGAAGAGTACTTCATAACAATCAGGCATAGAGGTTGTAGGCCTTTAGGCGTTAGGGAGACCCCTTTATTATTTCTCACCGTAGAAAATGGGTTCTATTTCGACTGACCATTAACACTTGGAAAAACGCGTAGATACAACGGTCAACCTAACAGCCTTCAGCCGATAGCCTAAACAGCTTACAAAACCCATGCGCATCATTAGTGGAAAATTGGGTGGCCGCAAACTGTTTTCCCTCAGCGGCCGGCGCGTCCGGCCCACATCCGACCGGGTGAGGGAAGCACTCTTCAACATCCTCGCCGATCGTGTTGCCGCCGCCACGGTCCTGGACCTGTTTGCGGGCACCGGTGCCCTGGGCATCGAATCGGTCAGCCGGGGAGCCCGGACGGCAGTCAGTATCGACAACAGCCGCGACGCTGTCCGCATCATCGAAAAAAATATAAGCCGCCTGGCCCTGGAAAAATCCATTCGGATGATTAAATGGGATATCGCCCGCAACCTGAATTGTATCCAGACTACCGAGCCGGTATACGACCTGGTTTTTATGGATCCGCCTTACGAACGGGGGTTGGTCGAAAAGGCCCTGGACAACCTGCATCATAGCCGGAGTGTCATACCAGGCGCCATGCTGGTGGTGGAACATTCGCGCCGGGAAGGGCTTCCGGCGGATCGGGGTTTTCTGGATATGGCGGATCAACGCAAATACGGGAAAACCCTTGTCTCGTTTCTGACATATATGGTATGAACGCCATCAAAATAGAAGCGATCTCAAAAAAGCCTTTTGGCCCAATCTCGGCGTTGGGCGCTCATATCAGCACGGAGTACCGGTTTTCTATCCGGTAGGCGCAACCTATAGCGCTATTCTCGAAATACCTGATGTATTCCTCCGGTTTGATATTCGCGGCCGCCTTGACCTTGAATCAAGATCCTTCCTTGAGATAGCTTCTATGGATCTATGCGGTTTATAATTGGCTCACTGCACCACGCGATGAATCTTTAACCAAAGGTTGCGCCATGGAACGTATCGCCATCTACCCCGGTTCCTTCGACCCGGTCACCAACGGCCATCTGGACATAATCAAGCGCGGTCTCAAGCTCTTCGATAAAATCATCGTCACCATTTTGCATAATCCGCAGAAGCAGACGCTTTTTTCCCTGGCGGAGAGGATCGATTTGCTGGAAATCTGTCTAGATGATTGCATCAATGTGGAAGTGGCTTCCTACGACGGCCTGTTGGTTGACTACGCTGAACAACGCCAGGCCCATGCGATCTTACGGGGCATGCGCGCCGTCTCCGATTTTGAATATGAATTTCAGCTGGCCTTGATGAACCGGAAGTTGAAAAAGGAAATTCAAACGGTTTTCCTGATGACCGGCCTGCGCTGGATCTTTACAAGCTCGTCCATCATCAAAGAAGCGGCCCAGTTCGGCGGCGATATAGACGATATGGTGCCGGCGGCAGTCAACCGCAAGCTGATGGAAAAAATAGGCTTGAAGAAGTAATGAACCCTGACCTTAAGGGTCAGGTTTCGGGCTGTCAGGTCAAAGACTGAAGGCTGAAGAAATTCCTTTTTGAACCCGGCAGGTTGAATTGGTTTTATACAAACGAGTGCTGAAACAGAAGGGCTGAACCCCTGCTTTGGCAGCCTTCGCCTTCAGACTGCAGTCTTCAGTCATCGGACCTTGCCTGACTCCCAGCAGCCACGCGCTCCAGCCAGATGACTACCCCAAAGCCCACCACGGCCAATCCCACGGCCAGTAAAAAAGCACCGTCGATAGCATCCGGCAGCATATTGCGGACCTGGATGACATGCTCCTTGCCGCGGATGATCTTGGTTTCAACCACCTCTTTCCAGGGCCAGATCCGGGGCAAAGATCCCGCCATCAGCCCGGTGAGAAACGCAAGTGTCAGATTATAATACCGGTCCAGCAGCAGATTCAGCACCCGTGCAAAACCCGTCAAACCAACCAGACAGCCGGCGCAGAAGATCAGAATGGTGATGAAATTGTCGACCAGGAACGGGTTTTTCAGGCACCCGGTTATAAATTCGTACTTGCCCAGGATCAGAAGAATAAATGCGCCGCTGATACCCGGCAGAATCATGGCACAAATTGCTACCAGTCCCGAAAAGAAGATAAACCCGCCGGTTTCCGGCGTGGAAACCGGTACCGCGTTGACGATCAGCCAGGCCAACAGGCCGCCGGCGATAAAGCAGGTGCCGGTAGACAGTGACCAGCGGGAAACATAGCGGCTGACCACCAACACCGAGGCAGCGATGAGGCCGAAGAAAAGACTCCAGATGAAGATCGGATGGGTATGCAGCAGGTAGTTCACCAGCCGGGCCAGGCTGATGATAGCGGCCCCGATCCCCAGAAACAAGGCCAGTAAAAACCGCACATGCAACTTGGCCAGAGCGCCTTTAAAGTCGAACTTCAGCAGCAGGGCGGCCATCTTTGTATCGGCCGATTGAATGGCCTGCAGCAGTTGCTGGTAAATACCCGTAATCAATGCCATGGTCCCACCGGAAACCCCGGGTATAATATCAGCCGTCCCCATACAGAGCCCTTTGAGGGTCAGCAACCCCGCCTCCCGCGCCGTCCGCGGTCCGGGACTAACCATAAAAGCCTGCTTCCAGGTCAACTTCTCATTTTCCATATAAATCCATTTTCCTTAAAACAAAAAAACGAAATTTTCTGTAAGAGATACCGTCGAGAGCCTTACAGGGGGAGATTATTCACAGGTATTAGGAGTTGCACCCCAGCTATTGTCCCCCAAAGCAAATCGCTTTACATATAAAAGGGCGCCTGGCCACAGGCGGTAGATTTTGGTTCAGGGCAAGGCCGCAGCATTTCTGTCAACCGGAGGCGTAGATCATCTACGTCGAGGATTGACAGAAAGC
>CAJINA010000265.1 GCA_905176665.1 Olavius algarvensis Delta 4 endosymbiont | reverse complement strand
TGGTAAAAAACGTCGAGAAGAATTGTCAAAGGAGGCCGCCTAATAATCACTGACCCGAGAGGGCTGACTGTCCGGGAGGTCTTTGACTTTTACACATTATGTGCTTTGTTACACGCACCATCTGCATATGTGTTTGTACATAATCCAATTGTTATCAATGCAACTAATATGAAAACCGCCTTTAATTTCATCACAACCTCCTTCCTTGATTAGAGTTCGATCTCGGCGTATTTTGGTCTACACTTAAGCCAAGTGCCATGAACACGCCAAGTATAGGGTTATTGAAAGTCACAGGCAAAAGACTAGCTTTGTGCTTAGCTGGTGTAAATACTTGCCGCCATAAAAAGGTATTGATAACCTTTCAAATCAGCAAAGCCCATTCCGGGCAATTTCAGGCTTAGGAGTGGATGATTAATTTGACAGGATTAGTTTAAAACCGCAAATATCATAGTAGGGAAAACTGCAAAAAGCAAGGATAGGGGTCAAGTCTCCGTTTGACCTTTCTCAGGTGATCTGCTACTTTTCCGGTATGTCACGCCCCTTGAGAATCCAATACCCGGACGCTTGGTACCACGTGATGAACCGGGCCCGGCGCGGTCAGGATCTCTATCCATCCAAAGAGGACATAGTCACCTTTCTGGATCTTTTAAAAGAGACAGCCACCATGTTCAACCTGAAGGTGTCCGCCTACTGCCTGATGCCTAATCATTACCACCTGTTGGTGCAGACCCCTGATGCGAACCTGGCCAGGTGCATGCGGCATGTCAACGGTGTTTATACCCAGCGCTACAATGTGCGCAACAAATGCGATGGTACTCTGTTTCGGGGTCGCTATAAATCGATCCTGGTAGATGCTGACAGCTACCTGCTGGAGTTGGTCAGGTATATTCACCGCAATCCCTTGCGGGCCGGGATAGTGAGCAAGATAGACCAGTGCGCTTGGAGCAGCCACCGGGGCTACATTTCCGGGGGCCAGGAATGGGAATGGCTGCACAAGGAATTCGTGCTTAAGATGCTGGCCAAAAAAAGGGCCTTACAGATCCGGAAATATCGGCAGTTTATTGAAAAGCAGGATGCCGAGCAGCTGGTATCATTTTTTGAGAAAACCAATCTTCCGTCTATGCTGGGCGGTGAAAAGTTTGTTAACTGGGTGAAAGCAACATTTTTCAAAGGGAAAGTCGATAGAGATATACCACAATCCAGGCAACTGACCCCAGACAGACGAACCATTATAAAAACAGTTTGCGGCTATTATGGGGTTCACGAAAAGGATTTGGCTGCTGTAAGGCGCGGGATGGAGAATGAAGCTCGCGATATGGCGATCTACCTGTTAAGGGTAGTTTGCGGGGAACCGTTGCTGGAAATCGGGGCAAAGTTTGGCATGACACGCTATAGTTCCGTAAGCAGCGCCGTGGATAGAATTAGAAAGAAGCTTACCACAAACGACGGGGTTATGAGGCGGTTGGACAACATGGTGGTACTGGTACAGAAATATCAAACGGAGACTTGACCCCCATCTGTATGGATACTGAAACCTTAAACATAAGGAGTGTATAAAATGAGTAATACGTATAGTATTACAGTGTCAGTAGTTGTAAACTTTGAGGCTGAAACGCCTGAAGAGGCAGTACAGCTTTTTAATACTATGTCTGTAAATCCTAACTTTGCCGATAGTGAACCTAAGGGGTTATCAGCATACCTTAAATCTTATGAAATGATAAACTCTGACACAAAGGCTGTAGTTATAGAACAAACCTTCAACCAGTAGGTGAAAAAGTTAAGATCTTCCCAAACAGTTTGAGATAGACGATAAGCGCCATCCCTGGCCCCAAAAGAAGACCAGGGTATGGCGCGCGGTCGTCCTC
>CAJINA010000264.1 GCA_905176665.1 Olavius algarvensis Delta 4 endosymbiont | reverse complement strand
CGCAGAGAAATGGCGGTAGCGACTGTTTACTAAAAACATAGGACTCTGCTAAGTCGCAAGACGATGTATAGGGTCTGACGCCTGCCCGGTGCCGGAAGGTTAAGGGGAT
>CAJINA010000263.1 GCA_905176665.1 Olavius algarvensis Delta 4 endosymbiont | reverse complement strand
TGGTAAAAAACGTCGAGAAGAATTGTCAAAGGAGGCCGCCTAATAATCACTGACCCGAGAGGGCTGACTGTCCGGGAGGTCTTTGACTTTTACAGTTAACAGTAGTCGATGCAATCCGTCGGAACACTCATTTTCTCATTATATCAGTATTCATTTGTCGGGGTCTTCGTATAATCGAGTTTTGATTACGTAAAGGAATCTATTTATGGATAAATTCTCTTCCCTAATAGTCCCTTCTGATATTAGCAATTTTCATGAGCACCAGGCCCTTTATAAGTATCTATATGCAAAGGTGTTTTTAATCATCGGCATGCCTATTACTGCGGTTTTAACCATTTACCATTTGAATAATTCCAGGCTTGTTGCAGGTGGTCTCGTCTTACTCATGTTTTTGACCCTATGCTGTTTTTCATATGATTTTATTAAGAAACCTGAATTTCTCCAGTCGAACTTATTTCAAGATAGTACTATCCGCGTTTTTCTCATCTTTTTTATATTCTCACAAATGCATTCGGTATTTATTGTCAAAAACCTCAGCACGGCTACTTGGTTCTTGATATTTCCGTTGCTGATTTTTTTTTCAATCAATATCAAAGAGGCCCTAATTTGGTCTTCTTCAATTGCGGTTATTTTACTTTATTTCCTCTTTTTTACGGATCCACGTTCTGACCCCGATGAGATATTTCAGTTAAAAACGAGACTGATCGTCATCTATGGGATATTGGCGATCATCGCTCTCACGGCGGCTGCGATCATACGGTTAGTGATGCAGAAATTATTTGACAACATGAAGGTAACCCAAGCCATTAATTTAGAGCTAGAAAAGGAAATTGAAGAGCGTAATCAGGCTGAAGATACCTTAAAAAGGAATGAAGAGAAATTTCGTCTGTTGACAGAAAATGCCAATGACGTGATTTGGACTATGGATATGGATATGAACTACGATTATATTAGTCCGGCCATCGAAAAAATCCAGGGTTGGAGCTCAGAGGAAGCTGCTTCGCTGTCGATCAATGATGTTCTTACACCCGCATCCGTGCAGATTGCCTTGCAGAGAATAGAAGCCAATCTGGCACAGGGTGCCAAAACAGGCAAATATGATGCTTCTGAAAGGCTCGAACTCGAACTTTACTGCAAGGACGGCACTACGATTGCAGCCGAAATATCAGCTTCATTTATTCTGGGCGAGGATGGCTATCCATTGGGGATTTTAGGGGTGACCCGGGATATGACGGAAAGAAAAAAACTTGAAACGCAACTCCAACGGGCCAGGCAAATGGAAGTCATCGGCACTTTAGCAGGTGGCGTCGCTCACGATTTGAACAACATCCTAAGCGCCCAGGTGAGCTATCCGGATTTAATCCTAATGGATCTACCCGAGGATAGCCCCTTGCGAAAACCCATTCTAACTATCCAAAATTCAGGAATAAAAGCTGCTGCGATCGTGCAGGACCTGTTAACCTTAGCCAGAAGAGGTGTTGTTGCCACTGAAATCGTGAATTTGAATACGATTATAGACGACTACGTTAAGTCGCCTGAATGTGAGAATTTATTAGCGTTTCATCAGGGCGTCAAAATTCATTGCGATCTTGAGCCTGGCTTAATGAATATTATGGGATCCTCTGTTCACCTGGCAACAACCTTAAGCAACATGTCTACCAATGCCGCTGAAGCAATGCCCGGCGGCGGAAACATAGCTATATCAACACAAAACAAATACATCGATAACCCCGTAAACGGTTATGAAGATATAAAGGAAGGTGATTACGTAATTCTTACGATTGCAGATAGTGGCGCAGGTATCTCCCTATCGGATTTAGAGAGATTATTTGAACCTTTCTACACGAAAAAAGTAATGGGGAGAAGCGGAACAGGTTTAGGCATGGCTGTTGTCTGGGGGACTGTAAAAGACCATAAAGGCTACATCGAAGTTCACAGTACTGAGGGGCAGGGAACGACATTCACCCTGTATTTTCCCGTAACCCGGAAAGATATAACTGAACGAGAGAAAACCTTGTCGGTGAAAGAATACATGGGAAAGGGCGAGACCATTTTAGTGGTGGATGACGTTGCCGAACAACGTGAAATTGCATTTAGAATATTAAAACCCCTAAATTGCGCCGTGGCCACGGTTTCAAGTGGTGAAGAAGCGCTTGATTATCTTAAAAACAATTCGGCAGACCTCTTGGTATTAGACATGATCATGGACCTTGGAATCGATGGGCTTGAGACGTATCAAAAAATTCTGGAATTACATCCCGGACAGAAAGCCATCATAGCAAGTGGATTCTCCGAAACAGAAAAGGTCAAGGAGGCCCAAAGGCTGGGTGCCGGGAAATACTTAAAAAAGCCCTATACTTTCGAAAATATAGGACTGGCAGTGAAGGCGGAATTAGAGAAATGACAAGTTCAAAGCCTCATGCCCCAGGTCATCACAACCGATCCAAACGCTATGCGAATTTAACGATAGTAGCCATTGGTCACAGTTTTTAAAAACTTGTGGTATCCCCAAAACCAAGCACACTGCCAAATGGAGATACTTATTTCATATCACATGTATTTTGTGGTAGTTGATTGTAAAAGTCAAAGACCTCCCGGACAGTCAGCCCTCTCGGGTCAGTGATTATTAGGCGGCCTCCTTTGACAATTCTTCTCGACGTTTTTTACCAAG
>CAJINA010000262.1 GCA_905176665.1 Olavius algarvensis Delta 4 endosymbiont | reverse complement strand
TGGTAAAAAACGTCGAGAAGAATTGTCAAAGGAGGCCGCCTAATAATCACTGACCCGAGAGGGCTGACTGTCCGGGAGGTCTTTGACTTTTACATATAGACGGTCAATGACTTGAATTTTTGTTTCCACTTAACTGGGTAGTGAGCGTTCATTTTCATTTTGGCATGACGTATGTTTGACCCGCCCCAAAAAACATACGGGTTTTTGCTACAAGTCGTTAAACGATAATATATGAAACAACTCGGACTGCGCGCTTTTTTGGCCGGAGTTCATTCGCAGGTTAGCTGGAAGTTCATCCCAACCCGGTAGCCAATAACACCTGTTGCTCTTCTAACCACTTCATCGCGTCCTCCTTGGTTCTAAAAACTCTTGAGATTGAAGGCGAATTTTGATCTCGATATACTTCGAACATTCTTAGTGTTCCAAATGCTAAATCTTGTGGGGCTACCATTGCAATTCTATTTTTCTCAGTGAACTTTAATTTTCCATAATTTGCTATTTGTTCAATTTCTTCCGTACTGAAATTGAATAATATGTTACTGAAATCCCAGAGTCTTAGATGATATAAATTATCTTTTTTAAGTTTGTCGATGACTTGTTTGGCATCATCAAAAGTTGGTGCGGCAGTAAAGGAAATGATTGTGATGCCATTTGTTATATGAATTCTATATTTCTTAGACATAATAATTTCCCAGCTAATGTTTCGGGGAGACGCGCAATACCGTTACGTTTGGCGTCGAACTATACCTGATTGTTATTTCGTGTTTTTATAGTCTTTGAAATTTACGATTAAATTTAGTATCCAACCTATCAAGAAAACTATGGTTCCAATAAACCCTCCCGTGAAAGCAGAATTAAGTGGTAACTGAGTACTTTCAACATAAAAGCCAATGATAATTGCTGTCATTTGAATAGCAAATGCAATGGCAACCCACTTCAGGGTGGATAATGCCATATTACCGATCAATTTGCCAATTGGCATGCCTGATGGGGCTGTTGGTTCGGTTTGCTGGTTTTTCATTTGTCATTTATGTTGTGGTTATACGTTGAAGTAAGCTGCGGCTCAAATACGCATCAAACATGCAAGGCCTTTTACAAAAAACCTCAATTTACATACCGTCCGTTCCCCTGGTTGATTAGTACATATTATCACCTTGGGGGGGTCCTAGTCTTTTCCCAATACCAATGGATTCCCTCGATGATTGAGTGTTCGCTATAGCCGGAACCACCAGTGTAGTATTCCCCAGCCCTCTCAAACTCTTCCTTTATAAATGTGGGATAGCTCGTATAAACAATGATGCCATTTTCCATGTTACCAGCCGCATTTAGGGTAAGTTTCAGTGAACTGGCGTATATCTCTATGTTTTCAGGATCTAATAATTGGAAGGGTGTCTCTTTCAGGGTGGTTTTCCCGTAAACTACGTTTCGGGCTGATGTTATCAACAGGGACGAGCCATTTTCTTCAATTAGTCTCAGCACTGACGAATCCGGCTCATCGGTTTCGAGCAAGGTCGGTCGAATAAATTGAAAACAAAAGACTATAATGACCAATAATATTAGTAAAATTATACACTTCATTGTACTAATGGTTCAGCTGGGGGACGCATGATTTTAGCGGCCCCACCAGTGAAATGTTATACTAGGTTATTTCATAACATTTAAACAACTCTATAGTCGCCAACGAACATCGTGTAAGGAACGATTTGAGGACCTTTAGTGTGGAAGTCGAATGTTGTAGCGATCCAATTCAGGTGCCAGATCGACTCCTTTTTCGGAGCCTACTTTCAGCATAGGAACGATATCGCATTGCGGGCACCGCTATATAAAATTACTTACGATGATAAGCACCCCGATTGATACAATAAATCCAACTAACGCATAAATCACTATATCACTTTCAACGCCGGGAGGTCTAAAAAATCAATGTGGAAAAGGATATAAACATCAGGACCAGGCAAGTTAAAGACCATTTAAATAGGCGTTGACGTCTTTCTTGTAATGCTTTGGTACTATATTTCTCTTTCAGAGCTTGACCTCTGCCCTGAACATTCGATACAAGTTACAATTCCCATAACGCCATGAATGAAGCATCTCAAACCGCCCTCACCGAAGGCAAGAAAGGTTGGACAACCTCCAATACATTGTGATCATTAACAGATTCAATCGACGCCAGCGGGTTGAAATCTTCATCCATTCAATTGTTATGTGTTCCATGCATGTCCAGGGGCTAACAGAGCCTGTGAAAACTGGTCCGTCATATCAATCGGATAATTCTTTCGTAATTTCTTGAGGCAATACAGGCCATTCATCAACAGTGTCAGATAGAAGGCGCCTCGTCTCAGATAGACCACACTTCTCAATACCCGTACCAGTGAATTTTTAAATGAAAATGCCTCGTTCCATAATGTTCTGTGCGCCTTCATGAGGTCATCGGGCGACATGTTCTTTGGAAGAAACGTGACATTGTACCCATTGTAAGAGCTCCAGTTTCGATGGGACAATATTCTGTGTTCCTTTGAAAACTGTGTATAGATTTCAGTCCCCACAAAGGGCGTCATGATGCTTAAAAAAGGCACATCAATCCCAAGCTCCATCAGATTGTGAGCCATCTTAACGATACTCTCATAGGTATCATGGTCAAACCCTGAAATGAACCCAGCCATGACCGCAATCCCTTTGGCATGTAAGGCGTTGACAGCCTGTTTAGATCGGGTGACACTATTCTGGTTTTTCTTGGCATCTCGAAGAGACTGTTCGCCAAATGTTTCAAGACCAAGGAAAATTCCAATACATCCGGAATCCTTCATGAGCGTCAATAATTCATCATCCTGGGCAATGTCGACACTGGCCTGAGTTAACCACCATTTCTTTAACGGTTTCATGGCCGTTAAGAGGGCTTTACTATACTGGCGGTCAACCATGAAGTTATCATCCCAAAACCACACGACTTTCCGCTGCCACCAATGATCAAAGGCGTCATATGACATATCACGAAGAACGTCTTCTATAGGACGTTTTCGTAGACCTGGATTCAAGACAGGGACCGTACAAAATGAGCAGGAATATGGACAGCCCCGTGTGGCCTGGATGACCTTTTTGATAAAAAATCTGTCGGAGAGTAAATCATAGCGTGGCGTAGGGAGATGAGATAACGCTGTCGGGTTTCCAGTATATATGTGCTGTAAAGTCCCCTGTTCGAGATCAGTGAGGAGGTCCTGCCACACCGATTCGGCTTCACCAATAACGAGAGCATCAAAATAGGTTAGAGATTCCTTGATACTGAATGTGACATGGGGACCTTCTCCAATCACTATTTTCCCTCGTTGTTTAAATTCCGCGGCTAATCGAAAGGCCTCTTGGGCAAACCCGCTAAAAAATGAGATTGCGATCACATCAGCCTCAGAAGCCATGTCAATCTTATCAACTTGTTGGTGGAACACTCTTACATTGTGTCGCTGAGAGAACAGGGCCGCTAAATGAATGCCCGTAATTGGTGGAACAAAGTTCTTTTCATGGCCAAATTTGTATCGTGGGATATACGCCACTATAATATCAATTTTCATCATCTTCTCTCTCGGTGATGAGAACCCTGTGTATGATGTTGATGCCCTTCCGTACTCAACCCAATTGCTTAATATCAGTATCCGCATAGCGGTTGAGCTCAGACGCGCGCGATTTTAGCGCGTCGTTCTTCAGCGACTTGTTGTGAACAATAATTTTACATTAAAAGCTCGGCAGCAATCATCGCAATTAGTAGTATGATCGGGGCAGATACATAACGAATAATGATTCCAATTATTCTTTCACGCTTAGATTGCTTGTCATGAATCCATTCGGTTTCTTCGTTTTGCGATGGAATTATTCCTTCAGACCATTTTTCAAAATATTGTCCTGCGCGCCCCACTCCGAATCCGCCAATGTATGTTACGCCAGGATTCGTTTTACCTCTACCACCACGGTATCCAGAAAAAAACCATCTAACTGAAAGTGGCAATATTAGACCAACAAGGTAGGAAGCTACTGGGATAGCTATCCACTGGTGATGATAGAAATTTATTGTAAAAAAGCAGAATATTAGGCCAAGGAACAAACCTGCCAAACCGCCATATATCGGCTTTTTTAATCCGATAAGTATCGATACAAAAAATATAGCTATAAAAAGATCACTCATTTGATTCACAACGCCCAAATTCAGAGGCAATTGAAGCGGCAGTTGCTTTTGCGCCAGCAAAAGCGGTTGACGGGCCAATTGCACCCAGCAGCGCCTTGTTAAGCAGCAGACTCGCCCCCGATTTCTACAGCCATCACGAGGTCACGCTGCGGATCTGCACCAACTTGGAATACATGGTCGCCCACAACGTTGAAGCCATACTTGCGATAGAAGGCAATTGCCCGCGGATTGTGCTCCCATACACTTAGCCAGAGTGCATCTGCTCCTTTGAGAGCCGGCGCAGCAAGAACCGCAGACATGATTTCATGCGCGATTCCTTGACCGTGCCAATTCGCTAAGACGTAAAGCCTATGGAGCTCTGCCGGGTGTTCAGCACGAACAATCCGCTTCGGAGAGTGCAACCGAACCTGGGCGAAAGCAACCAGTTCCCCATCATGATCTACAACGATGGTGACGTAGTTGGGATCACGAACTTCTTGAAGTTGAATGTCCTCGCCAAAATTTGTTGCGCAATGGTGGTCGATATCAGCGGGACTGTTCTCCGCAGCAAACGTTTCTCGAAATGTACGCTCAGCTAGGCGAGCCAATGTATCGGCATCTGCTGAGGTTGCTGCTCTGAGAATTGGCACTTGGCTTCTCCTGCTGCCTAATATGCTTCACATTACCGGCAGTTAAAAGCAGAGCGATGAGGAACGGGGAGCGGTGCTTTTTACTGTCCGAGTGCATGTGATTGTCGGGTAAATTTTCATCATATTGCCCTCTGAATTACAGAGATAATTTTATCAATATCAGCCAACGGATTTGCTGCAACTGATCTAAGCCATTTCTCGTCCTCAAGAACACACGTAGAAAACATACTCTCAGATAAACGTTGATAGAGCTCGTCGGTAGTCATAGTGAGAGGACGGAATACTGTAACGCCTGTTGTTGGCGGTGCCCATAGATAAATACTATCTTCTTTGCTCAATTCGGCTGCAAGCATAGCTGCCATAGACATTGCGTGATCGATACGATCAGAAATACCCTTTCTGCCCCATGCAATCATAGTTGCCAGCAGCGGTATTGCAGATGCGCCGCGAGAACCCTGAACTCCGATATTTGGAGCTGTTAAGTAACCGCCACCAAAACTTATTTGTAAAAGTCAAAGACCTCCCGGACAGTCAGCCCTCTCGGGTCAGTGATTATTAGGCGGCCTCCTTTGACAATTCTTCTCGACGTTTTTTACCAAG
>CAJINA010000261.1 GCA_905176665.1 Olavius algarvensis Delta 4 endosymbiont | reverse complement strand
TCGTTTATATTCGTAAAACTGGCTGCGAGAGACTTTGTGCATCCGGCAAGCCTTGGATACGTTGCCCAGTTTTTCAGCTAATTGTAGCAAGGTCAGGCGCTTGTGTGCTAACTTCTTAGTTGCGGTCATTGTGTCCTCCTTTGGGTATTATTGTTCGGCAAAACATTTATACCCGAGAGGACGACCGCGCGC
>CAJINA010000260.1 GCA_905176665.1 Olavius algarvensis Delta 4 endosymbiont | reverse complement strand
TCGTTTATATTCGTAAAACTGGCTGCGAGAGACTTTGTGCATCCGGCAAGCCTTGGATACGTTGCCCAGTTTTTCAGCTAATTGTAGCAAGGTCAGGCGTTTGTGTGCTAACTTCTTAGTTGCGGTCATTGTGTCCTCCTTTGGGTATTATT
>CAJINA010000259.1 GCA_905176665.1 Olavius algarvensis Delta 4 endosymbiont | reverse complement strand
GAGGACGACCGCGCGCCATACCCTGGTCTTCTTTTGGGGCCAGGGATGGCGCTTATCGTCTATCTCAAACTGTTTGGGAAGATCTTAACTTTTTCATGTTAACCATCCTTCAGCAGGATTCATCAATACGCTGCTTGCGATTATGAATACTGAATCAATTTAAGTTCTTATCGAGCACACTTCGGATGGTGTTTGAAAAATCCACCATTGAGATCGGCTTCATGAGAAATGCATTTACCCCTAAGGACGCGGCCTTTTCCTTAGACATGAGTTCACTGTAGCCCGTACAGATGATGGTAGGAATGTCGGGCAGAATTTTATCTAGTTCGATTGCCAGTTCTTCTCCAGTCATGGCCGGCATGGTCATGTCGGTGATGACTAGATCAAATCGCTCGGGCTGGTCGGCAAATATTGCCAGGGCATCTATCGGGTTGTTCGTAGCCGTGACCGTGTACCCCAGCGCTTTCAGCATTTCTTCTTCAATGACCAGGATATCCGGCTCGTCGTCGACCAGCAGGACGCGCTCATTGCCGCCACTTGTCAGGTCGATCTGAGGCGTTTCATTTTGATGCATTTCCCTGGACAATGGTAAATACACTTCAAAATCAGTTCCTTTATCAACGTCGCTTTGCACTAATATAGAACCCTTGTGTCTTTTAATGATCCCATGAACGACCGACAGGCCTAGACCGGTGCCCTTACCGACCTCTTTGGTGGTAAAAAACGGGTCGAAAATGCGTTCCAGGTGTTCAGGTGGAATCCCAGCGCCTGTATCGGAAATTATCAGTTTTACATAGTTACCATCGGGAATTTGAGCAGTGGTCGCGGCGTCACCTTCCAGTTTTATTTCCGCCAGTGAAATGTTAAGTATTCCACCAGTTGTTAGCATCGCCTGGGAAGCATTTGTGCAAAGGTTCATGATAACCTGGTGGATTCGGGAAGGATCCGCTGAAATTCGGCCTTTTGCATTCAATTGCGTCTGGATTTGAATAGTGGTTGGTATGGCCGGACGTAATATTCTAAGCGCATCCTTAATGATGGCTCGCAATTCAACCTGTAACTTGGTTTGCTCGTCTTTGCGGCTGAAAGTCAGGATCTGGGAGACGAGATCGCGCGCCCTTTCACCGGCACTGTAGATCGCCTCAATCTTATTTTTGATAGCGCTATCCGAAGGAAGCACAGTCAGGACCAATTCTGAGTAACCCAGGATGGCGGATAAGATATTATTGAAGTCATGGGCTATCCCTCCGGCCAGGGTGCCGATCGCTTCCATCTTTTGGGTCTGACGCAACTGCTCCGCCAATCCTAATTCATCCGTGATGTCGCGGGCAATACCCATCACATTCTCGCTATCTATCGGTAGGGAACTGAGTAGGGCGATGCGCTGCGTTCCATCCGGCCGCTGGTAAGTTACCTTTCCAAAATCCAAATTCACATTTGATTCGTCGATTAAATTGAGGTGTTCAAACGCGCCATCCGGTACAACCACCTGGGTTGTTAATTGCCTTAATTCCGATCTACTCCGGCCGGTCAACTGAACACCGGATTCATTTACGTCTAGATATTTGCCCGTTTTTTTATCTACAATAAATATGGCATCGGTAGACTTCTCGAACACAGACCGATAGCGTTTTTCACTTTCCCGCATTGCGCTCTCAGCCTTTTTACGCGCTTCGATATCACGAGTCACACCCATTATGGAGATTGGGTTATCATGTGGATCTCGAATGAATGAAGCTATCGTTTCCATCCAGATATAACCCCCGTTTTTGAGCGATTGCTCGAGTTCAATAATTTGGGATCTATTCTTATCGATGCCCTCCTCATTGTCTTGCAGCAGCTCTTCCTCGATAATCCCAATCACTGCTTGATACGATTCAGGGGATAACTGTTGTTCCAGGCTCATTTCCATGGCTTCATCTATGGTAAAACCCCGAATACGTTCTATGGAAGGACTCACGTATTCAAATTTCAAAGTATTCAGATTCAAGACCCAGATGATATCCGTTGCATTTTCAGTAATCAGCCGATATTTCAGCTCTTTTTCCTTAAGAGCCTTTTCGGCAATTTCTCTTTTGAGGATATCCTTTTTTAGCTGCTCGTTGGTACTGGCGAGTTCTTGGGTTCGAATGGAAACGAGCTTTTCCAGAGATTGGTTGATTTCATTGATCTCAAGTTCATTGTTTTCACGAGTTCGTTCGAAGAAATAGGCGAAAGAATAGGTCACCACATAAGCCGCCATGAACCGCCCGACAAAACTGAGGCTGTATTGCGCAAGAGAAGCATTATGCGGAGCTATCAATAATAGAGTTAATACAGGTATTAACATCAAGGCGGAAACTAGGCCGCCGATCCGGGAGCCCAACAGATAACAAGCAATCAGCGGGTATGTGAAGTACCATACGAATGCTGTTCCGCCAACGCCCCCAGAAACGTACAGGTAAATGAATAGGGCGGAAACAAAAATTGTCCCTACGGTTATATTTGTCTGGAATCGTTTGCGTAACCGGGCATCTATTAAATTAAATGTCAGGATGAATGCGGTTAGTATATCAAGACTACCCAGGGTTGGGTTACCCTGAAAAAATGCAACGATACTGAAAATAATGAGAAATATGATGCCTACTGAGGAGAGGAGGACGAGTAGAGCTATACGCCGCTTTTCATTTAGCGTAGTGCCTTCTGGAAAGAAACTGTCAATACTCTTTTTTTCTCTGGTGGCCAAATCCATAACCTAATTTTAAATACAGGTCGGTCTATATCCTAAAAATATTTAAGGCTCCAATCGGCAAAGGTTACCTCCAATATGATATCGGCAATTATAATTATAACTTAACCCATTTTCTCATAATTTTTTCAGGCCAGGTTTCAATTATTGACGCCGATCTATATCAAAATACAATCATAGACGGTGAGCACCGCAGTGCTAGGTAATCCACAGCATAAAGAAGCGCATCTTCGCTGCGGCCAACCAAGATAGTAATTTGACCAACCGGTGAGTTGTTCCGTTTATTTGAGTTATAAGCTCTCTGCCACTGTCGTAACAAGAATACCAATGCAAATCCATATCGTAAAGCACTGTTTTTATGAATTTAAAAATTCATTTAGAGGTTATCAGGAACCCAGTTGAGACATTCGTGCGTTATGCGAGACAAGCTAATGCGGGTTGAGACACGCCGTTGTTTATAACATTGGCCAGAAGAATTTTTACGAACGCACTATAAAGGTGAGGACTGCGGTTTTTAAAATTGAAAGAATTAGAGGTGTAATACGAAGGTTTTAGACCGATTCATGACGTTCGGTGGCTTTGGAACCGTCTGACATCCTGCAAATATCGCAAATCCATTAAACCTGCAGATATGGTTAGCATATCTGGATCGAGCACGCTGTGGCCGACTTTTTACAGCGTACACGGCTGATAATGCGTCAAGGAAGGATGATGGCTGTGCGGTGTGGATAGAACGTGCTGGCGGTATTCCAAGGTATTCAGCGCTGAGCTGGGTATGCGCGTATCGCGGGAATTGATTGTGAACCGCTGCCCCGTTTATTTCATAAACGGTATCTCACCAGGGCTGTAATGATGTTCCATAATCATGCTTGTATCCCTGGAACACTTACTGATAGTACTTTCCAGTTCCACGACATTACCCAGCCCGTATCTATTTACATGAAAGTCGAAATCCTTGAGTTTTTTATAAAAACCATTGCAAATCAACGGAACGGTTTCAAGACTGATATGACAGGCATGGGGTACTGCAAATAAGCCGGAACTATGTTGTATGATGAGATAGAAGCAAACGGCCGACATATATTTCGAATTGGGCTCTAAATATAGTTCAGGATGAAATCTCGACACATGCAGATCATCCTTGGCAGGATTATATGACAGGACTATCGAGGATGAGATTGTGCAACCTGTTAGTCTCTCATTAACGAAAAATTCAATACAAAAGTTTTCTCTATAATACTCCATCCCAAAGCGCTGCAAGAAGATGGGGATGTACTTGAACATAAAGTCCGATTCGATATGTATGTCCGGTGCCGAATTCATGTTGCGCTTTTAGCAGTTCATCTTTTCACAATCAGTGGATTTCTTAAAAGCCCGGAACCACCTCTAAACCCGAATTTCTTATACCACCCAACCAATTGATCTGTGGCCATTGAGGGATCTTTACCGTTGGGCATCACAATAGGGCTGACTTTTAGGGAGACACTGAACTTGTCAGCCTGATCGCAAAGCTCCTGGATAATAATGGAACCGTTGCCGCATTGCGCTTCAAAGGCACCCAGGTGGTATATGTACACAATTGTTTTTTCATCTGGAATGGCAGCTATAGCAACTATACCAATGGCTTCTCTGTTCTCATTTTGAAAAACCAGCGGGTAGATTTCCGCGAGGTCATTCGTATATCCCACTCCGATGGCTATCCGGCCTTGGTATTTATTGTAAAAATAGCGGACATGTTTGTCCGCCGCGCACATATTTCCCATCATGGACCTCACCTACAACAGTCAGCGTTAAAAACAATTGAGGCCAAATGTTAACGCGCGCTTAAATGACATTCCGTTTCCGGCAACATCTCTGGATTGAGGAGTTTGAGGCGGCATTGTTTTCCATCTGACGGAGAGTGAGGTTCGCGCAGACCTTATGCCTGCTGCCGAAGTCAGATGGTTACCATTAACGGTAAGGTAGCTTAACAGAGTGCCAAGCCGATTCGGAGTTTTGATTGGGTGTGACCACTTGAACCCTACAACAACCGATGAAGCAAAGCAACAAATTCGAATGTGCAGCAGGTTCAATGGCACAATGGAAATATTTAAGGTTTACTCGGCACCTTGTCCTAACTTATCCCGATACTCTTTGACCGTCGGTCCATCCGCCCGCCAGACATGACAGGTGTCGAGGACGACTTCCATGGCCTTTTCAGAATAGTCGGCCGGGTCATAAGGCTCGCGGACGATATGCGACCAGAATCCCTGGATGGCAGCCGGAGCCATGGCCAGGAGCAGGGCGGTCAGGTGGGAGCAGCCCGACGGACCGCCCAGGGCCGCTTTCACCCGGTTGGTGAACCCGGCGCTGATGGACATGCCGATCACCGGCAACAGGGATTCTTCCGTTTCCCGGCACTCTTCCCGTGGCGTTTCCGGCAGTTCAGCCTCGATATCCTCAATCACCAGATCCGGGCCGGCTACCACCATCCGAATGATCATGTGATGCAGGATACCGGCGGGACGGACTTCCCCGCTCATCAGGTGGGACGGGCCGGTCCGCCGGTCTTTAAGGGTACCGGTGACGATCAGCTGGTTTTCTGCGTGGGGATAGACGGCGATATCGATGGTGCGGGCGTGGATTTTCCCCGAAGCGTCGGGATTTATACTCGGCATGGTTTTCCTCGAATCCCAAATGTGTTATCAATCAGTTTTTTTAAGCAGATTTAGTCTACTTCATAAAAAAACGCAAGATGCCGCGGCTGCGATCGGCACGTCGGAACACCGGACCGGCTGGAAAATGGGTCGACGCCCATGTGAATCAGTGATAACGTGCCGGGTTAAACTCATTCATGCGTAAGGTGATTGATGACACCCCCCCCCAACATCAGTGTTGATATCGGTGGGCTCAGGCTCAAGAATCCGGTAATGACGGCATCCGGTACCTTCAGTTACGGGGCGGAATTCAAGGACCTGATGGATCTCAACCGTTTGGGCGCCATTATCGTCAAAGGTCTCTCCCCGCAACCGCAGAAAGGCAACCCCCCGCCACGTATCGTGGAGACAGCCTGCGGCATGCTCAATGCCATCGGCCTGGAAAATGTCGGTATCGACGCGTTTATCACTGAAAAGCTTCCTTTTTTGGAAACCCTCGACGCTCCGGTCATCGCGAACATCTATGGCCAGACGGTCGAGGACTATGCCCATCTGGCAACCCGGATCGAACAAGTCGGGGGTATCGACGGCATCGAGTTGAATATTTCCTGCCCGAATGTCAAATCAGGGGGGGTCGCTTTCGGCGTCGACCCGGATGTCGCTGAATCTGTGGTAGCCCGGGTGCGCGAGAAGTCGACCAAACCGCTCATGGTCAAGCTTTCCCCCAACGTGACCGACGTGGTGCAGATAGCCCGGCGGGTTGAAGCCGGCGGGGCCGATTCGATCTCACTGATCAACACCATCACCGGGATGGCCGTTGACCTCGAGGCCCGCAAACCGATCCTGGCCAATATTACCGGCGGGCTCTCCGGGCCGGCCATCAAGCCGATCGCCCTGCGCATGGTCTGGCAGGTCGCCGGTGCGGTTGACATCCCGGTTATCGGGATTGGGGGCATCATGACCGCCCAGGATGCCCTGGAGTTTATCCTGGTCGGGGCAACCGCCATCCAGGTAGGGACGGCCAATTTTGTGAATCCGGCAGCGGCGGTCGAGATTATCGACGGTATGCAAGCCTACCTGGAGGCGCACGATATTGCTGATCTGGCATCCCTAAAAGGGTCTTTGCAGTTATCGGGTTGAATGAAAAAGGATAGTCTTCTATCCACCGGCAGCGTGCGCTGGGCGATCGATACACCAACGAACATCAATCTCATATGGATTCAAGGGGCCGAGGGGTCAAGGGGCCAAGCGAAAAGCTGAAAACAGAAACACCGCATAAAATACTCCTTTGGCCGCTACCTTGCTTAAAGTTTGTTTCCATTTAAGCGAACCAAGACTCGAACCCTTGAACCCTTGAACCCTAAGATATTGAACAGGAGGTAGTCCATGAAAAGAAAGCTGTTGATTTGTTGCCTGCTGGTAGTCGGGGTCTTCATAGCACCCCCGGCCCTCTGGGCGGAAACAGCCCTGGAACAGGCCGATGCCCTCTATGACCAGGGTGGATTGGAAAACATCAAAAAGTCTATTGACCTATACCTGGCCGCCGTAGCTAAAGATCCCGGTGATTACGAGACCAACTGGAAATGTGCCCGGGCCCATCGTGACTACGGTAACCTGGCCAAGCGCAAAAAGGTGGAAGGCTGGGAGAAAATATGCGCCGAGTACGGCAAAAAGGGGATGACCTTTGCCAAGACGGCCATTGACATTTCGCCGAATAAACCCGACGCCCATTATTACTACGGGATCAGTGTCGGCATTTATTCAGACGGTGTGAGCATCCTGACCGCCCTGCGCGAAGGGCTCAAGGACAAGACCCAGAGCAGTTTCGAAAAGGCCTACCAATTGGACAAGATGTACAACGAGGCCGGTCCCATACTCTCTCTGGGGCGTTTCTGGGCCGTGCTGCCCTGGCCCTTGAAAGACAAAAAAGATTCATTGAACTACTACCGTGAATACCAGCAGACATCGTATTTTGCCGACAGCGATGAAGCCCACATTTATATCGCGGAGTTGCTGCTGGACATCGGCGGACGGGACAATAAAACCGAGGCGCAAAAACTGCTCGAGAAGGCTGCCGGCGCTGATGATCCGTATTTCAGCGATTGGGCCAAGCGGTTGCTGGCGGAGGAGTTTTAACGCTGATCAATTGACACCAATTTGTATCCTCATTTTGGTGCCAGGTGACAGAATATCACTGCCATCGAAATCGCGAGCCACATGTATTCTACGGCTATCGATTCCGATCCCGATGATCGGGGACAATAGAAACGCCCACGCCGGGGGAGGCGGGGGCCATGATTAATCCAAGGGGAAAGGAGCTTAACATGAAGCGAAGGGGAGTCGTGGCAGGCTTGGCCTGCCTGTGTCTGTTTGTGTTTACCGCTGTCTGCGCCGCGGGTGACAAGAAAATTGCGGGGGTCACTTTTCCGGGTGAAAAGGTGGTGGCCGGAAAAACCTTGACGCTCAACGGGGTGGCCCTCAAAAAGAAGTTCGGTTTCGTCAAGGTATATGCGGGCGGGTTCTATATGGAAAATCCGAGCAGCAATCCCGATACCATGATCAATTCTGAGCAGGCCAAACAGTTCGTCCTGCACTACCTGACCAGTAAAGCTACAAAGGAGAAACTGCAGGATGGATTTATCGATGCCATCGAGGATGCAAATCCGAGTGTACTCGTTAAGGCCCAACAGGCCAATATCAAGAAGTATGCCTCTTGGCTAGATGCGGATATGGCCCCTGGAAAAATACAAGTCACCACCTATGTACCCGGCAAAGGGCTCACTGTGGTTTACCAGGGCGTCGAAAAGGGAACCATTACCGACAAGGATTTTATTAAAATGTATTTTACCTACAACTTCGGAGAGGATGCTGACAGTAAGCTCCGCAAAGGATATTCCGGGCGGTAGACGGTATTGTCAATGTAAACGCAAAAAGGGCGCAGATTGTGCCCTTTTTGTGTTTGTTGAGTATTCATGCGTCTTGATCTTTCTCTAAATCTTGATCCTGGGTGATGCCTTTTAGTAATCGACGATATGATATGAATAGTGTCTGTCCACAAATGGTAGGTTTTGGTTCAGAGCAAGGTTTGAGCGATTTTGGACCGCAGGCATAGTAAGTTATTCTGAGGATAGCACTATCGCTTCACTGCGTGCTCAAAAGAGCGAAAACGCCGCTCTGGGCCAGAAGGTGCCGTTTGTGGACTGGCACGACTACACGTGCTGGGCCTCCTTCAGGGGATGTTCCTTGAGATACTCGATCCGGTTCAGGCCGTTGACGTAGGCTTTGGCGCTGGCCGTGATGATATCCGAATCCGAGCCCTTGCCAAGGGCGATCAGACCGTTTTCGGAAAGGCGGACCGTTACTTCCCCCTGGGCGTCGGTGCCGCCGGTCAGGGCACTGACGGAAAATCGCAGCAGTTCGGATTCCGTGCCGGTCAATTGTGCGATGGCGTTGAAAACGGCATCAATCGGACCGTTACCGTAGCCGGCGCCCCTCACACTGCGCCCATTGATTTCCAGTTGGACGCTGGCCATGGGCATGACCGTGGTTCCAGCACTGACGTGCATGTATTGCATTTTGAAGGTATCCTCGGTGCGCAGGATGCCCTCGGTCACAATGGCCTCCAAATCTTCGTCCACCACATGTTTTTTCTTGTCGGCCAGTTCCTTGAATTTGGTAAACACCTTTTTCAGTTCTTCGTCACTGAGATCATAGCCCATCTCCTTGAGATGGGAGCGCAGCGCATGGCGGCCGGAGTGCTTGCCCAGGACCAATTTGTTGGCGTTCAATCCTACGGTTTCCGGTTTCATGATCTCGTAGGTCATCGGGTTTTTGAGAACGCCATCCTGGTGGATCCCCGCCTCGTGGGCAAAGGCGTTGGCGCCGACAATCGCTTTGTTGGGCTGTACGATGATCCCCGTAATCATGGAGACCAACCGGCTGGAAGGATGGATCTGCTCGGTTTTGATGTTGGTGTTGAACGGCATGAAGTTCGGCCGGGTGTGCATGGCCATCACGACTTCTTCCAGGGATGTATTGCCGGCCCTTTCACCGATGCCGTTGATGGTGACCTCCGCCTGGCGGGCACCGGCCTTGATGGCAGCAATGGTGTTGGCGGTAGCCAGCCCCAGGTCATTGTGGCAATGGACACTCAATACCGCTTTGTCTATGTTGGGGGTCTGTTCCCTTACGTAGCGCACCAGGTCGCCGAACTCTTCCGGGATGGCATAGCCTACCGTGTCCGGCAGGTTTACGGTGGTCACGCCGGCCTCGATAGCGGTTGCGAACACCTGGCAGAGGAAATCCGGGTCGCTGCGCGAGCCGTCCTCGGCCGAAAACTCGACGCTAGCGGTCAGGGACTTGGCGTAGGACACCGCTTCCTTGGTGGCCGCCAGGACCTCCTCCCGGGTCATGTCGAGCTTGTACTTCATGTGGATATCCGAAGTGGCGATGAAGGTGTGAATCCGGGGCCTGACGGCATGCTGGACAGCTCCCCAGGCTTTATCAATGTCCCCTTTGGAGGCCCGGCAAAGCCCGGCCACTTCCAGGTGCTTCATCTTTTTAGCAATCTGCGAGACCGATTCGAAATCACCTTCCGAGGCGGCCGGAAAGCCCGCCTCGATAACATCCACCCCCAGTTTTTCCAACTGGATGGCCAGGCGCAGCTTTTCAGCGGCGTTCATGCTGGCGCCCGGAGACTGCTCGCCGTCACGCAGGGTTGTATCGAAAATTATAATTCTGTCACTCATCTTTCATCTCCTTTTCCAGGTAAGGCAATCTAAAAAATGTCTTTTGACTCAATCGCGGCGTTGATCGCTCGGTTTCGGCACGGAGTGCCGGTTTTCAAGCCGCAGGCGCAACCTTAAGCGCTATCCTCGAAACACATGCGTATTCCTCCGGTTGCGACCCACCTTTGAAAATTAATCAGGCGGGAAGTCCCGTAACGCGGGGGAACCTCACGGCCGCCTTGACCTTGAATGAAAATCCTATTTTTAAGACGGCCTCTCAAAATTAGTACTAGCTACTTGCAAAATTACAGGCTACCTGAAAAAGCATAGGCCGCAGGGCCGGTACAATGACCGGTATTCCTGCGGCACGGGGGCCTCCTTGTAAATACAACATGGTATCAATCCTGTTTTGAAAGTTTATATTGGAAACTATCGGCCAAGGCCATCCAGCTGGCCTCCATAATATCTTCGGACACGCCGATGGTGCTCCAGACATCGTTCTGGTCCCGGGACTCGATCAGGACCCGAACCTTGGCCGCGGTACCCGCCCGGCCATCGATTACCCGGACCTTGAAGTCCACCAGGCGCATGGCGTCCAGGTGGGGGTAGAACTTGTCCAGGGCTTTGCGCAGGGCGTTATCCAGAGCGCTGACCGGCCCGGCCCCTTCCGCAGCGGTAATTTCATATTGACCGTCCACCGCGATCTTGATGGTGGCATGCGCCGTGCATGGCTTGTCTTTGTCTTTTTCCACGGTAATGCGAAACGACTCCAGGGCGAACAGGGATTCGAACTGTTTGGTGAACTTTTCCACCAGGATCTTGAAAGACCCGTCGGCCACGTCGAATTCATAGCCCTGCTGCTCCATGGCTTTGATCTTCGAGACGATTTTCTGGCTGTCAAAACCATTCCCGTTCAGGTCGATACCGAGTTCGCGGGCCTTGTACTCGATGTTGCTTTTGCCGGACAAGTCCGAGACCAGCACCCGGCGGCGATTGCCGACCACTTCCGGATCCATGTGCTCGTAGCCCCGGGGGTCTTTCATGACCGCGCTGACATGGATGCCACCCTTGTGGGCAAAGGCGCTCTCTCCCACGAACGGGCGTGAATTCACGGGGATCATGTTGGCGGTCTCACTGACGAAGCGGGACAGCTTTTTCATACCGGCCAGGTTCTCCGCGGACATGCAGGTCAGACCCATTTTCAGGCAGAGGATCGGAACAATGGCCGTTAGATCGGCGTTGCCGCAGCGCTCCCCGTAGCCGTTGATCGTCCCGTGTACCATGGTGGCCCCGGCCTGCACCGCCGTCACCGAGTTGGCCACCGCTACCCCGCAGTCGTTGTGACAATGGATGCCGATGCCAAACGGCAGATGTTCGGGATCCGAACCGGTGCGGGCCGCCAGTTCGGTTTTGATCATGTTGATCCGGTCGGTAATCTGGTGGGGCAGGGTGCCGCCGTTGGTATCGCACAGGACCAGGTACCCGGCGCCGCCTTCGAGCGCTGCCAGCAGTGTGTCGATGGCGTAGCCGGGGTTGGCGTGATATCCGTCGAAAAAGTGCTCGGCATCGTAGATGACAGCCCGCCCGTTTTTTTGGATGAAGGCCACCGATTCGCGAATCATGGCCAGATTCTCTTCCAGGGTGATGCCCAGGATACCCTGCACATGCAGATCCCAGGTTTTACCGAACAGGGCCACGGCCGCTGTCTGGCTCTCCAAAAGCGCTTGGAGATTTTTATCTGCTTCCGTGAGCAGACCGGGGCGACGCGTAGCCCCAAAGGCAGTCAGGGTGGCGTTTTTGAAACTGGCCCGCTGGGCCAGTTTGAAAAACGCCATGTCGCGCGGGTTGGACCCCGGCCAGCCGCCTTCGATGTAGTGAAATCCCATGTCATCCAGTTTCCGGGCGACTTCGAGTTTTTCATCGGCGGAAAAATTGATATTTTCCCCCTGGGTGCCGTCGCGTAGCGTCGTGTCATACAATAGTATGGGTGACTTCATGGAGTGCTCCCATTACCGGTTGCGGTTTTCGGGACGCAGGGCCCTTACGGCCGCGCCGGTCTGCCACATTTCGGTATTTTTGATTTCATCCAGTTCCTTTTGGAGTTTCTCCCGGTAGTCGGGGGCGCTGTTGACATCCAGGACGCGGCGGGTCTCCGCTCCCGATTTGACCGCCGCATACAGGTTGTCGAAGACCGGTAGGACGGCATCTCGGAATTTCGGGGCCCAGTCCAGGGCGCCCCGCTGGGCGGTGGTGCTGCAGTTGCCGAACATCCAGTCCATGCCGTTCTCGGCCACCAGGCGGATCAGGCTCTGGGTGAGTTCCTCGACCGTCTCGTTAAACGATTCACTGGGGCTGTGCCCATGTTTGCGGAGCAGGTTGTACTGGGCCTCCATAACGCCCGCCAGGCAACCCATCAGCACGCCGCGTTCGCCGGTGAGATCACTGTACACTTCGTTTTCGAATGTCGTGTGGAACAGGTAACCCGATCCGATGGCGATCCCGAGGGCGATGGTTCTCTCTTTGGCCCGCCCGGTAAAGTCCTGGTGAATGGCAAAACTGGAATTAATGCCGCTGCCGTCCAGAAAGTTCTTACGGACACTGCGGCCGGACCCCTTGGGGGCCACCAGGACGACATCGACGTTCCCCGGCGGCACGATCTGGGTCTGGTCCCGGTAGACCACGGAGAAACCATGGGAGAAATAGAGGGCATCCCCCTCATTGAGACATTCTTTGATGACCGGCCAGGTTGCCGTCTGGCCGGCATCCGACAGCAGATTCTGTAGAACGGTTGCCTTGCGGGCCGCTTCCTCGATGGGAAACAGGGTCTGGCCCGGTACGAACCCGTCCGTGACCGCCTTGTCCCAGGAGGCGGTGCCCTCGCGTTGACCCACAATCACATTGAAACCATTGTCTTTCATGTTGAGCGCCTGGCCCGGTCCCTGCACGCCGTAGCCGAGTACGGCGATAATCTCGTCTTTCAGCACCTCCCGGGCCTTCTCCAGGGAAAACTCTTCGGATGTAATGACCTCTTCAAGGGTGCCGCCAAAATCAATCTGTGACATTGTTCCTCCAATCGTGACTGCTACATTAATTAAGTTAATAATTCGGTAATCCGCTTGATTCTATAAACTTCCCAGTCCGCTCTGGCTCTCGCCCTCAGTTCGGTTCCCGAAAGAGTGCGATGGTGCCGGTACGGGCGATCTTTTTAATGCCGATGGGCTTTAACAGGTTCAAGATGGCCTGCATCTTACCCGGGTCGCCGGTGACTTCGATGGTATAATGCCCCAGCCCGGCGTCCACGACTTTGCCCCGGAATATCTCCACGATGCGGAGAATCTCGGCCCGGTAGGAATTGTCCGCCTTCACACAGATCAGGGCCATTTCGCGGTGCACCGCATTGGATCCGGACAGGTCCCGGACCTTGATGATGTTGATCAGCTTGTTCAACTGCTTTTCGATCTGCTCGACAATGTGTTCATCGGCCTTGGTGACGATCGTTACCCGGGAGACTTCGGGGTCCATGGTTTCCGCCACACAGAGGCTGTCGATATTGAATCCGCGTCCGCTGAAGAGACCGACAATCCTGGAAAGCACCCCGGGTTGGTTGTCTACCAGCATGGTAAAGATGTGTTTTTCTTCGGTGTGTGCTTCTATCTCATTGCTCATCTTTGGAATTCCTCTTCGATAGAACCGGCGTTCAGGTTCTGCCGCCTGAAAGCCGGACCTTTTCTATACCAGCAGCATTTCGGTAATGCTGGCGCCTGCCGGAACCATGGGGTAGACACACTCTTCCCGGTCCACGACGAAATCCATGATCACGGTCTTGTCGGAATTGAGCCCTTCGCGCAGGACCGGTTCCACCTCTTCCGGGGTGGTGGCCCGCAAACCCACGGCGCCGAAGGCCTCGGCCAGTTTCGCGAAATCCGGCGCATGTTCCATGTCCGTGCAGGCATACCGGCATTCATAGAACAACTCCTGCCACTGGCGCACCATGCCCAGGTAGCGATTGTTCAAGATGACGACCTTTACCGGCAGGCCATATTGCACGGCCGTGGCCATTTCCTGGATATTCATCTGTATGCTGCCGTCGCCGGCCACATCGACCACCACTTTGTCCGGGCAGGCCGCCTGGGCCCCGATGGCGGCCGGCAGACCAAAACCCATGCAGCCCAAGCCCCCGGAGGTAATGAAATGGCCCGGTTCATCGAAGTGATAGAACTGGGCGGCCCACATTTGATTCTGACCCACCTCGGTGGTGATGATGGCGCGGCCTTCGGTTAACTCATAGAGCTTATCGATGACATACTGGGGCTTGATGACATCTTCCTGCTTGTAGGCCAGGGGGTTGGTGTCCTTCCAGGCTTTTATCTTGGAAAGCCACTGCTCCCGGCTGTTTTCCAGGTGGGCGATGCTCTCCGGCTCGAACAACTCGTTGAGAACGGTCAGAGCCTTCTTACAGTCGCCTACCACCGGGATAGCGACAGATACATTTTTACGAATAGACGTGGGGTCGATATCGATGTGAACGATCTGGGCATGTTCGGCAAAGGTTTTAATCTTGCCGGTGACCCGATCATCGAAGCGCACCCCAATGGCAATTAAAAGGTCGCACTCGCCCACGGACATGTTGGCCCGATAGGTGCCGTGCATACCGATCATTCCCAGCCACAGGGGGTCGCTGCCGGGAAAGGCGCCCAGGCCCATCAAAGATCCGGTGACCGGGATGCGGGCGGCGCGGGCAAAGGCGGTCAATTCCTGCGCCCCTTTGGAGAGCACCACGCCGCCGCCGGCAAAGATCACCGGCTTTTCGGCGCTTTTGATCAGTTCCATGACCTTTTTGAGCTGTTTCTTGTTTGGCTTGACACTGGGATTGTAAGATTTAATGTGGACGCCTTTCGATTCCGTGTAGTCTATCTTGGCTTGGCCGAGATCCTTGGGGATATCGACCAGCACCGGTCCGGGTCGGCCGGATTTGGCGATATAGAACGCCTCGCGCAGCGTTTTGGCCAGCTGCCGCGGATCTTTTACGAGGTAGTTATGCTTCGTGCACGGGCGGGTTATGCCGACAATGTCTACTTCCTGGAAGGCATCGTTGCCGATCAGGTGGGTCGGGACCTGGCCGGTAATGACCACGACCGGAATGGAGTCCATATAGGCGGAAGCCAGGCCGGTTACCGTGTTCGTGGCCCCGGGGCCGGAGGTGACCAGGCAGACACCGACCCCGCCGGTGGCCCGGGCGTAGCCGTCGGCAGCATGGACCGCCCCCTGTTCATGACGGACGAGGATGTGCTTGATATCAGCATTGATGATCTCATCGTAAATGTCGATGACCGCACCGCCGGGAAACCCGAATATCGTGTCCACACCTTCTTCTTCCAGAACCTTCATCAGTACCTGGGCGCCAGTGAGTTCCATTTGCATGTCCTCTTTCTTTAGTTTTTCATTCTTAATGGTAGCCAAACCTATTTTATGATCGCACCCTGGCTGGCCGAGGAAACCCCCCGGGCATACCGGGCCATGTAGCCGGTTTTGATCTTCGCTCCCGGCTGCCGCCAGGCCGCCTTACGGGTGCGCAATGTTTCCGGGTCCACTTCCAGGGAGATGCGTTTGGCCGGAATATCGATCGCGATTACATCGCCTTCTTCCACCAGGGCGATGGGGCCGCCCTGCATGGCCTCCGGGGACACGTGGCCGATGGCGGCCCCCCGGGTGCCGCCGGAAAAGCGGCCGTCGGTGATCAGCGCCACATCCGCATCCAGGTCCATTCCGGCGATGGAAGAAGTCGGGGTCAGCATTTCGCGCATGCCAGGTCCCCCCATGGGCCCTTCATAGCGAATCACCACCACGTCCCCCTTGTTGATTTCTCCGTCTAGGATTGCCCGGGAAGCTGATTCTTCATCGTCGAATACCCGGGCCGGACCTTTATGCTGCATCATTTCCGCCCGCACCGCCGACTGTTTGACAACGCAGCCATCGGGGGCGAGATTGCCGAAGAGGACGGCCAGGCCGCCCTGGGCGTGGTAGGCGGCGTCCAGGGGACGGATAACGTCGGCATCGCGTATGGTTGTGGCGGCAATGTTTTCGGCAACCGTTTGACCGGTAACGGTTCGGCAGTCGCCGTTGATCCGGCCGGAGTCCGCCAGTGTCTTGATGACGCCGCTGATGCCGCCGGCCCGATTGAGATCCTGGACGTGATGCTGTCCGCCGGGACTCATGGAACACAAATGGGGCGTGTTCTCGCTGACCCGGTTGATCATCTCCAAATCAAAGGGTACGCCGGCCTCGGCGGCCAGGGCTGTCAGGTGCAGGACCGTATTGGTGCTGCACCCCAGGGCCATATCGACCGCCAGGGCGTTGGCAAAGGCCGCGGGGGTATAGATTTTGCTGGGCGTGACGCCCTGTTCCAGCAGCTTCACGATCTGCATGCCGGTCCGCTTCGCCAGGCGGGTGCGAGCGGCCATGACCGCGGGTATGGTGCCGTTGCCGGGCAGGGCCATGCCAATGGCCTCGGAAAGGCAGTTCATGGAGTTGGCAGTGAACATGCCGGCACACGAGCCGCAGGTGGGGCAGGCCGCATCCTCGATTTCGGTGAGTTCCCCCTCCGTCATGGTTCCGGCGCGGACAGCGCCGACGGCCTCAAACACTGTGATCAAGTCTATCCGGCTGCCCTGGGGTTTGCGCGGATGGTCTCCGGCCAGCATGGGGCCCCCGCTGATGACGATCGCCGGGATATCCAGGCGGGCGGCCGCCATCAGCATGCCGGGCACTATTTTGTCGCAATTGGGAACCAGTACCAGGGCGTCGAATGCGTGGGCCGTGGCCATGATTTCGATGCTGTCGGCAATCAGTTCGCGGCTGCCCAGGGAATACTTCATCCCCGCATGATTCATGGCGATGCCGTCGCATACCCCGATGGTCCCGAATTCGACGGGCATGCCGCCGGCCATGGAAATACCGGTTTTAACCGCGGCGACAATGGTATCCAACTGAATGTGGCCCGGGATGATGCTGTTGTGCGAGTTGGCGATGCCGATCAACGGCCGCTGCATTTCTTCGTCGGTATACCCCATGGCTTTGAACAGGGCACGGTGCGGGGCGCGTTCGATTCCCGCTTTTACATGATCACTTTTCATAATGTGCAATCGCTCCTCACCAGTCCAAAAAAAACCGTTATCGGCCCGGGGGGCTGATAACGGTTTTTTCAATTTCGTGGTTGCTGAAATTAGGCCATTATGAACCCCCGCTCCTCGTTGCGGATAATAATACCCACGACGAGGACAATAATTAGACCGAGGTTGTTAATAATGGATAGATTCTGCATAATTTTTTCGCTAATTGCGAACTGCTAACACTAAGTGATCGGTATGTCAAACTTTTTTTTATGATTGTCCCGACCGTCCGTTTGGTTAAGCCTCTGCGCAACGGTTCGTTACTTCACCGTTTCGCGGTGCCCGCAATCCCGATTCAAGCAGGCCAGAAAGGTTCCGGCCTTCTTGGTTGTCTTCTCCACCAAAAAGGGTGCCTGGCAGATAGGGCAGGGCTTGGCGACCGGTTTATCCCAGGTAGCATAATCACATTCCGGGTAACGGTTGCACCCGTAGAACACCTTGCCGCGCTTGGAGTGTTTTTCAACCAGTTCGCCGTCACAGCCCGGCGCCGGGCAGGCCACGCCGGTCGAAGCACCGTTGCCATTGGCGTAGACAGACTGGGTGGTTTTGCAATCCGGGTAGCCGCTGCAGGCCAGGAACGGTCCGTACTTCCCCTGTTTTAGAACCATGGGCTTGCCGCACTTTTCGCAGGTTTTATCGGAGATTTCCTCCTCCGGAACTTCTATGGGCACAATATTGCCTTTCTCGTCCCGATTGTAATTACGGGTGTAACGGCAATCCGGATAAGCGTTACATGCCAGGTAATGCCCGTTGCGGCCCACTTTAATGTGCAGTCGGTCCTGACCGCATTCCGGGCAGGTGATCTCGGTGGTTATACCGACCCCGCGCATGCTCAGCATGTCTTCAGCGGCGCTGGAAAGGCGATCCTGGAAGGGGGTATAGAACTTGTGCAGGATTTCACCTGCCTCGCTCTTGCGCTCCTCAATGCTGTCGAGCTGGTCCTCCAGTTTGGCGGTAAAGTCGACGTCGAAGACTTCGGGAAAATTGGCCACGAGCAGGTCATTGACGATAAACCCGAGCTCACTGGGGCGAAAGTATCGTTTTTCCAGGTCCACATACCCTTTGTCACGGATTGTGGAGAGAATGGCGGCATACGTACTGGGGCGGCCGATACCGTTTTCTTCCAGCTCTTTAACCAGGGAGGCCTCGGAAAACCGGGGTGGCGGCTGAGTAAAGTGCTGTTTCGGTTCCAGCCTGGAAAGGGTCAACACCATGCCCTCGGTCAGAACCGGTAAAAGGCCCTTTTTCTTTTCATCCGCCTGGAGATTTTCTTCTTCCACGGATTTGTACAGCACCATAAAACCAGGGAACTTGATGGTGGATCCCGAGGCGGCTAACGTGTAGTCGCCGGCCGCTATCTTAATGGAATTTTGATTGATCAGAGCCGGCTGCATCTGGGAAGCCACAAAGCGCTTCCAGATGAGGCTGTACAGGGCCAGCTGGTCCTTGGTCAGGTGCGGCTTGATCTTGTCCGGCGTGTTGTGAACCGATGTCGGCCGGATGGCTTCATGCGCATCCTGTGCTTTTTTACGGTTTTTAAAGTGACGGGGCTCGCTGAGGGCATACTCGGGGCCGAACGTGCTCTTGATAAGCGCCATGGCTTCCAGCGCGGCCTCTTTGGAGATGCGCGTTGAATCCGTCCGCATATAGGTGATCAGACCCTCGGGTTCCCCGGGGCCGAGGTCCAGTCCCTCGTACAGTTGCTGGGCCACCGACATGGTTTTTTTAGCTGAAAACCGTAGTTTGCGGATGGCCTCCTGCTGCAGTTTGCTGGTAATAAAGGGGGGCAGGGGGTTGCGCTTGACCGTTCTCTTCTGTACTTTGGCGACCGTAAATGCGGCTTGGTCGAGGTCGGCCGTCATCTTGCGGGCGGTGTCCCCGTCGGGGATGGCGACTTTCTGATTGTCCCGCCGGGTAAGTTTGGCCACGAAGGGCGGCGGCGTATCCCCTTCCAGATGAGCCGTAATCGACCAGTACTCCCTGGGCGTAAATGCCTGGATGTCTCTTTCCCGCTCACAGATGATACGGACCGCTACGGATTGTACCCGCCCGGCACTGAGACCACCTTGAACCTTGCGCCACAAAATCGGCGAGATCTGGTATCCGACCAAACGATCCAGTATCCGCCGGGCCTGCTGGGCTTCGTACTTGTTGCGATCAAGTTCCTCCGGAGTTCCAAGGGCCTGCAGGATCGCGTTTTTGGTCAGTTCATGGAAGAGAACCCGGTGAAATCGGCGCCCTTTCTTTTTCAGCACTTCGGAGGTATGCCACGCGATGGCTTCGCCTTCCCGGTCGGGGTCAGGTGCCAGGTAGATGTCTTCGGCATTACCGGCCGACTTTTTCAGCTCAGTAATGACTTTCTTTTTCCCGGGAATGGTCTTGTACTTGGGCTTGAAATTTTTTTCAAAATCAATCCCGATTTCCCGGGCCGGAAGGTCCTTGATGTGTCCAACGGTAGCCGCAACATTAAAGTCGCTGCCTACATATTTTTTAATGGTTCTGATCTTCGTTGGTGATTCTACTACTATCAGGGGTTTTGAGACGGTCATGGTTCCTTACACTTTCTGGAGGTTTTCTCAATAATGTCTTTTGGCCCAATCTTGGCGTTGGGCGCTTGGTTCCAGTCCTCGAAATACTTTAATATTCCTCCGGTTTGAACCTCGCGGCCGACTTGATCTTGAACCAAAATCCTATTTTTGAGATAGCCTCCGATATTTCTATAACACCGGCTGCCTAATGCCTTCAGCGGCGCTTTTAAAAAGGCTTTGCGCGGTGTCGGTCTTCATCATAGTTTACCCTGCTCAGCGTGTTTTGCGGCTGAACAGGTTGCCCCGGTCCTGGTGTACAATACCTTTCAGTTCGAGTTGGAGTAGGGCAGCGGCCAGTTCTCCCGGTTCCAGCTCCAAGTTTCTAACCAGTTCGTCTATGTGGACGGGATAGCCGTCCAGTTCAGCCAGGATTTTGCTATCCAGGGCCGACAACTCCCCCGGCGGCAACATGGTTGCTTGCTGCCCGGGTGCCTCGGCCTCTGCCGGCTGATAGCCGCCGGCCGGCAGCTCTTCCAGAATATCCTGGACGTTCTCGACCAGCTTGGCGCCCTGTTTGATCAATGCATGGGTACCGGTGCTCTTGAAAGAGTCGATACTGCCGGGGACGGCAAACACCTCGCGGTTTTGCTCGGCCGCCAGCCGGGCAGTGATCAGTGAACCGCTTTTCATGGTGGCCTCTACCACCAGGGTCCCCAGGGTCATACCACTGATGATCCGGTTGCGGGCCGGAAAGTGCCTGGCATCCGGAGCGGCGTTCAGCGGCAGTTCGGTTACCACCGCGCCGCTCTCGGCAATGGCGTCGTGCAGTTTACGGTTGCGGGCCGGATAGACGTGATTCAGCCCGGTCCCCATCACCGCCACGGTTTGACCGCCGGCCTGCAGGGCGCCCTGATGGGCACTGGTATCTATACCCAGGGCCATCCCGCTGACAACCGTTAAACGGCAGGCCGCCAGGTCGGCGCCCAAACGCCGTGCGATCGCTTTACCGTAGCTGGTGCCATTGCGTGAACCGACTACCGCCACGGCCTGCCGACCTGCTTTCAGGTGTCCCCGTACGTACAAGTAAGGCGGCGGGTCCGGGATCTCCAGCAACAGCCGCGGATATTCCGCATCGTTGCAGGTCAGGACGCGGCAGCCGGATTTGGCGATTGTTTCCAATTCCCCGTCGAATTGGCGCCCTGTCCGGCCCTGCCCGGCAATTGCGGCCACACTCTTTAGGGAGATCCCCTCCACCGCCAGCAGGTCTTCGCGGGAGGCCTCAAAGACCTTCTGGGGCGTCGAAAACCTGTCCAGCAGCCGCTTGAAGAGCAGGTTTCCTATCCCGGGCACGCTCTTGAGATTGAACCACGGGATCAGGTGCTCCATGGCTTAGCTTTGGGCTTTCTTCTGCCAGATCAATAAAATCGGGCTGGCCACGAAGACCGATGAATAGGTGCCGATCAGGGCCCCCACGATCATCGCGAAGGCAAAATCGTGAATGATGCCGCCGCCGAGGACAAATAACGACACGAGGACAGCCAGCGTTGTCAGGGACGTTAAGATGGTCCGGCTGAGGGTTTCATTCACACTTCGGTTGATGATCAAATCCATAGGATTTTTGTGATGGCGCCGCAGGTTTTCACGGATGCGGTCGAAGACGATGATCGTATCGTTCAGGGAGTAACCGATAATGGTTAAAAGGGCCGCGATGATCGGCAGGGTGAACTCCTTGTCGAACAGTGAAAAGATCCCCACCGTGATGGTAACGTCATGCACCAGGGCCAGGATGGCGCCCATGGCGTATTTCAATTCCAGGAACCAGAATAGCACGATGGTAACCAGCAGGGCGGCGACCATTAAAACCGGAATACTGGCATCGAAAAGGCTCACTACATACACAGCCACAAATAGCAGGATGGCGACCACTCCGCTGACCATCCATTTCTTTTCAAAGCGCCCGGAGATATAAAAAGTAATGAACAACAGAGCGTAAAACATGGCAAACAAGGCTTTCTCGCGCAGGTCTTTACCCACCTGCGGGCCCACCATTTCCACGCGGCGGATTTCGACCGGGCCGCCCGCCGCATCGGCCAGGGCGGATTTGAACCGGTTGGTAAAATCCTGGCCGGTGGCCATCGAATTGTCGGTCCGGATCAGATATTCGTTGTTGCCGGCATCCCCGAAAGCCTGTACCGACGAGCCCGACATTCCCAGGGCAGCCAGGCCTGATTTTACGGGATTGATTTCAACCGGATCCTGGAACTGCACCTGGATGAGAGTTCCACCGGCAAAGTCGATACCATAGCGCGGTCCCTTTTTGGCCACCAGGGAACCAAAGCTGATCAGAATGAACAGAACGGACAGAATGAAGGCGATTTTTCTTTTGCCTATGAAATCGATATTGATATCAGATTTGATGAACTGCATATATCAGGTCCTTTATGGCACTGTGTCGTCTTGGCCCGACAACCGCGTACGGCCGGGCGCTTGCTGTTAAATACTCAGGCTGCGGATCTTTCGACCGATCAGAAAATAGTTGAAAATAGCTCTGGAAACCACCAGCGCCGTGAAGAGGCTGGCCAACACTCCGCAAAACAGAGTGATAGCGAAACCTTTGACTGGGCCGGTGCCAAACTGAAATAGGACCAGGGCCGCAATCCCTGTGGTCACGTTGGCATCCAAAATGGTCCAGGTTGCCCGTTCAAAACCGGCGTCCACGGCCGCCCAGGGCGTCTTGCCCAGCGAAAGTTCCTCCCGGATGCGTTCAAAGATGAGCACATTGGCGTCGACCGCCATGCCGATTGTCAGGATAATGCCGGCAATGCCGGGTAGTGTGAGGGTTGCCTGAAAGGCCGCCAAACAACCGGCAATCAGCAGTATGTTCAAAACCAGGGCGATATCGGCAATCAGGCCGGCACCCTTGTAATAGACAATCATGAACAGCACCACCAGGATGCCGCCGACCAGCATGGAGATAAGCCCCGTCCGGATGGAGTCCGCCCCCAGTGAGGGCCCTACGGTGCGCTCTTCGAGAATGGTCACCGGTGCGGGCAAAGCGCCGGCCCGCAGGACAAGGGCCAGGTCCGAGGCTTCTTCGGTCGTAAAACTGCCGGTGATACGCGCTTCACCACCGGATATCTTGTCCTGGATGACCGGGGCGGAGTGAACTTTGTTGTCCAGCACGATCGCCAGGCGTTTTTGGATGTTCCGTCCGGTTACCTGGGCGAAAATACGTCCGCCCTTCTTGTCGAACTTAATGCCGACATAGGGGTCATTGTATTGGGAATCGATCTGTACCCGGGCATCGGTAAGCGAAGCACCGGTGAGTTCCGCCCGTTTCTTGATGAGCATGGGCGTCTTGGTAACGCGGTTGGTTTCCCGGTCCTCGCGGACCAGATATAGGATTTCACTGCCCCGGGGGACATTGCCCTCCAGCGCGGCGGCTATATCCCCGGTTTCATCCACAAGCTTGAATTCGAGCAGGGCGGTTTTCCCGATAAGATCTTTGGCCCGCTGGGTGTCGCTGATACCCGGCAGTTGGATAAGGATTCGCCTTTCACCCTGGCGGCGGATATCCGGCTCGCTGACACCGAATTGATCGATCCGGTTGCGAATGGTTTCCAGGGCCTGGTCGGTGGCTGATTTTTTAATCAGGTCGGCCTCTTTATCCGGCAAATTCAGCACCATCTCAAGGGTCTCGGCCGTAGCATTTTCATTTTCGATACGTATATCGGGAAATTCCTTATCAAGCAATAACCTGAATTCATTGATATTTTTCTGGCCGAGGATTTTTACCGTGATGTTGGTGCCGGAAACACGCTCGAGGGTGCGATAGCGGACGCGTTCTTTCTTGAGAAGGTCCCGAATTTCGTGGACCAAACGCTCGATCCGGCCCTCTACGGCCTTGTCCGTGTCCACTTCCAGCACAAGATGCATCCCGCCCTGGAGGTCCAGGCCCAGGTTGATCTGCTTGCCGTGGAGGATACCCGGTTTAAATGTCGGCAGGACATAGATGACGGCGGTGACGATAACCGCCAGGATTACAAACAGTCTCCATGAAATGTTCTTCAATCGTCTAATCCTCTATCAGTTTTGGGGCCGGGCAGTTTTGGGGCCAGGCAGTTTTGGGGTCAGGCCGCCGTGGGGCGGGCCAAGGGGCCCGGCCGGGAGACATAAGGGCCTGCAGCAATAAAGCCGGCCCGGCACTATATAAAAGCCCGGTGCAATGCAGCCGCAGGGGCGGTGCTTCGCACGGGGCTCGCTGCAACGGGCGGGCGGTGTTCCTATCCCCGGGCTATGTTATGCTTCCTTTTTACTTTTTTCTTTCTTTGGTAGCGGTGCCGTCGAAGTCGAAGCGAGGGCCGCCGTATTTGCCCGGGCAACTTTAACCCGGACTTTGTCGGCAATTTCAACGGTAAGCGTGTGTTCATCGAGCCCGGTGATCCGCCCATACAGGCCGCCGTTGGTGATGATCCGATCGCCCTTTCTCAGTTCACCGATCATTCTTTGGTGCTCTTTCGCTTTTTTCTGCTGCGGTCTTATCAGCAGGAAATAAAAGATCACGAACATCAGGATCAGCGGAATGAAAGATGCAAAACTGCCGGACCCTCCTTGAGCGCCACCACCGCCCTGAGACATTGCATATGCTATACTGGTCAAAATCAAGTCCTCCTGGCTGCCAAGCGTCCGGCCGGGCGAACGAAATACCGCCGGCCAGACTGCAGACCCTTAAGATGAAGGCCTCACACTATATAGTAATTTGGTAGGCCTGAAAATGGGGATCTATACAGGATGTGGAAAGCCGCGTCAAACAGTTTTTCAATACGCATAAATTCTTAGCTGCTTGCGAGTGAATTTCTAACTGACTGATTGTTAAAAGTATATGGGGGTTCAGTCGGCTGGAATCCAAATATTTTCACCATCGAACCGAATACGGCCGGCATTTTCGATATCCACTTCATCCAGCAGTTCAAACACGCGGTCCATCCTGTAAATGACGATTTTGGTCAGCGGCCGGATCACATGAATGTCAGCGGCCAGCTGCCGGTCGCGAATGTTGTAGATGTACACCATGTTTTCCGAAAATTTCAGGAGCTTGCCGATTCCGGAACTGCGTCCCGAACGGTCCGGTTCATCCGATTCCTCCGGGAGGGCCATGTTTTTGCCGGCCATGTATGCTTTCAACAGCTTGAAATGAATATTCCAGATGTTGTCCCCGGGCTGGACGATATGGATGCCGTAGGCCCCGGTCCCGCCGCCGGCCGCACCCGTCAGATCCTTTTCGGTGATGCCTCCCTCTTTGGCCTGGATGGAGTCTCTGATCTCCTTGACCGAGACCGTCTGGTCGCCGACTTTGATCGCCTCCCCCTCCTTGACGATCATGTCCAGGCCGTCCTTGATGCCCAGCGAGGCCTTGCGCTCTTCCATCAACGCATTCTTATCCGAGGTATCGTATTCGATCACCGGCTGGTTCTTAACCTTCCGGGAGGCTTCGTCGGTGGTCGTTCCCGCCGGGTCGGTGACCTGTACGGCAGGCCGCAGCAGCCACACCCCGGCCGCAGCCGCAATCAGGACCACCACCGCGACAAGACCGATAATTTTTTTGCCGCCAGCTTTTGGCCGGGTTGCCGGCCGATCTTCAGTCTTGTCCGGGGTTGCAAAATCTGCAGTCATGGGGTTCCTTTTTAAGGATGTTTAGGCTGAAGGTGGAAGGCTGAAGGGTAAGCTCTTTCAGTCAAAACGCCTGGTACCTTCGACCAGAAACTATTTCTCACAAGTGATCCGGGTGTCTCCGGGGACCATCTTGGCATCCCCTTCGATGAAGATGGTCACGTGCCGGCGTTGTTCTAAATCCAACAGCTCTTTGCGGTTTTTATTCAGAATATAGTCTGCCACCGACAGGGGGACCACCCCGGTGGCGGATTTTATCTCCGGTTTGAGCAGCTCCAGACTCAACTGCCGCAGAAAGCTGGTGCCGAGGGCCTCGGCGTTCAGCACCAATCCACGCCCGTTACATTGGCCGCACATTTCGAAGCGTCCGTATTCAATGGAGGGCCGAATGCGCTGCCGTGACATCTCCAGCAGGCCGAACTGGGAAATGCGCCCGATACGGGTCCGGGCTTTGTCGTTTTTCACATGGGTTTTGAGGGTGCGTTCCACCTCCGATTTGTTCTTGGACTCACGCATGTCGATAAAATCGATGACAATCAGCCCGCCCAGGTCACGCAGGCGCAGCTGCCGGGCAATTTCCTCGGCGGCCTCCACATTGGTCTGCAGCGCGGTCTCTTCAATTGACTTGGCCTTGGTCGCTTTCCCGGAATTGACATCCACGGCCACCAGGGCTTCGGCCTGCTGAATGACGATCGATCCACCTGATTTCAGCGTTACCCGGCTTCCGTAAATGGATGCAATCTGGCTTTCGAGCTGGAATTTAGAAAAAATAGGTTTTTCACCCTTGTAATGCTTCACGATCTTGGTGTGCTTGGGTGACATGATGCCCACAAAATCGCGGGCCTCGCGGTGTACATCGCTGTCATCTATCAGAATTTCAGTAATATCCGGGGTGAAATAGTCGCGGATCGAACGTACCACCAGATTGCTTTCCTTGTACAAGAGCGCCGGGGTAGGGGCCTTCATTACCTGGCTTTTGATGCTTTTCCATAGCCGTACGAGGTGGCTTACGTCCTTGGAAATAAGGGTCTTGGTGCACCCGATGCCGGCGGTACGGATGATAAGGCCGAAATCGTCCGGCAACTTCAGTTTGCCGATAATCGTTTTTAGGCGGCTCCGTTCCTTTTCATCACTTATCTTCCTTGAAATCCCGCGGGTCGTACTGCCCGGCATCAAGACGATATACCGGCCCGGCAGGGACACGTTGGTGGTGAGCATGGCCCCTTTTTTCATAATCGGATCTTTGGTGACCTGTACGAGCAGTTCCTGTCCTTTTTTTACGATTTGGCTGATGTTGCGACCGGTCGCTGCCGAGTCCTGGAAATAGTCGTGGTGGATTTCGTGTTTTTGTAAAAACCCGTGACGCTCGGCGCCATACTCCACAAAAACGGCTTGCAGGCTGGGTTCTATCCGGGTGATGATGCCCTTGTATATGTTGCCGTGGGTGATTTCGCGAGAGGCGCTTTCTATGTGAAACTCTTCAAGTTTACTGTCTCTGACTTTGGCGATGCGACACTCTTCGGCATCTACGGCATTGATGAGAATTTTACAGGTCATGAATCTATCGTTTTCCTTTTATTATAGGTGAAGCTCTTGGTTTTAGGAGCTATTTTAAGGCTGTTTGGCGATGATACCGGAACTTTTGCAAGTACCTGTATTTTGATTGAATATGCAATTGCCCCGGACAAGTCAATCAGTTTATCGATGCAGCCTTGCTATTTTAACAGGGTTATGGCATTTAGGGGCTCACTGTTCGTGGACAACACGGACGGGGTGCCGCGGCACATAAAAATCATTTTCATAACAATAAGTTGCAAATGCTCAACGTCAAATCTGCGGATCAGCCGTCGACCGACGGGACACGAGGAACAGTATGATGGATGCCAGATACAATCCCAGGGCCCTGGAAAAAAAGTGGCAGGCAACATGGGAGGCCACCGCTCTTTTCAAGACCGTTGAAGACACCTCCAGACCCAAGTACTACCTGCTGGAGATGTTTCCCTATCCCTCTGGAAAGATCCACATGGGGCATGTTCGCAACTATACCATCGGTGACGTTGTGGCCCGTTACAAAAGGATGCGGGGGTTTAACGTGCTCCACCCCATGGGCTGGGATGCGTTCGGGATGCCGGCCGAAAATGCAGCTATCGCCAACAACACCCATCCGGCGAAATGGACCTACGAAAATATTGATTATATGCGCTCCCAGCTCAAAAGGATCGGGTTCAGCTACGATTGGGAGCGGGAACTGGCCACTTGCCGGCCTGAATATTACCGCTGGGAACAGTGGCTGTTCCTCAAGATGGCTGAAAAGGGGATGGCTTATCGCAAAGAATCGTACGTGAACTGGTGTGAGCCCTGCCAGACCGTTTTGGCCAACGAACAGGTCGAAGCCGGCATGTGCTGGCGCTGCGGCAAGCCGGTTCGCCAGAAGAAACTGTGGCAGTGGTTTTTTAAAATCACCGATTATGCGGAGGATCTGCTGGTCCACTGCGACAAACTGCCGGGCTGGCCGGAAAAAGTCACCACCATGCAGCGCAACTGGATCGGGAAAAGTACCGGTGCGGAAATCCGGTTTGTCATCGAGGGGGCCAACGAGGATATTTCGGTCTTTACGACCCGTCCGGACACAATCTACGGGGCCACCTTCATGTGTCTGGCCCCGGAACATCCCCTCGTGGGAAAACTTTCCGCCGGACGGCCCGAGGAACCGGCCGTCGCGGAATTTGTCGAGCGCATATCCCTGCAGGAAAGATCCAGCCGGGCCATCGAAACCTATGAGAAAGAGGGGGTCTTCACGGGCGCCTACTGCCTCAACCCGCTCAGCGGCCGCCGGATGCCGATCTATACCGCTAATTTTGCCCTCATGGAGTACGGAACCGGGGCGGTCATGTCGGTGCCGGCCCATGACCAGCGCGATTTCGAATTTGCCCGCAAGTATGATCTGGATATCGTCGTCGTGGTGCAGCCGGAAGATGCACCGCTCGAACCAGACGAAATGGAAGCGGCGTATGCGCAACCGGGCACCATGGTCAACTCCGACCAGTTCAACGGTATGGACAATCGTCAGGCCATCGAGGCGATTACCCAGCACCTGGACGACCAGAGTCGGGGCCGAAAAACCGTCAGTTTCCGGCTCCGGGATTGGGGGATCTCGCGGCAGCGCTACTGGGGGGCTCCCATCCCAATGGTCCACTGTGATCAATGCGGCATCGTGCCGGTACCCGAAAAGGACCTGCCCATAGTGCTGCCCGAAGATGCCGATCTGCTGTCCGGCGGGCGTTCGCCGCTGCCGGAACTCGCCGAGTTCATAAACACCACCTGTCCCCGTTGCGGGGATGCCAATGCCCGCCGGGAAACGGATACCATGGATACGTTTGTCGAGTCTTCCTGGTATTTTGAGCGGTACTGCAGCCCGCGGTGCGATACCGCCATGTTCGACAAGGCGGCGGTGGACTACTGGATGCCGGTCGATCAGTATATCGGCGGAGTTGAACACGCCATCTTGCATTTGCTGTACTCCCGGTATTTTACCCGGGTATTAAAGGAACTGGGACTGGTCAATTACAAAGAGCCTTTCACCCGGCTGCTCACCCAGGGGATGGTATGCAAAGAGACCCTGGCCTGTCCGGAGCATGGTTTTGTCCTGCCCACGGAGGTCGCAGAGCAAAACGGGGAAAACAGCTGTACCCTGTGCGGCAACCCGGTGACTGTCGGCCGGGTGGAAAAAATGTCCAAATCCAAGAAAAACGTGATCGATCCCAATCTGCTCCTGGACCGTTACGGCGCAGACACAACCCGCCTTTTCTGCCTGTTTGCGGCACCGCCGGAACGGGATCTGGAATGGAGCGAACAGGGGGTGGAAGGCGGCGCTCGTTTCCTCAACCGGGTCTGGCGGCTGGCCGCGGGATTGATGGCGGGGATCCGGGAGGAGGCTCCTTACACGGGGGCCCTGGAAGAGTTGCCGCCCGATTTACTGGCTATTTTCAAGCTTGGTCACCATACCATTGAACGGGTTACCCGCGATATCGACCGGCGTTTTCACTTCAATACGGCCATCAGCGCCGTTATGGAACTGGTGAACGCGGTGTCCAACACCACCTGCGCACCCGGGGAAAAAGAACCGGCCAAGGGACCGGTCATGCGTTTTATCATGGAGACCATCGTGCTGCTGCTCGCTCCCATCGTGCCCCACTTTTGCGAGGAATTGTGGGCCTCGCTGGGTTACACCGACTCTGTCCTGCTGGCCCCCTGGCCCCCATATCGCGAAGATGCCCTGATCCAGGACGAAGTGACCATCGTGGCCCAGGTGAACGGCAAACTGCGGGGGAAATTTACCGCTGGGGCGGACACGGACGACCAGGTCTTGAAAGAGCTGGCCCTGGCGGAAAGCAACGTACAGAAATTTATCGCGGACAAACCCATCAAAAAGGTCATTGTCGTCAAAAAGAAGCTTGTCAACATAGTGGTTTAAGCATGAAGCGTATTCACTATCCGATTCTGTTGGCCTGCCTGCTGCTGGCTGCCTGCGGGTATCGGTTCGCCGGTGGCGGCCGTCTGCCCGGGGGCGCTGAATCCATCAGTGTCCTGATGCCGGAAAACCGTACCGCGGAATCCGGCATTCAGACCCAACTGAACAGCGATATCGTCTACGAATTCACCCGACGCGAAAGCGCCCGCATCGCCCCGCCCGAAAATGCGGATGCGGTCTTGTCCGGCGTGATCAGGACTGTTCAAGATACCGACATCGCCCATTCCGGTACGAGTACGGCCTCCCAAAGACGCGTTACCCTGTCCATTGACATGCAACTCGAGAGCAAAAACGGAGAGGTGCTCTGGCGGCGCAGGGGACTGTCCGACTATGAAGCCTATGATGTGGCCGCTAATCGCAGCGGCACCGATCTGAACCGGCAGGCTGCCATCGAGAGAGTGTCTAAACGCCTGGCGGAAGCAGTCTATAAAAGTATAACCGACAATTTCTAAATAAGACGACTAAATCGGCTGCGCGCCTGTTGATGTGCGTTGCCACCGCTCATTGGGAGTTTCTGGGGGTAGGGCTAGACGATATACCGGGCGGCCGGTTGTCCGGTCGCACAGCGCAGGTCGGCCGCGCTGTGCGGAGCAACCGCTTATTTGGAAACGGAATTGACGTGTTTGGACAGACGGGAAATGCTGCGGGCGGCGGTGCGTTTGTGGATAACGCCTCTTTTGGCGGCCTTGTCGATTACGGATTTGGCCTCATCAAGTTTGGCCGCGGCATCATCGCCGGCAGTCCGAACGGCCTTTACCACAGATTTCACTCTGGTTTTAACGGATTTATTACGCAACCGGCGGTTTTCATTCTGCCGGGCACGTTTTAAAGCGGATTTATGATTAGCCAACGCTCTTGCTCCTTTCAAATGTTATTAGCAAATATAAAAACGAACACATATAAATTCAACTCTGATATGTCAAGAGATTATTTTGATTTTTCTCCGCCTGCGGTTTTCTTGCCCCGCGGCTGCGCTTCCAACCATCCATCCGGCGGGCTGTGTCCGTGACTGCCGGCCATTCAGGTGAGGACCAGGTTACCCGGGCGGCGGGTGTGGTCGGGGGCGCCACCCTCCTCAGCCGGCTGCTCGGTTATGTACGTGATGCGGTGGTCGCCGGTTTGTTTGGTGCCACGGCCAGCGCAGACGCGTTTTTTGTGGCCTTTCGAATTCCCAACCTCCTGCGCCGCATGTTCGCCGAAGGCAGCCTGAGTGTTTCTTTCATCCCGGTTTTCACCGAGACCCTGCATGCCAAGGGCCGCGCAGAAGCGTTGCGGCTGGCCCAGGCGACCCTGCTGTTACTGATGATCCTGTTGACCGGCCTGGTACTGCTGGGAATCTTGATGGCGCCGAGCATCGTCACGCTGGTCGGGCCGGGCTTCAGGGATAACCCGGCCCTGTTTACATTGACGGTAGAATTGACCCGGATCATGTTTCCCTACATCTTCTTTATCGGGCTTGTCGCCCTGAGTATGGGAATATTGAATGTGTTCGGTCATTTCGCCGCACCGGCACTGGCGCCGGTCGTGTTGAACCTGGCCATTATCGGTGCGGCCCTTGTTGTATCACCCCATCTGGAACAGCCGGTAGAAGGTCTGGCGATGGGCGTCCTGGCCGGCGGCGCCGGGCAATTGGCCTTGCAGGTCCCGTTTCTTTATCGCTACGGCATCCGCCTCGGCCGGCCGGTGGCCTTCTATCATGCGGGGCTGAAAAAAATAGGCGGTCTCATGTTGCCGGCCGCGTTTGGGGCGGCCGTCTATCAAATCAACCTGTTGATCAACACGCAGTTGGCCACCTTGCTGCCCCAGGGGAGTGTTTCCTATCTCTATTATGCTGATCGTCTGGTGCAATTTCCCCTGGGAATTGTAGGCCTGGCTGCTGCCACGGCGTTGCTGCCGAGCCTCTCCCGTCAGGCCTTGACGGGCGACCGGACAGCCATCACCAGGACCTTGGGCCACGCGGTAAACACCGTTTTGTTTATCACGATACCGGCCATGTGCGGCCTGATTCTGCTGCGCGAGCCGATCATCTGGCTGCTATTCAAAAGGGGGGCTTTTGATCTGGAGGCGGTTCATCTGACGGCCGCCGCACTTTTATACTATGCTGCCGGTCTATGGGCGTTTACCTTGGCCCGTTTGGCAACGCAGACCTTCTACGCCCTGCAGGATACCCGCACACCGGTCTGGACAGCCGCCGTCAGCATTGGGGTCAATATCGTCTGCGGTCTTACCCTCATGCGCTACATGGGGCATGCGGGCCTGGCCCTGGCAACCTCCATTGCCTCAGGGGTCAATGTGATCTTGCTTTTCACAGCCCTGCGCTTCCGATTGGGCTGCCTGGGCGGGGCGGCCATGCTTCGGTCAGCCGGCAAAGCGTTGGGGTGTGCCCTGATCATGTCGGCCGGTCTTTTCGTTACCCGGCCGGGTATCAACGGCGCTGGTTCCCCGACAGCCCTGTCTGTTGGGTTTGGACTCGGCCTTTGTATCCTGGCCGGTATCATCATCTATTTCAGCGCCGCTCGGCTGGCCCGTTCCTCCGAATTAACGGTCCTGATCAACGGGATCCGCTCCCGTCCCCGCACCTGACATTTGATTGCATGCTGGTGGAAAAACTGATAGATAATCTCTGATCAGACAATTAATCTGGGGACGATACGCCACCCGCCTTTGTTGGGTCGGGTGACTGTGCGGGTGGGAAGCGACGTGAGCGCCGGCCAAAAAATTCTATTGTCGTTAGTGACACTGGTTTTACTGAACGTCCTGCTGGTCATTATTTTTGGTGACCGGGGGGTGGTTGAAGTCGATCGCCTCAAAGGAGAGCGTGACCGGCTGCTCCGGGACAACCGTGATCTCACTCAGCAGAACCTGTCGCTGCGCCGGGAGATAGACCGCCTTAAGACCGATCCGGCCTACATCGAGCACGTGGCCCGGCAGGAACTGGGTATGATCGGGCGTGACGAAGTGATTGTCCGATTCAATGACCCGGCGAAGAAAAAGCCCCCGGCAAAGCAAAAGGATACAAAACCATGACCGCAGATGAGACTTTCTACACGGTTACCATGGCCCGGGTCCACGCCCAGCAGGGCAACCTGGACGAGGCCCGGCGCATTTATCGTCACCTGCTTGACAAAGAGCCGGATCGCAAGGATCTGGTGGCAGCGCTGGAGGCTCTGGGAACCCGGGAACAACACCGGGGGAGCGACACGCTCCTGCCCCTTTTCCGGGAGTGGCTGGATCTGATTTTCCGGTATAATAAATTGAAAAAACTAAAAAAAATACAGCAGATGGACGAAGGATAAGCACATGGCTAGAAAAGCTCTTATTACCGGGGTTACCGGGCAAGACGGCGCCCTATTGGCCGAATTTCTCTTGAAAAAAGGCTATGAGGTCCACGGGATCAAGCGCAGGGCCTCCCTGTTCAATACAGATCGCGTGGATCACCTGTACCGGGACCCCCATGAAATCGGTGTTCGCTTTTTCATGCACTACGGGGACCTCACCGATTCGACCAACTTAATTCGCATTATTCAGGAGGTGCGGCCGTCCGAAGTTTACAACCTGGCGGCCCAGAGCCATGTACAGGTGTCGTTTGAGTCACCGGAATACACGGCCAACACCGATGCCCTCGGAGCCCTGAGGCTGCTGGAGGCGATCCGTATCCTGAACCTTCAAAAGGAGACCCGCTATTACCAGGCCTCCACTTCCGAGCTCTACGGAAAAGTTCAGCAGATCCCGCAGACCGAAGAGACACCTTTCTATCCCCGCTCACCCTATGCCGTTTCCAAACTGTTCGCCTACTGGATCACGATCAACTATCGGGAGGCTTACAGCATGTTTGCCTGCAACGGTATTCTTTTCAACCACGAGTCACCCGTGCGCGGCGAGACCTTCGTTACCCGCAAGATCACCCGGGCGCTGGCGCGGATCAAACTGGGCCTCCAGGACTGCCTCTACCTGGGCAATCTCGATGCACTAAGAGACTGGGGGCATGCGAAGGACTATGTGGAGATGATGTGGCTCATGCTGCAGCAGGCTGAACCGGACGACTTCGTCATTGCCACGGGGCTGCAGCACAGCGTTAGAGATTTCGTGAACCTGGCCGCCGGTGAACTCGGCATGCAATTGGAGTGGAAGGGCAAGGGTGAGGATGAGCAGGGGCTTTTCGACGGCCGCGCCATTGTCCGGATCGACCCGCGTTATTTCCGCCCCACCGAGGTGGAGACCCTGCTGGGCGACCCGACCAAAGCCAAAGCCAAACTCGGCTGGGAACCTAAAATCACCTTCCCGGAACTGGTTAGCGAAATGGTGACCGCAGATCTGGAGGAGGCCCGGCGCGACGAGATGTGCCAGCAGGAAGGATTCCAGGTAAAGGATTATTTCGAGTAAAGATTATGCTGGATACCCATGACAGGATTTTTGTGGCGGGCCATAGGGGGATGGCCGGTTCGGCGTTGGTGCGACGACTCAAAGCCGGCGGCTTTACGCGGATCGTGACGCGCACGCGCCAGGCGCTTGACCTGACCGAGCAGCGGGCCGTCAGGCGGTTTTTTTCAAAAGAGAAGATTGACGCTGTCTTCCTGGCGGCGGCCCGGGTCGGCGGCGTGTATGCCAATAACACGTATAGAGCCAATTTCATCTATGAGAATTTGATGATCGAGGCCAATGTCATGCATCAAGCTTTTGAAGCCGGCATCCGGCGCCTCCTGTTTTTAGGCAGTTCATGCATTTATCCACGGCAGGCGGCCCAGCCCTTGCGCGAGGAGTCTTTGCTCACCGGGGCCCTGGAACCAACCAATGAACCCTACGCGGTCGCCAAAATCGGTGGAATCAAGATGTGTGAAGCCTACAATGCACAACACCGGACAGCCTTCCGGGCGGTCATGCCGACGAACCTGTTTGGTCAGAATGACAACTACGATCTTGAGAACTCGCATGTACTGCCGGCCATTATCCGGAAATTGCATTTGGCTAAAAAAGCCTGCAAAGGGGATGGCGATGCGCTGCACAGTGATCAGCAACGGTATGGTCCGATCCCGTATGATGTCCGTGCATGCTTGGATGCCCTTTTAGATAAGGCAGGACATCCCACTGTTTTTAATACCAATATAGATAGTCGTCCCAAGTCGCCCGGGATGGTCATGTGGGGCTCTGGAAAACCGCTGCGGGAATTTTTACATGTGGATGATATGGCGACGGCCTGCCTGTTTGTCATGCGTCTTGAAGATGAACGTTACGAGCAGATGATGGCGGAGGCCCAGATTTCATTTTTGAACATAGGTGCCGGCCGCGAGATTTCCATTCATGACCTGGTGCATCTGGTGGCCCAGGTGGTGGGATATGAGGGCGCCATTCACTGGGACGAGTCAAAACCTGATGGAATGGATAGGAAATTGATGGATTCCAGCAGGATATCGCAACTTGGCTGGCAGCCGACCATTCCCCTGAAAGAGGGCATTGAGAGGGTCTACCGGACTTTTTCTAAGTAGACACCCATTTGTCAGCCCGGGCTGTCCAATTCTGATCACATTTGACAACCGGCTCCCTGCAGTTTGAACACGATGTCGGAACGCGGGGCATCCTTTTCGAGGGTGATAGCCTGTGAAATCTCCTTCTCGCTTTGGGGGGCTAACGCCTGGGCCCCGGACCAGGAGACCATTCTCACGTAGTAGTCGCCTGCCTGAATGAACCCCTGGAACTCTAGCGGGCAGCCGGAGCTGTTGACGATTTTCAGCTGAACCATGAATTTGCCGGCATTCTTATCCGACGCATCCTGGTCGATTTTCACGCTGCAGGTACCGATGGGGGCAATAGGACCGACTGCCAGCAAGGGGATGTTGTCCCAGGTGTTGAAGGTTCGCCCGTCCACCAGCGACAGCTTCTGGACGGAAACCACATAGGGGGTTCCATCGGCCGGAGCTGCGGCTGCGGCTTCGTTAGCCTGGATACGCTGTTCTGTGTCCGCCGCCTGTTCAACCTGCCCGGTCAGGGCGGCCAACTGCTTGTCCAGGTCGTTGTCCGCACCACTATCGGCCGGCGCGGCTGCGGGAGGTGGTGAATCGGGCGCTGCCGGCGCTGCAGCGGCAGCCGTGACGGCCGGTGCCGGGGGCATTGTTTTCGGGGCCAGCAAGGCCTGCACCTCGGCCTCGTCCATTTCCTGGGCAAGCGATCCATTTTCCCAAATACCCATGTTTTTGCGGCCGTCCGGGAAGGTGTAGATGCCGTAGCCGACTTTCTTGCCGTTTTCCCACTCACCATAGTAGTTGGCGCCATTGGGCCAGGTAAACGTGCCCAGGCCGCTGCGTTTATCACCCTTAAACCCGCCAACATATTTCTTGCCGTCCGCCCAGGCGTAAGTTCCCTGGCCGTGAAATTTACCGTTTAGAAAATCGCCGGTATAGCTGGACCCGTCCGGCCAGGCATAGCGGCCGGGCCCATTCGTGCAATCCCCTTTTTCACAGCCGGCCTGCGCTACAGAAACACCCAGGAAAACCGTCAGAACTGCGATAAACACGTAACCTGCAATAAGTACAACCTTTTTCATCATGATTTCTCCATCCGCCCTGGTTTGATGGTGACAATTCGAGTGAAAAGGATTATACAAGATCCGTTCTGAAATTTACATAGCTTTCTGTAACCACATGGGAAGACGTCTGAAAAAATTGACCCGGCGGCTCATACGCGAGCGGCGGCTGGCCCGTAAGAACTATGAGCGGCAGCGTTTGCTCAACCGGCTGGCCAAGCCGGGGCCCCATCCCGGCATCGTTATTCTGGACCACCTCAAGCCTCAGTTCAATGTGGGTAAAGTCTTCAGGAGTGCAGATGCCTTTGGCATGCGGGAGGTACACCTGATCGGCGTCGACTATTTCGATCCGGGCCCGGCCATGGGATCGTTCAAATGGGTACCGGCGCATTATCACGGTGACTTCGACAGCTGTTACCAGGTGCTGCGTCGTCAGGGGTACCGGTTGTTTGCCACCGCACCGCAAGCCGGCAAGACCCTCGGTGGATGTACCCTGCCGGAAAAGAGCGCCTTTGTGTTCGGCAACGAAGGGGTTGGGCTGAGTTTTGATCCGGGCCGCTATGGCGATATACAGATGGTAAGGATTCCGCAGTTCGGGAAGGTACAGAGCCTCAATGTCAGCGTGGCGGCCTCACTGGTGATGTATGAGTACGTGCGGCAGCATCACCTGACCTGAATCTGAGCGGAGTGCGGCCGGTTATATTGCCGGCCTGGGTCTATTTGTTTGAAAACTTGAGGGACAATACAGACACTGCTGCCGGAGCCTGCACCGGATTGCGGGCCGGAAAGTGTGATTGCTGAATCGGGAGGTGTGCATGCTAAAGCTGGGAGAGAAAGGTGCCATTTTACAGCGCGACAAGAAAACGTATGCTATTGCCCCGCATATTCCCTGCGGACTGGTAACACCGGAATTGCTGCGCCGGGTCGCCAATGTCGCCGAGAAATACGAGGTTGACCTGATAAAAATAACCGGGGCTACCCGGTTTGCCCTGGTGGGCCTCAAAGAGCAGGACATCGATGCCGTCTGGGATGATCTGGGCGTGGACAAAGGCGCGGCCGTGGGGTTGTGTGTACGCAGCATCCGTACGTGCCCGGGAATCGAGTACTGCCGCCTGGCTGTGCAGGACGCCCTGAACCTGGGTTTGAAACTGGATGAAACCTATCACGGCATGCAGCTGCCCAACAAGCTGAAGATGGCCGTGTCCGGATGCAATCTGAACTGCTCGGAATCGGTGGTCCGGGATATCGGCCTGGTTGGCAAAGCCGACGGGTGGACCCTGATGATCGGGGGAAATGTGGGCCCCCGCCCGCGCCTGGCGGTTGATTTGACGTCTGGGCTCACGGATGAAGCGACCCTCGCCCTCATAGCGCGTCTGGTGGAATTTTACCGCGAAAACGGTAAAAGAGGTGAGCGGCTCGGGAAGATGATCGAGCGTGTCGGCCTGGAACCGTTTCGCGAGGTGCTCTAGCCCAGCCAGATGGGCCGCAAACCGACCGTTAGGCCTTGTCCTGCAGAGCGGTGCGCTCCGCTTCAAGTTCCACGAGGAGTTGACGTAGCGTCCATTTTTCGGAAACAGGTGTCAGGACCGCCCAAAGCGCGGATTTCATACCGCTGGCCCGGCAGGCATTCATCAAGCTGTGCAGTTCATTTTCGCCGATACCGGCCACGACGATAGCACGGGGCAGGTCGGAGTCGATCCCTGTTCCGGTTCCGGGGGTAAGTTCCATCAATTGACCGATCTCGTCATCGGCTTGCGCTGCCGACACCCAGACTACATCAAGCTCCGCCAGTCCGCTGAATTCCAGGACTTTGGCAAAGTTGGCCTGCATAGAGGCCGCGAACCCACACAGAAGCAGTTTCCGGGGGCCATACAGGGCTTTTGTGGATTGGGTTACCTTTTCAAACGTGCCAGCGTTCATCTGTTATTCTCCTTGTTTCAACCGTTCTGTGATTACAGAGACTCCCATGATCCGGCCCGTTCCGTGGTCTGGACCGGCTGTTGCAGTTCCGTCAGAATATCGTCCACATATGCGGGCCGGCGCATGCCGACCAGTACCGCTGATACCCCCTTGGTTGATCGAATGGCCCGCACGGCTCCCTGGCTCAAGGAATGGGCCCGGGCCCAATCGGGGTCCGCAGCCGAGATGGCGGCCCGGATGGAGGTTGTCCGACGGGCGGCCGCGGCGCTATACTGCGATGCCACAGCCGTAAATGCGTCTTCCAGGCACGCCGCATGGGCCTCTATCCAGCCCGCCAGATCGGCATGTGCGTCGGCCTGCTGGGCCAGGTAGTCGAATACGCCCTGCACCCGGGGCAGAAACATACTGTTCTTGGTCTGCCGCCACCTTTCGTAGGATCCGAAGTTTTTCCAATAGTGCTTAAGCGCATCGCCCACCGCGGCCTGCTCTTTGATCCGTATCTTGATGCCGTCCGGAATGGCCTCACAGTCCGGCAGAATTTTTCTCCAGAGTCGGGTTTCCGACTTGATGACCATCCGGATTTTTCGGATGATCGTATCGTGAGGCTGGGCGGTGGCTGCCTTCGTGTCGGCCAGGCGGACAAGGCTGTTGCCGTCGAAGGCATTCAGGGGACGGTTGATCAACACACCTAAATTCTTCTCATGTGCCAGGGTCAGTACACTTTTGGGGCCGGCCTGGTTCATTTCCAGTACCGCGCCTCTCTCCATGATGTTGAGCGGCATCTGTACCAGGGCAAAATGGTGGTCGTCTCCATTGCGCGTCACGATATCCCAGATGTTTTCCAGGGATGTGAATTGGGGGTTCTCGCGGGATACGGGAAAGGCATTAGAGCTGATACCGTAGGTGCGGATGCGACCGGCAGTGACTTCTTTTTCGAGGTGGCTAAAAGCCAACTGGATGCGGCGGTAATATTCAGCGCGGGCATCCTCCAGCGTCATTTGTGTTTTCAGGGCCCACTCAAGATAGTACTCCGGGTTGTGAAGCAGGTAACAATCCAGGGTAGCGAGGCCGAGCCGGTCGAGACTGCGGGTCAGTTGATCCGCGATGAATTCGGGGTGGATGCAGTGTTGCAGGTCCGGACCGTATGCCACCAGGTCCGGAAAAGGCCTGCCGGCGGCATCCCTATCGCGGCTGAGGGTCAGGTTTTGGCCCTGCAGGTAACCCACCTTGGAAACCACCACCACCTGGTCGCGCGTCAGGCTGTGCTTGTCGACCACCTGCTGCAGGACGGCGCCCACCAATTGTTCGCTGTCGCCGTCGGCATAATTGGTGCTGGTGTCGATCAGGTTGATCCCGCTTTGCAGAGCCTGCTCCAGAGCGGCGGCATGGGCCTGGATACCGGCACTGATACGATAGCAGCCGAACCCGGCCTGGCTCACATGCAGCCCTTCGGGCCCGACTGTATGATAGGCGACGGTATTGTGCCGGTCCGCATACGCGGCGGTTCCCGCCTGCGTGGCATAGCCTGTAATCATGGTGATCTCCTTTTACGCTGCCCTGCGGCAGCCTACCATTTGCGCGCGCCGAGATGCAACGTCAATCGTAACCCCTTGCTGCCAGTTGCCCGCACAAAAAAGTTCCCAGGGTAAAAATCGACCGCATGTCTAAAAATGCTTCGATGGAGGCCTCCAGCAGCAGGCTGCACTGGGCCGGGAAGGGGGCCTCGGCATCATTGAACTGCAGGTAGAGCGGGATATGCGGCAGCGCCTGAAATTTAAGTGACAGGTCAAATCCACAAGCGTGGTTTCGGGGCCGCCCCCCCAGGTCTCCGGCGGCTGCTTCGAGCAGGGGCCGCTTCCCGGCAAAGGTGGTCATAATCGTCTTATTGGTATTATTGGCGAAACTGACCACCAGGGGGCCGGCACCTTCAAGTTCACGAAAGGATACCAGGCGGTCGGTTTTCGGTAAGACTGCTGGAAAATTAAGTACATAGTTGACCAATAGGTCGCAAATGGTTTCAGTGGGCCGTTCGCCCGTCGGTCCGCAGACGGTGGTGGGGCCAAGTCTGTAGCGGGTTTCGAAAAAAGGAATTTGGAGATGCTGGTTTTCCAGGGCGGCTTCTGAATTTTTGGCCACGGCAGCCAATTGGTCGGGATGCACCGGCCCTGGGGCCGGGCCTGAGTTCGATTGTTGCATGCGGTCCTCTACGGTGACTGATTTTTGCGCAGGGTTTGGATTTCAGCTACCAGGGTGTCACGTTCTTCTTCCAACTCGAAAAGCGCTTCCATTTGCCAGGGTCTTATGGAGTGGGCGGGCAACCGGCCCTCGGCATCTTCGAGTTTCTCTTCGACTTGCCTGAGTCTTTTTTCCAGGTTTTCAAGAGACTGCATGGCGCCTTCCTCTTTTTGTCTGTTATGCGGGCAAATCCGGGAGATCTTTTACCTATTCATAAGGACGATTCATCTGTCTGTCATTGACCTATATCAAAATAGCCGTCACTGCCCGGCCGGATGCCGGCGCAGCCTTGTCAAGGAGCGGAGCTGTGCCTATATTGGCATAGCACCGTGTTAACCGAACCCATCGTGGCCCGACTGTGCCCGCGCGCACGGGTGGCGCCGCGGTTGCATAGCATATAAGGAGAACGACCATGAGCGGCAGACAGACTGATATCATACACCCGGTGAATGAACCCGTGTTGGGGTACCTGCCGGGCAGCGCCGAACGTGCGGCGCTCAAGGCGGAGTTGATCCGCCTCAGAGAGCAAGCCATAGAAATTCCACTCATTATCGGCGGCCGGGAAATCCATACGGGAGAAACCGGGGAATGCCGGATTCCCCACGATCACAGGCACTTACTGGGGACCTACCGGCGGGCCGGCGAATCCCACGCCCACTTGGCGATTGATGCGGCTGCCCACGCAGCGCCCGGGTGGGCCCAGACCCGCTGGGAGGACCGGCTGGCGGTCTTTCAAAAAGCGGCGGAACTGATATCGGGACCGTACCGGATGCAACTGAATGCAGCGACCATTCTGGCCCAGGGTAAAGGCGTGTTCCAGGCCGAAATCGACGCAGTCTGCGAACTGGCGGATTTTCTCAGGCTCAACGCCCATTACGCCGCACGCATTTATCGCCAGCAGCCCATTTCCACACCGGGCGAGCGCAACCAATTGGAATACCGACCCCTGGAGGGGTTCGTCCTGGCCGTCAGCCCCTTTAATTTTACGGCCATTGCGGGCAACCTGGCAGCGGCGCCCGCCATGCTGGGTAATACGGTCATCTGGAAACCGGCGTCTGCCGCCGTCTATTCTGCCCATTTATTGATGCAGATTTTCCAGGAAGCCGGTTTGCCGGACGGGGTCATAAATTTCCTGCCGGGATCGGGCAGCGCCATAGCCGCCACTGCCCTCAAGGATCCGGCTCTGGCCGGGGTCCATTTTACGGGGTCTACCACTGTTTTTCAATCGATCTGGCAGACTGTCGGCCGCCATATCACCCGGTATCGCAATTATCCCCGCATTGTCGGCGAAACCGGGGGCAAAGATTTCGTCATGCTGCATCCATCCGCGGACCGGCGGGCGGCCGTGACGGCCCTGGTGCGCGGCGCGTTTGAATACCAGGGGCAGAAATGCAGCGCCGCTTCGCGGGCCTATATACCGCAATCGCTCTGGGAATCGGTGCGCGGTGATCTGACAAGTGCCATGCGGGATATCAAGATGGGGTCGCCCGAGGACTTGTCCACGTTTGTCAATGCCGTGATTGACCGGAGCGCATTCGATAAAATCACGGGAATTCTGGATGATGTCAAACATCATCCGGATGCCCGGATTCTGGCCGGCGGCGGTGGGGACGCCAGCGAGGGATACTTTATTGAACCGACACTCATACAGGCGGACCAGCCTGATTTTCGAACCATGGTGGAAGAAATATTCGGACCGGTTCTGACTGTTTTTGTCTATCCGGACGAAGCCTACGAAGACACACTGAAACTGTGCGACGAGACATCCATCTACGGGTTGACCGGCGCCGTGTTTGCCCGTGACCGGCAGGCCATTACGGCTGCCAGGCGGATACTGGTGAATGCCGCCGGCAATTTTTACATCAACGACAAACCGACCGGTGCGGTGGTAGGGCAGCAGCCATTCGGCGGCGCCCGCGCATCGGGAACCAATGACAAGGCCGGCAGCATGCTGAACCTATACCGCTGGCTCAGCCCGCGGACCATTAAAGAAAATTTCAATCCACCGCTCAACTATCGGTACCCGTTGATGGAGCAGCCCTAATAGTGTTTGTGACATAACTGTATCATCAGGCAGAGACAAACTGTCTCATTCTGCCTGAGATTTTGTTTACCAAGAACCGGTTTGGAGAGGAGGTGGGGCTGAGTAAAATGTGCTTTATAACTAATCTTTGCAATAACAGCATGTTAACTTGTTGTTCTCTATTTGTGAACGATTTAACAAGTGTGGCACGGTTGTTGCCATGTTAAAAAGACGTTGCACTACACAAAGCAGGTAAACCCAAGTTGTACCAAAGGAGGAAAATGATATGGCCCAAACAGCACTGAAAGGAAACCCTGTGAATACCTCTGGTGACTTGCCGGCGGTTGGAGCGGAAGCGGTGGATTTTTCACTAACCGGTAGAGATCTTTCGGATATAAACCTCAACGACTATGCCGGGAAAAAAGTGGTTTTGAATATATTCCCGAGCATCGATACGCCGGTCTGCGCACTTTCGGTAAGAAAGTTTAATGCTGAATTTACCAAATTCGACAATACCGCCGTCATTTGTGTTTCACGGGACTTGCCTTTTGCTCACGAGCGTTTCTGTGGCGCGGAAGGCATAGAAAATGTGGTTTCAGCTTCGGTTCTCAAGGATCTGTCCTTTGGCGAAAAATACGGTGTGACCTTGGTCGATGGACCTTTGGAAGGTTTGCTGGCCCGCGCGGTTGTGGTCATTGATGAAAACAAGAAGGTAATCCATTCTCAGCTGGCACCTGAAATATCAGAAGAACCGGATTACGAAAGCGCCTTCGCAGCCCTGGGTGCTTCCGGAGATGACCTGGACGTCTGTGTTACGTCTGCCACCGCCGAACATTCCCGGGCCGATGACTTCGGCGAGCCTTGTGACGATGGTCGGGGCGGTTCATAATTCCGAAAGAGGCCGCATGACCCCTTTTACGGGCATCAACCACCTGGCCATGGCCACCAACGACATGGATACCACCATTGGTTTCTGGCGCGACCTGCTGGGGGCGCGCCTGGTGGCTGGGCTGGGCAATGGTAACTATCGGCACTATTTTTTTGAATTGTCCCCGACGGATATGATCGCCTTTTTCGAATGGGACGGTGTCGAGCAGATCCCGCTTAAAGATCACGGGGTGCCCGTCAAGGGCCCCTTTGCTTTCGATCACATCGCCCTGGGGGTTGCCAGCAGTGCCGAACTGGTAGCCCTTAAAGGTAAGCTTGAAGCAGCCGGTTTCTGGGTTTCAGAGATAATCGACCACGGATTCATCCACTCCATATATTCATTCGATCCCAACCAGATTCCCATCGAGTTCAGCGTGTCTATCGATGCTGTGGACGTGCGCCAAAAGCCTCGCATGTGCGATTCCCATCCCAGCCGGGCGGCCCGCGAAGGGGCTGATCCGGTGCCGGCCAAGTGGCCGGCAACCGCAGAACACACGGCCGTCTCGGACGATACGGTCTACCCCGGCGAGGGGCGCATATTCACCACCGATTGTACTTAGGTTCCCCAAATTCAGCGGAGGACGTCATGGAACACAGGGTAGAGAAGGATTCACTGGGTGAGGTTCAGGTGCCGGAAAGTGCCTACTATGGGGCCTCCACACAGAGAGCAGTCGAAAACTTCCCGGTAAGCGGCATGCAGATGCCGCCCGCCTTTTTAAAAACCCTGGCCTTGATCAAGCAGATGGCCGCCCGGGTGAACCGCGATCTGGGTCTCCTGGACGAAGCGGTGGCCACGGCCATTGACACCGTCTGCCAGGAAATCCAGGACGGTAAGCTGGCTGATCAGTTTCCCGTGGATGTGTTTCAAACCGGCAGCGGGACGTCAACCAACATGAACATGAATGAGGTCATCGCGTCCCGGGCCAATGAACTTGTAACCGGCAAAAGGGGTGGTCGGGAGCCGGTGCATCCCAACGATCATGTCAATCTGGGCCAGTCCAGCAATGACGTCATTCCAACCGCGCTGCACGTCTCGACGGTGGTGGCGGTCAAGGACAGCCTGGTACCAGGACTGGAGCAGTTGGCCATGGCGCTTTGGGAAAAGGCCCTGGCTTTCGAGAATATCGGTAAAATCGGCCGGACCCACCTGCAGGATGCGGTCCCCATCAAGCTTGGTGACGAGTTCGCCGGTTATACTTACCAGGTTCAGAAAGGCGTTACCCGGGCCACAAATGTCACCCACGAGTTGGCGGAACTGCCCCTGGGCGGCACGGCGGTCGGCAATGGGCTCAATACCCATCCTGAATTTGCCGAGAAGGTCATCGCGCTCATTGCGCAGCATACCGGTTTTCAGTTTCGCAAGGCCCAGAACCACTTCGAGGCCCAGGGGGCACGGGATGCGGCGGTGGCCGCCGGAGGCCTGCTTAAAACCGTTGCCGTCAGCCTGACCAAAGTTGCCAATGATATTCGTTGGCTGGGCAGCGGACCGCGCAGCGGGCTTGGCGAAATTCGCCTGCCTGCTGTTCAACCCGGGTCATCCATCATGCCGGGCAAGGTCAATCCGGTTATCCCGGAGGCCGTCATCCAGGCCGCGGCCCAGGTGATCGGCAATGATGCCGTCATCACCCTGGCCGGCAAGGGCGGTCACTTCGAGTTGAATGCCATGCAGCCAATCATCATCCATAACCTGCATCAATCCATCCAGTTGTTAACCAATGCCGCCGATATCTTTACACAGCGCTGTATCCGTGGTATTGAGGCCGATCAGGAAAAATGTCTCGGCACCATTGAGGACAGCCTGGCGCTTGCCACCTACCTTGTCCCGGACCTGGGATACGACAAGTCCGCCGAAATCGCTCACCGGGCCTACGCGGAAGGCAAAACCGTCGAAGCCGTTGTAAGGGAAAAAGGTGTTTTACCTGCAGAACGGGTCGACGCGATTTTCAGCCAATTCCGAACGGTGTAGTGGCGTCGGTTGCTATGAACCGGCCCTTTAGACTGCGGCCCCAATCCGCCGGCCATTCCGGTTGGCACCACCCAATATTCTTTTATGCTGGATAACGCCAAAAAGATTCTGAAGAAGGTCTTCGGGTACGATGATTTTATTTCCCTGCAGGCCCCGGTGATTGCGTCCATTCTCAGTGGGCAGGACACCCTGGTCATTATGCCGACCGGAGGCGGAAAGTCGCTGTGCTACCAGATACCGGCGCTGCTATTCAAGAACCTGACGGTGGTTGTGTCGCCTTTGATCTCGCTCATGAAGGATCAGGTCCGGCAACTTACCGAGAACGGGGTGCCGGCAGTGCTATTAAACAGTTCCCTTACCATGGAAGCCTACCAGGCCAACCTGGCAGCCTTGAAACAAAAGCAGGCCCGTCTGCTTTATGTGGCTCCGGAAACCCTGCTCAAACCCGATATCCTGCAATTACTCGGCAGCGTAGGTGTGGACTGCCTGGCCATAGACGAAGCCCACTGCATCTCTGATTGGGGGCATGATTTCAGGCCGGAATACCGCCAGTTGATTGAGGTTCGCCGTCGCTTTGAGCAGGCGGTCTGTGTGGCGTTGACGGCCACGGCCACCGAACGGGTGCGGGTGGATATTCAGCAGACTTTGGGGGTCGCCGACGGCCAAACCTTTATCGCCAGTTTCAATCGCGACAACCTTTTTCTCCGGATCGTTCCCAAAATTCATGCCGGGCGCCAGGTCCACGATTTTCTAAAAAAGCATCCTGATCAAGCCGGCATTATCTACTGCGCTACCCGCCGGCAAGTGGACGGCCTCGCCCAAAGCCTCGTGGCGCAGGGCTTTGTCGCCCGGCTTTACCATGCCGGTCTAGACGAAGCGGTCCGCAAACGCAATCAGGAACACTTCGCAAAAGATCAAGTGCAGATCATGGTAGCCACCATCGCGTTCGGCATGGGGATCGACAAGTCCAACGTACGTTTCGTGATTCATCACGATTTACCCCGCAATATTGAAAGTTACTACCAGGAGATTGGACGGGCGGGGCGGGACGGATTGCCGGCCGATTGTCTCCTGCTGTTCGGATATGGCGACATCTACAAGGTCAGGCATTTCATTACCCAAAAGAGTCCGGCGGAACAACGGGTGGCGAACCTGCAGCTCAACACGTTGCTCGGGATGATTGAATCCAGTGACTGCCGGCGAGTCCCGCTGCTGGGGTATTTCGGAGAGCGCCATACCGGCAATTGCGGTGCATGTGACAACTGCACCGAAGAAAAAGTCGCACCCGAAGACCTCACCGTGGCCGCGCAAAAATTTCTCTCCTGCGTCAGGCGGACCGGCGAGCGTTTCGGCATGAACCATGTCATTGATGTGCTGCGTGGTTCCAAGGGTCAGCGGGTGTTGAGTTTGGGGCATGACCGCCTGTCGACCTACGGCATCGGCCGGGAGCTTTCAAAACGACAGTGGCAGTCTCTGGGCTGGCAGTGCCTGCACCAGGGGCTCATGGCGCAGGACATGGAATTCGGGAGCCTGCAATTGACCCGGAAGGCGTGGGCCGTATTCAAGGGCGAAGCAAATGTATTTGGGCGGTTGCAGGCACCGGAGCCCCCCACAAGGCCTGCGCCTGAAAAGCGTCCGGGGGTATCCGACTACGACCGGGATCTGTTTGAACTGCTGCGGCAAAAACGGCTGGAAATAGCCCGCGCTCAGGATGTGCCCCCCTTTGTCATCTTCGCCGACCGGACATTGGCCGACATGGCCGGTGCATATCCGCGTACCATTGCACAGCTGGGTGATATTCACGGGGTGGGGCAGGTCAAGTGCGCGAAGTATGGTGAGCTTTTTACCGATATCATTTCCGAATACTGCCGGCGGCATCATATTGAAGCGTCCCCGGCCCCGGAAATACCTGTGCAGCCGACGTCCGACAACGCCACCGGCCCCAAACGATACCAGGTGGTTGGCGAACGCTATAACCAGGGCCGATCCATCGCGGACCTGATGGCGCACTATCAGGTGAAACTGGAGACAGTGCTGGGGCACCTGAACCGCTACCATCTTGACGGTCATTCCCTGCGGCCGGATGGTTTACTGGAAGTTATCGATTTGACGTCGGAAAAGGCCGATGCCCTGATTGCGCAGATAGAGGCCCAGGCGCTGGGGCTGGAATTTCTGTCGGCGGTCTACAAGGCATTCAAGGGCGAGATCGGCTATACGGAGCTCAGGATCCTGAGATTGTACGCCTTGAACCGCTAACCTCGTGTGAACGCATTCCGGCAACTCGGCACCTGGAGGGCGCATTATTTTCGAGCTAAACTCTCCACCTCAGGTAGAGGACCCGGAGAGGATTCACCGATCCGGGGAGAATTGGCTTTTCTACGTTGACGGTTATAACCCGCCTAACCGTCTGTTATTATGCTGTAATACCTTGTTACTTTTCTTGTGCGTACAAGAAAAGTAACCAATAGAAAACGCCGATAAGACGCGGCCCTGCGGGCTGCCCTGCGCTTATTAATGGGGAGGGATAACCCAAAATCAAAGTCAGCCCCTTTTGGGGGGGCTTCCTGATGCCCCCCGCTTTGCGGGAGGAGCATCACGGGCTGCTTCTAATTCGAAACAGCGCCTATACCAGTTTCATGCGCAACCCGCCGGGAGACTTCGGACGGGCCGCCTTGAACCGGAATTGAAACCCATGGGGATTTAACAGGCTGGCCACCTGGTCGCGCCTGGCATTCAAGGAAGCGCCGCGCAGGACGGATTCGTTGTGGTAGCGGGCCTGGGCGGCCATTTTTTCAGGGTCGATGAGATCGTGGTGGACGCAATGGTCGTATAGTTTTGTGCCCGGAAACGGGTAGAAGATCGTTACCTGGGCAAAATCGGGTTTGATTTTCTGGTTCAACCGAACGGTCGCCTCCGTTAAGCGCTCATCATCTTCAAAGGGAAATCCGATCATATTGAAAGACGTGGTAAAAATACCAGCCGCCTGGAGCAATCCAAAGCCGGTTTCCAGTTCGGCGTTGGACATAAAACGCAGCAGCTGTTTTCTTCTAAACACTTCATCACCGCACTCGATGCCCATACCGACATAGCGGCAGCCGGTCTTTTTTAACAGGCCGGTAATCTCCGGGGTGACGTGCTCGACCCGGAGCATGCACCCGTAAGGCACGGCCAACTCGCTTTCTATCCTGTGAAAAAGCTCCCGCGCATAATTTGGGTCGGCCAGGATCATTTCATCACCGAAGTAAAAAAGCTGGGGATTGTAGCGTTTTTTCAAGTCGGTCAGTTCGGCCAGCACCTGGTCAGTCGGGCGGTAGCGAATATACCCTTTGCCGTACTGTTTTAAATAGATACCGTTGCAGCGGTAGGAACAATTGTACGGGCAGCCGCGCGTAACGGTCACATAAAGAAAGGGGGGGGATTTCTGGATGACCGAACTGGGCGGGAACAGATGCCACGGGAAGGGCGGGCCGGAACTCAAATCTTCGGGCGGGCGGACCTGGTTTGCACAGACCTCGCCCTGTCTTCTGAAAACCAGGTTGGGGACGGTGTAGAGTGCTTCCGTGCCAAGGTGGTTCAAAAAGTCGACTACCATCGATTCCCCTTCGCCAATGCATAGGTAGTCGATTTGGGGATACTGTTGCAACAAGTCCGCCCCCATGATGGTCGGGTGGATCCCGCCAGCCAGAACAACGATGTCCCGGCGCTGCTTGACTGCGCTGATCAGGCTCAAAGCCTGCGGGAAAAGCTGGGTCATGGCGGAGATCATGAGAACATCGTACCGGCCGGCGACGACGGTTGCGGCAATTTTGTCGGGCGGGGTGTAGACCGTATCGAAAAAGTCAAGTTCGTGACCGGCCCGGAGAACGGCACCTGCAATGTAGCCGGCCCCCCGGCCAACGTTGTAGTCGGTATTCATGTAGACCAAAGCGGTACGCATGGATCTATCCGTTCGCTCCTTTGGGGGAGTCAGATACTGGTTTACATCTTCGCAATCAGGCGATCGATCCCGTCAAACTGTTTGCCCTGTGAATAGTTGTCCGCGATGTACTGCCTGTATTCAGCGGGTCTGAATTCTGCGCTCAGGACCATCTGCCCGAATTCGCGGACATTGTTGAAAAGGTATTCTTGGGGATACAGATGGCCGGCGCCAACGAAATTATGAATTATTGGCTTCAGGCCCCGCGCCATCGCTTCCGCGATACCGTAGCCGAAAGATTCCAGAACACTGGTCGACAGGATAAAGGATTTATCGCCGAGCCACGCTTCCACGTTTTCTACCCAGCCGTGAAACACGACATTTTTTTGCAGCCCCAAGGCGTTTACCATATGCTCCACATAGAGCTTGAAGCGCAATTCCTGGTGCTCGCCGGCGATGTGAAGAATATAGCGCGGATCGATTTCCTTTAGATGGCTCATGCATTGCAGCAGAAGCGAGGGGTTCTTCTTGTGGTTGATGTAGCCTACATAGGCGATATTGAATCCCTTCGGTTTTTCCAGCAGTTTATATTGATGCAGGTCGATACCGTTATGGATGACCTGCATCGGTAATTGCTGTTTCAGGTGCGGCAACTGATCCAGGAATATGGTTTGAATATGTTCCGCTACAAATACAAGGCAGTCAATCTTGGGCCATTCAACCTCATGTGGGAAGTTTGCAAAGACCTCATAACTGTGCAGCCGGCAGATGATTTTACAGACCTTGGGTAGTTTCGAGGCCTGCACGACCATGCCGTCACACCACTCGAACCAGGCGATATCGCTCCATTCCATAAGCGCCTGCATTTCCGCAACCGTTGTTCCTTTAAACTGCTGCACCTCGTGGTCCTGGGCAATATGGGCCGCGATATCGCCTATAAACCGATCATTTGACCCGCAGAAGACGGCTATTTTTTTTAAACCCTGTTCTGCTCCGGTCCCTAGGTCGGAAATCGGGACGGGGCTATTGATCACCTGGGCTTCAGCTGTCAGCTTAATTGAAGATGGCTTCTCACCCTGGGCGTATACCCGGTACATCTTCTGATAAGCGCGCTCAAGGTGACCTGCAAATCCCTGCGTATCAAACAGCGGTTGTCGGTTGCGATTATCCCGCAGTTTCCGGCGCGTGGCCGCCAGTTCCTCGGCATTCTGGGCAAGTGACACGGCCAAATGCTCGTATGCATCCAAATCAGGCCCAACCAGTTCGGGCAAACCGATGGCCGTCAGGATACTGGCCGACATGTTCGAGGCAAAATGGCTGCCGGCGGCCGTTACGACCGGGACGCCCATCCAGAGGGCATCGCTGGTGGTCGCCGCCCCGGTTACGATCCGGGTGTCGAGGGCCAGGTCCGCCAGTTTGAGACGGGCACGATGCTCGTCTTTATTCAAGCGCCTGGCGAAAACCAACCTGTCGGGATCGACACCTCTCATGCGGGCCTCATTTTGCAGGTTCTTATCGGCCAGCTCTCCATTTTCCTGCAGCCACAAGACACTATTGGGAACCTGTTTCAATATGTTCATCCAGGTGTCGAAAATCATCGGTTCGATCTTGTAGCCCTGGTGGAAGGCACAAAACACAAATCCCGTGGCCGGCAGGTTGAAATCTGCTCTGGTCCAGTCCGTTGCCTCCGTGGTCGCCCGGTTGTCGTTTATCTGATAACAGTGCGGCATGTAGACAAACGACTCACTGTAAAAGGCCTGGTGTGCTGCGGGGGTCACGATCCGATCGGAAATGATGTAGTCATAAAAGGCCGCCCCCGTGGTGCCGGCTAGCCCCAGATACCGCACCTGCACAGGGGCCGGGCGCAGCGCGCATATCGCCACGCGGTTGCCCTTGGTATGGCCGACCAGATCGACGAGAATATCAATGCCGTCAGCGTATATGGCCTTGGCGGCATCCCGGTAATTCAGATCGCGAATATCAACGAACTTATCGCAATTCTGTTCGATTCTTTTGCGGTAGGCGCTGCCGTCGTTTTCACCAAAGGAATAGCAGTTGATTTTAAAGTCCTTCCGCGAATGGCACCGGAACAGCCCCAGCAGCAGGTGAGCCATGGGGTGATTCCGAAAGTTGCCGGACAGGTAGCCTATCGATAGCTGTGGTTTGGGCGGCGTGGGCACCTGGAATTCGAACCTGCCGCTTGCGGGGGATACCAACCTTGCGACGCCCGCCGCCCATGATGCGGCCACCGCACCGTTGAGCTCCGGATCCAAATGCCGGGATATGTTCTGGAAAGGTTGTTCCGGTGTTTTTTGATCGGCTGCCAGGGCCTGCTGGTTGAAGGCATCCAATTGGTCCGCCAGGCTTTTTAGCGGCTGCCAGGAGCAGGTGCGCTGGAGCTGGTGGACGAGGTGACTGCAAGCCTGGGCATAGTGCGGTTCTATTTCCAGCGCCCGCCGATAACAGTTGATGGCTTCCTTCTCCCGGCCCTGGTCCTGGAGGGCGACCCCCATGTTGTTATAGGCCATCGCAAACTCGGGGCGGAGTTCAACCGCCGTCCGGTAGCTCGCGATCGCCTGGTCCAGCTGCCCCTGTTCCTGCAAGGCATTTCCCAGGTTATTGTGGGAAAGGGCATGCTGCGGATTGATCTCGATGGCCTTCCGGTAATGGGAGATCGCCTGGTCAAACTGTCCCCGGTCCAGAAAAATATTGCCCATGTTGCTGTAGGCGTTTGTGCGCGCCGGCGCAATTGCAATCATTTTCCGATAACAATCGAGGGCTTGATCAAGCTTGCCCCGGTCGTGCAGGAGATTCCCGAGGTTGTGGTAGGCTTCATAGTAATCGGGGGCGATATCTACAGCTTGCCTATATGCATCGATGGCCTGATCCGTTTGATCGGCTTTTTGCAAGGCGATGCCGAGATTGTTGCAGGCCTCCGCATACCGCGGCGCCAGACGGATGGCCTCGCGGTAACTTTCGATGGCCGGCGCAATCCGGCCCAAATCCAGGTAGGCATTGCCCAGGTAGTTGTGGGCTGCGGAAAAACCGGGATTGATAGCGATCGCCTGCCGGTAGCACCCAACGGCTTCGTCCAATTGACCAAGGTCATGCAGGACCTGGCCCAGGTCGTTGTGGTAGTCAGGATTTTGGGGACTGATCCGAATGGCGGCTTTTATCAAATCTGCGGCCATATCATTGCGGCCGGTTTGATAGCCGAGAAACCCCAGGAGATGCAGAGCCTCCGGATGGTCGGGTGCGGCATTCAGGATCTCCCGGTATAGTGGTTCCGCGCGTTTAAGGTCGCCGTTCTGGTGGTACGTAAACGCTTTTTTCAGTAGATGTACCGTCTGCATGGCAAATGAGCATCCTGTAACAGGTTACGTGCCCGGAAACACCAGCACCACAGGCTGGTCAGATGCGACCGCGGGAAAACAGGCGAGTCAACCGGCCAGTCGGTCGTGATCAATAGAGCAAGAATAGCAGCTGCCGGGGTGCTTGTCAATCGGCACGGTCTTAAAAAACCTAAAAAAACAACTGGTTAGGTGGGTTAACGCCGCCGCTGAAGGCCCCGTGGTCGGAGAACGGCCGGGGGCGGTGTAAACAGGCGGCAAGGGGTAGCGTCCTAATTTGGCAATCCAGTCTGCCGCCGGGGATGCCGCGGGTCTACTGTTTTGAGTTTTCCAACTCCGCGGCGATAATGTTAATCAGTGATCCCAGGCTGCGGCCTTTAACAGTCTTGCCGTTAATGAAAACGGTCGGGGTCCCGCGGACGCCGACTTTGCGGGCACCACTGATATCCTCCAGTATAAAGGCCCGGTTGGCCGGTGATTTGCTGTCACCCTGATAGCGGGCCATGTCCAGGCCAAGCTCCTTGGCGATGGACAGGATTTTTTCTTCATTCAGGGCATTGTGGTTTTCCAAAAGCGCCGCGTGAAACTCCCAGAACTTTCCCTGGGTTTTGGCTGCCATGGCACCCATGGCTGCCGGGAAGGCAAACCGATGGCTGTTCAGGGGATAATGTTTGACGACTATTTTCACATCCTGCGGAAATCGTTCCAGCACCTGCTGGAGAAGCGCTTCAAGACGAGCGCAATACGGTCACTGGTAGTCATCGAAGACCACCAGGGTGACCTTTGCGTCAGCTGCCCCCTTGAACGGCCGGTTGACGATATTGATGTCGTAGACCCGGTCGTACTTGATGATTTTCAGCTGGGCTGGATCGGCGGCGGACAGGATCAGGCGTTCGTCATGCGAGAATGCGATCCGGGTAAAGCCGCCGGCTAACGGAATACGTTCGATAAACCGGTTTTCATCGGCGGCATATACCAAAATGGCCCCGGGTGTCAGGGAAAAGATCAGTTTGCCGTCAAACGAGGCGGTCACATCCAATGCCTGATCGGCCAGTTCTATTTTCTGCAGTGTTTTCCATTCCAGACCGGCGTAAACAGCCTAGGGCAGGCCGGCCCAGATCAGGAAGATGACAAGAAGTAGTTTCAGTTGCCGGGAGCATTGCATGGGCCACCTCCATTTTCATTGCGATCTGTTTTTCTGATTTCAACTTTTCCGTCCAAATAGGTCTTCACGGCATCAATCGGGACTTCCCGGCGGTGGAAAATCCCGGCGGCCAGGGCCGCTTCGGCTGCGGTCCGGCGGAATACTTCTTCAAAATGCTGTGCATTGCCGGCCCCGCTGGAGGCGATCACCGGAATGGTGACCGCCTGCTTGACGGCATTGATCAGTTCGATATCAAAACCCGAGTTGGTGCCATCCTTGTCAATACAATTGAGCAGGATTTCGCCGGCACCCAGTTCTTCACAGGCTTTGGCCAGGGTTACAGCGTCCAGGTCGCGGCCTTCACGGCCGCCCTTGATGGTGCACTGATACCAGCAGTAGGCTTCACCGGACGGCCCGGGTATGGCGGTCGCGATCACGTGCTGCTCGACCGCGTCCGGTGACGGGACATACACCCGCCGGGGGTCGACCGAAATTACCACCGCCTGGTTGCCGTATACCCGTGATATGGTTTCAATGGCGCTCTGCCCGGTTTTTTCACCGGTTCGCAGGCATTCTTCCACGATTAGAACCGCATCGCTGCCGATGGATACTTTGTCCGCTCCGGAGCGGAAATACTCCGCCGCTACTTCGAGGGCTGTGTAAGTCCGGCCGTTTGCATCGGTGTAGTCCCGGATGCCGCCGCCGATGGTCAGGGGGACGAAGACATGTTGGGAGGTTTGTTTCAATACCGCGATCATGGGCATGTCTTCGAGCGGAAAATCCCGAAAGCCGGTTATATTTAAAAAGGTGATTTCGTCGGCCCCTTCCCGATAGTAGCGTTCAGCCAATTCAACCGGTTTGCCGAGGTTTCGGACGATCCCTTCTTCACGGACATCATACTGGTCGCCTTTGGTTACGACCAGGTCCCCCTGGTCGTTGGAGCGCACGTCCAGGCAGGCGATGATCCGTTTCGCCAGTTTTGTCCCGGTCAGTATTTCCGGCGGTGTGACCTTGGTGCGATCTACGGCCAGAAAATTGGCCAGCAGCAGCTGCCCGGCCCGGCCGCTCTTTTCCGGATGAAACTGGGTGCCGATGATAGGGCCGGCCTGGACACTGCTGGCAAATTCAACGCCATAGTCGCTGGAGGTCAGGATCACGGCATCATCAGCCGGAGCAATATAGTAGGAATGGACAAAGTAGAATTTTTCATTACCGGACAGGCCGTTGAATATCCGGGAAGGCTTTTTCACATTGATGCCGTTCCAGCCGATGTGGGGCACGGCCAGGTCGATGTCAAACCGTTTCACCGTGCCTTTCAGGATGCCCAGGCCCTCGGTGGCAAAGGCTTCTGCACTGGTCTCGAAGAGCGCCTGCATTCCCAGGCAGATACCGAAAAACGGCCGTCCGCTTTTCAAATAATCTCTGAGCGGCTCCACATAGCCCTTCTGGTTCAGGATCTGCATCATACTACCGAAAGCCCCGACCCCGGGGAAAACCAGCCTTTCCGCGCCGGCAATTTCTTCCGCGCGGCGGGCAATATGAACGGTTTCTCCCAGGCTCTCAATGGCGTTGATGACGCTGCGCACATTCCCGGCGCCGTAGTCGAGTAAGGTTATCATGCTATTATCCTGCTGCTAGCGCTGCATTATCTTGAGGAGAATCGGGATCACCAAGATGGCGATCAGTATGACGATACCCGCGGGCGACAGGTAGGGTTTATACCACGGCAGGCCCAGGGTCCGGGCTTTTTTCAATTCTCCCAGAAAGCTGTTGCCCAGGATCAGGGCCGCGATCAAGACAGCCACGGCTTTGATAATTGTTACCAGCATTTCGATTGTTTCCTTTAGTCCCTCCACACTCAGCGGCTCTGGCCCCCTTCCAGGGGCACTTCAAAGCCTGGTCCTCTGGGGCAGGATCTTTTTATGATCGTTGGCTCAAATCGATGCCATATCGCTTACAACCCGGATTGTCAATGCAAACCGCTGCCGGGAATTCCCGTCCGGGATAAATGGCCGGTGGACAAGAACGGTTTCGCTGATTATCATTTTGCAGTGATAATCGCCGCGTTTGGGCCAAAAGACTTTTTTGAGATAGGTTGCAGGAGGACGCCGTGGAGCATCGCCAGTTGGGCAGAACCAACCTAGAGATCTCGCCCATCATCATGGGAACCTGGCAGACGGGCAAACAGATGTGGGTCGGCATCGACGACCGGGAATCCGAACAGGCTATCCGGGCCGCGCTGGATGCCGGGATCACCACGTTCGACACCGCGGAAATTTACGGCAATGGTCACTCGGAATCCGTTCTGGGCCGGGCGCTGGGAGCGGACCGCAGCCGGGTGGTGATTGCCACCAAGGTATTCTCCAATCACCTGGCCCATGACCAGGTTATTGAAGCCTGCCACCGCTCCCTGAAAAACCTGGGCACGGATTATATCGATCTTTACCAGATTCATTGGCCCCCGGGGTCGTTCGGTGGGCCCCGTGTGCCGGTTGAAGAACCGCTGCAGGCTTTGGAGAAACTGCTGGGGCAGGGCAAAATTAGGACCATGGGGGCCTCCAATTTCCCCCGGGCACTATTGGAGACGAGCCTGGCCCATAGCCGGATTGAGAGCCTGCAGCCGCCTTACTCCCTTTTCTGGCGGCAGGCCGAGGAGCAGGAATTGCCCTATTGCCGGGACCACGACATCACCGTCCTGGCCTATTCGTCCATGGCCCAGGGGTTGCTTACCGGCAAATTCGGCCCGGACCACCAGTTCGCCAAAGGGGATCACCGCTCGGCCAATAAACTGTTCGCATCCCCGCATTATGAGCGGGTCCAGGCCGCCCTGGAGCAACTGCGCCCCCTGGCGGCTGAAAAAGACATTACCCTGGGACAGCTGGCCCTGGCCTGGGTCATCCACCAGCCGGGCGTATGCGCCATCGTCGGTGCCCGCCATGCCGAACAGGCCGTTCAGAACGCCGCTGCGGCGAACGTCCGGCTGTCTGATGCCGACCTGGATCGCATGGATCGGATAGGTCGCACGGTCACAGATCATTTGGATGCCGATCCGGTCATGTGGCAGTGGTAGGGGATCCGCTAAATAACGTCATCGCGAAACTTGTAGAGAAGGAATCCGCTGTATGAAAACCAAAATCAACAAAACGCTCGACCGTGAAGAACTGGCTGAAGTGCTGGAAGAGATCGCCGCCAATTTTCGATCCGGTAAATTCAAGCTGGAGGGCCGCAGTTGGCAAATTCCCGCTGCTTTCGACGTTCGCTTGAAACACAAGGAAAAGAAAGGCCGTATCGCGACTCGGATTGAGTGGCACTGGTCCACCCTGGATGAATATGACTCCGCGGCGCGCGAAGAGGTGGTGCGCTGGCAGGAATCATTCGACAGTGTCAAAAAGCGGCTGGCTCGGAGTTTGAAGGAGATGAACCGGTCCACTAAAAACGGACAGGTTCCGGAAGGCGATTTGGTGCAAGCCTTCGTGGCCGACTCAAACGCGATGGCGGCGGCGGCCGATCCGGATTGGCAGGAAGCCATGGATGAGTATCTCGACCACCTGAAGAACCTGGAAAGTGCCGTTGCCAGCAACAACCTTGAAGTCGTCGCCCATGAACTGCGCGATCTGGCCACGCGCATGAAAAACTGCCACCGGGAATTCAAATAGCTTGAATTTTAGCCTGCCCGTAGATAGTATGAAGTAGTTTTTCTGCTACTTCATTCCAATTTTAGAAAATACTAAACAGTCCCATAGCGGTCTTTGAAAGGCGGCTTGTAAATAGAAGCTATCTTAATATTCTAAGAGCAGGTAGGCAACATGGTAGACAAAAGGGATTTTCTGGCCGGCATTCCGCTTTTTTCGAAAATGGAAAACGAGGACCTTGGCCGGCTGGCCGAGCGCGCCAGTGAAGTGACTTACCCGCGCAAGGAGATGATCATCACTGAAGGGGATGTGGACGGGCGCCTGTTCATGATTGCCAGCGGCACCGTGGAAGTGATCAAGAACGCGGGCAAGGAGAATGAGCAGTGGATCCGGGCCCTTGGCGCTTATGAGTACTTCGGGGAGATGGCTCTGCTCGACGACATGGTGCGTTCCGCCAGCGTGAGGGCCGTGGATGAAACGGTGACCGTGGTGCTGGATCGCCTGGACCTGCACGCGGAGATCAAGCGGAACCCGACCATTGCCATGGAATTGATGCGCATGCTGAGCCGTCGGGTGCGGGCCAATGAAAAACGCCTGATACAGGCGGTGGGTGCCTTTTTACCGATCTGTGTCAAATGTAGCAAAGTCAGTGAGGGCAAAGAGAGCTGGGTCTCGCTGGATGAATACATCGAAGATCACACCGAGGCCGCCTTGAGCAACACGATCTGCCCGCAGTGTTCTGCGCGCTGAATGTCCCTTCCGACGTCATTAACAGCCTTGATGGCCTGGCTGCACGATGGGTTTTATCGAAATGCCGAGATACCCGCGTGGGATACCCATTTTATCGATTTCGATGAGCGTAATTCCCTTTTCGCCCGATTTTTCTTTTGGTTTGACTCAAATGACGGTTCCCGGTTTTTATATTGACATAAATTTGTTTGCCTAATAAGCATGAGATTAGTGGAACTCGTCTCACTTCCTTTTAGAATGAGTCTCACATTCTCTCCCCTCCTTTTAAAGCGCTACTTCACTCTGTTAGTCCCTGATTCGATATTTTCTTATACGGATCACATAAGAAATAAAATAACCGACTAAAAGGCTATAAAAATCTGTGTGATAGACAACAGAGTTTATGTAAAAGCGTTTCCATATACCTTGCGTTCAAATTTAATCAGTTCCCCAGTCAGACATAAGTTAATAAAATATTTTCCCCTCGGATCTGAGCAGAAATTTGCGCGACCTCTAGAAGCCCAAATTACCCATATACGAACGAAAGCTCTCCGCCCTCCATCGGATTCTGATCTCCAAAACCATATAGAAACACACTCAGGTTTTCTACTAAACTGGGCAAGCTATAGCTCCGGTGTTTCCGGGAATGAAATAAAAATCAAAAAAAAAGCATGCACCTATTCGCTATGTAGCATCGTTAGCTAAAGATTAAATTGTCGGGATAATGCCCATAATCTATATGTGGGATGCAAAATTAGCCACCTTTGAAAAGCGTGGTAGTGAAGCGGCCTGCGTCCACGTGAAGTTTCACTCGGCGCTCAGAATACGGTACTCATCAAAGGCGTTTCAATAGAACTTATAATCAAGCTGCGTCCTTGTATAGTGCTGCCCATGCCCACTGGGGCTCTGCCTGAATTGAATATGAATCAAAGAGACTCTTGACCACGTCAAATTCTTCGAAAGGGAGATCTTATCAAAATCAGTTGTTCATATGCTCTTAACGGATTCACAAGGAGTTTAGTGCCCATGAAAAGAACGTCGCTCAAACTCTCAATACATTTTTCTTTGGCAATTCTTATAATTACCGTAGCGTTGTTCGTACCTCTCAGATTATCGTTTGGAGGTACTGAATTCCCTGTCAGCATTGGCTCGCCCTTCGAGCAGGGTCGTCCGTCGGTTGCGATGGATTCAGCAGGTAATTTCGTAATCACCTGGCAAAGCTATCGGGGCGACGGAAGCGGTTGGGGGATATATGCACAGATGTTCGACAATAGCGGCATCCCCATTGGCACAGAATTCCTGGTTAACACTCACACACCCAATTTTCGTCCAATTACCGGCTCTCTTGAGGATCGTCCGTCGGTTGCAATGGATTCAGCAGGTAATTTCGTGATCACCTGGCCAAGCTTTGGTCAGGACGGAGACGATCGGGGGATCTATGCGCAGATGTTCGACAATAACGGCACTCCCATTGGCACAGAATTCCCGGTCAACACTTACACATCCGTCGGGCAGGGTAGTCCGTCGGTTGCGATGGACTCAGCAGGTAATTTCGTGATCACCTGGCAAAGCTATCGGGACGGCGGAAGCGGTTGGGGGATCTATGCGCAGATGTTTCACCATAGCGGTACCCCCATTGGCATAGAATTTCCAGTTAACACTTACACGCCCGGCGATCAGAGCCTTCCATCAGTTGCGATGGATTCAGCAGGTAATTTCGTGATCACCTGGCAAAGCTTTGGGCAGGACGGAAACGGTCGGGGGATCTATGCGCAGATGTTCGACAATAGCGGTATCCCCATTGGCACAGAATTCCCGGTTAACACTTACACGCCCGGCGATCAGGGCCTTCCGTCGGTTGCAATGGATTCAGCAGGTAATTTCGTGATCACCTGGCAAAGCTCTGGGCGGGACGGAGACGATCCGGGGATCTATGCGCAGATGTACGACAGCAGCGGCACCCTTGCGGGGGATGAATTTCAGGTCAACACCTATTGGACAAATTATCAGAGATCACCATCGGTGGCGATGGATTCTGTGGGGAATTTCGTGATCGGGTGGCAAAGCTATGGGCAGGATGGAGATGTTTGGGGGATCTATGCTCAGCGGTTTTATAGCAATGGCACCCCCATCGGCACAGAATTCCTGGTTAACAATCACACGGAAGGCGATCAGAGCCTTCCGTCGGCTGCAATGGATTCAGCAGGTAATTTCGTGATCGCCTGGCAAATCGAATTGACGTACTGGGGGGATTTCATGATCTATGCTCGGCGTTATATCACCGATAATGATGGTGACGGTATCATGGATGACCTGGACAACTGCCCTGCTGTGGCCAATCCTGAACAAACTGATATTGATGGAGACGGGATCGGCGATGCCTGTGACGAAATAATTTCATTACAATCAGACTCTGCAGCGAATTCTCTGATGATAAATCCCGGAATTACCTTTATGACGAATGGCTATGATCTAGATATTGGGTCGGGAGGAATCACCATTCATAGTGGTGGAACTTTTGATGCAAGCTCTGGCTCTGTCATTGCTGTAGAAGGAGATTGGATTAATTCTGGAACATTCGTACATGGTCAGAGTACTGTGATATTCGATGGTCCTGGATTGCAGATAGTTAAAACGGGAAGTATTGGCTCAAATAACGAACTCTATAATCTCTCGGTAAACAAAACCGCGGGAGTTGTGTCGGTTGAGACAAACGACCTTCTCATATCAGGTGCTCTGACTATCCTTCAGGGCGTCTTGGAATTGAATACCAACTCTACCATCGCGGGTAGCCACCCTGTCAGTATCGAATCGGGCGGAACGCTTCGAAATAATTCCACCGATGGTCTTACACATTCTTTTCTGGGTAACGACGGTGTGGTATCGGTCCTGATCAGGGGTGGCACCTTCAGTTTAACAGCGAATGGGCTTGACCTGATATTCGCAGAGCAGCGCATAGTGCGCGTTCTGGATAACGCCACTTTTACGATCGAAGGATCGAGTAGTCTGTTTAATACGATTGAGGATGCGATACCCTTCGATGGAATGGAATGGAAACTTGAAGTTGACGCCACTGTGGATTTTTCAGTGAGGTATACCACTGTCAGTGATGCACGAGGAGCCGGCTCTGCAATTCCACTGCTTGCAGTAGCTTCCGAGTTAGATAACTCCGTGAACTGGGTCCTTGGTAAGGAATGGACCGGCGATGCATGGACTGATGACTGGAGCAATCCACTCAACTGGAGTGGTGGCTCTATTCCCTTGGGATCGGATATCGCCGTGTTTGACGCAATCAGCGATGCCGCGCCTGTCCAGCCCGCAACAAACGCCAGCGGGATCTCGCACATCGGGGGCATGATTATCGACTCAAGCTGCACAAGTACTATAGCCCTGGACGGGAACTTGGTCCTTTTGGATGACCTGACTTTCGACGGGAGCAGCGGTGCAGCCTTAGATTTGAACGGCCATACTCTGACGATCGGACGCAATGCCTCGGTTAAGGGTGCTTTTGGCGGCGGCAGTGGTAGACTGCTACTCAACCGAACGGGATCTGCCGCACTGTTCGTGGGGCAAGGAACCTCGATCGATACTATCTTAGAGGCAGGCTCAGCGACGAGCACGACGCTTGAAGTCATAGGCCCTGGCGACCTGGATGTTGACAGTATTATTATCAACAACTCTGCTACACTAGACTTTGGTGCCGACTGGTTTAATGACATACTGGTTAAAGGCCAATTGGTAATTAGTGCTGGTGGTACCCTAATGATAACGTCACCAGGAATTAGCTTTTTCACCGGTGAGGGTGGTGATGTCGACGTCGATATAGACGGCACACTGAGATTGGAAGCGCAAAACATATATTGGCATGTTCTTGCAGGCTCACTGGTGGACATTGATGCCGGAGGGAGCTTGATACTCGACAGCGTATTCCTGCGGTCGTCTGTAGATGGAAGCCAGTGGTACTTGAACGACCATACAATCTCAACGGGAAATCCATTCATCAGAAACACTGATGTGAAGGATTCCAATGCCGGAGTACCATCTACAACGGATTGGTTTTTGATATATATAGACGATAGCACGAATGTTGATTCTGGAAATAACGAGAATTGGTTCTTCGATTCCGACAGTGACGGCGTACAGGATGCCTCTGACAACTGTCCTAACGCCTATAACCCTGACCAGGCAAACGCAGATGGTGTTGCTGCTGAAGGCCTCGTGTCTTACTGGCAGTTCGATGAAGGCAGCGGAACGATAACCGGTGATTCTGCTGGAACCAACCAGGGGGACATATTTGGAGCGACATGGACGACTGGTGAAGTTGATGGTGCCTTGAGCTTTGATGGCATGGATGATTACATCGAGATTCCCGATGCTGCAAGTCTGGATATCACTGGTGATATAACTCTTGAAGCCTGGATAAAGGTTGCCGCCCCTGGAAGCAACTATGACGGGATTATTACGAAGTCATCTGGTGGTGAGGCAACCCAAAGTGTTTACGCTCTAATGCAATCTGCTGGTTCGAACGCGTACTATTTCGCTGCAAGCGATGGCACTGTAATTCACTCGACCGGAAATACTGCAGTCCTGTCGACAGGTACTTGGCATCACCTAGTGGGTGTAAAAAACAGCACGCATGTCTCAATTTTTGTGGACGGCGTTCTGGCCAATAGCAAGGAAGCTGTATTTACGATGCTCACCAATAATGAGCCGGTGCGGATAGGGAGATTAGCGCAATATGGCTATTTTAAAGGCAAAATTGACGAGGTCGCAATCTACCACAGAGCTTTAACAGCGGAAGAGATTCAGCAACATTTTCAGCATGGTTTGGCCGGCCTTGGTTACCTTAGTGACGGCATCGGCGACGCCTGTGATAACTGTCCAACTATATCCAACCCGGATCAGGCCGATTTTGATGGTGATAGCATTGGTGATGCCTGCGACGAGGATGATGACAATGACGGTTACACTGATGGAGAGGACGCTTTCCCCTATGATCCAACCGAATGGGCAGACAATGACAATGACGCAATAGGCGACAACACCGATCCTGACGATGACAATGATGGACTGACAGATAGCGAGGAGCAAATCCTGGGGACTGACCCGCTTGTCGCGGACAGCGATAATGATGGCCTTGAAGACGGGTATGAGGTTGATACCCTTGGAACCGATCCCCTGAGATCCGATACCGACGGTGACGGCTGGCAAGATGGCTCTGACAACTGCCCTGTTGAAACCAATCCTGACCAGATAGATTCTGAAAGGATTACTCTCAGCGATGATTTTAATGACAATTCCATTGATCCCCTAAAATGGCCATTTATTTCGGCCCCTTCAATTACCACTGAAACCGGAGGAGCACTGAAATTCTCTGGTGAATTACCCTATAAATCTTTTGACAGGGTCAAATCCGTCGCATTTGAAGCACAAGATATAGAAGCAAGCGTCGAGTTTAAAACTGTGACAATTGGAGGCGGCGGAGGCGCTCAGCTTGGCCTCATGGACGGTGATAGTAGATGGTATAATTTGGCTTATACCTCTCCCGGAGGAACTTTTCCCCCTAGCTACCGGCTCGGTAGTGGGGGAGCAGGCTTACCGTATCAACGCTGCACAAGTATCAGCCCACCGATTGGCAATGAAGAAACAACATATACAGAATTACGCTTAACTTATGATAAAGAAACGGGCACAGTTTCAGCTTATGTCAATGATCAATTTTTGTGTAGCCTGGCCCGATTTGTATTTTCTGAGGTTTCTCTCTTCTTTGCGATAAGAAACGTGCCTGAAAACACTTCATTTGATCTAAGATTTGATAACTTTCAATCAAATGCAGAGATTCCGGGCGATGGCATCGGCGACGCCTGTGATAACTGCCCAGCCATACCCAACCCGGATCAGGCCGATTTCGATGGTGACGGCATAGGTGATGCCTGTGACGCTGATGATGACAACGATGGCTTGACTGACGCGGAAGAGCAAAACCTGGGAACGAACCCCCTTGCTGCGGATAGTGACAATGATGGCCTGAGCGATTGGGATGAAATAAATACATCTGGAACAGATCCACTGAGTTCAGATACCGATGGTGATGGCACGGTGGATGGTTCAGACAACTGCCCGAACGATAACAATCCCGGCCAGGCCGACTTCGACGGTGATGGTCTGGGTAATGCATGTGACGACGATGATGACAATGACGACCTGACCGATAGTGCTGAGCAAGTTCTGGGGACGAATCCTCTTGACGAGGACAGCGACGATGATGGCTTGAACGACGGAGTTGAAGTAAACACATTAGGAACGAATCCTCTTGACGAGGATAGCGACGATGATGGCCTAAGCGACGGAGATGAAGTTAACACATTGGGTACGAATCCTCTGAGTTCGGACACAGATGACGATGGACTGAGCGATTCTGAGGAAATAAACAAATGGCAGACGAATCCAATTAACCCAGATACGAATAAGGACGGTCTGACCGATGGCGAGGAAGTGAGTAACGTAGGCACCGACCCACTTGTCCCTGATACCGATGAAGATGGAATAGGCGATGGAGTCGACATAAAACCGAACGAAACTTCATATGACTTTAGCGACAAGCGATTGGGAGGAACAACCTCTGGAACCATTAAATTTCTGGGAAATCAGAACATTATCATCACTAATCTGCCGGAGCCTTACGGGGTACTCATTGTTTCCGACACTCCGGCTGGAACTCTGTCTCCCGCATACATAAACGTTTGTAAGGCAAAGGGAGGATTAAAACTAACCCCTGCGGATAAGGTCGAGATCACGTGCAAGAGCGTCGAGGCAAAGGTGGTCAGCGGAGAAGTAGAGGTCACTCTCTTTACGGACGATGAGTCCACTGCGGAGGCCCTCCTGGATGAAGGAGACCATCTGAAATTCCTGCCAGAAACCTTCACACTGGAATCCTTTAGCGGAACGGCAGAAATTTTCTTTGTGGCTGACGATGGGACTACCGCTCTGGTGAGTTTACCCGAGTACCATGCCATTACATTTGACTCGGCAGAATTTACCCTCCATGCTGACCCCGCCAACACAGGCGATATTGGAATCACCATAAACGACCAACAAATCACCATAGGCCCGGGTGAGAACAAAATCCTGGACACAACACCGCCTGAGATCACAGCAGCCTTTGTGCCGGTGGGAGAGGTGGAGGATGATGAAGGCCGGTTTAGGATCGAATACAGTTGCAGCGACAACCTTGACCCTAATCCGAACACAAGCGAAGCCTTTCTCAATGGCTTCGCCGTGGTGCATGGACAAGTGGTTGAGTTGGAGCGTGACGACGATAAAGAGGTGGAATGGGACGACGGGATTCTGGAAATCGAGGCCCCAGCCTTCCTCCTCACGGTCCAATGTGTGGATGCCGCCGGCAATGTGGGTACCGCGACCGCCACCCCGCCATTTAGTACGCAGAAAGACGACGATGATACATATGAAGACGATGATGACGACGATGAAAAGCCGTGGCGAAAGAAAGGTAAGCAATCGAAAAAGAGGAAAAAGCGAGGAAAGCAGGATGATGATTAAAGCTTCTTGCTGAAACCCCCAACATGCCGGTAACGTTCTATATTTAAGTTTTCTTTCAGTAAAACACCCGCCTCCCTGGCTGCCAAGCTGCTCACTCTGCCAATACCGAGTCCATCGACACGTTACTTTCTAAAGTGCCATGGAAAGAGTTCGACAATATCATTTAGAATACTGTTAAAATAACATCCAGAGGGTGAGCGTCATGCAATGGACGTCCTCGGTGAGGGATTCAGTCAATTTTCTCACCCAGAGTCTCACACACAAAAGAAAAAGGGGCATGGTTTGAGAGCCATAACCCCTTGATATTTTTGGCGCGCCTGGCAGGATTCGAACCTGCGACCTACGGATTCGTAGTCCGGCACTCTATCCAGCTGAGCTACAGGCGCGCATGCACCCGATTTCGGGAAGCTACATATGCCAAATGATGGGGCGTTGTCAATAAATTGTTGAACAAATAAGAATTTGCAAATATGGGTAATTCTGCCATGACGCGTCCCCACGAAAAGATGATGCTGGCGGCTCTGGCACAGGCCGAAAAGGCTGGACAAAACCAGGAAGTTCCGATAGGGGCAGTGCTGGTCGCGCAGACCGGCGAAATCCTGGCCAAAGCATACAACCGGACCATTGCTCTGGCCGATCCCACCGGACATGCCGAAATTTTGGCCATGCGCGCAGCTGCCCAAAAGATCAAAAACTACAGGTTGTTAAACACCACCTTGTATGTTACGGTCGAACCCTGCGTCATGTGCATGGGCGCCATCATCCATGCCCGTATTGCCCGGGTTGTATATGGTGCGCCGGACCCGAAGTGGGGCGCTCTGGGCTCCATTTATAATTTCGCGGATGGGCAGAAATTCAATCACCATCCGGAGATTATAGCCGGTATCTGTGAGGCCCGGTGTCGGGCCATCATCCAGGCATTTTTCCGAGCCAGAAGAGGGGCGGAAAAGGCCAACCGTTAAGCGTAAAGAATTTTACTACCAGATCGATTTAGGAGCAACACGTGTCGAACATCGTTATCGTAGGAACCCAATGGGGAGATGAAGGCAAAGGCAAGGTCGTAGATCTGCTGGCGGAACATGCGGATATGGTCGTGCGATTTCAGGGCGGCAACAATGCCGGCCACACCATGGTGGTGGAAGGGGAACAGTTTATCAGCCACCTGGTGCCGTCCGGGATTCTCCAGGGGAAAACCTGTTTTATTGGCAACGGGCTCGTGGTGGATCCGGCCGTACTCCTGGAGGAGATCGATTACCTGTCATCCAAGGGGGTCGACCTCAGCCCGGACAAACTCAAGATCAGTGAGAAAGCCCACCTCATCATGCCCTACCACCAGGCGATCGACCATGCCCGGGAACGGATGAAGGGCGATAAGAAAATCGGCACCACCGGGCGGGGCATCGGTCCCTGCTACGAAGACAAGGCCACCCGTCGGGGTGTCCGTTTCGTGGAATTGCTGAGCCAGGCGGTGTTCCGGGAAAAGGTGGCCACCATCCTGGAGGAGAAGAACTTTTACCTGAAACACTATATGGATGCCGAGACCCTCGATCTGGAGCCGATTCTCGCCGAGTACAGCGGCTACGCCGAACGCCTGGCCCCGTATGTGGCCAATGTCTCGGTGGTGCTGTCCGACGGCATGCAAGCCGGTGGGCAGGTTCTTTTTGAAGGCGCCCAGGGCACCCATCTCGATATCGACCATGGAACCTATCCCTATGTTACGTCCTCCTCGACGGTGGCCGGGAATGCGTGCAGCGGATCCGGGGTCGGCCCGGGCAAGATCACAGATATCATCGGGATCGTAAAAGCCTATACCACGCGGGTGGGCGAGGGGCCGTTTCCGTCCGAACTGTTTGATGATGTCGGCGATGCCATTCAGCAAAAGGGGGTTGAGTTCGGCGCCACCACTGGACGTAAACGCCGGTGTGGATGGCTCGATACCGTGATCCTCGAGAACGCGGCCCGCCTCAACAGTCTTTCCGGGCTGGCGATTACCAAACTGGATGTCCTGGGGGGGCTGGATGAAGTCAAGATTTGTACGGCCTATGATTACGAGGGGCAGCGCCTGGAGCATTTTCCCACGGACCTGAATGTACTGGCCGCCTGCAAACCGATCTACGAATCGCATCCGGGCTGGGCCGAGGACATTTCCGGCATTCGGGAATTTGAGGCTCTGCCTGAGAACGCCAGAAAGTACCTTGAGCGTATACAGGAACTGGCCGAGACCCCCATCCAGATTGTCTCCGTGGGACCGGGCCGGGATGAAACGATTGTGCTTGATAACCCCTATACGGATTGATTTCGAGTGCCCGCCCACGAATGGCATCTTTTGGTCCAGAGCGGCGTTTCCGCTCTTTTTAAATCCTCAACATAGCGTCTGCTATGCCTGCGGTTCCAAAAGCGCTCAGGCCTTGCTCTGAACCAAAATCTACCATTTGTGAACGACCACTGACTTATTATTAGATTAACTTATTGACTTTTAGTAACAGGTAAAATAAAGCACAACCCGTGTCGGGAAGTGGCTCAGCCTGGTAGAGCACAGCGTTCGGGACGCTGGGGTCGCTGGTTCAAATCCAGTCTTCCCGACCAAATGAAATCAAGGGGTTACGGAACAGTCCGTAACCCCTTTTTTACTGTTGGGCCACTCTCCAACCTGATATATTCCCCGGCCGCACCCTGTGCGAAGCATACTGCGTTGCCGGCCGTCCGACGCTCCCATGCAACCCCGTTTTGCCAACGCCTGTCTACAAATCCGGCTAGTTCTGTAAAAAGTTAAAATTAATCAAGTTATATGCTTTTTTACCGATAATTCTATTAGCTTTAGAGACAACCATAGCCCGTTTTTGTCTGCGCGCCAGGCAAGCGCCGCGGACTTGCAATCTCAATCCCGTACCGAGATGAGGAGACGCTTGATGAAACAATTAACAATCGGAAAGAAATTGATTCTTTCGTTCGCGAGTTTGCTGGTTCTCATGGTTCTGCTGGGCGGCATGGCCGTTTACCGGCTGACCCATATTACCGACACGTTTGTCGAACTGGTTACCGAGAACACCAAAATTGCGGATGAAGCGATGGAGATCAAGATTGATCTGCTGATGGTTCGCCAACATGAAAACAATTTCATTCGCACCCGGGAGACCGCAACTCTAAAGCAAATGCAAACGTCTCTGGCATCTCTTAAAATGCGCAGCAAAACCCTGAATGATATGGCCGAGGGCCTGGGTCTTACCGGGATCGCCGCAAACTCGCGTCAGATTGTCAAGATGCTTGGTGCATATGATAAAGGTTTTAAAACCGTAGCCGGGCTTATCCAGGACCAGGGTGATGCAACCGACGGAATTGTGGGTGAGATTACCCAAAATGCCCAGGGGCTCGAGGCCATCATCAAACCTTTGGGTATGTCGGGTTTCATGAACGAATTTCTCACCATGCGCAGTCATGAAAAAGACATGGGTACCGGTGAAGGCGAGGCGGTGGTCGCCAAGGTGAAGGCCATCTCGGAAAGCATGGTGGAACGGTCCTATACCTCCGGCATGGATTCCGAGAACATGGATAAGTTCGACAAAGACCTCAAAGGGTATCTGGGGGCTTTTACCAAACTGGCGGATAACTACAAGGCCATGCAAACCCAGGTGCCTGCGATGCACAGGGCCGCCGACAATATCGAACGCCTGTCCAACAAAATTGAAACCGATGCTGCCGAAGTCACCGCCACCAAGCAGTCCGCGGCCGTGGCGGAAAAGAATGAAACCATTACATTCCTATACGGGCTGTGTGGATTTATCATGCTGGCGGGTATCGGTATGTCGCTTTTTGCGGTTCGGTCGGTTACCAAACCTTTGAACCGGATTATCAAGGGCTTTTCGGAATCCTCTGAGCAGGTAGCTTCGGCCTCCAGCGAGATTTCAACCTCCAGCCAGACCCTGGCAGCCGGCTCCGCCGAACAGGCGCCTCTATAGAGGAGACCTCGGCCTCGCTCGAGGAGATGTCGGCGATGACCCGTCAGAATGCCGACAATGCCGAGCAGGCCAATGCCTTGATGCAGGCGGCCAACCAAGTCGTGCGGAAAGCCAACAAATCCATGTCGGCCCTGACGGCCTCCATGGACGATATTTCCAAGGCCAGCAAGGAGACCTCCAAAATCATCAAGACCATCGATGAGATCGCCTTCCAGACCAACCTGCTGGCCTTGAATGCCGCGGTTGAAGCGGCCCGGGCCGGTGAAGCCGGCGCCGGCTTTGCGGTGGTGGCCGATGAAGTGCGCAACCTGGCCATGCGGGCGGCGGATGCAGCCCGCAACACGGCCGGCCTGATCGAAGATACGGTCAAAAAGATCTCCGGTGGGACCGATCTGGGCAACCAGACCAATGCAGCGTTCACTGAAGTGGCGGAGAGTGCCGCCAAGGTCGGTGAACTGGTGGCCGAAATAGCGGCGGCGTCCAGCGAGCAGGCCCAGGGCATCGGCCAGGTCAACAAGGCCGTCACGGAAATGGACAAGGTCGTCCAGCAGAATGCCGCTACATCGGAAGAGTCAGCGGCTGCATCCGAACAGATGAGCGCCCAGGCCGAGCAGATGCGTGCCATGGTGGATGAAATGCAGGCGTTTGTCGGCGGCCGCACGGGAAAGACCGAGCCTGCGGGAACTGAACCGCGTCAAAAAGACGGCGGGCAGGTTGCCGCCGAGCCCGAAAAGCAGGCTCTGCCGGCTTTCGCCGCGGTCGCGCATGCAGATGACGAGTTCGCGGATTTCTAACGGCCGGGGGGCGAAGCAACCACGGGACAACTCCAGCTGAGGCGGTGATTCAACGTTTAAGGTCTCAGGAAAGGGCACCCCGAACGATTGCAGCCGCCTGGTCGATTTCAGCGGTTGTGGTCATTTTGCCCACGGAAAAACGGATGGTCCCACGGGCCCACTCCTGCGGTACCTGCATTGCGGTCAGTACATGGGAAACGGCCACTGAGTCCGAATGGCAGGCTGCACCCGGCGAGGCTGCCACCTGGGGGGCGATCGCGTCCAGAATGCGATTGGCATCTTCTCCTTTAAACGCCAGGCTGAGTGTGTTCGGCAGGCGTCTGTCCGGGTGACCGTTGAGCCGGATTTTTCTGTCGCCGGTCCCCAACCCCGCCTGGAGGCGGTCTCTGAGCATGCGCATATGAGCGTAGTTGCTTTTTTGATCGCGGGCGGCGATTTCGCAGGCCTTGCCCAGCCCCACAATCTCCAGGACATTTTCAGTCCCGGCCCGCCAGCCCATTTCCTGTCCGGCCCCGTGACAGAACTTTTCGGGCCGAACACCCGTTCTGACATATAGCGCACCGATGCCTTTGGGGGCGTAGACTTTGTGACCGGCTACCGAGAGCAAATCCACGCCGAGTTCATCCACCTTTACGGAAAGCTTGCCCACGGACTGGGCCGCATCGGTGTGCAGGTGAATGCCGCGCGACCGGGCCAGGGCGGCTATCTCGGCAATGGGTTGAATCGTGCCGACTTCATTGTTGGCGTGCATGATGGTGATCAGGATGGTCTCCGGCCGGATGGCTGCACGAATTTCGGCCGGGTCCACCAACCCGTCCGTGCCTACGGGAACCCGGGTGATATCAAAGCCTTCCTTTTCCAGGTAACGGCAAACTTCCAGCACTGCCGGGTGTTCGAAGGCGCTGGTAATGATGTGGCGCCCTTTATTTATCATTGACCGGGCAATGCCGATGATTGCGTGGTTGTTGGACTCCGTACCCCCGGAAGTGAAAAAAATTTCCCGTTGTGTGCAGCCCAGCAATTCGGCTACCCGGCCGCGAGCCTTAGCGACCGCTTCACGTGGGTTGGTGCCGAACCAGTGTGAGCTGGAGGGATTGCCAAATTCAGATTCCAGAAACGGCCGCATGGCGGCAATCACTTCGGGATCATGTGGCGTGGTGCCATTGTAATCGAGGTAGATAGGCGGCATTGAATACGGCCCCCTTTCCAGAAGGTTTTATTGACGCTGCTGTCTAATTTTCAACATGTGGCGCTGTTGGTCATAGAGGTACTCTTTCAAGATGGTCCGGTGCTCGGTATCCATGGATGTAAATGCGACCGCCAGGCGATATCGACCGCGCTGGGGCAGATCCTCAACCCGGCGGACTTCGCATTCGCGAATCGGGATAAGCATAGCGGTATCCTCGCCGGGAAGTTCCAGCTTCAGGTTGAAAAGCGTTTGACCGATCTCAAAGGGCGGTGGCTGCGGGGTGCCGCTCTTGAGACTGATGAGAATACCGGAAGTGCCGCTGGCGCTAAGATCGAGCATTTTTACACGTTTGCGCTGGTCACCGGTTGTCACGTAGAAAACGGCGCCCAGCGGTGCCGTGAGCCGATAGTCTTTCCGGCGCTGGACGCGTTGCAGGTCGGTGGGAACCGCAATCATGAACGTGTCACCCTGGACCGTGGCCTGCGTGATCGAAAAACGATAGCCGAGTTCATCTTCGCCGGTGAATTCAAAATCCAGGCGCAACCCATCCATGGCGGAAAGCACATCCGTCAAGCCGTCCGGGCAATCTATGGCCAGCAGGGGCTTGCCCGCGTCGGTTTGAATAGCGGATACAACCACCAGCCGCTCATAGGAACGCCCGGGAATCCTGAGACGGATATAGGTTCCGTTGTCTTTGAGCCAATAAAATGTTTCCAGGGGTGCGTCGGCCATCTTATTCAATCTGATATTTTTCAATTTTGCGGTAAATTGTGGAAGTATTGACACCCAAAAGCTCGGCCGCCTTGGCCCGGTTGCCGTTGGTCTTTACCAGGGCCGACTTGATCAAGGCAATTTCATTATCACGCAACGTGCGAATTTTAGCGGTGCCGACTTTTTGCTGAGTGATCTCCCTGATCTCAAGGGGCAGATCTTCCGCCTGGATAATCTTGTCGACCCCCAGGGCAAAAGCACGTTCGATCACATTTTCAAGCTGGCGGACATTGCCCGGCCAGTGATAGCGATCCAGGCAATCAAGGGCTTCCGGGGAGATGCCCTGGACCTTTTTCTGACTGCGCGTGTTGAACCGGTTAAGAAAATGCCGGACCAGCAGGGGGATATCCGCCCGCATTTCCCGCAGGGCCGGCATGCGTATGTTGATGACATTCAACCGGTAATAAAGGTCTTCCCGCATGATGTTCTTGCGCAGCAGGACATCTGTATCCTGGTTGGTGGCGGCGATCACGCGGACATCCACCGTTTTTTCGTGGGCTGCGCCCACCGGGCGGATCTTCCTTTCCTGCAAAGCCCGCAGCAGTTTTACCTGTAAGGCGGCCTCTATTTCGGCGATTTCATCCAGGAAAATGGTACCGCCGTCAGCAGCCTTGAACAGGCCGACATTGTCTCTGATGGCGCCGGTGAAGGACCCTTTCAGATGCCCGAACAACTCACTTTCCAGCAGGTTCCCCACAATGGCGCCGCAGTTGACCGCAATGAACGGCATGTCCTTGCGGTCGCTGTTCTGGTGGATGACATTGGCGGCCAATTCCTTGCCGGTGCCGCTTTCCCCCTGGATAAACACGGTCGGGCTGGTGTGGCTGATACGGTCGATGATGGTGTAGATTTCACGAATTTTTTCGCTGGCGCCGACCAGACCGTCATACTGGTAGCGGTCCCGCAAGCGTTTTTTAATCAGGATATTTTCTTTCTGGAGAGTTTGTTTCTCGATGATCCGATCGATGAGGATTTTCAGGCGTTCAAACTCGATCGGTTTTTGCAGATAGTCGTAGCTGCCCAGTTTCAAGGCTTCCACGGCTGAATCAACCGTTCCGTATCCGGTCAGGATGATCACTTCCGTTTCCGGACTGGTTTCCTTGACGGCGCGAAGTAGTTCCAAACCGCCGACTTTCGGCATCTTCAGATCGGTAAAGATAATATCAAACACCTTCTCACGGGCCAGCACCAGTGCCTTGGCCCCATTATCACTCACCGTCACCTGATAACCGTGTCCGCTCAGGTACTGCTCGACAATGCTTAGGATTTCCTTTTCATCGTCGACGAATAGAATCCGGAAATCGGACCGGGTCAGTTTTTCAGTATTTTCTTCCGCCATGGCTGCCATGTTTTGGGAAAGATGTAGTTGGCCCACCCGTAGAAAACTTGAGCGGTGTTCCAATATGGTAGCAATGAACGCAATGTTTTTCCAGTCTGAAATGATTGGCCGTTATTCCCAGGCTGTCCCCAAGGGAGCCGGGGCCAAAATCAGGTCGTCCGCCCGGTGGCGGTCACCATTTGAAACGTCCGATACGATATCAGCAGGGCCAGACAGGAGAGGAATACCGATGAAATTTTCAACACGATACTCAGTAAATTACCGGGGCCAGGTCCCGGATAAGAGGATCTACCGCTAGCGGGAGCCGGCTTTGGATCGGTTTGCGATGCAATCCGTTGCGGTTTTGCAGGTGCGGATGCAGCCTGCGCAACTGATGTCGGCGCGGTTGCAGCGGCAGGGCCGGCCGCAGTCTGATTCGCAACCTCAGGAGCCGGCGGCGCGGCCGCCTGAATCAACTCGATGGTGTTGGCGGGCATTTCCGCCGGCCGGGTGTGCGCTTCGACGGCAGTTGCTTGGGCTTGGGAGGGCTGCACGGGAAGAGGCGGCGGTGGCATCACCGGCATCGGTTGGGGAGCTTCTGGCTGAACGACAGGTGTCACCGGTGCTGCCGGGGCGGCTAACAATTCAATATATTTGCCATAGACCCAGCCCCGATAGCCATAGGTTTCGTCTTCATAGGCAATCTGGTACCAGCCCGCCTGTTCACCGGTCACGACCACAACGGTTCCAGCCTCGAGACCGGTGATCACCTTGCCGGAAAGTCCCGGGGCTGCTCTCAGATTGATGCCGGCCGTCACCCGGCCCTTGAGGTCGGCTATATCAGCGGCAGCAACGGTTGGGGCCAGGCATACGAAAGCCCAAGTCAAGACGAACAGGATCTGATAAATTTTTGATTTCATGCGTTCAATTCCTCCGGGGTGGGTGTTCCGGCCGAATCCATCCGGCGCGTATTCACCCGGGCCTGTTGTTTCTGGTCATACAAAGTTTGTCTGTGGGGAATACGGTGCACAAACCATGCCTGAAGTGGGTGGGGCAGGAAGCCCGCGCGCAGCTGCCGCAGGCTCGAGTTGGGAGCAGGCCTGCACGCTAATAGCTGCCCCATAGCGCGGTACGGGCGAAATAGACGCCCGGGCCGCAAAGGGCGATTGAAAACCGTGGGATTGGGTTGGCGCGGTTCAGAGCAGGCGTCAAATCATTGACCGTCAGGAGGCATCGGGCGTCAGCGTGTCCACAGGGGCCAGCTTGGGAAGGCCCAGAGCCGCTGAAGGGACTGGTTCCGGTTGGGCGGAACAGGATAAACAGCGCCTTTGAAAACCGGACGGGATGTTGAAATTTACCATGACCATACCGGTAAATTTATCTTCTTTGTAGACCTCTATCCGGTAAACTCGCCCTTTTTTGTCCACGGAATAACGCTTGTGGATGTTGTCCAGTTCGACAGGGATGCCGGTTTCGTCCCGGGTGCCCTTGCGGGTGAATCCGATAATGTTGACGCGATATCCAGTGGTGGGCTTGATCATGAAATTCCGATTTACCCCGACGACGCCGCCCAACTGCACCTCGGTGTCGATATCGTCAATTTTCATGTGCAGGCTGCGCAGGCTGGAATCGTACTCGAAGTATTGCGGATAGAGCCGGGTCAATCGTCGGTTTCCATGAAAGATTCGATAGCTGTTTTTGGTTTTGACGACCGTGAGCAGGGGATTGCTGGCGGTAAAGGTAATGTCGGCATTCTTCTGCAGGGGAAAGAACCCCAGGCGCCTGCGCGCATTGCGCATATCCAGCAGAATTTTGCGGTCATAGAAGGCCAGGGTGTTGTTGGAATTGATCGCCTTTTTAATGCCGGCCGGGTCCAATGTAAAACGGCGCTCGAAGGCAACGCCCGTCTTGGTTAGAAACGATTCAATCATGCGCAGGTGGTAATAGGCGCGCAGATGCGTCGGAAATGACTTGCTGACCTCCAGACCAAAGGCCGGTTTGCCCTGGCATGTGGCGAAATAGGTGAGGGTCTTGGCCATTTCGGCGTTGCCTAAATGGGTGCGCGTGTTGTGGATATGCAGCCGGTGATCGCCATCGATGAGTTGGTGGTTTACATCAGTGGTCACGGCCTGCGCAATGCCGGCCAGATCGGAATACCGCTCGGCCTCAATGCCGCGGCGGTCTATGATGATGCACTGGCCCCACCTTTTCGGGTTGCGCTGGGGATCTATGTAGGTATGGCGAAAAAAACCACTGCCGTCGTGCAGGTTCAGGACCGCGGAAACCCGCTTGTCGGTGATGATCGCCTTGATCCGGGCAATGGTGGGGTACTCCGGATCTGTTTTTGAGAGATTTGCGAATTTGCGATTCAGATCACCATATACGCCCCGGGTTCGATTGACGATACTTAGAAAATTCAAATTGGGGACTACCCAGATACCGCCGCGCGTGACTTTGTAATGGGTGGTCAGCAGGGCGGCCGCATTGAACCCGCCGGGTTCATCACCCTGGATTCCCGCGACTATCAGGACGACGTTGCCCGGTTGCGCGGCGTTTAATTTGTGCAAGGTAAAGTCAAGAGAAGTGCCGTGGCCGGTGGATGGTAAAGCAGCCGCAGCCAAAAGGAAGCAAAGCCCGGTGAGCAGAAACGTTCTCATATTCAGGTATGCACACTAATATGCCAGGGTTCGAATCTGACGCCCAAGAAATTTCCGTCCTGGTAACGGAATTGTATATAGCCTAGGTCCTTGAGTTTTTTAAAGACATCCGTATCGGCAAATTTTTCGGTAAAATTGTCCGCCCCGAGGCCGACCTGGCCCACGTCGAAATCGCCGATACCGTGATAGGAATAACCCGGCGGGGCCAGCGAACGGGACGCCATGGAGAGGTTTCCCCGGCTATCACGGGCCTTGCTGAGAAACAGCATGAACTGCTTGATCACGCTGCGAACCCCCGAGGTAAGCACCACCTGGTCACCGATATCGTTCCGGATTTTCTGATAGGTCTCCAGAGGTAAGCCTTTGTAAAGGTAATTGCCGGAATGACGGATCTTAACAACTGACTGCCTTTTGACCCGGTCGGTCAAATTCTTAATAGGCTTTTCTCCCCAAAAGCCGTATTGGATGCTGTCTTCGTAAAAGATCTTTTCCAGAAAATTGATCTCGGCATCGGTAAAACGACCAACCCGGGTGTAGTTGCGGGTAATTTTCAGCGCTTCATCAAAATTCAGCAAATAAAAATTCCCATGTCCTACCGTGCGCTGCAGTCTTTTCAGCCTGGCCTGCGACGTTTTCAGGATGTCGTAATCCTTTTGAGATAGAAATACGTCATCCGGATGATGGTCGTTGAAGTGCCTCATTTTGTAGAGGTAATCCCGGATATGCCGGTCATCACGGTCCGTGTTTTCCCAGAAGCCGGGATCTTCGTCTTCCTCGGCAAACACATCCGGAACCACACCGGCACTTAGGAGGACCGCGCCGACGCCTTTCAAGAATTCTCTTCTTTTCAATTTATGCATGTCGATATTCGGCAATAGTTGAGCAGTGAGTAGCGTTGCTTACCTGATATCGGGATTTTGTGAGCAAAAAACGGGCCAAAAGCAAATTGGCTCATAACATACCGATATACATGCCAATATTATAAGTAGTGACGTTCGCTTACTGTGCAGACGGTCAATTTTTTTTTACAATGTGTCAAAAAAATGCCACTTTCGTTTATAATCGATTTTAGCTGTTTTATCAACATATTCCTATCTTTATCAGACCTGTCGGACTGCCTCGAATCGGCTCGCGGTAAATATTCGGCTGCTGATTGCCGGCCGGGCGGTTAAGACGCGGACCCCCGGTTTGCGGACACCTTTGTTCCCAGGTGCGTTTCGAATCTGGGCCGGCCGGCATGCAGCGAGCGCCGGGCCGATTACGGGGCGCAATGAACGCCACTAATTATTTATTAAATGAATACAGGATTTTAGGGGTTGGCGGTGTGGCAGTCGAAGTTTTTGACGGGTCTTACCCCGGTGGCCAAACTGATCTTCAAGGCCATTGTTACCGGGCGCTGAAATTCGCACTGGTACGGTTGTTGCAGAAACTGAAGAGCAGCCACCTAAGCAAACCATTGGATGGCGGCCGGTCGGATGAACAGGACCGGCAAACCGCTACAGGACGGGCGGCCGGACCTGTAAGCAGAACAGAAGGTGATATTATGAACGGGGCAATACCATATTACAAAATCCAACGGCGCATCGCACGACAAGAGGCGCGGTCCGGGTTCGCAAAGCCGACCCGGCCGGATAAATTCCAAATGCTTCTGTGCAATATGGCGCATCACGTCAACAACCTGCTGATGCGCATTCAGGGCTACGCATCTTTGATGCTCATGGATGTCAAGGAAGGGCAGGCCGGGTTTGAGCGATTGAAACATATTGAAAATTACGTTGGTTACGGTGCCGTGTTAACTTCCCAGCTGCTGGCGTTAGCGGGGCGGGGCGTTTATGCCGATCCAGTCAATATTCCACCATTGCTGCTGGAGCCGCAGGGGACGACCGGGGCCACCCCCGGTGACAACGAGGTCAGGTCCCGGCTTTTCATCATCGGTCAAAACGAAGGTGACCTGCGTCCCGGGCTGTTGTCGACGTGCCGGGATATTACCCAGAATATCGCGGGGCTCTTTACCGGGATCGAGAGTGTCAGTATCAAGGGTCGTTCCAGCAAGATTGAAAAACAATATATCGGCAAGCTAAAGGCGGCCACCAGAGAAGGAACCAGAATCGCCCACGATGTGACCGCGGTGTTCCACCAACCTGCGTGCGAGCGTCCTGTCGAGCGACCTGTGCGCCACCGCCACGCGTTCGTCCCCCAGGTAAGAGCCGTTGGTGTGCAATAAGGTTTGACCTGATTACGCTAGATGGATTAGGCCAAAAAAGCCCTGCCAAGTCCGGTCTTGACCGGTTGGACTTGGCAGGGCTTTTTCTTGAGACGTAGGGTACTTCCAGAGTCTAGACAGGATTGTAATCGCCCTTGTTGAATTTTACCTCTTCCAGGGAGGCCGCTACCAGCAGCTCATTGAGGATGGCTCTAAGTTCATCGCCGGCGGGCAAGGTACCCAGTACCTGCTGGAGACGTTGTTTTTCAGCGGTGAGTTTTTCCACCACCGGCCCGATCTCTTTCAGGGAAACATCCGGGCTAGCCAGCATATCACGGTACGAATCAAGCAGATTTAAAAAATTCTCGGCCCGATCGGGGATGGAAAGCGAATTCACATCCACCAGAGGATTGAGGGAAACCCCCTTGATGCTGCCCGGTGCTTGCAGCGGTACTGCTTCGCCACCTGGTTCCGATTCTGTGCGGGCAGCCTGATTGAGCAAGGCGTTGAAGGCGCCCTTGACCGGCTTGTCGGTATGCCCGGTCTCGCGCGCGACCAGCTGCTTGAAGATTGCTTCGTTTCCTGTGATTTTCATAACAGTTCCTCATTTCCTGGATAGTTTGTTCGTTGCCATCAGGTAGATGCAACTGGCGTACCATACGGGTCGATTTGATGCTAATTTGGTTGACTTGATAATATTACTTTGATAACAATATGTTACAAATTAAAGCCTGCCTTGGGAAAATGGGTGGCCATCCCGGGAAAGGCGTGACCAGGCAAAAATTGCCGGTTTCGGCAGTGATTGCCCGGGAGGTGGCACCCCGTAAGGACCAGCTTTGCCGGCGGAGGTGTCAGCCTGAATGAAGCGTTGCGAACAGCCGATTTAACAGCCATCCGGAAAAATGTAGACTATGGGCGTAAAGGAACACATCCTGGTAGTCGGGGGTGCCGGTTACATCGGCTCGCACATGTGCAAGCATCTGCATGCCGCCGGCTACACACCCGTCGTGCTTGATAATTTAGAAAGGGGGCATCGCCAGGCCGTCCAATGGGGGCCGTTTGTTCATGGAAACATGGATGATATCGAGGTTTTACATGACGTGTTTACCCGATATCCCATTGCTGCCGTCATGCATTTCGCGGCCTTTGCCTACGTGGGCGAGTCGGTGCAAGATCCCGGTCGGTACTACCGCAACAATGTGGCCGCCCCCATCGTATTGCTGCAACAGATGGCAAACCACGGCCTTAACCGGTTCATTTTTTCCTCGACCTGCGCGATCTATGGTGAACCCGCCGCGGTACCCATGGATGAAGCCCACCCCATCGTACCCATTAATCCTTATGGGCGCGGTAAATTCATGGTTGAGCAGATCCTCGATGACTTCAGGGCGGGGCACGGGATAGAGTCGATGTGCCTGCGATACTTCAACGCGGCGGGTGCCGACCCGGACCGCTTGATCGGTGAAGACCACCGGCCGGAAACCCACCTGATTCCCCTGGCCCTGGAAGTGGCCCTGGGCAAACGGGAGGCTTTGACGATTTATGGGGATGACTACCCGACAGCAGATGGGACCTGCATCCGCGACTATATTCATATTGAAGATCTCGCCCGGGCCCACTTGCTGGCCCTTGAAAAAATGAAGGCCGACGCAGTGCTATCCCATAAATACAACCTGGGGAACGGCAGCGGCTATTCGGTGAAAGAGGTGCTGGACACGGCCCGCAGCATCACCGGGCAGGCCATCCCGGCCCGGATCGGTCCGCGCCGGCCCGGGGATCCCGCCCGGCTGGTAGGTTCCGGTGCGCTTGCCCGCCGGGAACTGGGCTGGAAGCCGCAATACCCCGACCTCAGGTCTATTATCGAAACCGCCTGGAACTGGCATAAAAACAACCCCAATGGATTCGGGGAGTGACCGCACACACGTTAGGGGGCAGCCATGGAGCATTTTCAGAAAAGGATTCTGGTTACCGGCGGAGCCGGCTTTCTGGGTTCCCATCTTTGCGACCGCCTGGTAAACGACCAGCACGATGTCCTCTGCTTGGATAACTTTTTTACCGGATCCAAGCAGAATATCAGCCACCTGCTGGAACGGCCCAATTTCGAGCTGCTCCGGCATGACATCACCTTTCCTCTCTATGTCGAGATCGACGAGATCTATAACCTGGCCTGTCCGGCCTCGCCCATCCATTACCAGTTCGACCCGGTGCAAACCACCAAAACCAGCGTGCATGGGGCGATCAATGTCCTGGGGTTGGCCAAACGGGCCAAGGCCAAGGTTTTTCAGGCGTCTACCAGTGAAGTCTACGGCGATCCCACGGTCCATCCCCAAACCGAGACCTACTGGGGCAACGTGAACCCCATCGGCCACCGGGCCTGCTACGACGAAGGTAAACGCTGTGCGGAGACACTTTTTTTCGACTATTATCGCCAGCATGGGCTGAGAATCAAAGTTGCCCGCATTTTCAACACCTACGGACCGCGCATGCATCCCAACGATGGCCGGGTGGTATCCAATTTTATCGTTCAGGCCCTCAAGGGTGAACCGCTAACGGTGTACGGGGACGGTCTGCAGACCCGCTCCTTTTGCTTTGTCGATGACCTGGTTGACGCCTTTGTGCGCCTGATGGCCACCCCGGATGATTTTACCGGTCCGATCAATCTGGGCAATCCGGGTGAGTTCACCATCCTCGAACTGGCCGAAACCGTCAGAAAATTGACCGGGAGCAAGTCGAATATCGAATTCGCACCCTTGCCCCATGATGACCCCCTGCAACGGCAGCCTGACATTTCGCTGGCCCAACAAGAGTTGGACTGGCAGCCGCAAATCGATCTGCAGACGGGGCTGCAACAGACGGTGGCCTACTTTAAATCCCTGCCATAACTGCATGGGGTTTTGTATGCGGCAGAATTAAGAAAATATAGTCTTACAGGTTGTTGTCAGTTTGCATGTTTATCCGAGGGCTGGAGTCGAGGCGTGCCAGGAGTCCTCGCGGAGTGGAACCTCATGAGTTTGATTATCAATTTCACACCAACCGGTATGATTCCCACCCGGGACATGACCCCGCATGTACCGCTCACGGTGACTGAGATTGTAGAGGATGTCCACCGGGCGGTTGAAATCGGGATTACCATGGTTCATTTACATGCCCGCGATCCCCAAACGAATGAAGCGACCTATCGGGCGGACATATATGAAGCCATTATCTCAGGGATCCGGCGATTTGCCGCAGATTTGGTCATCTGCGTATCGCTGAGCGGCCGGGTGTTCAACCGGTTTGAACAGCGGGCGGAGGTCCTCCAACTGGACGGTGGCTGTAAACCGGACATGGGCAGTCTGACCCTCAGCAGTGTCAATTTCAATCACCAGGCGAGCATCAATACGCCCGAACTCATCAAGCAGCTGGCTGCGGAAATGCTGGCCCGCGGTATCTTACCGGAGCTGGAAGCATTTGATACCGGCATGATCAACTATGCCCATTATCTGGCTCGCACAAAGCTGATTAAACCACCTTATTATTTTAACCTGATCCTGGGCAACATATCGTGCGCCCAGGCGGATCTGCTGCATGCCGGTGTGATGATCCGCGACCTGCCTCCCGATTCACTGTGGAGCCTGGCCGGGATCGGCAATTGGCAGCTGCCCATGAATACCATTGGTATTGCCATGGGGGGCGGGGTACGGGTCGGCCTGGAGGATAATATCTGGTATGATGCCGCAAGAACCCGTCTGGCAACCAACCGGGACCTGCTCGAACGAATCCACCGGCTGGCGCAGGCCTGCGAACAGCCGGTATTGACCGCCCCTGAACTACGTAAACAGCTGCAACTTGCTCCGGGAGACGGACTGTACGGGATTGCCGCCCCAAAAGAGCAGCAAGGTGATTGAGTCTTCCTGGTAGATTCCGGTATCCTATCTCTTCTAAAAATCAAATATAGTAGGCCTGACGTCTAACCCAACTAAACCGCCTGCTCGCAGCCTGCCCATGCACTTGCCTCCAATCTCGCAATATGGTGACTAATCCTGCCCCGGCGACAGTGTCAATTTTTAAACCTTACGTGAACTTTGAGCGTCAAAAAAATTGCTATTCACTTCGGTAGTGGCAATAAAGTATTTGATTACAGATGGATAGCCTAAAATATGAAGTGGTATGGATGTTGCAGTTGAAGTTAATGCTAAAGTGCTCACTGGGTTGACACCACGTAATCCAGGGGGCGGAGCTGTATCAGTGACCACACACTTTCAGTGTCAAGCGAACCGGATTGCAGGTGACAAGAATGAAAAAAGCAAACCAACTGTTTACCATCAGCCAATTAAGCTCTCTGCTGAATGTCTCCAAACCGACTCTCCGATTTTGGGAAAAGGAGTTTTCCGGAATCCTGGTTCCCCTGCGTACCACTGGCGGACAGAGGCGTTATAATGCCGAGCATGTAGAGATTGTAACGAAAATTCGCTCTTTGAAGAATGCCGGCATGAAGCTGGATGAGATTCGGATGAACATGAATAGGACCATGGCAGGGCAGTATGCGGACCCGAGCAGCGTCGATATATTGGCAGAACGTGTAGCTGAAATAGTGAAAAAAGAAATTGTCCGGTACCTGGAGTCACAGGCCTTTTGAACCAGCCGGCTGCTTTTGAATTCCGGGGCAGTCGCATACCGGTAAACGCCAAGGTAGGCATCGTTTCGATCTATTGAAAGCACGGATTAACGACAGGAATAATGAACTATGGATATGCCCAAAACTTTTAAAGAGCCCGTCTATGTGACCAGGCCCGCATTGCCTACCCAGGATGCGGTGTATGCCAAGATTGATGAAATTTGGGGTTCACAGTGGCTTACCAATATCGGGCAACAGCACAAAGCGTTTGAATCTGAATTAAAGGCGCATTTGCGGGCTCCCAACCTCAGTCTCTTCTGTAACGGCACGATGGCTTTACAATTGGCGTGTCAGGCATTTCGGCTCTCCGGAGAGGTCATTACGACTCCCTTCACGTTTGCAGCTGCCTCGCACGTCCTATATTGGAACAATCTCAAGCCGGTGTTTTGCGATATAGACCCGCACACGTTCAATATCGACACCAGCCGTTTGGAATCTTTGATTACCCCCTATACAACCGCAATACTGCCCGTCCACGTTTTTGGTTACCCATGCGATATTGATGTGATCCAGTCAATCGCCGACCGATATGGCGTCCGCGTCATATACGATGCGGCCCACTGCTTTGGGGTAGAAGTTGACGGGCAACCAATTGGCAATTTTGGCGATATCGCGATGTTCAGTTTCCACGCCACCAAGATATTTCACACAGTAGAAGGCGGGGCTTTAACTTATCAGGATAGCGTCCTGAAAGAGCGCTTGGAGCTTTCGCGGAATTTTGGTTTCAAGGGGGAAGAACAGATTGTCGTACCCGGGATAAACGGGAAAATGAATGAGATCCAAGCCGCGATTGGTTTGTTAATGCTGGATATCATAGATGACGAAAGTGCCAAGCGGGAAAGACTGACCAGGGTGTACCGCGAGCGGTTGCAAGATATCCCCGGCATTGATTTCAGAACGGATATGCCAAACGTCAAGCATAACTATTATAACTTTGTAGTAACGGTAGACAAGCAGACGTTCGGATTCAGCCGCGATGAGCTGTATACCAAACTCAAGAAATTCAACATCTTCACCCGTAAATATTTTTATCCCTTGTGCAGTCAGCTGCAGTGCTATCGAAATCTACCGTCCGCTGCGCCCGATAACCTGCCGGTTGCGGAAAGCATATCGCGAAAGGTTCTGAGCTTGCCGCTTTTCGGAGGTTTGCAGGAGGATGATATACACCGAATCTGTGACACGCTTCAGTATATTCAGGAATTTTAACGTGAAAAAAATACTCTTCTTTACGCTTTACGACAACATTTGCCTGGGAACCCGCATTTTATCTTCAATTGCCAGAAACCATGGGATTGAAACGCACCTGGTCATATTTAAGGATCAACGCACCCGGGCAATTCTCCGGGATAGCAAAGACTCATTGTCCTACCAGTTCTACTTTGACGGCATCAAATATGGCAGCTGCTACGCGGCTTACAAGTCCTCAGACAGAGAGATCGGCCATTTCGTAGAATTGGTGAACCAGATCCGGCCGGATGTAATCTGCCTGAGCACGCGGTCTTTTGGATATGCCCTTTCAAAAAAAATCATAGGTTGTTTGAAGCCCCGATTCGATATCCCCGTCATCGCCGGAGGCTGGGGGCCTACCCTGGAACCGGACAAGTTTCTTGAATTCTGTGATTACGTCTGTTTTGGCGAAGGCGAGATCCCTATTGCGCAGATCAGTTCCAAGTTAAACCACGGAGACAATGATTTTTCCGATGTAGAAAACCTGATTTATAGACAAAACGGCACTCTCACTCAAAACCCTATAGCGAAACCTCTGCACAACACCGATCTGAACCAACTGCCTTTTGCTGATTTCGACCTCGCGAACAAGTACTTGATCGACAGCAACAAGATCTATCGGGGTGGTCAAAGCGTTAACACCAAGATTTACAACTGTCTGGCCGGGCGTGGTTGCCCTTTGAGTTGCAGTTATTGCATGTCCAGTAAGTACCGGGGGCTTTACAAAGGGCAGGGGTATAAAATCGCTAAATACCGTATCCGCGACGTAGAAGTTGTCATTGAGGAACTGAAAATCACCAAAGCAAATGGCGCCTTATATATTCGCATCTCAGACGAGATTTTCCCAATCTGGAAGGACTGGATCGATAGATTTATTGATTTATACCGCCGGGAAATCGATCTGCCGTTTTTTGCTTATATCCGGCCTGAGTTTCATGATGACGAAGTTACCCGCCGGTTGGTTGAGATTGGCATGACTTCCAGCGTGGTGGCGATTCAGGCCGGATCAGAATATATCCGGAAGAAAATATTCAAAAGAATGTTGCCGAAGAAAAAAATTATGGAATTTGCAAAAACATTAAATGCGCACAACATTGAGTATACTTACCATCTGATCAATCACAACCCGTTCGAATCGGAAAGTGATATGATCGAGACGCTGCAGTTACTTTATAGATTGCCGTTTGCGCCTTTGGTGCTTTTCCGGCTGGTACCTTTTGAAGGCACACCGATAAAAAGAATGATTCAGGCCGCCCAGCCTGAAATGCTCCCCGTAAATCTACAGAAATGGTACGGCTATCTCTATGCGATGGCCGTTAAGTCAAGCTTATACAGGGCTATTAGCCGGTTCATATACAAAAAGGGTTGGTTTAGAAACAATGCTGTGGTGTTGACCGCCATTTTTGGTCCGGCTTTCATAAAGCTGCATATCGACCGGTTCATAAAGAAGTTGAAATACGGCAGTGCGACTTTATTGCCAATCCCAACCAGCAGAAAAAATAAGTTGCCTGGTAATCAAGTGAAACAACCAGAGGCCACCGTACATACTGCGGAGGAGGCAAACTAAATGGCGAACGACGCGAAGGCTGTTTTCGTGGTCGGCTCCTCCGGGCATGCCCGGGTGATTATAGATAGCATTGAAAAGGAGGGGCGTTTTCGAATCTCCGGCTTATTGGATCCTTTCAAACCAAGTGATGCAGTCGTGTCCGGTTATCGGATTTTAGGCGGCCAGCAAGACCTGCCGGCCCTAGCGCGAAAAACAGGCACCTCGCAAGTCATCATCGCCATCGGGGACAACTGGGATAGACATGCGGTCTACGAAGAGATCAGCGCCATGGCTCCCCATTTAAGGTTTGTTGGAACCCGGCATCCGTTTTCGGAACTGGGCCGGTACGTCGAGGTTGGATCTGGAACCACCGTGATGCCGGGAGCAATTATAAACTGTCATAGCCGATTGGGTAGATTCTGCGTAGTGAATACCGCGGCTTCCGTCGACCATGATTGTGTTCTGGATGATTTTGTTTCAATTGCACCCGGAGCGACGCTGGGTGGGGACGTTAAGATCGGTAAGTTCACGGCGGTATCCCTTGGCGCCAAGATCGCGCATAAAGTGTCGATTGGAAGGCATGTCTTAATTGGAGCCGGGGCGATTGTGTTGCAGGACCTGCCTGATAACGTGGTCGCCTATGGCGCCCCGGCACAGGTAATCCGTGAACGTGCACCCGGTGAGAGATATTTATAGGGTACCGTGCCGATTTTTTATGTGAACCATGCCTTAAATGCACCTGGCAATCTGAATCTATGGCGCACTACAGCTTGTTGGAATTTCGGGAGATAGTGAATGGTGAATAGACCGCTCGTTAGCATAGCCTGTATAACGTATAACCATGTAAAGTTTATCTCGCAGGCCATTGAGGGCTTTTTACGGCAGGAAACGGCCTTTCCAATAGAAATTATCATCCATGATGATGCTTCCACGGATGGCACCGCCGCCATTGTCCAAGACTATGCGTCCAAACATGCCCACATCTTGCCCATACTTCAGACAGAAAACCAATACTCGCAAGGGATCAAGCCTTCCACTACCCATGTTCTGCCTAGATGCCGGGGAAAATATGTTGCGCTTTGTGAAGGGGACGATTATTGAATCGATCCTCTGAAGCTTCAAAAACAGGTCAATCTGCTTGAGCAACGCTCGGATTATGCCATGTGCTTTACCAACAGTTCCATTGTGGATGAAAACAGCCAGATTGTGCGTGCCAGCCGGCTTGAAAAAGAGAGGCGGCGGGATCTTTCCCAGCGAGATGTGGTTTCCGGACTGGTCCCCCCGACAAATACCATCATGATGCGAAATATTATTCAGGACGCTTACGCGACCTTTCCGAATATCGTGAATGGTGACATCCTGATCAGTGCGCTGCTGGCTGAACATGGTCAGGCCGGTTATATCGGTGATGTAACCGCCTGCTACCGTATCCACCCTCAAGGCCTATGGTCCAGTCAGTCGCTGAAATTCCAGATGGTTCACTACTTGAGAACCTATCTGGTGCTTCTGGACCGATTTAAGGATAAATATGAAGATATTTTGCTGCAGGCGATTGGCAGCGGTTATGAAAATTTACTTGCGTGTTACCAAAAATAACATCCCCGGCTCCGAATATTAGGCCGAACAAGGAGCAAAACCACTGATGGCAGATCACGACAAATTCACCGACAACGGATTCTGGACCCCCCAGACCTATATGCTGCAGGCAATCGACAGTTGGGTGGCAAACGCCGCGTATGAGGTGTCCAATGCCCTCAGTATCGACAACAGCCCGACTCTGGATCCGCTGATGCAGGCCAGGTGGCCCGGGATGTATATCCAGCGGGCGGTCTATCCGAAATTTGATGCCCAGAACCTGTTTCAGTTCGCCGACAACGGTTTTGACCTGGTCTATTCACACCAGGTGTTGGAGCACATACCGAAACCCTGGGTGGCTGCCCGGGAGATAGTACGAATACTGAAGCCCGGCGGCCTGGGCATTCATACGTCTTGTGCGTTTAATCCGCGCCATGGGTTGCCGGAGTTCAACGACTACTATCGCTTCCTGCCGGATGGATTGGCGGAACTTTTTGACGGGGTGGAAGTGATTGTTAAAAGTGGATGGGGCAATCGGCAGGCCCTTTTGTATAACCTGGCTATCGATGACGGGTACGGCTCTTTGGGCGGACGCCGTTTCAACCAGTATGTGGGTGAGCAAAACGACGCCCAGTACCCCTGGCATACCTGGATCATTTTTACAAAATTGCAGTAATTACGCTCGCTGAGGAAACCAAAACGATGGGACCCAAACCCCAGAAGACTGAACCTGCTGAGGTTAAGCATATTGTCATTTCCGGTACCAATTTCTGGAACCCGGGTGACGATTTTGTCAGAGACGGTGTTGTTAGAATCCTGAACAATTTATACGGTGGATATCGGCTTAACTTTCTATTCTATAACTTCAACCAGGACTTCTATCCACAGAGTAAATTTGCCGGGATCGCCAACACGGTTGCCCGGTTGGATCTGGATACCTACGGCGGGCACGTGGACGCCATCGTCATAGCCGGGCTCTCGGCCGGGATCGAGATTGCCGACCTGTATAAATGGATTATAAAAAACGACCTCCAGGACCGGGTTTACCTTATAGGGGCCGGATACGAAAATGCATATGTAGACGAACATATCAGCCAGGAACCAGCCGCCACGATTTTTAAGCATGCCAGGGTGATCACCGGACGCACACAGGAAAAACCGAATTTTATCACCGATCACAATCTATCCTATCATCATATTCATTGTCCGGCCATATTGTCGGTACCGGCGGTTAAACCTGTTCAGGAAGATAAAAAAATTGAGAAGATTGCCTTCTCAATCCAGCTGCCGCCCAAGATCGGCATTAACAACCAGTCCTGCTCGGAGAAGATGCACAAACTGACCATGCAGATTCTCTTTGCGCTCCACCATGATTATGAAATTGCGGTGATCGCCCATCATAAGAGCGAATATCTTTACTTCTTAAATCTGTTCCGGGAATTGGAAATCAAGGCGCCGGTCATATTTTCTTCTTTTTACCAGGACCTGTTTGCGGCTTATCCTGAATATGACCTGATTATATCGACCCGTTTACATGCCTGCCTGTATGGGAACGGGCATGGCCTCCCGGCCATTATCATCAATGATACCGACCGACATACCAGGTGTCTAAAGGGATTTCCCCATTCTAAATGGGTGAATTCTTTTGCAAGTTTCAAGCGGATATTCACGGAAATGCAAGGCTGGAATCTGGCTGCAACCGCCCGGGCGGCTGAGGAATTCAAAGCCGGTCTTTTAAGGCGATACCTGGACGTGCTCGCCGGGCCTTTCGGAGTAGAGGGCACGGCGCAAAGTGCGTCCCGGCCGGTGCCTGTCACCGTTCAGGTTCAGCCGCAGGCCAAAACCAAAGATCCGGTCGGCAGAGGGAATGCTAATATCACCGCAAAATCGGTGAACGGTTCCGGTAGTGTTCCGATTAAGGAGTTTTCACGGGAGGATCTGGCCCAGCGGATTACTGCATCCGTGGCACGGGATGTTGATACCAAGCGGCGGGTACTGGCTATCCTGGAACGCCTGACCAAGGATCATTGGCTAAAAAAGAATATTGAATCATATCACCGTCTGATTGCCGATAAGGTGCCGGGCTTCGACGCAGCATCATTTATCAACTGGTACGCCGAACATTTCAGGCCGCGCAACTACCTGGAGGTGGGGGTCAGGCGGGGCCGTTCCATGGCGCAGGTGCTGACCCAGTCACCCGAGACCCAAGCTTTTGGTTTTGACATGTGGATCCCGGACTACGGCTCGGATCCGGCGCAGAACGTTCAGACCAGCAACCCGGGGCCGGACTTCGTGCGGCAGGAATTCCGAAACCTGGGCATCGCAAGCCGGCCGACATTGACCAAGGGCAATTCACACCAGACGCTGCCCCGCTTCTGGCGCGACCCAAAGAGCCCCCAACAGTTTGATCTTATCTTTGTAGATGGAGATCATACCTATGATGGAGCCAAACTGGATCTGGATATCTGTTTTGAGCACCTGGCTGCCGGCGGTGCGCTGGTATTCGACGACATTTTGCATCCGGCACACCCTGAACTCGAGCAGTTGTGGGCAGAGACAAAGGACCAATACCCGGAATGTATCTGCATCGAACATCCCTCCGGCATGGGCACCGGCGTCGTTTTCAAACCACCGTTTAATCACCTGGGGCGTTACTTAAAAAAACATCCGGCCTCCGAACCCGATCAGTCACAGGCCGAATCAACCGGAGCGGTGGATGCCAACCCTGCCGCAAATACGGCCGAACTGCCCATCCACTTTTTCACGATCGTGCTGAACGGGGAGCCGTTCATCCGTCATCATATAGACGTATTTAAACACCTGCCGTTCACTTGGCACTGGCACATCGTTGAAGGCGTGGCCGATCTGAAACATGACACCGCGTGGAGTCTCAACTTTGGTGGTAAGATTACTGCGGAACTTCACCAGGAAGGGCTGAGCAACGACGGTACCACCGCATACCTGGATGCCCTGAAAAACGAGTTTCCCGAGAACATTACGATTTATCGCAAATCTAAAGGCGCATTCTGGGACGGAAAAATCGAAATGGTCAATGCGCCTATCCCAAATATTCGGGAGGAGTGCCTGCTCTGGCAGGTGGATGCCGATGAACTCTGGACACTGGAGCAACTTTGTTCCGCCCGGGAGATGTTTCTATACACTCCGGATCGGACCGCGGCCTATTATTTCGACCATTTTTTCGTGGGGCCGGATCTCGCCATCACGACCATAGATACCTATGGGAATCATAAAGATTATGAGTGGTTGCGAACCTGGCGGTTCAAACCCGGTTGCCGGTGGGAATCCCATGAACCTCCCAAGTTGTGTCTACCCGGCCCCCAAGGCACCTGGAATGATGTGGCCGGCATCAAACCATTCAGGCAGGCGGAAACCAAATCCAGGGGATTGGTTTTCCAGCACTATGCTTATGCAACTGAAGACCAACTGCGTTTCAAGGAAGTATACTATGGTTATAAAAGAGCCATAAAAGGGTGGCGGGCTTTACAGGCGCAGGACACGTTTCCTGTATTTTTAAGGGAATATTTCCCATGGGTTAAAGATGACGCGCAGGTCGATACACTTGCATCCCGGAATATCGAGCCGCTGGGCACCAAAGGAAAAGGAGGGCAATGGCAATTCAACCATCCTGGTCCCCCCGGAACAGGAGGCCCAACGACACCCGTTTTGGACAAGGCAACTAGAATTCTCTATGTTCGTACGGATGCTATCGGCGACAACCTGCTGTCCATGCCCATCGTCCGACAGATCAAGGAAACGTACCCGACCTCAGAGATTACGGTACTTTGCCAGGCTCAAATCGCCGAGTTGTACGCACCCTCCCCATACGTGGACCGCATGATTTCCTTCGACAAACAACGTGCCGATGCGGATGCGGCATATCGATCCGGAATTATCAGGCAACTCCAAAAATTGCGAGCCGACATCGCCCTGAATCCCGTCTATTCCCGGGAACCCCTGACTGATCTTTTTACGCTGGGCAGTCAGGCAAAGACACGGATCGCATTTCAGGGGAACCTTTGCAATATTACCGCGACCGAGCGTGAGAAGCACAACCCTTTCTATACGCAGGTCCTGCCGGATAGTCTCGGGAACAAATCCGAGCTGGATATGCATCGGATTTTCCTGAATGCAATCGGAATCGACGCACCGCCGCTGCAGCCAAGGCTGCACCTGACGGAACAGGATGAAGCCTTTGCGGATCAGTGGTTTAAAACCGAGAATTTGAAACCTGAAAAGACGATAGCCCTGTTTGCCGGCGCCCTGAACGAAGTCCGCAGGTACCATCACTACGGGGATGCATTGTCACCGGTATGCCGGGAGAATGATTTCGCAGTCATCGCTCTGGGGGCTGCCGGGGATGCGGCCATCAACCAGGAAAACCTCGATCAAGTCGACAACAACGGCACGATCAATCTGTGCGGCCGCACAACCCTGCGTCAAGCCGCAGCCCTGCTGAAACGCTGCCGGCTGGCAGTTGGGGCCGAAACGGGTCTGGCCCACATGGCGTGCGCGGTTGAGACACCGAATGTCCTCCTGCTGGGGGGCGGGCACTTCGGACGGTTTATGCCTTATTCGCCGCTCACGACGGTGGCCTGCCTGCCGCTGGACTGCTACCGGTGTGACTGGAAATGTGCCTATTCACAAGCACATTGCATCCAGGGGGTGAACCCGCCTGTCCTTACCGGGGCTATCCGGCGGGCGTTGGCAGAATCAACGCATCGGCCGCGCATCATATTCCAACAAGATTTTAAGGCCGCTTCCTCAAAAGAACACCCCAGGTGGCGCGAACTGGATCCGGATACGATTTCGGCAGATGTTGAAACCATGCCGGCCTCCGAAAGGCGCTCTGCGAAAAAGGGGGAGTGGCTTGTATCCGCCATCGTGTCCACTTACAATTCGGAACGCTTTATCCGTGGCTGTCTCGAAGACCTGGAAGCCCAGACCATTGCAGAGCGGTTGGAAATCATTGTCGTTGACAGCGGATCCGAAGAGAATGAAGGTGACATTATCGGCGAGTTTAAGGAGAGATACCGCAATATTAAATATATTCGAACCGAGCAGCGGGAGACAGTTTACCAGGCCTGGAACAGGGGCATCCGGGCAGCCGGCGGAAAATATGTCACCAATGCCAATGCCGATGACCGGCATTGCAGGGATGCTTGCGAGAAGCTTGTGGCCGCACTGGAAGCAAATCCGCAGGCCATTTTAGCCTATAGGAACAGCCATGTGACCCCCCTGGAAAATGGGGTCTACGGTTCGGCACCGCTCAGCGGAACATTCAAGTGGCCGGAATTCGATCCGGCCCTCCTGTTCAGAGGTAATTATATAGGACCGCATCCCATGTGGCGGCGCTCGGCCCATGACCGCTACGGCTGGTTCGATGAAGAGTTGGTGGTTGCCGGGGATTACGACTTCTGGTTGCGCATGGCCGGTGACGAAGTTTTTGTCCACGGGGATGAGCCTCTCGGGCTCTATCTGAATGCGCCGGGCAGCGTGGAACATGCCAACCTCAAAACAAGTATGCAGGAGGTACAGCGGGTCCGCAACCGCCACTGGCCCAAAGGCAAAAGTGGGCTGCCGCCGCTTGACAGCAACTTCCTCGTGACGGCCGAACGGCCGGCCGAGCAAACCGCCGGAGTCCTGAAGGACAAGATACCCATCACCGCCATTATTGCAGCTTACAACGAAGGTGACGTCATTTATCATGTGATCCGGGATCTCGTCGAACAGGACATTAACGTCATCTTCATCGATCATCACAGTACGGACAACACCCTGGCAGAGGTCCGCAAATGGGAAGGCAAGGGTGTTATCCGGATCGAGGCCTTTCCGGAAGATGCCGGCCTGAAAATTCCGCGGGATGTCTATGCCTGGCGGCATATTTTGCGTCGCAAACAGGCGCTGGCCGCCGAGATGGGGCCTGGTTGGTACCTCCATACGGATGCGGATGAATTCAGGGAGGCGCCCTGGCCGGGGATAAAATTGAGGGCGGGTATCGAGCGGGTCGATCGTGAGGGGTACAATGCCATCAATTTTAAAATTTACGACTTTAAACCGACCGGCAACGATTTCAAACCCGGGCAGGATGTCAGGGAATGCCTGACCCACTACGATCCTGATATTCACACATTCAACAACGTACAGATCAAGTGCTGGAAGAATTACGGCCAGACCTTCAATCTATGGAAATCGGGCGGGCATGCAGTGGCGTTCGAAGGCCGGAAAGTCTATCCGACGCCTTTCATTCTCAGGCACTACGCGATCAGATCGCAGTCGCATGGACTGCAGAAAGTCTTTGCAGAGCGCAAATCCCGTTTCGACACTTACGAAAGGGAGGCCAGATGGCACGACCAGTATGATAAGGTGGCGGATACAGAACACAATTTTCTAAAAAAGTCCGCTGATCTGATTCTGTACAATCGTGCTAAAGCCTGCCGCCAGGTCCAGTCTGCCGGGCGTTCCTCATCAGAAGGGTACCATGAATTTACCCGACCGGAGGTCCAGGCCCTGGTATCCAAAGATGCCCGGGTGATCCTGGATGTGGGTTGCGCAGCCGGAAGGATGGCAGGCGAGATCAAAAGGAAGCTGAATGCCGAGGTTTGGGGCATCGAGCCGGTTACCACCGCTGCCCGGCGGGCTGAAGAGGGTCTGGATCGTGTGATCGCGGCTCCGGTGGAGCAAGCCATTGCGCAGTTGCCGGATGGGTATTTTGACTGTGTCATTTTTGCAGATGTTTTGGAACATCTGCAACATCCGGAGCAGGTGCTGCACGATATCCAGGACAAGTTGACAGCGCGCGGGGAGGTCATCGCCAGTATTCCCAATGTTGCGCATTGGTCCGTCGTTAAAAACCTGCTCGCCGGTCAGTGGGAGTATGAGGATGCCGGCATTCTTGATCGTACCCACCTGAAATTCTTCACGCGTGAATCCATAAAAACCCTTTTCAAACAGACAGGATTTGACATCCTTGAGATGCAGGCAACCCGATTCGGCCGCCAGAAAATACCGGCCGCGCTTGCGACCGGCTTAATGAAGAGTGGTTTTGACATGGAGAAATTTACCAAGGAAGCCAACCATTATCAATACCTCGTAAAAAGTCAGATGGATTCGAGGGCAGCGGCGCCGGAGAAATCACGACCCGTAGTTTCCATGATCATCCTGGCCCATAATGCGCTGGACTATACAAAAAAGTGTATCGCGTCCATCCAGGCCCACACGGAGCTCCCCCATGAGATCATCTTTGTAGACAACGGTTCCACAGATGGTACGCAGGACTATCTGAAAAAGCTCAGCGAGGCGCACGCGCACTACCGGCTGGTGGCCAATAGAGAAAATACGGGTTTCGCAGCCGGCAACAATCAGGGGCTGGCCATTGCCCGGGGGGAATACCTTCTCCTGCTTAACAATGATGTGGTGGTGACGTCCGGCTGGCTTGAGCGCCTCCTGGCCTGTGCGGAAAAAAATCTTGATATCGGTATCGTCGGTCCCTTGTCCAACTATGTCGCCGGACCACAGCTGACCAAGGATGTGTCATACGATACGACCAGCCTGGACGGTCTGGATACGTTCGCTGCAGAACTTGCCCTTGAAAATGCCGGACAAATCAAGAGACTTCCACGGGTTGTCGGGTTTTGTATGTTGATTAAAAAGGAGGTCGTGGACAGAATTGGCGGGCTGGATGCCCGCTATGGGCTGGGCAATTTCGAGGATGATGATTTCAGCCTGCGCGCTGTTCTGGCCGGCTATGGTTCCTGTATAGCCAAGGACTGTTTTATCCATCATTTTGGAAATCGTACTTTCAGGAGCGCCAACCTGGATTACGAGGCCAGCCTCAAGAAGAATTGGGAGATTTTCAAACATAAATGGAATCTGTCGGAAGATCTGCCCTATGGTTCATCCTGGGAAATCAAAGATGCTGTCCGCAGCGGGTTTGAACCATCGAAGCATTTTATCTCCGTTTCTGACGAATCCGGTATAGACAGCGATCGAACACAGTCTGGAGCACACCGGCAGATTGCAAAACAAAAACAGCATAAATCGGTTGCCGCGAAAGAATCCGGGACCGTAATTATTGATTTGGATGCACATCGTAAAAGCAAACAACCGACGGCATCTGTTTTCCAGAAAAAAGGAGATACATTCATGAAAACTTCAAACCCAGCGGTGTGTTCCCCGGAAACGGAAGCCGCCCTGGTCGCCTACATGGAGGAAAAACTGCAGGGCTCGGTAAATGCTGCTGTGATCCATAACGATCTGGGCATTATGTACTGCCGCACGGGCGAAAACCCGAAGGCTCTTGAGAATTTCAAGGCGGCCACTGACCTCGATCCGGCCAACACTTCATATTTAAAGAACCTGGCGGACTTTTACTACTCCATTATGCAGGATAGCCGGGCTGCCCTGGCGGTTTATAAAAGGCTGGTGGCGCTGGACCCGGTGGACACGACCGTCCTGACGATTTTGGGACACATTCATCTGGCCGAGAAAGAATTCGGTGAAGCCAAAACCTATTATGCGCGCATTTTAGAGCTGGATCCGGGTAACACCGAAGTACAGCGTTACCTTGAAAATCTGATGCCAGCTGGCGGTCCTGTTGTCACCGCCGAGAAGACGGAATCGCCCGAAGCGTTATACAATCACGCGCAGAATCTGGTGGAACAGGGCGATGCGGTCGCCGCCTGTCGGCAGTTGGAATCTCTGGTGGCCGCCTATCCCGGACATGCTCTGGCTTACAATGATCTCGGCGTGTTGTACTACCAGGCAGGCAATAAAGAAAAGTCACTGGCTGCCTATGAACGGGCAGTGACGCTTGAACCTCAAAACATTACCTTCAAAAAGAACCTGGCCGATTTTAGATGTGTTGAGATGAAGCAAATCGAGGCGGCTCTGGAACTCTATAACGAAATACTGGCCGTTGAGCCAGACGATCTGGAAACGCTGTTAACCATGGGAAAGGTCTGCGCCATGCTTGGCCGTAAAGAGGATGCCCGCCACTTTTATAATCAAGCCCAGGCTGTTGAACCTTGGAACGCAGAGATAAAACAGTTGCTTGAGGATGTTGAAACCGGGAAACAGCCATCTGAGGCAGACCACTCTGTTGAAGAAAAATATACTCAAGCGCAAGGTCTTGCTGAAAACGGCCAGACAGCCGAAGCCCTGGCTAAGCTGCAGGAACTCGTTGCCCTGCATCCGGACCTGGCCGTGGTGCATAATGACCTGGGGGTTTTGCATTACCAGACCGGCGATGTGCAGGCCGCGGCTGCTCATTACGAGAAGGCGGTTGAGATTGATCCGGGCAATGCGGTCTACCGTAAGAACCTGGCGGATTTCTACTGCATAGCGCAGGGGCGGCTGGAAGAGGGGATGCAAATATACGTCGATCTTCTGGCGCAGGAACCTGACGATGTGGAAATCTTGGCTGCTTTGGGCCAGATCTGCGAACGCTTGGATAAACCTGACGATGCGCGTGGCTTTTACGACATGGCCTTGAATGTAGAACCCTGGAATTCACAGATCCGCCAACTGGTGGACGAAATGAAAAAGACCGGATAGAAATCGGTCGCTGTTGTCCGTTTCGACTTGAAAACCCACATGCCGCTGACCGCAATAATCGTTATCCATCGTTCCCCGGGTCGGATGCCTGGCTGCCTAGAGGCCATCCGCGCCTGCACAAACGGGGAATACCGACTACTCGTCATAGACGCTGCCCCTGGCCGGGATTCTCAGTCTGATGGTAGATGGCGGGGGGACGGGGATCTGCAGGTTATCGACAGCCGGGGCGGTAAGCGTGCGGTGAAGGCCTGTAATACCGTTTTGAAGCAGGGTAAGTGGCATCAGGTTTACATGGTTGGAAGTACTATCCGGGTGGCGGACGGGTGGATCGAGGCTTTGGGAAGGTGTCTGGAAACGGCCCCTCAAGCAGGTTTGGTCGGTCCGCTCATGGACTCACATTATGCCGGGTTGCAGATCCCGCTTTGTACGCCAACCGACCTGGCCGGATCGACCGGCGATTTAAACGCGGCTCTCCAATCCCGCTGCCGTAACCAGCGCGTGGCCGTTCGCAATCCCGGGGTAGGCTGCTTGGGAGGCAAACTGGCAACTGTGCGGGCCCTGGGGTATCTGGATGAAACTTGTGAAGATATGGACGTGGCTCTGGCAGACCTCTGCCTGCGGGCTGAAATGGCCGGCTATCAAAATTACCTGGCCGGCGACATTCTTGTGGCCGCCGATAAACGGGTCCAGTCGCACCGCTGGCAAAAGGCCTTGCGAGACAAATGGGAGAGCCTCGAACCGGAAAGTGACCGGCGCAAGCATTACGAGGCCCTGTCTTTGTGTGCCCAGGCGCATCAGGCTCGCCAGCGGGAAAATCTGGACCGGGCCGTTGAGCTGTATCTAGAAGGCATCGGGCTTTTTCCTGCGGAACATAAATTGTATCTGGACCTTGCTGATATGCTGGCCGCGACCGGGCGGATTGAGGATGCGCTGCAAACCTTGCAGGAAATGCCGGATGAACCGTCTCGCCCGGCGGGTGAACTGATCACCGCGATCTGCCGGCGGGACATGGCGCAACCCGAGCAGGCCCGTTCGGTAGTGGACCGCCTCCTATCGGCCGATGACGGCTGTGCGGCGGGATGGTGGTTGCAAGGCGCTTTACAGATGGATGCGGGCCAGCCAGACCGTGCGGAAAGGTCATTTCGAAAGAGCATTGCGCTGGATCCCGGTTTCGGCGACAGCCACACGGCGCTGGGCAAGTTGAAAGCGGACCACGGCGCCTCGACAGAAGCCCTGGATTGGCTGGAACGTGGGTTTGTGCTTTCCCCGGATGTGGACCGGAACGCAACCGCCTACCACGCGGCCATTTCCCAGGGGCAGGACTATCGGCGCGCGCTGCCGTTTTTCTTAGCCGCGGCGGCCATATGCCGTTCCAGCCGTCGCCTGCGTTACCTGCTGATCGATATCCTGCTCAAATCCGGCCAACCGGATCTGGCCATGGGCGTCATCGAATCGGCTCTGGTGGATTTCAGCCCTGATGAGGGATTGTTGACCGCCGCGTTGGCTGTTCGGGAACAGTTGGCGGATGGACCGCTTCAGAAAAACGGTTCAACGGTTTGCTTTTGTCTGATCGTGCGGGATGAAGAGACGGACCTGCCCCGCTGTCTGCATAGCATCAAGCCGGTTGCCGATGAAATTGTCATTGTGGATACCGGCTCACGAGACAGGACCCGTGATATTGCCCGGGTCTTTGGTGCCCGGGTATATGATTTCAAGTGGTGTGACGATTTTGCCGCCGCAAAGAACTTCGCCGCCCGGCAGGCCCGGGCCCGGTGGATTTTCAGTATAGACGCGGACGAGGTGCTTTCACCGTTGGACCATGAAGCCGTAAGGCTTTTGCTGCAGCGCCCCGCATCCGACCCCGTGGCGTATGCCGTGACCACCCGCAATTATCTCAAGTTAATGGATGTCATCGGCTGGCAGCCCAACGACGGGCACTACCCGGAGGAGGCCGGCCTGGGGTGGATGCCCAGCGAAAAGGTCCGCCTGTTTCCCAACGACCGCCGGTTACATTTTGTCTATCCGGTCCACGAGATGGTGGAACCATCGCTGGAAGCGGCCGGGATCCCCGTGGTGGCCTGCGACATTCCCGTTCACCACTATGGCAAGCTGAACTACGCCCGGAGCCAGGCCAAGGGCGCGACGTATTATAAAATTGGCCTAAAGAAACTGGAGGCTTTGCAAGACAGCCCCACCGGCATCCGTGAACTGGCGATCCAGGCGCAGACCCTGGGGGACTACCCGGAAGCAGCCCGGCTCTGGGAGCACCTTTTAACCCTTGAACCCGGGCGGGCGCATACGTATATAAACTTGGGGACCGTCTACCTGGAACTCGGTGAGTATGCAAAAGCGCTCCAGATGGCCCGCCAAGCCCAAAAGATGGATCCCGCCATTAAAGAGAGCCATTTTAACCTCGCACTGAGTATGTTTTATAGGGGCGACGCCCGGGGCGCCATCGGCGTACTGGAACAACTCGTGGAACAGCAGCCGGATTATTTTGCAGCCCGGTTCATCCTGGCGGCAGCCTGTTGCTGCGCCGGTGAAGACGAGCAAGCCCGGGCAGCCCTGGGAAAATTGCAGCACACCGGCATCGCTGCGGGGTTGCCGGAGGCTGCGCATACGCTGGCCCAGGGAATGGAAAAAGCCGGGCAAAGCACCTTTGCCCGTGCTTTGCAGACCTTAATACCTGTATAGACCCATGAACCAGACCCGGGAAATGATGAAACAGGCGGCAACGCTATTGAAGACCGGCCAACCGGAACTGGCCGCCGAGGTCTGCAGCCAGCTTTTGAAGCAGGCGCCGGCTCCGGCCGAGATGCTGTACAATCTCGGTTTGCTGCATCAGGAAAACCGGTTTTTCGACCTCGCCCTTGATTATTATCAACAGGCTCTGGTTGAGGCCCCCGAAAACGTCGATACCCACTACAATGCCGGCAATTGCTGCATTCATGTCGGCCGGTTCAGCCTGGCAAGCGACCATTTTCGTGCGGCCATTCGACTGAATCCCCGTTTTTCCAGAGCTTACCATAATCTGGGACTGCTGCTCAGGGAAAAAGGCGACTGGGGGGAAGCGGCCGACAGTTTTGAAAAGGCCATTCGGATTGAACCGCAGCAGGCTGATTACTATAACAGTCTGGGGTTGACATTTTACAAGCAGGGGCGCTTGCCGGATTCGCTGAACAGTTTTAAGGCGGCCCTCGAGCTGACGCCGGAAGATCCCGTTACCCATTACAATCTGGCCAATGTTTATCGATATTCCGGACAGATGCAGGCTGCCGTGGCCGGCCTGGAAAAGGCCATTGCACTGGATCCGGATTTTCAGGAAGCTTATCACAACCTGGGGGAGGCGCTTTCCGTTCTGGGGCGCTATGCCGAGGCTGCCGACAAATATCGGCAAGCGATTCGTGTAAAACCGAACCGGCCGGAACCCTGGAACGGGCTGGGCAATGCCCTGGTAAATCTTGGGCAAACCGGGGAAGCCCGGGACTGCTATAAAAAGGCCATCTGGCTGAATCCGGACTATGCCGGTGCGCATACCAGTCTCGGCACGGCCTACTACGCTGACCGGCAGTTGGACCTGGCCAAAAAGCATCATCGGCGGGCCCTGGACCTGGACGCCGGTCAGGCCGAAGCAGCGTTCAACCTGGGGCTGGTGTACCTTTTGGAGGGGAACCTGGAAAAGGGCTGGCCCGGGTATGAAAAACGTTTCGATAAACGTGACTGGGCCGCGAACTATCCCGTGCGGCTGGACAAGCCCAAATGGGATGGCCGGCCGTTTGAGGGCCAACGCCTCCTGGTGCATGACGAACAGGGGCTGGGCGATACCCTCCAGTTCGTGCGCTACCTGGAAATGGTCAAACCACTGGGGGGGACAGTCCTTTTTGAGACCAGAAAGCCCCTGCAGAAATTGCTGGCGAATACCCGGGGGGTCGACCAGTTGCTCCTCCGTACCGGCACGGGGCAACCGGCGGCGGATTTTGACCTATATTGCCCCTTATTGAGCTTGCCGGGTATCTTCCAAACGACCCTGACGTCCCTTCCCGGGCGGGTGCCGTATATTCAGGCCGACCGGGAAATGACGGATCGCTGGGGCCGGCGGGTGCCGGGCCGGGGGGTTAAGGTCGGCGTCGTCTGGTCAGGCAACCCAACCCATTTCAGGGGCTTGCATCGTTCCGCCGCCCTGGCCGATTTCGAGGGACTGCTCCAGACCAGGGGGGTTCACTTTTACGGTTTTCAGAAAGGTCCGGCCGCCAAGGAGGCCGCCCGGTTTGCGGATGCCGGTCTGATCGAAAACCTGGGCACCGATTTCGATGATTTCAGTGACACCGCGGCTGCTATGGCGCACATGGACCTCGTGATTTCCATTGATACCTCGGTGGCCCACCTGGCCGGGGCCATGGGCAAGCCGGTCTGGGTGCTGCTGGCTTATGCGGCCGACTGGCGCTGGCTCATGGCGCGCGGTGACAGCCCGTGGTACCCCACCATGCGATTGTTTCGCCAGCAGCAAAAAGGTGATTGGCGTGGGGTGATAAAAACGGTGCAGACAGCATTGGACAATATGCTTAAAACTTTTTGAAAAGAGCGGCCTGAAAATGGCAGCTTCTTTTAACGCCTGTGTTTTGGTGTTAAATCTAAAAATAAATAGCGAAGGGCTCACAGCCAAAACCGAAGGCGCGTACAATCGTCCCCAAGGACTATGATGATGACAACTATGAATAACGGTGCCAATCCCTCCGAGGACTTCCTGGTCATGGGCGTCTGCAGTTATGATACCCGGGCGGTGCGCTGGCTGGAAACCCTGCGCGCGCATTACGATGGCCGGGTGATACTGGTGATGACGTCTGATTATCCCGATGGGCTTGCGGTGGCTTACGATGTGGAGATACGCCGGGTCACCGTTCCCGAGGGGTTCTGGCGCAACCGGGTCGGCCTGGGGTGCTATCAATGGCAGTACATTCAACCCGTGGCCGCAGAATTTCCGGACACCTATATTTTAAGGACGGATGTCTTCGATGTGGTGTTCCAGGACGATCCCCGTACCTATGTGGATTACGACCAGGACTGGGTATATGTCGAACAGGAAGGCATGCGTAACTGCGACAACGAGTACATGCGCGGCTGGTTTTCCATCAACCCGGATGTGGCCCCGACTGTTTTCCAACAACCGGTGTACAATGTGGGCGTCATCTGCGCCCGGGGGAGCCAGTTGGCGGATATCGCCGCGTTTATCGGTCAGCGGCGGGGCCGCACCTATGCCGACCAGACCGAACTGGCTCTCTATATGCACGCCTATCCGGACGCCTTTCGGTCCGTGCCGCTGTTCTTCAGTCATTTTGCCGACATGCTGGACCAGATGCAGATTGCCGATGCCCGGCATTTCGTAAACAAGGAAAACCGGCAAAAGTATTGCGTATGCCACGCCAATGGCAAAACCACCCACTATCTGGACAGTATTTATCCCTATGCGCCCTATGCCGAAAAGTTTGACCTGCCGCAGTCGCTGAGACCCGCCAAGGTTGCGATTGACCTTACGATCGGGATCCCGGTCAAAGACCGGCCGGTTGAATTGGCCCTGCTGCTCCAGTCTCTTTTGAACCAGACCTTTCAACGTTTTCGGGTGCTGCTGGTCAACGACTGCCAGGAGACCGATTTTTTAAGTGAGAATTCAACGGTTCAGGGCCTGATAAAACTTCTTGAACGCTCCGGGTCGCCGGTAACCATCGTCCAGGGGGACCAGAAAGGGCCCCAGTACTGCGGCCAGCGTATCCTGGAGCATGCCGCAACCGAACTGATATTTCGCCTGGACGATGATGTCGTCCTGCAGCCCGATTGCGTTGAGAAGTTGCTGGCGGTCATTGCTGAAGGGTATGATGCCGTGGGGCCGATCTATCTCGATCCCCAACGGCCGACGGAAGACCAGGTCATCCCGGAAGGGACATCGCTAGAGGACCGGATGAAGGTGGGGCGGGTGTATTGGAAAGATGAGCTCTTCCTGTCCGGCATCTTGCAGGTGAACCTGCACCCGAACGCTGAACCGGTGCCGGTGGAGCACCTCAATTCCGGCTTCCTCTATCGCAAAAGCGCGGCCTGCAAAGCCGGCGGGTACTTTTTAGACTATTCCGTGGTGGGACATCGGGAAGAGACGGATATCAGCTATCGCATGTTTCGCACCGGCGCCCGTTTGGCGGTCGCACCGGCTGCCCGGGCCTACCATTTCCACCCGGCTTACGGCGGTATCCGCGAAACAAAAGGCCAGCAGATGCGCCAGAGCCTCTGGGACCGTGACGAAATGATTTTTCGGGAACGGCTGCGCGGGTGGATGAAGTGATGGCCGCATTTATTTAAAACGACAGGTTTAGCCTGTCAGGCTGAGATTGTAACGACGAGCCGACTTTTCCAGAGGCCACTTTGGCAAAGTCGGCTTGCTGCGTTTCGAGGGGCAGCAGGTGAACATACCGTAAATACAAAAAAGAGACGGCACCAGTTAAGACAGCCCTGCCGGCTGCAAGTTCAAAACAAAAAAAACGGAGGGGAAATCCCCTCCGTTTTTTTTACTGCGTTGAAACTCTGGCTTAGAAGAGTCTCAGGACTGACTGGGCAGCCTGGGACGCCATACTCAGAGAGGATGTTCCCAGAGCCTGACGGGTCTGGAGCATCAGCATGTTCGCGCTCTCTTCGTTCATGTCGGCATTGGTCAGGTTCGTGGCACCGTCTTCGAGCGTATTGATCATCTGCGTGGTGAACTCCTCACGTGTGGTGATCGTGCTCAAGCTGGTGGTCAGCGTCTGGGTCTTGGTCCGCAGGGTGTCGCGCGCGGTATCCAGGTCGGCAATCGCGGCGGTTACGTCGCTCTGCGCTACCCAGGCGTTGGTATTGTCTGCAATGCTCAAGCCGCTGGCGGAAGCATTGAAACCGGTGATCGTAGAACTGGAGTCGCCGGATTCGTCATACTCTACCGTCAAGGAACCGGCAGCCAGCATGTTGATACCCTTGTAGCCGGAGTCGGCTGCCAGGGTGTCGATCTGGTTCATGACCTCGTCAAACTGGTCGGCGAGGGCGCTCCGGTCGGTCGCGTTCTGCGAGGCGGCCGTGGCGCAAGCGTCGATGGCCGAGGCGGAATTGGCCAGAGACTTGGCGGAAGCGATCAGGTCGGTGATGGCTTCGATACCGTTGTTGGCAGCCTTGATGGTCTGAATCGCTTCACCCATCTGGTCTTTACGCTGGGCCAGGTCACCTGCTCTCTGATTGTGACCGGCGGCGGCGAAAAAGTTGATGGGATCGTCAAGGGCGTTCTGGACCTTCTTGCCGGTGGCCAGCCTGCTGGCCGTTTTATTCATCAGATCATTGGTCTGCTGCAGACTGAAAAGATTCTGACGCATGCCGGAAGTTAATGCGATGTTGTTCATAGCCATGGTGTTTCTCCTTTTCTAGGAATGGATCGGCTTTCTAACCGATCATAATATGTCGAAACGTTTTGTTTCGACTGGCGCTGCGGCAACTTTCGGGAGCCCCTAACGGCGACAGTTGCCCGACGCCTTTCAAAGGGTATATCGGGCGGCGGGTCAAAAACTTTAAGAAAATTGAATTATTATATATTGCTGTCGTCTGAAATAGAGATCCGATTGACCTTTAAAATGCGGTTTGCGCTCAATGGGTTGCCGGTACGGATAGGTGGTTGCGACGGCCCGAATGCGTCACTTAGTTGAGGTAATACAAACGCATGGAAGATAAGAACGGGACCACCGGTGAAGCCGCGAACCCTGCGTGCGACCACCGGTAGACAGGGTTGCCGGATCAAGGTGTTTGGCGCAGTCCGGCCGCTATATTCTGGTTGATGGCGATGAGGATATTGAGTTTGTCCTTCTCCGGAAAGGCTATAATATCAAAGGTACGCTTGTCGATGAATGCGCTGAGCCGCAGCAGGTCCCGGCGTATTTCCACCGGCAGGGGGTTTTCGTCACTTGCGAGTTCTCCCTGGAAGATCGTCCAGATCCGCTGGTTGTAATCCAGCGCCTGCTTCAGTCCGGTATTGCGCTCATTTTCATCTTTGTCCCAGTTGTCCTGGCAGGCTTTAAGTTTGATGGCGGCTTTGGTGAGCACCTCGGCTTCGACATCCCGGCCCGACATGGTGGCCTTGTCCACGCCCTTGTACGTATCGATGGGCTTGCGCTTATACATGCTGCTTGATTTCCTCTTCGTAGTTAATCAATTCTCGACACAATTTCAGGGCTTTATAGTATTGGCGCTGCAAAATATGTTCACTCATGCGGTCAATGACTGCCAATTGGCTGGGGGCTGCGCCCAGGAAATCCTTGACCAGTTCCCAATAACTGTTGTGGTGGACCACCAGGTTCGCCTCGTCGATATACATAAGCTGGATCGCAAAATATACCCGCCGACCGGGGGTATTAACCTCCGTTTCATTGAGGATGTCCTTTTCCCGCAGGATCGGGACCTTGTTTTCCACGATGAGGTTGGATTTGGAGTTGCCGTTGGTAATGACCGCTCCGCCGATTATCATTTTTTCATTTGGTTTTAACGTGAGTTTCAGCGCCATGCTTATTCCCTGGTTGTTGGGTTAGTATCAATAGAAAATTAGTAGGTATTACAGCAATTATTGTGCCATATACACAGCGCAGGGTCTACTATGCATATTGGATGTTTTGTCGAAAACTTTAACTCTAATTTCTAAATTACCCGGTTTCGTTGAACACTATAAATGGTATCAATTTTGCGATAGTGCTGTTGGGCAGGCAGACAGTTGGCCAAACGGCAAAAAAGACTAAAGGTTTAAACCAATTTGCCGATAGGTTAGTCGTATCGACAAGTATATGAAGGCTGACACTCAAATGCAAATGTGCACCCCATACCGAGGTTCAACCCCATAAGGCATCCTAAAAAGACAGGAGGATTATCATGCCTTTGAAAGTATTGACGGTAGACGACAGCAAGACAATCCGGATGATTGTGAAAAAGGCTTTCAAGCCCTATGACTGTGAACTGGTTGAAGCCGAAAACGGCCAACTTGGACTGGATACGGCCACACGTGAAAAACCGGACCTGATCATCCTGGATATTACCATGCCGGTCATGACCGGCATCGAAATGCTGGAAAGACTGAAAAAGGACGACGAGTTGAAAGCGATTCCTGTGATCATGCTGACGGCGGAGTCGGGCAAAGACAACGTCATGCAGATCGTCAAGATGGGGGTTCAAAATTACATCGTGAAACCTTTCAAGGGGGAACAACTGATTGAAAGGGTGCAGAGCGTGCTCAAGCTGGAGGAAAAAAGCGGCAAGGACACGGCCGGGGCGGCGGAAAAGTATTTTAAAATTCAGGACAGCATCACGATCCTGCGGCTGCCCCCCAAGATTACCCGGCCCATCGGGGTGGAAGTGGAGGGGCTGATCGGCAGCCGGCTCAAAGATATGAAAGCCGACGGACTCAGCAAATTTATCCTGGATCTCACGGGGGTCAAAGAAACAAATATGTCCCCGATAAAACTGATCATCCAGGTCATCGAAAAATGCGGGGCCGCTAAAGTGCATACCCGGGTGGCCGGCACGGCCGTCCTCAAGGAGGAACTGCAGGAATTTGCGGAAACCAGTTCCCTTCCGATTCACGACAGCCTGGAGGCGGCCAAATCACAATTTTAGCATCCGGAAGGGGCCAATTATAAAAACGACTGTTGCAACTTGCAATTAATTCGCAAGATGCAAATATGGTTGTATACGCACAAACCGCCGGGTATCAATGCCTGGCGCGAGAAGGGCACCGGCAGGTGCCCTTTTTATATTTGCAATATGCAAAAAATGCCAACTGCTTATGAAGGGCCAATGGAATCATCCAGTGATCTTGAAATTAAAAACTATCTGAATTTCTTAATAAAAAATTATATAAAAAGTTCTGGCCGGCCGGTGGCATACTCTTTGCTCAATCTTTCCCATAACACGCAACCGCCATATAAAATCCAGGAGCCAAACTATGTTGAACCTTGCCGTTGACAATCAAAGCAGTGTTGATGACCAGGATTTTCAGGACCCCGCCCGGGTATCCCGCCACGGCATCGTCGGTGAAAGCACTGAAATCAAGGCGGTTTTCCGGCTGGTCGAAAAAGTGGCCGACAGCGGCAGTACCATCATGATCAATGGTGAAACCGGGACCGGCAAAGGTTTGGTAGCGCGCGCAATTCACAACCTCTCCAGTCGTGGCGACAAGCCTTTCGTTACGATCAACTGCGGGGCCATCCCGGAAAACCTGCTCGAAAGTGAACTTTTTGGGCATGTCAAAGGCGCCTTTACCGGAGCGGCTAATTCAAAAACCGGTAAGTTCGAAGCTGCCAAGGGCGGGACGATCTTCCTGGATGAAATCGGTGACATGAGTCCCGACCTGCAGGTGAAACTACTGCGGGTCCTTGAAGAAGGCGAGTTTGAGCCCGTGGGCGGTTGCCGGACGCACCGCACGGATGTCCGCGTGATTGCCGCTACCCATCGCGATCTTGAAAAAGCCGTCGCTGCCGGTAAATTTCGACAGGATCTGTTTTTCAGGCTTTATGTCATCCCCATCAAATTGCCAGCCCTAAAAAAGCGTCGCGAAGATGTCCCCCTGTTGATCCACCATTTTATAAACATGATCTGCAAGGAAAAAGGCATGCAGCCGCCGGAGTTTGAGGACGAAGCGCTGGCCGCCATGATGGATTTTTCCTGGCCCGGAAATGTTCGTGAACTCAAAAACATCATAGAGCGCTTGGTGGTGCTCAACGATGGCTGCTGTGTCACCTGCGCTGAACTGCCGGAACGATTTCAAGGCTGCACCCGTGAATTCAATCCATCCGGTATCAAGATCTCCAGCAAAGGCATCTGCCTCAATTCGGCGGTAACCGAATTCGAAAAATCACTGATCATCCAGTCCCTTGAAAAGACCAACGGGATCAAGAATCGGGCCGCCAAGCTGCTGCAACTCAACCGGACCACCTTGGTTGAAAAGATCAAACGCCATAAAACATAGGCCCTTAATAGGGCCTTGCCTAGTCTTAAATCCAAGGAGCATTGACCATTCCTTGGCTCCGATGAAAAATCGTATAACAGTCTGTTATTATTTTGTATCATCTTTTCACTTTTCTTGTGCCCACAAGAAAGCACCCGTAAGACACGGCCCTGCGCTTCTCAAAAAGAGCGCGCCCAACGCAACTCGCTGACGCTCAAACAAGCACTTCGCTCCAAGTTAGATTATGGTCGTCCTTTCCAGTGATGCTCGGCGCGTCTTCAAGGGAAGGGCAACCCAAGATAAAGTCAGCCCGCTTGGGAGGCCTCCTGATGTCTCCCACTTTGCGGGAGGAGCACCACTGGCAGGCCGTGATGAGCCAGGCTGCTTATGCCGTCATCTGCTTCCAGGCCTTTTCCGCCGTTAGGGGACGGTGCCGCCTCACGGGGCGCCGCCGGGATAGCTGTTTGGCTGCCCATCTGGCTTACAGAAAACAGGCGGGCGTCAACACCTTGACACAACAGAGTTTTAGTTTTGACAGCCTTGCAGGTAAAAAAATGGTCGGGATAGCCTGCGCCTGTCCGCGGGGCACCGTCATTTTTCACCGTTGAGACGCACTGTGTGCAACTTGTTGTAAATAAATAAAATATAGTGATATGCGCTGATCTTTCGTTGGCCTGAATCCACGCATCCCATCAGCAGAATGAGAGTCGGCTGGCATGCATCTTGCGATTATCCGGTTACGATTCAGTTTATAAATTTTACCGGACTTGCATGCAGAGGAACACCGTTTGGATACGATACTGATCATAGACCGAGCTGGAACGGTCTCCAAGCCGCTCGAGACGGCCCTGGCCGATAGGGGGTTCCGGATTGATATCCAACCAGCCGGCCGTGCGGTCTTGCAGGGGCTTGATTTGGATGCCTACCGCCTGGTGATTGCAGATTCTGATCTGCCCGGCAGGGACTATACCCAGCTGCTGGCCGAAATACGCGCCCAGGCACCCCACCTGCCGGTGATTGCCACGGCTGAAACAGGCTCGGTACGAGGAGCAGTGGCGGCCATGCAGGCCGGCGCGGTTGATTATCTGCTCAAACCAGTCCACCCGGAAGCCCTGGTCCTGGCCCTTCAAAAGGCGCTTGCGCCGATCGATAGCGGTTACGCAACTTTAGAATCGTCTAACTCGGGCGCCCGCGCCAAGCATATCGTGACGCAGGACTCGCAGGTACGGGAATTACTGCAGGTGGCTGAAAATGTTGCCCAAAGCCAGGCCAACGTCCTTATCCTGGGTGAGAGCGGTACCGGTAAGGAGCTTTTGGCCGCCTATATTCACCAGCATAGTCTGGTCAGCACCAACCCGTTTGTGGCTTTAAACTGCGCTGCTTTGCCGGAGCAACTGGCCGAGAGTGAGCTGTTCGGCCATGAGAAAGGGGCGTTTACCGGAGCGGTCGTGCGTAAAATCGGTAAGTTCGAACTTGCCGGCAAGGGTACGATGTTACTGGATGAAATTTCGGAGATGGCGTTGCCCCTCCAGGCCAAACTGCTCAGAGTACTCCAGGAAAAGGAAATCGACCGGGTGGGCGGCCGCCAGCCGGTACCCATCAACACCCGGGTCATAGCGGTCAGCAACGTCGATCTCAAACAGGCGGTCGAGGAAGGTAGCTTCCGGAAAGATCTATATTATCGCATCAATGTCATACCATTTACCTTGCCGCCCCTGCGAAACCGGCCGGATGACATCCTGCCGCTGGCGGAGCATTTCATCCACAAATTCTGCCTTGAAAACCGCAAGCCGGATCTCAGGCTGACGGCGAATGCGGCCCGTAAACTGCAGGCCTACGACTGGCCCGGAAACATTCGTGAGCTTGAAAATACCATGGAGCGGGCGGTGATTATCACCAGCGGCGGGAAACTGCCCGCCGGGCAGATTTTACTGGAAGATGAACCCGCGGGTCGGGCCAATACCATTGAGCTGCGTCCGGGTATGTCCGTGAAGGAGATGGAGCAAGAATTGATCGCCCGCACCCTGAGAAAGGTCAACGACAATCGCACCCAGGCGGCCGAGATGCTGGGAATCAGCATCCGGACGCTGCGCAACAAACTGAAAGAATATCGGGAGAAAAATGCCGCCTGAAATCGGGCGGTCGGCCTGGTACGATAATTGCTGAGTACACTACTACAACAACGGCAGCGAACCGGCGGCCGCAGGTCAAAGAGGTTGGCGCCGGTGAAAATGAAATCCTGACAAGCGGAGAAATCATGGAAAACAAGGCCCTGTTCGGCCGGACCGTTTCAATCCTGGAAAAAGTCCTGGATTTCAGGTCCCAACGGCACAATGTGATTCTATCGAACATTGTCAATGCGGACACCCCGGGCTTCAAGTCCTTTGACATCGTCATGGACGAAGAGGCCGATCGGATCCATACGCGTGCGACCGACGGCATGCAGATGGCCAGTACGAACCCGGACCATTTTTCCGATGGTGTCCAGGATTCCGGCGGCATCCGCACACGCTTCGTCGAACACGAAAAACTGATCAACAAAGGAGACCAGAACACCGTGGACCTCGATCGCAGCATGAGCAACCTCGCGGAGAATAATCTGCTATACAATGCGCTTGCCCAGACTATTTCCAAGAAATTCAGGGCGCTGAAAGAAGTCATCCGAGGAGGGACAACATGAATTTTATCGATGCCCTTAAAATCAGCTCCTCCGGTATGACGGCCCAGCGGGTCAGGATGACGGTTATTTCTAGTAACCTGGCCAATATGCATACCACCCGTACACCGGAGGGGGGACCCTACAAACGGAAAGACGTCGTTTTCACCACCGAGTCGGTCGAAAGCTCCTTCAGTGATGTCATGCGCGAGACCATTGGTGCCAAGCAAAACGGGGTGAAGGTGGCCGGCGTCATCAACGATGCCAAAAAACCTCTGTTGAAATACAATCCCGGGCACCCCGATGCCGATGAAAAAGGGTATGTGGCCATCCCCAATATCAACATGATGGAAGAGATGGTGAACCTTCTGTCCGCCACGCGGGGCTACGAAGCCAACACGGCGGCCATCAAATCCGCCAAAGATATGGCGCTCAAAGCTCTGGAGATAGGTAAATAAGATGAAAAATATCAGTATCGACTCGATCGTCAGGAGCCTGCCGAACCCCGGCAGCACCAAACTTGAGCGCCCCCAGACCTCGCCGGGCGGATTTGGCAACATGCTGCGCGGCGCCATCAACAAAGTGGAACAGGACCACAACCTCGCCAACCGGTCCATTGAAGAACTGGCCCTGAGCAAGGGCGAGGAGATTCACCGGACCATGATCGAGATGGAGAAAGCCGAGATTTCCTTCAAGCTGCTCATGCAGGTCAGGAACAAAATCGTATCGGCCTATGAAACCATCATGCGGATGCCCGTATAGGCGGCAAAGGAGCAGATAAAATGGCGTTAGAAGATATCCCCGGCCAGTTGAAAGTACTGTCCGACAGTCTGAGCACCGGCAAGAAGGTAGGGCTCTTCCTAGTTGTGGCCGCTACCATGACCGGCTTTATTCTGCTTACGACGTGGGCCGCACGGCCGGAGTACCAGATTCTGTTTTCGGATCTCTCGCTGGAGGATTCCGCTGCAATTTATGAAAAACTGAAAGAGCGCAAGATCCCTTATCAGATTGCCGCCAACGGTAAATCGATCATGGTGCCCCAGGAGCAGGTCTACGAGCTGCGCCTGGAACTGTCCTCCCAGGGGCTCACCCAGGGTAGTTCGGTGGGATTCGAATTGTTTGACAACACCCGCCTGGGAATGACCGAATTCATGCAGAATGTCAATTACCAGCGGGCGCTGCAGGGCGAGTTGTCCCGGACCATCAACCGGTTCGATGAAGTTGAAAGTTCCCGGGTGCACCTGGTCATGGTCAATAAGCCCATTTTCACGGACCAGGACGAGCCGGCCACCGCATCGGTCATCTTGAAACTCAGATCGGGGCGTACATTGAACCTCAACCAGGTCCAGGGGATCGTGAACCTGGTCTCCTCGAGTATCTCCGGTCTGAATCCGGAGAATGTCACCATCGTGGACAGCTACGGCAAACTGCTGACCCGCGGCGAGAAAGGGGCCCGGGAGGGCACCCTGTCAACCGATCAGCTCGTGTTCCAGGAAACCCTCGAGAAAAAACTAGAGGACCGGGTAAAAAGCATGTTGGAAAATGCCCTGGGGACCGGCAAGGCGATTGTCCGGTTGAGTGCGTCTATCAATTTCAACCAGCGCGAGCAGACTGAAGAGCGGTACCTGGCGGACAATCGGGTGGTTCGCAGCGAGAAGGTGCATGACCAGACCTCCAGCACCATCAAATCCACACCGTCCGGTGTCCCGGGAGCTGTGCCCAATATGACCTCCCGCGGTGCCCAGCTGACAAATAAACGCGGGGGAACGACCCACCAAACCGCCGACCGGCTTGTGAACTACGAGATCGGCAAGGTGATCAGCCGGGTGGTCGCACCCACCGGACAGGTAGAGCGTATTTCCGTGGCGGTTATGATCGATGGTCACTATCGGCAGGTAGAGAACAAGAACGGCCCCAGCGACTTTATTTATATCCCCCGCACGGATGAGGAGATGGCCAAGCTTGAAAATATCATTAAAAGTGCCGTGAACTACAACGAAGCCCGGGGCGACACGATCGAGGTGGCCAACATTCCGTTTAAAACAACCAAACCGGTGGATACAGCACCACAGCCAGAACCGGGCCTGCTTGAGCAGGTGAAGCAGTATGCGCCTTTTTACAAATACGGAATACTCATTGTTTTTATAATGTTGGCCTTTCTCTTCATCATACGGCCCATCGTCCGCTGGCTGACAGCCGGCAGCGCCCAGGGGGTTGAAATGCTCAAGCAGCTGCCTGTCACGGTGAGCGAAGCCGAGGGCCACGGTAACCAGCTGGCCAAGCTGCCCTATCAGGAACAGGCCACCCAGCTGCTGTTGGCGGCCAGCGAAGGCGGCGTGGATATTATGAGAGATTGGATAAAGGACGAGAAGTAAATGGAAACAGCAAACCTCGCCGGATCGGTTAAAGTAGCCATTCTACTGAAATCACTAAGAGAGGATACCCGCACAGCCATCATGGAACGCCTGGACAAGGAAGAAAACAAGCTTCTGGCCGGGCACCTCTCCCAGATGGGGGACATATCGCCGGACCTGGTCGAACAGGTCGCCGAGGATTTTGTCACCGCCTTGCAGGGCGCGGCCCAGGGCGGCCGGAAGCAGATCGAACACCAGCAACCGCCCGAGGAGAAGAAGAAACCAAAAAGCTACAAACGCGATATATCCAAACCCTCTAACTTGAAGTCCCTGTTTGCGCTGGATCCGGACCATCTCGTCCAGCTTATCCGGGAAGAGCATCCCCAAACCATTGCGGTTATCCTCGTGCACCTGAAACCCGAAATGGCCAGCGAAGTTCTCAGCCGGCTGCCGGACGAAAAGAAGACGGAAATTGCCCTGCGGATCGCCAATTCGGAGAAGATTGTCTCCGGGATGATCGATGAGATCGAACGAGTCTTCGAAGAGGTGCTGAGCAAGGAGCAGGGGACGGTAACCCATAAAGTCGGCGGTATCGGCCAGCTGGCTGAAATTCTTAATCAGGCGGATGCAGCTACTTCCCAGCTCGTTATGGATGAGATTGAAGACGACGATCCGGAGATGGCCGCCGACATCAAACAGCTCATGTTCGTCTTTGAAGACCTGGTCTTTGTGGATGACAAGGGCCTCCAGGCCATGCTCCGCAAGGTGGAAACCAAGGAGCTGGCGATTGCGCTCAAGGCAGCTTCGGAAGAGGTAAAAGGCAAGATCTTCAAGAATATGTCCACCCGCGCCGCGGACATGGTCAAAGAGGAGATCGAATCAGCTGGCTCGGTCAGGATGCGGGATGTCGAAAATTCGCAGCAGACGATCACCAAGCTGATCCAGGACATGGAGGAAAAGGGCGAGCTCATCATCAGCGGCAGAGGGGGCGAAGAATTCATTGCGTAAAGCATTTGGAAATGATCCGACCCCGCGCGAAGCCATGCGCTTCCATAACTTTCCGGATTTACCGGATGACGCCAGCGTGGTGCGGGGAATCGAAGAAAAAGAAGAGGACCGGGCCTTTCGGCGCATGGAGGCGGCGGCGGAGGCCGGACCAAGTGAGTCCGAAAAGCTGCGGCAGGCATTTGAATTGGAAAAGCTGCAGGCCCGCGAGGAGGGTTTGGCCCAGGGCCTGGAAAAGGGCAAGCAGGCGGTGACCGCCGAGTTGGAGAGCGTGATACAGAAACTGCGCCGGGCGTACATGGACATCGAAAAATACCGCAAACAGCTTTATTTAGATGCGGAGACGGAAACAGTTGACCTGGCCCTGGCGGTGGCGCGTAATATCATTGGTCAGGAAATATCACTTGACCGGCAGATCGTGCTCAATGTCGTCAAGGGCGCGCTTGATAAAGTAATCAATCACGAAAAAGTCAAAATCAGGGTCAATCCCCAGGACTTGGATGGTGTTCAAACCGCCCTGTACGAGTTCCTGCCGCACGTGGAAAAACTCGAGAATGTCCATTTTGAGGCCGATGCAGCCATCACCACGGGCGGGTGTGTCGTGGAAACCAATTTTGGCACCGTGGATGCCCGGATCGAGAACCAGCTCGATCAAATTGAATCCGCTTTTGCTGCCGAGCTGGAAAAATCGCAATACAGCAAATAATCATGGCCCGACATATAGATCTACAGCGCTATCAAAATCGCCTGGCAGAGGTGGACCCGATGATGCTCTGCGGCAAAGTGACCAGGTTATCGGCCTGGTGATCGAGGCCAATGGTCCCGCCAGCCGCATCGGTGCGATTTGTGACATCCATCCCATGGGCAATCAGCCGGCTATCCGAGCCGAAATACAAGGATTTCGCGGCAACCGGGTGCTGCTGATGCCGTTGGAAGAGATTCGCGGCATAGGGCCGGGCAGCCTGGTGGTCGCCCGCAACGAACGCGCGACCATTGCGGTCGGGGACGGTCTGCTGGGAAGGGTGATCGACGGTCTCGGCAATCCCATTGACGGCAAGGGCCCCATCCCGAGCAAGTCGGCCTACCCAATTTACGGCAATCCCATCAATCCCCTGGAACGCAAGCGCATCAATCAACCGTTGGATATCGGTATCCGGGCCATCAATGGGCTGCTTTCAGTCGGCTGCGGCCAGCGGATGGGCATTTTTTCCGGCTCCGGGGTGGGCAAGAGTGTCCTGATGGGCATGATCGCCCGCAACACCAGCGCCGATGTCAATGTCATCGCTTTGATCGGTGAACGGGGGCGGGAGTTGAACGATTTTATCGAGAAGGAACTGGGTCCGCAGGGACTGCGGCGTTCGGTGGTGGTGGTGGCCACCTCCGATCACCTGCCGCTGATCCGGATGCGGGGAGCGTTCATTGCCACCGCCGTGGCTGAGTATTTCCGGGACCAGGGCATGCATGTCAACCTGATGATGGATTCCGTGACCCGCTTTGCCATGGCCCAACGGGAAATCGGTCTGGCCCTGGGTGAGCCGCCCACTACCAAGGGCTACACACCGTCGGTCTTCACCCTGTTGCCCAAATTACTGGAGAGGGCCGGTACTTCGTCAAATTACGGTACCATAACAGGCCTTTACACGGTTCTGGTCGAAGGGGATGACCTGGATGAACCCATTGCCGATGCCGTACGATCCATTCTCGACGGGCATATCGTGCTGTCCCGCGACCTGGCCATGCAGAACCATTACCCGGCCATCGACGTGATGAAAAGCATCAGCCGGGTCATGGTCGACATCACCACCGAGAGCCAGTAAAAAGCGGCCGGCATGATCAAATCGATCCTGGCGACCCACAAGAAAGCAGAAGACCTGATCAATATCGGCGCCTATGTGAAAGGCAGCAATCCGAAAATCGACCAGGTTATTGACATGCTCGATGATATCAATGCCTATCTTTGCCAGGGAATCGATGAGCAAGTTTCCTATGACGAAGGGCTCCAACTGCTGATGGAGTTGACCGGCGGCAATTGATATCAAGCCAATCCCTATAGGCCGGCCAAGGTCTTTATTTCACCGAATCCGGGAATACCATGTACGTTTTTACCCTCGAGCCGCTGCTGACCCAGCGCAAGCATATCGAAGACGCCCGGCAAAAGGAACTCGCTGCGATCCAGGAACAGTTCAATGCCCGCACACATGCACTCCAGGAATTGATCGGTTCACGGGAACGCTGCAGTGCCAAGTTGCGGCGGATAGGTGCCGAAGGGGCCCGGATTGCTGAACTGCGGCTCTATACCGAATATTTCAAGCGCTTATCCATCGAAGCCTACGAAATGCAGCAAACCCTCGATCGCCTGGAGGAAAACCTGACGGCCAAACGCGATGAGGTCGTAGAGGCCATGAAGGGGCGCAAGATTTTGGAGAACCTCAAGGAAAAAGGCCTGCAAGCCTACCGCGAGAAGATTCGCAAGCAGGAAATGAAGTCAGCCGACGAAACCGCGATCAGCCTGTTTAACCGCCGGTAATACTGGTCCCCCACCGCAGACATTCTGCAACCCAATCCAGGGTATCCATCTGGCCTCTACTTGGATGTGAACCGTTATCCGCAACCAGGTCCAGGCATTGCCGCCGCTGAACCCCTTAGGCGGAAAAGATTACCCCTATTACGGAAAAACTTGCCTATCCAGCCGTCCGCTTGCGTTTGCCGGCCGAAATCGAAAAGCAGCGATCACATTGAGCTATCTACATAACACACTGTAAACAAAGTAATTAATGGGGGTTAATCTTCCTTCGGAATCTCGGCAGGTTTTTTTGGGAAGGCTGGCACAGGCCCTGCAAATTCAGATGGCCAACTGAAAACCCGCACGATTCATAAATGAGGATTCATATGCAACTGGAGCTTTTTGACTTTCGAACCGAGAATGCCGGTCTCAAAAGCAAAGTCGGTAAAACAACCGGCAAAGCCGGTGAAGCCGCAGCCAGCCAAAAGACCGGCGCCACCGGGAAGAGCGGGGCTGATTTTCTAACGTCGCTGCGCATGGTTTCGAAAAAGAGTCAGGCCAATTCTGATGACCTGCCGGCCGCCGCCGGTCCGGACCTGGCCGCCCAGGAGCCCCGGCTGACCCGTCTGGGCGACGTCCTGAATGAGATTCTGCGTGAGTGGCCGGCCGGGCGCAGACCGGCTGTCGCTATTGGTGCTCGCGGTGACCGCAACAAGACGGCGGCCCCTGAAACTACGCCAACCAGCTCGGGAGTATTGGCTGCCGCGCCTTCCGAACCGACCGTGACGATTTTGGGACCGGGTAAAGCCCGCCCCAGTTCAGATCGGGCCAAAGCGGGCCTGGATAGTTTTACCAACGCGCTGATCAAGCGGTTGAGCCGAGCGCACGGCCAGAAGTCAACATCGTCGGTTGCGGGCCCGGACACAGGGAACACCGCCGCAAATCAAAATTCGACGAATGTGGCCGTGGCCTCCCAGGCGCTAGCCGCCGACAAACGGGGCAAAGGCAATGGGATTCGGATTCTGAAGAACGCTGAAGCGGCCCAGGGCGCCTCCACCGTGTTGAAATTAAAGAACGCCAGATCGGGCCAGAGTGCCCCGATCGACAGAAACCCGCGTATAGATGCCGCGGACCAAAAGGCTGGAACCGGTGCCGAAAGAACCACTGATCGACCGGTAACTACCGATTTAAACAATGAGCGCCATCCCCGGGTTCGCCAGATCGCAGAGGATATGAAGGCCGCCACCATAAAAGGTGAGCCGAAAACAGCTCGCCAATCAGAAACTGCACACCCGGGCAGCCGTGTAAACCGGGCGGTCAACGCTGAACATACCGGCCAGATCATGGCTGCCAAATCCGCTGCGGTTAAAACCGGCCTGCCCAAAGTTTCGGTCATCAGCAGTGACCAGCCGGCTGCCGCCATAAACGTTAACCGGCCCGGGCAGGTAGCCCGGCCAAACGCAACAGCTGCCGTAAAACAGGCGGCACCGCGGATGAAGCGTGATCCGGGGCGACCGGGAGCGAAGCACACCGAAACCAGCATACCGGCTCCGGACAAGTCCCGGATGACCACCGCCAGGGCAGTTGCGGATCCGGCGCTGCGGAAGAGCCCGCAAAAGAGCGACACCGCCAAAACGATGCCGGCCGGCAGTTCAAATAGTAAAGGTCCGGCGTCCTTGCATGTTCCCCGTGAGCGCGATGAAGAGATGCCCGGCCTGAAAACGGTCAAAGCCGATATAAAAACGGCAGCTGCGCTTGATAACAAAGCAGCTGCCCGGGCAGAATTCTCGGCGGGTGAACGGGATAGGTTCGGTCACGACGGTGTTGCCGGGCAAGCCGCCCGCGATGCCAGGGGCGGGGAACAGACCAGAATCGAGGTTGCAGATGCCAGATTAAAACCGGCCGAGCCGGCTGCGGTTGTCCCTAAATCCCCACCCGCTACCCTGTCCACAACGGCGCCGGATTCTGAAAAAACGGTCCTGGACCGGGTTTCCGAGGCTCGCGTTTTGGAACAGATTTCCACCCGGATCCGGCTGCAGCCCAAAAATGGGGCCCATGAAATCCGGATTCAGTTGAAACCGGAAACCCTGGGCCAAATGCAGCTAAAAATACTGGCTCATGACCAGGCAATCAGTGTCAAAATGGTAGCCGAAACCGCCATGGCCAGGGACATTATCGAACACAATATCGGGCAGCTGCGTGCAGATCTCAATGCTCTGGGACTCAACGTGGAAAAGCTGGATGTGGAGGTTATCTCCACCGGCGATCCGGCTGAGAAAGATGCGGCCGGGCAACGGGGTGGTTTTGCCAAGCATGGGCGGGGTGCTGCCCAGCAAGGCGGGCGGGACCATGAGCCTGGTGAGGACCGGGCCCGGCAGATGCAGGCCGAGGAAGATGAGGCCGAGGAAGGAACTCTGGTCGGCGTATTCGCCTAAGACGCGCCGCACCAAGCGAGGAATAGAAAAATGACAGTAAGCGCAATTGAAAATTTTGTTCAGACGACCCACAACACATCCGCAAGCACGTCCGGCGCAGTTCTGGGAAAAGACGACTTTCTCAAACTCCTGGTGACCCAGATGAAGAACCAGGATCCGATGGACCCCATGGACGGCACCGAATACACGGCCCAATTGGCCCAGTTCAGCTCCCTGGAGGCTTTGCAGAACATCGATGCCGAGATCCAGCAGCTGAAGACGAACCAGGCGGCCGCCAATAACTCCCGGGCGGCGGATTATCTGGGTAAAACCGTGACCGCGGCCGGGGACAGTTTCGATCTGGCCGGCGGCACCACCAGCGACCTGCGGTTCAGGCTCACTGCCGGCGCAGCCGAAACCTACGTGAAGGTCTACAATGGCGCCGGCCAATATGTCACCTCCATCGACAACGGCGCCCGGGCCGCCGGGGAACATTTGTTCACCTGGGACGGGCTTGACAGCCAGGGTGTCGCCGCACCGGATGGCGCCTACTTTATCGACGTCATGGCCGTCGACGGCAATGGCCACCCGGTCGCGACCGAGACGGTCTTCAGCGGCCGGGCCACCGAAATCAATTTTAGGGACGACACGGCCTACATCATGGTGGGCGGCCGTGAAGTGACCCTGGCAGATATACGCAAGATAAGCAGTTAATTGTAAAAATCATAAATAACACCATAGCAAAGGGGAATAACCATGATAGGTTCATTATTTACCGCGATTTCCGGTTTAGGCATTCAGAAAGACACCATGACGGTCATCGGCGACAATATCGCCAACGTCACCACCACCGCCTTCAAGGGCTCAACCGTCCAGTTTGCCAACCTGCTCAACGAAACCACCGGCGGATCCGGCTTCAATCCCGGAGCCGGCGTTGCCCCGGCAGGGATTACCGAGCAGTTGGCCCAGGGCTCCCTGGAGCCGACCGGCAATCCTACGGACCTGGCCATTTCCGGCCAGGGGTTTTTCCAGGTTCGTGAAGGCGGTCCCACGGGTATCGAACTGTTTTACACCCGGGCCGGCAACTTCGTGTTCGACGGCAATGGCTACTTCGTCAACCCGGGTGACCAGATCGTGCAGGGGTATGACATCACCGGCGGTTTCCCGGCCTCGCCCCCGGCGGCGGCCCCGGTGAACATCCAGGTAGACGTGACTGCTGGGGCGACCCACCGGGATTACGCCATGGAAAATGACGGGATCATTACCGGCATCAACAAAGCGAGCGGCGCCAAGGAAAATCTCTGGCAGGTCTCCCTGTACAATTTCCCGAATCTCCTGGGACTGACCAAGAAAGGCGGCAACCTCTATGCCCAGTCCAATGATTCGGGGGCCCCGCTGTCCGCTACCGGCGGCGTTTCCGGCGTGTCCGGCCTGGGAAAGGTCATTGCCCAGAATCTGGAGATGTCCAATGTGGATATTGCCAGTGAGTTTTCCAAGATGATCGTTACCCAGAAGGCATTCCAGGCCAATGCCAAAGTGATCACTACCAGTGACGAGATCCTGACCTCGCTGATTGGCATGAAACGGTAATCATCACCGGTCTTTGAAGCTGTAGCAACCCATTTGGTTATCCTGCTGCACCGCAGGCCCGCACCGGGCCTGCGTGCGGAAGGGCCGTTCGTTTTCCGCGGGATAACGGGTTGTCCTGTCGGCGGTCCAATCGTCAAAGCATTGACAACCTTGCTGTATCCCATCCACACCCGTTCCTGTGGCCTGCCGACCGCCCTGCCATTCACTGTTGTCCTTAAATTGATGATTAATGCAAAAAATTCAATTGTTTAAATTCTATATCGTTGGCACCTGACCTGGGGCAGACACTTGAAAACCGACAACATTCCGTTCTGTCCGCCGATGATGGCATCGTTCTTGCTAAACATTTTAGTGGAGTACGGTTCTGCGTGGACCGGCAACATTGCCAAATTAAATGCCGGTTCCGGAAAATTGATCACACCCTTAATCGGTTTCCGATGGTCGGGACCCGGGGAGGACCTAAATGTCAAAGAAAGCCATCATCATCATTGGTATTGCCGTGATTATATTCATGGCTGCTATCGGCGGTGGATTTTACATGCTCTGGAGCAAAATGGCGCAAATGAATGTGGCCGGAACGGAAACGGTCGCCACCGAGGAAGGTGCGGAGGGTGAAGAGGAGCCGGATACCATCGGTCCCATGTACTCCCTGGATTCCTTCGTGGTGAATCTGGCCGAGGCCGGCGGCAACCGGTACCTGCGGGTTACCATGGAACTGGAACTGACCGACGAGGTGCTGCACACGGAGCTTGACCAGCGGCTGCCGCAGGTTCGCAATGCCATGCTGATGATCCTGCCCAGCAAAAAAGCCGAGGATATCAATACCGTGGACGGTAAATTGGCATTGCGGGACCAGTTGATCGACGAAATCAACAGTTTTATGACGACCGGTGAGGTGACCAATATTTATTTCACCGAGTTTGTCATCCAATAGTCGAGGTTGCCATGTCGGAAAATGTACTATCCCAGGAAGAAATTGATGCGCTGTTGGGCGCCATGGACCAGGGAGATGTCGAATTTGAGTTCGACGCGCCGGCACACAAGGAAGTTGAAGTAAAAGAATACGATCTCATGGCCCAGGGGGCCATGCTGCGCCACCAGTTTTACGCCCTCGAGGAGGTTTACGACAAATTCTCGAGCCTGTTGGAAACGACCATGAGCGCCTCTTTGCACAAACCCATCGGTGTGGAAATGGTTTCCACGGAAATGGTGAAATACGGTGAATTCATTCAGGCTTTTTCCAATCCGACCAGTTTTGCGGCCTTCACCATGGAACCTTTGATCGGTTCTTCCCTGCTGGCCATCGAACCGAGCCTGGTCTATTCCCTGATAGACTGCATGTTCGGTGGTGACGGCAAGCCTTTCGAAGACCTCCGGGAGTTTACGTTCATTGAAAAGCGGATGATGTCCAAGTTTTCGATCGAAATATTCAGTGATCTTGAAAAAGCCTGGCAGATCGTGTTCCCCGTAAAGGTGAACCTGAAAAAAACGGAAACCAAACCCGAGTATGTCCACCTGGTCAGCCCGGAAGATCTTCTGATTGTCATTGTCCTTTCGGTAACCGGAGCCGAATTTTCTGGCAACATGCACCTGTGCGTCTCCTACCGGATGCTGGAGCCGATCAAGGACAAACTCTCTTCGAAGTACCTGCGCGAAAAGGATCTGGAGGATGCCTTCAGTTCGCAGTTGCAGGCCCTGATCAGGCAGACCGATGTAACGGTCGTCTCCGAACTGGGCCGGACCCACCAGACGGTTCGTGATCTGCTGAATATGAAGGTCGACGATGTCATCCGGCTGGACAAGGGGCCGGCCGATCCGTTGAACATCAATATAGAACATGTGCCGAAGTACAAAGGCTTACCCGGTATCGTGAAGGGTAATCGGGCCGTGCAGTTAACGAAAATGATAAAATGATGGTTCGTCAGGTAGAAAGGAAAGGACGCTGATGATGGCAGATAGCGAAACAATCGAGACCGGCAACACGGAAAACCCCGCCCTGCAAGCCCCGGGCGGTCAGGGTGCCGTGAACGCGGCCGGGCAAAATAGCGGACAGGGCGCTGCACCAGATGACCAGAAGGCTTCTATTGAAGAGAGTCTTGAGTTTATTCTTGATATACCCTTGCAGATTACTGTCGAGCTGGGCAGAACCAATATGTTGATTCACGATCTGCTCAAACTGGGTCAGGGGTCGGTCATCGAACTGCACAAGGCCACCGGAGAAACCCTGGAAATCATGGCCAACCAGAAACTGATTGCCAGGGGTGAGGTCGTATCGGTCAATGAAAATTACGGTATCCGGCTGACTGAAATTGTAAGCCCCATGGAGCGTATCAAGAAACTCAAATGACAAGCGACCCCGAGTTCACCACCACTCTTGTAAAAATGCTGGGCTTCCTTCTGCTCATGGCCGGCGGGGCTGCCGGCGTGCTGTTACTGTTCAAACGGGTTACCCGGTCTGCCGGCCCGGTGTCCGGCCGACAGTTGATCAATGTCCTGAGCACCCGGCCGTTGGCACCGAAAAAAAGCATCGCGCTGATCCAGGTGCCCGGTGATATACTCGTGGTGGGAATTACCGGCGACAACCTGACATTGCTCAGCAAGATCGAAGATCAAACGCTGGTCGCCGAATTGTCCGCCCAGCCGACCCAACCCACTTTCTCCAACCTGCTAAACCGATTCGGCAGTAAATCCACCCAGGATTAGCTGCTCAATTCCCAGCCCTGCATCCCCGGTTGACACAAGCGCCGCAATATTCACGGCGTCAGAATTCCAACCGCCGCTGTCAATGCTTTGGCAGCCGAAACCAGCGTTCAACCTGCAGCCTCCCCCCATATTCCGTATATCGGGTTATCACGGTAAATACCTGAAAATATGAATTATATTTTTCAAATTGTAATTGAAAAGGTTGGGGTGCCGCCGCACTGGGCCAGCTTGGCATAGCTATTGCGATGATCCTGTTAAGATCGACAGCCGTCAACCATTACAGAGGGATAAGCAACCAAAGCTCTATGCGCAGACAAATCATACAAAGCGGATGCTTTCTGGTTCTGGCCGTCATTTTTTTGATCGGCGGGCCGGCGGAGTGCTACGCGGAAAACGGAACCCAGATCCGCAATTTTTTAAGTGTCGGAATCGACCCCAGCGACGGTCTGGGCAAACCCGCCGTTATCATGGAGATCTTCCTGCTGATGACGGTGCTGTCCCTGGCGCCGGCCATCTTGATCATGTTGACCTCCTTCACTCGGATCGTCATGGTGCTGTCTTTGCTGCGCCAGGCCATGGGCACCCACCAGATGCCTCCCAACCAGGTGATCATCGGGATTGCGCTGTTTCTGACCGTATTCATCATGACGCCGATCTGGCAGGCGGTAAACACCAATGCCCTGCAGCCGTACCTCAATGAATCCATCAGCCGGGACCAGGCTTTTGAAAACGCTGTGAAACCGGTACGGCAGTTCATGTTCAAACAGACCAAAGAGAAGGAACTGGCCCTGTTTGTCGAGATTTCACGAATCGACCGGCCCCGGACCATGAACGATGTGCCGCTGACGGTGCTGATTCCGGCCTTTATCATCAGTGAGGTCAAAACAGCCTTTCAGGTCGGGCTTTTACTCTATGTGCCCTTTCTGATCGTCGACATGGTGGTGGCCAGCGTGCTGTTGTCCATGGGGATGATGATGCTGCCGCCGGTGATGGTCTCCCTGCCGTTTAAACTGATGCTCTTTGTGCTCGCCGATGGGTGGTACCTGATTATCGGGTCCCTGGTCAAAAGCTTTTTGTAACTGGAGAAAACAAACCATGACACCGGAAATCGTCACCGGAATATTCATCAGTGCCATCAAGACTGCTATTTTACTGGCCGCCCCCATGCTGCTTTCCGGCCTGGTGGTCGGTCTGCTGGTCAGTCTTTTTCAGTCCGTGACCCAGCTCAACGAGATGACCATGACCTTCATCCCGAAAATGCTGGTGGTTGCCCTGGCCTTATTGATGTTCTTTCCCTGGATGCTGCAGTTGATGATCGATTTCGTCAATAACCTGTTTGGCAGTATTCCCATGTATATCCGCTGAGGATGCCGATTAGAGCCGTAGTCGAAATCGCTATCGGTTTCGGGATCGGAATCGGTTCTAAAATGTCATGCTGACACCGATTTTCGATAGCGATTTCGATTTCGATACCGATATGAGACCAGAACCGCCATGATAACCGAAAGTCGAGATCTAAATTCAACGCTTCATCTCGATTCCGGACTCATACCGGCGAAGAGATTATGGTGCAGCTTCAGAGCAAGAAAAACAATAAAAACGGTAAATAAAAGAACATGCTATCCCTATCCGTCCAGATGCCCCAACTGCAGCTTTTACTTTTCATCTTTCTGCGGGTGGACGCCATCTTCATGTTCCTGCCGATATTCAACAGCCGCGCCATTCCCATCCTATTTAAATTCGGTTTTGCCATGGCGGTCGCGATCGTTCTTTTTCCGCTCCTTAGCGGGCAGGTCCGGCCGCTGTTCGGCACTATTCCCGAACTGGCTCTGGCCGCGGCCTGCGAATTGATGATCGGCATTCTGATCGGACTGGCGGTACGGACCCTCTTTGCCGGGTTCCAGATGGCGGGGCAGATGGCCGGGTACCAGATGGGCATGGCCATTGCCAATGTCATGGATCCGGCGACCAGTGCCCAGGTGCCGATCCTGGCGACTTTCTACAACCTGATCGCGATTCTGGTGTTTCTATCGATCAATGCCCACCTGTTCATGCTGCGGGCCATGGTGGAAAGCTTCCAGCTTGTGCCGCTTTTCGGTTTTGGATTCAATCAGGATATCATGCAGCACATTATTCGCCTGGCCGGGAACATGTTCATCGTTGCCTTGAAAATCGGGGCGCCGGTCATTGTTGCGCTGCTCATTACCAGTGCCGCCCTCGGCCTGGTGGCCCGGACCATTCCCCAGATGAACATCTTCATTGTCGCCATGCCCTTGAAAATTGCCATCGGCCTGATTTTTCTCGGTATGAGCCTGCCTTACATGGGTGATTTCCTCAGCCGGACGTTTGCGACCATGGGGCAATCCGTATTGCTGTTGATGCGGACCATGGGGACTTAGGAAAAACATATGCCGGAAAAACCCGACCAGGAAAGGACCGAACCCGCATCGCCTAAAAAACGATCCGACGCCCGCAAAAAAGGGCAGGTGGCCATGAGCCGCGAAGTCCCCTCGGTACTGATCCTGATGGCCTCTCTGGGCTTTTTCTTTTTTGGCGGCGGTTGGATGCTCCGGTCGCTGATGCAGTTCATGCACAGCATTTTCAGCAATCTGAACGGCCTGCTGCCAACCGATATTCTGACTGCGCGCGACCTGCTGGCGCTAAGCATGCAAAGCGGACTATATATCCTGCTGCCTTTCATGCTGGCGGTGCTGGTGGCCGGTGTATTCGGGAACGTGCTGCAGATCGGCCTTCTCTTTTCCACGGAGACTATCACTCCGAAGCTGACCAAGTTGAATCCCATAAGCGGTTTTCGGCGCCTGGTCTCCGCCAAAACTTTGGCGGAACTTCCCAAGTCGATCCTCAAACTGGTGACCGTTGGATCGATTGCCTACCTGCTGGTCATAAAAAACCTTCCGCGGATGCCAGACCTGATGCAGATGTCCGTTGCCGACATCCTGCAGGAATTCGGCTGGATTACCTTCCAGATCGGGTTTTTCGTTTGCCTGGCCCTGATTTTTCTAGCGGCGGCCGATTACATTTTTCAACGCTGGCAGCACGAGAAGGAACTGCGGATGACCAAGCAGGAGGTCAAGGACGAGCAGAAGCAGTTAATGGGTGACCCCCAGATTAAAGCCCGCATAAGAAGCGCCCAGCGGGAGATGGCTCGCCGGCGGATGATGGCGGCCGTACCTGAGGCAGATGTCGTGATTACCAACCCGACCCGCCTGGCGATTGCCTTGAAATTTGACGCCGACGAGATGGATGCGCCCATGGTGGTTGCCAAAGGGGCCGGCGAAATTGCCCGCAAGATCCGCGAAATCGCCCGGGAACACAACGTCCCGCTGGTTGAAGAGAAACCGCTGGCCCGGGCCCTGTACAAAACAGTGGAGATCGATCAGTCCATTCCGGTCGAACTTTACAGGGCGGTGGCGGAAGTGCTGGCCTACGTCTACCGGCTGAAAGGCAAGCTGCCATCCCCGGCAAGTCAGGCATAGAACCTGCATATCCACTATCTGAAACAGAAACCAGACACTGGAGAATCACAACCCTATGGAAATCGTCCGACATACATCCCCGGTAGCCCGGCTCCCTTTTCTTGCAAACAACAGCGACCTGGTTCTGCCGCTGGGCATCGTGGGTATCCTGTGCGTCATGCTGATCCCGCTGCCCACCTTTGTGCTGGACCTGCTGCTCTCGATGAACATCACCCTGGGGCTGGTGATCCTGCTGGTCGGCATGTACATCACCCGACCGTTGGAACTCTCTTCTTTTCCCTCTATCCTGCTTTTGACCACCCTATTCAGACTGTCACTCAATGTCGCTTCCACCCGCCTGATTCTCCTGCACGGCAACGAAGGCACCACCGCGGCCGGCAAAGTGATCCATGCGTTCGGCAGCTTCGTCGTGGGCGGCAACTATGTGGTGGGCATCATCGTTTTCCTGATCCTGGTCCTGATTAATTTTTTAGTCATCGTCAAGGGGGCCGGCCGGATTGCGGAAGTCGCCGCCCGCTTTACCCTGGATGCCATGCCCGGCAAACAGATGAGCATCGACGCCGATCTTAACGCAGGCCTGATCGATGAAGAGGAAGCCAAAACCAGGCGGGCCGTTCTGTCAAAGGAATCGGAGTATTACGGGGCCATGGACGGGGCCAACAAATTCGTAAAAGGGGATGCCATTGCCGGCATCGTCATTACGGCCATCAATATCGTTGGCGGATTGATTATCGGGGTTTTTCAAAAGGATATGACCTTTGCGGCGGCGGCCCAGAATTATACCCTGCTGACCGTGGGCGATGGCCTGGTCAGTCAGATTCCGGCCCTGATCATCTCGACGTCCGCCGGTATCATCGTGACCCGCGCCGGCGCGGAAACCAGCCTCGGTAATGAAGTGGTTGGGCAGATCATGGGCCAGCCCATGGCCATCGCGGTGGCCTCGGCCGTGCTGATGGGTTTCGGCCTGGTGCCGGGACTGCCCACCCTGCCGTTCATGGTGCTGGCGGTGATCAGCGGCATCCTGGCCTATATGCTGTTCAGGGCCGGTCGCGAAGTGGCCGAGGAAGCGGCGGTTGAAGAGATTCGCAGTGCCCAGGAAAGCCCGCCGGAAAAGGTCAAGACACTGCCGCCTCTGGACATTCTCTCCCTAGAAGTAGGGTATGGCCTGATACCGCTGGTGGACATTGAGCAGGATGGTGAACTGCTCGACCGGGTCAAGTCGATCCGGCGGCAGATGGCCCAGGAAATCGGCCTGATCATTCCGTCGGTGCATATCCAGGACAACATGCAGTTAAAGCCCGGTGAATACCGGATTTTCTTACGCGGCAACCAGGTGGCCCAGGGTGAATTGATGACCAATTTTTACCTGGCCATGAATCCCGGTCCGGCCGATGAGGACCTGCCCGGTGTCAAGACCACCGAACCGACTTACGGCCTGCCGGCACTCTGGATTAAAGAGGAAAACCGGGATAGAGCCGTAGCTTCGGGCTACACGGTGGTCGATCTGGCAACGGTGCTGACCACGCACCTGTCGGATGTGATCCGCCGGCACGCCTGGGAATTGCTCGGACGCCAGGAGACCCAGCAATTGCTGGACAATCTCAAGGAGACCCACCCGAAGGTTGTCGAAGAACTGATCCCCAATCTTTTGCCGCTGGGTGGTGTGGTACGGGTATTGCAGAATCTTCTCCGTGAGCAGGTACCCGTTCGGGATCTGCTCGGGACCCTGGAAGCCCTGTCCGACTGGTCACCGATCACCAAGGATCCGGAACAGCTGACGGAATATGTCCGCCAGTGCCTGACCCGGACCATTACTCAGATGCACGTAGGAGCGGATGAAAGCCTGGCAGCGCTCACCCTTGACCAGGGCGTCGAGGCGACAGTGTCCGAATCGATTCAACAGATGCAGCACGGGAGTTTTCTGGCGATCGATCCGGCGGCGGCCCAGATGATTATCCAGGATCTTTCGGACAACCTGGAAAGGGTATCCGAAATTTATGAACAGCCGGTCCTGCTATGCAGTGCCCCAATCCGGTCGCACATGAAGAAACTGATCGACCGGTTCTTACCGATGTTACCGGTTTTGTCATACGATGAGATTTTAAACAATATCAACATACAAGCAATCGGAACAGTGAGCCTGACAAATGCAGATTAAACGTTTTGAAGCCAAGGATATGACCACCGCCCTGGCCCAGATCAAAAAGGAATTCGGGCCCGAAGCAGTCATTCTATCAGCCAAGAGCATCAAGAAACCCGGCACCCTGCTGGGGATACCCAAAGACGCAGGGGTTGTGGTCACCGCCGCCATCGATCCGTCCCGGGCACCGGATGTCAAAAAAATGTCACTCAGGCAAAAAAATAACCCTTCCGATCCGGCCCAGCCAGACCTGTTTGCCAGACGCAAAAGCACGCGCCTGCTCGATTCACTGCAATCCGGTTTCGGGGCGTTGAAGAAAAAGGGGACGGTTATGAAAAAAGAGAATAACGCACATCCGGACCAGGGGTGTGACGCCGGTTTGAAAGGTTTCCTGCGCCGATAGGGTGTCGCTGAGACCCTTGCCGCCGATCTGGTCAAACGCATGCCGGTTGACGGCATCGGGCTCGACAGCCTGGACCGGGAGAGCACGGCCGGGGCGCTCACCGACGCACTGGAGCAGATGGGAGCCAAGGCCGGCCCCATAAAAGTCGCCACTTCCGGACAGACGGTGGTGGCGTTTGTCGGTCCCACCGGTGTCGGTAAAACGACTGTGGTTGCCAAACTTGCCGCAGCCCAGGCCATCGACATGGATCGGCGGGTCGGCATTATCACCCTGGACAGCCAGCGCATCGGGGCGGTCGAACAAATGCGGATATTCGCCGACATCATCGGCGTACCGCTGGAAGCCGCCGCCGATGAAAAGTCATTTGCCCGGGCCCTGCAGCGGTTGGCCGGCTGTGACCTCGTACTCGTAGACACCCGGGGCGCAGGCATCCACAACCCGGATACCCGGGCGGAGCTGCAAACCCTGTTTTGTGCCTGTCGGGGTATGTCGGTCCAGCTGGTTCTCGGGGCCGGAACGCAAAGCGCCGATCTCGATGCGGCCATCGATTTTTTCAAACCCCTGGCGGTAGACGGCCTGCTGTTCACCAAACTGGACGAGTGCACCCGCCGCGGCAATCTTATCAATCAGCTCGTGAAAAGTTCGATTCCGGTTTCTTACATCAGTGACGGTCAACAGATCCCGGAAGATCTGTATCCGGCCACAATTCGACGGTTGGCGGATCTGTTCCTGCTCCCGCTCTACCAGACCCGGGCGGAACCAGTACCGGAAAGTATGCCCCGGCGTCCGGTAACAGCGCAGATTTCGCGGCGGCGCACCCCCGACACGGAAGACGGCCCGGCCAGCGACGCACCAACCGACCAGGGCGCGGCCTATGTCGCCAATATCAATTCGGACATCTTCCACCTGCACGACTGCAAATGGACCAAGCGTATCAAACCGGGGAATATGATTGCCTTCAACGGTATCGATGACGCCCTGAAGAAGGGATTTAATCCCTGCCGCTACTGCCGGCCGAAGCACGCCGGCCAGGCCCGGCCAGGGTACCGCCCCGGCGTGGCCCGCAAGATTGCCGGGTATCGTTAGTCTGTCAGAGAAATTTATAGATTTATTTAAGGAGCAAGATGAATTCCAATCCGCCCAAAAACAACATCATCGATCTGCCGGTTAAAGGAAAAGTGCGCCAATCTGCAGTTGCGGCACTTGAACGTTCAAATACTACCGGCACACGGGTGATAGCCGTGACCAGCGGCAAAGGCGGGGTCGGTAAAACCAACATCGTGGCCAACCTGGCCTATGCGTTGACCCGACTCGGCCAGAAAGTGCTGGTATTTGATGCGGATCTGGGATTGGGCAACATGGATGTCCTTTTGGGCAAAGCCCCGCGCTACAATATTTCCCACGTCATCAAAGGTGACAAGAATATCGATGAGATTACGGTCCAGGGACCGGGCGGCATGCGTATTCTGCCGGCTTCCTCGGGTGTCCAGCAGATCACCGAATTGACTCCGGCCCAGAGAATCAGAGTCCTGTCGGCTCTGGACACCCTGATGAAAGATATCGACGTACTGCTGATCGATACCGCGGCCGGGATTTCATCCAATGTCATGTATTTCAATGTTACGGCCCAGGAGGTGATCGTGGTGGTGACCCCCGAGCCGACATCCATCACGGACGCCTATGCCCTGATGAAAGTCATGTCGCTCAAATACCAGGAGAAGAAGTTCAGTCTGCTGGTCAACATGGTGTCGGGCGAGGCCGAGGCCAAAGATGTCTGTCGGCAACTGAGCATGGTCTCCCGGCGGTTTCTCGACATCTCGATCGATTATCTGGGGTACATCCCCATGGACGGGGACTTGACCCGCTGTGTCCGCGGGCAGAAGCTCGTCAGGGAACAGCGGCCGGCTGCGGCAGCCAGCAAAAGCTTTGATATCGTTGCCCGGGACCTGAATGCCAGTCCGGCGCCGCGGCTGCCGGCCGGGTATGCGAGTCATTTTTGGAAATATCTTATTGGCAAGAAATTTGAAGGAAGGGGCCAGGCGTACGCAGACCGCTAACCGGTTGCCCGGCACCGAACCAACCGGAAGCCGTCTTGGAGCGCAGCAGACAGCTTCCCATGATGCAGGAGGCATCAGATGCAAACACAGAAATCAAGAAAGGACAATCTGCTTTCGCGGGATGAGTTGATAGAGGCGTATTTGCCTCATGTGAAAAGAATCGTGCACCGGATTGCGATCCACCTCCCGCCGCATGTAGAGATCGACGACCTGATTCATGTTGGTGTGATCGGCCTGATGCAGGCCATCGAACGCTACGACAGCTCCCGGAACAATACCTTCCTGACTTACGCGGTATTCCGGATCAAGGGCGCGGTGCTCAGCGAATTGCGATCCCGTGATTTCCTGTCACGGGCCAACCGGCGCAAGGTCCGGGAACTCGACCGGGCCTATATGGGGCTCGAGCAGAGAAAGGGGCGGGCTGTGGATGATCGCGAGCTGGCCCAAGAGATCGGGGTGCCCCTGGAAGAGGTTCAGGAGATAAAGAAAATGTCGAGCATCTCCTTTGTCAGCTTTGAAGAAATGGGCATCCAGACGGATGACGAAAAGCGCAGTGTGGTGGATGCCCTGCTGAACAACGGGACTGATGATGCCCTGACCCTGACCCGGGTAAAGGAGATGAAAAGCGCGGTCGCCCAGGCCATCGAACAATTGCCTGAAAAAGAAAAACTCGTGATTTCATTATATTATGTCGATGAACTCACCATGAAAGAAACAGGCAAAGCGCTGAATATCACCGAATCGAGAGTATCCCAGATTCACAGCCAGGCGGTTGTGCATCTGCGCAGTCACTTAAGGAAACGGGGCTTGCTTTAGCACGTTCCCCAGGAAAACGGAGAGCCAATATGAGTTATGCAGCACTATCAAACTGGGAAACGGCACTAGACATCATTGGTTTGCTGATGTGCATCACGACCCTGGTGTAGATTGTCAGAATCCGGCTGGCCAGTCGGCGAACGCCGCGGCAGCCGCAAACCGGCGATTTTAAAAAGGAGATGCAGGCCCAGGCTGAAAACCAGACCACTGAAAGTGCCCTGGAAACCATTGCCCGGGCGCTGGAGCAAGAGAGGCGCAACCTGCAGCTTTATCTTGGAACCGGCCTGCAACCGGCTGCCGCCGGTGGGGCTCCGTCGGCGAGCCGCTCTGTCGATTTGCCCGACCAGAAGGCGCCGGTCTACCAGACGACCGCCAAGCCTGCGCCGCGCAAGAGCGGGGTCTATTCCGAAGCAGTGGAGTTGGCGGCCTGCGGGCTCTCTACCAGCCAGATAGCGGACAAGGTGCACCTTCCCAAAGGTGAGGTCGAGTTGTCCCTTAAGTTGCGCAACCGCCGCCGGCGCAACCGGTAACCGGTGGATAGCCGTCAATAAACAGTGGGTAAATACTGCCGGTTGTCCGGCAATTCAACGGTCAGCTGTTATGGCCCTATCCGACAAGTTACCAAAATTTATGGAAATTTGAATTAGATAAATGTGGGTATAAAAATTGCAAATAGTTTTAGGTCAAGTTGACCATATACAGCCCGGGAACAGGGGAGGCAATTCATGAGTGAGGCGATTTATACGGTAGGTTCCGGTTCGATCCTCCAGCAAATGCGGCTGGAAGTGCTGGCCAACAACCTGGCCAACGTCAATTCGTCCGGCTACAAAGTCGAACGGCCGGTGTTCAAGGCCTTTTTGCCGGGCAATGAAGAAGGGACCGCACCCGCGGATTCCGAATCCGGTGACGCGACCGCTATGGCCAAAAACTACCACGTTGAATTTGTGGGCACACGGATCGACTTTACCAAGGGCCAGTTGAAAAAAACCGACAGCAATCTTGATTTTGCCCTGATCGGCCATGGTTTCTTTTCAATCCAGACGGACGACGGCGTTCAATATACGCGCAGCGGTGCGTTCAGCCTGGATGGCGATGGACGCCTGGTTACCCATGACGGACAGCCTGTCTTGGGAGAGGGCGGGCCGATTCAGATAAACGGCAACACGGTGTTGGTGGATGAAAGCGGCGCCATCAATGTCGACGGTGTACAGGTGGACCGTTTCGCCCTCGTCGATTTCGAAGACCGATCTAGACTGAAGAAAATCGGGAATACCCGCTTCCAGGCCGAAGAAGATATGCGTCCGATCGCACCACAAAAAGATTTACGGATTCGGCAGGCCTACCTGGAATTGTCCAATGTGAACGTGATTAAGAGCATGTCGGAGATGATCGACGTGCTTAGAACTTACGAGGCCCAGCAAAAAACGATCAAAGCGGTCACGGATATGAACATCAAGGCCATTAATGATGTCGGCCGTCCGGGTTAATCGCCGGCCGCCTTTAAGGCAGAATTTTATACACGGATAGGATACCCAACTGGAGAGATAGAAAATGATTAAAAGTCTTTATACCGCGGCAACCGGAATGCAGGCCCAGTCCCTGAACATCGATGTCATTGCCAACAACCTGGCCAATGCCAGCACCACCGGTTTCAAGGGCAGCCGGGCTGACTTCCAGGATCTCATTTACGAGACCGCCCGCCAGCCGGGGACCGCATCGTCCGGCGATAGTACCGTGCCGACCGGTGTGCAGATCGGCCACGGCACCAAGGCCGGTGCCGTGAGCAAAATGTTCAGCCAGGGGGAACTGCAAAACACAAAAAATGAGCTGGATATGGCCATCGAGGGCAACGGTTTTTTCCAGATTACCCAGCCGGATGGCGAAATCGCCTACAGTCGCGCCGGGTCGTTCAAGGTGGACGAGGAAGGCCGCATCGTCACATCGGACGGATTCCTGATGGAACCGGAAATTACGATCCCCGCCGACACGGTGGCCATTTCGGTCGGTCTGGACGGGACGATATCGGTCAAGCAGGCCGGGTCGCAGACCGCCACTGAAGTCGGGACGATTACCCTGGCCCGGTTTGTCAACCCGGCCGGGCTGAGCAGTGCGGGACGCAATCTCTACACCCCCACCGAGGCCTCGGGAGATGCCATCACGGGCACGGCCGGCGAAGATGGTTTTGGCTCGATCGCCCAGGGGTTTCTCGAGATGTCCAACGTCAGCGTGGTCGATGAGATGGTCAATATGATTACCGCCCAGCGCGCCTATGAAATCAACAGCAAGACCATCCGGACGGCGGATGAAATGCTGCAGATGGCCAATGGTTTGAAACGATAGGAAGATATCATGGATTCAATCCGGAATTATAATCGGCAAGGGATGATCGGGAGCAGGCTCTGTCTGTTCGTGATGGTTTTGCTGCTGCTCCAACCGGCCCTCGTGACCGCCCAGGACCAAACCGTCGTACGGATTGCGCCCGCCGCGGAAATCAACAGCGATCGCATCTTATTGTCCCAGGTCGCCCGGATTGCCGGACCGGACCCGCTGCTGATTGCCCGTCTGGGCAATATCGATATCGGGAGGGCCCCGTTGCCCGGTCGCAAAAGAGTCATCGAGTCGCGGCATATCCTGGCCCGTATGAACAAAAGTACCGGCGGATTGCCGCGGGACATCGGGCTGGATTTTCCCCAACGTCTCGAGGTGAGCCGCAAGGCGGTGACCATCGCCAAAGAGAGAATCGCAGAAATAGCAGCCGAGTGGGTGCTGGCCCGGGTACCCTGGGACCAGGAGAATGTCAGGGTGGCCAAAGTGCAGGCCAACACCGCTGTCGTGCTGCCGCAGGGCCGGGTTACCTACCAGGTGAAAAGCCCGGGAAAGCTGGACTTTTTAAATACGATCGCGCTTTCGGTCCAATTCCTGGTCGACGGCCAGGCAGTTAAGCGGGCCTGGGTGACCCTCAACCTGGAAGTGATTGCGCCCGTCGTCGTGGTCCGCAAACCCATGGGGCGCTACCAGCCGATCGAAAGCCAGGATGTTACCGTGGTGCTGAAGGACTTGGCCAAACTGCCTTCCGGCTATTTTACGGATCCCGCCGAGGTGATCGGCAAGCGTGTGAAAAGAACCGTTTACGGCAACACGGTGCTGCGTGAAGACCTGGTTGAACTGCCGCCTTTGGTAAATCGAGGGGATGTCGTCACGATCATAGCCGAAGCCGGGGCTCTGCGTATCACGGCCCGCGGCGAGGTCAAAGCCAAAGGACGGAAAGGGGAAAGAATCAGTGTGGTAAACCTTGATTCCCGTAAGCGCGTTTCTGCCCGGGTACTGGACGCCCGGACGGTCAAAGTAGAATTTTAACGGCCGGCAAACACCGGCAGGCCCGCAAAGGGCCGGGAGATAATATGGGCACGCAATTTCATCACAGGTACTTCAGCGCATTGGCGCAGGTTGTCTGCATAACGCTTATGGTGAGCTTGATCGGGTGCAAGACCACCAGTCGCAACGTGGAGGCGGAAGCCCTCAAGTTTGCCGCCCCGGTTGAAATGGCCCGGCAGACGGCCCCCGCCCCGAAAACCGAAGGATCGCTCTGGCAGGAAGATGCTCCCCTGAACGACATGTTTTCAAGCGCCAAAGCCCGGAGAGTCGGCGATATCATCACCGTGCGCATCGTCGAGTCGGCCAAGGCGAAGAACAAGGCGGACACCAATACGGAAAGAAAAAGCGAGATGTCGGCCGGGATTGACAAATTTTTCAATCTTGAATCGAAATTTCCAACCACCCGGCCCGATTTCAATCCTTTTGCCCGGATTGAAGCGGATTTTAAAAATAAATTCGACGGTACCGGTGAAACCACCCGCAGCGGTGACTTGACCGCCATTATTTCCGCCCGGGTGGTGGGGCTGACCACTTCCGGAAACCTGGTGATTGCCGGGTCCCGGGGCATTACCATCAACAACGAGGAGCAGATGCTCAACCTGAGCGGGATCGTGCGCCCCAAGGATATTTCGGCTGATAACGAAGTGCTCTCCTCCTACATTTCGGATGCCAAGATCGTATACACCGGCGTCGGTGTCCTCAATGACCGGCAGAAACCGGGCTGGCTCACCAGGGCCTTCGACCAAGTCTGGCCTTTTTAAGCGACAGGAAAAAAGATGACAGCATACCGCCACAAAACAGACACAGTAAATACCGCCCGCCGCAAGCAGGGCCTTGGCCTGATATTGGCCCTGCTGCTGGTGATATCTTATGCCGGCACCGTTTCGGCCGCCCGGATCAAAGATATTGCCAATATCAAAGGTGTGCGTTCAAACCAGCTGGTGGGTTACGGCCTGGTAATCGGGCTGAACGGCACTGGTGACAAAGATGACAAGATCACGGTGCGCTCCATTTCCGAAATGCTTGAAAAAATGGGGCTGACGGTCAAACCGGATGATATCAAGGCCGACAACGTGGCCAGTGTGATCGTCACCGCCAAACTGCCGGCCTTTGCCCGGGCAGGCAGCCGAATCGATGTTTTGGTCAGTTCCATAGGGGGCGCCGACAACCTGCAGGGCGGCACCCTGCTGTTTACACCTCTGAAAGGTGCGGACCGTAAAATTTACGCCATTGCCCAGGGCCCGGTGAGTACCGGTGGTTTCAAGGTCGGCGGCAAGTCCGGCGGCGGTGTGCAGAAAAACCACCCCACGGTCGGCCGCGTAGCCGGCGGGGCTTTGATTGAAAGGGAAATCAAATCCGATTTTGCCAATAAAACCAAATTGGTCCTCAGTCTGCACAATCCCGATTTTACCACCGCCAGCCGCACCGTGGCCGCCATCAACAAAACCCTGGCAGCCCAGTTGGCCCGCACACCCGACTCGGGTACCGTCGAGATTGACATCCCGCCGGAATACGACGGGAACCTTGTCGGTCTGGTCACTGTAGTGGAAAATGTCGGGGTGAATCCCGACATGTATGCCCGGGTGGTGATCAATGAGCGGACCGGCACTGTGGTCATGGGGGCGGATGTCAGACTCTCCACCATTGCCATTGCCCACGGCAGCCTAAGCATTCAAATCAGGGAGTCCACCAATGTGTCGCAGCCCACGGCGTTTTCGCGCGGCGGCCAAACCGTAGCCGCGCCGGAAAGCGACATCATGGTCAAGGAAGAACGTGTGCCGATTTATGTACTGGAATCGGGCGTCAGCATTGGCGATGTGGTCCGGGCGCTCAACGCTCTGGGGGTCACCCCGCATGACTTGATTGCCATTTTCCAGGCCATCAAGGCCGCCGGTGCCCTGCAGGCCGAACTGGAGATTATCTAATGACGGAAAAACTGCTATCACTGGCAACCGCTGCCTTGCATCCCGGGAACATTCCGGCCGGGAATGCCAACAAATCCAAACCGTTGACAGCCTCGGCGGAAAGAGCCAGACGCCTGAAAAAAGCCTGCGAGGACATGGAGTCCCTCTTTGTGCACCAGCTGATCAAGGAGATGCGGGCGACCATTCCCAAATCGGATCTTTTTGGGAAAAGCCAAGCCCAGGACATCTACACGGGCATGCTGGATGGACGCCTCGCACAGGAAATCGCCCAGAACCGGGGACTGGGTCTTTCCACTCTGCTCATGCGGCAGTTGGGTGTGATCGAGACTCCCGGGGGGGACAACGAGCGGTAAAAAATTAATATTCAAGGTTTTTCTCCCCAGGGCCGATAATGGTCGTGAGATATGATCAACGATCCAGCGGACCAAAGGAGATGTCAGTATGGAGGTATCGGGAAAAAGTGACGTTCAGCGAATTCCAAACCTCATCAAGCTTGAGACGGGCTATAAAGCCGACCGCACCCCAGGGGGGTCTGCCGCTGATGCCGCCTGGCGAAACGACAAGGTCGTTCTCTCGCCCAAGGCGCGGGAGATAAACGACGCGAAACAGAAACTGATGAACATGCCGGACATTCGACAACACAAAGTGGGTGATATCCGCAACCAGATCAACAGCGGTACCTACGTGGTCAAAGGCGACAAAGTGGCCTTTCATATGCTCAAAGAGAGTGTCCTGAACCAGCGCATATCCGCTTAGCCTTTCCCGGCATCCGGCTGTTCACATGAAGGATCGTGACCATGAAAACTGACATCGTGCACCTATCTGAATTGCTGCAGGCGGAAGCCGGCATCTTCCGAGAGATGATCGAGGCCCTGGAAGTGGAAAAAGAAGCGGCCATTACCGCTGACCTGGAAGGGCTTGTCGATTCTCGCCTGGACAAAGAAACCTGTGCCGGTAAGTTGCAGACCGCGGCTGGCCGCAAAAAGCAGCTTTTAGATCGGATGGCCGCCGACCTGGAGGCCCCGGCCGGCATTCGCACCTTCGAGGCCCTGCTGACATTTATGGGCGCAGGGGCGCAGGACAGCCTCAGGGCGATGAAGGCTGACATTACGTCCCTGGCCAGGACGGCTGCGGCCAAGAATCGGGAGAATGCGGTCTACCTCGAGCAGGGATTGGGCCTGGCCCGCAATTCCCTGGACCTGGTGGAGCGCATCTGCAATCCGCAGACCGAGTATCAGAAGACGGGACAGGTTAGAACGGGCCGGCCGGCCGGCCGGGTGTTGTCCCGGAAATATTGATTTTGTTGAAGTAAGCAAACCGCTAATCGTGGAGACAAAAGGACCACACAATGGGCAGAGCAGACGAAAAACAGGTACAGTTGCTGCGTGAGATAAGTGAGGATATCGAATCCGTCAGCCTGAATGATAAAGAGGGGTGGCAACGCATGGCCGTGGCTCTGGAGGCCTGCATGGAGGTGGTGGCTTCCGATGACGCCGCTGTGAAGCGCCTGACCGCTCTGTGTATAGAGGCAATGGAGGCCGTCAGCGCGAAAAAGGTCAAGAACCTCTTCGAGCTGATTGATATGATGGCCCAGGGAATCGCCGATCTGGCTGAGTACCTGGACGACCCTGAATCCGATGACACTGCCCTGGCGGATGGCAACTCCCGCCTGGCGACTGCTCTGGGGCATGCGGCCGGTGAACAGGAAAACCAGGCTGCAAAGACGGCCCCGGCTGCCTATTCACTGGATGATGCCGCCGCCCAGCTGATCACGCTGGAACCGGATGACACCGCGGAACTCGAAAACTTGAAGGCTGACCTGGAAACCTATGGGGCTTCCGCCGGCTGTCCGGTTAAGATCAAAGACATGGTGGGTGAGATAGTAACCCTGCTAGCCGACGTTGTGGAGAGTGCCACGGACGCCCCGGATGCAACCATCGCGGAAATCGGCCGGCTTATGGAAGGCGCCTTGCAGGCCCTGGATGAGCCGACACCTGCCGAAGAACCCATTCCGGCCCAGGCGGATACCTCATCTGAGCAGCCGGCCGGGAACGAGCCCGCCCCGGTTGACGATGACGCCCCGGCAGCCGAACCGGAGCCGGTCGCCCAGGCGGCGGGACCGGAAGATTACATGCCCGATGATCCGGATCTGGACCTCATCGGGGAGTTCATTACCGAGAGTACGGATCTGATAGAACAGGCCGAAGATGCCCTTTTGGCCCTGGAAAACGATCCCGACGACATGGAGTCGGTGGGGATGATATTCCGGGCGTTTCATACGGTCAAAGGCACCGCCGCCTTTATGGAACTGGACCTGATTGCGGAAATGGGGCACCACGCCGAATCCCTGCTCAGCCGGGTCCGGGACCGGGAAATTCAGTACAGCGGTGGTTACGCCGACCTTTCTCTAAAAGCGCTGGACATGATCAAGGAGTTGATCGGCCTGGTGCAGGTGGCCCTGGGCGGTGAGTCGCTGGTCAAACCGGCCGGGTATGACGAATTGATGGTGGTTCTGGCCGATCCGGAAGCGCACGGTGTCAGTGCCGATGAGGATGATACCGCAGTGCCGCGTCTGGGCGACCTGCTGATTGCCCAGGGCAAGACCGATCGCGAGCAGGTTGAAGATGCGGTCAAGGTACCTGAAGAGGGCCCCATCGGTGGAAAACTGGTAAAAGCCAAGGCGGCCACCGTCAAAGATGTGGGCCAGGCGCTGCGCGCTCAGCGTAAAATCAAAGGTAAAGCCACGGTCGAATCATCCGTCCGGGTCGGCACCAGCCGGCTGGACCGGCTGATTGACATGGTGGGTGAGCTGGTCATTGCCCACTCCATGGTGGCCCAGGACGAAGTTATCACGGACAGCCAGAATCATGAACTGGCCAAAAAGGTCAGTCATACCTCCAAGATTGTGCGGGGCCTGCAGGACATGAGTATGTCCATGCGGATGGTGCCCCTGAAAGGCGCCTTTAATAAAATGGCGCGCCTGGTGCGCGACCTTTCCAAAAAAGTCGGCAAGAAGGTCAATTTCGTGACCGAAGGCGAAGATACTGAAATCGATCGGAACCTGGTGGACGTCATCAATGATCCGCTGGTACACATGGTCCGCAATTCGGTGGACCACGGCATCGAAACACCTGATGTGCGGGTTGCCAATGGCAAGCCCGAGGCCGGCACGGTGAAACTGTCCGCCTACCACTCCGCCGGGAGCGTGGTCGTGGAAATAGAAGACGACGGCAAGGGGCTGGACAAAGAGGTCATCCTGGCCAAGGGTATCGAGCGCGGCCTGGTTGACCCGGGAACCAACCTCAGTGACCGGGAGATCCACAACATGATATTCGAGCCGGGGTTTTCCACGGCCAAAGAGGTAACCGACGTGTCCGGGCGCGGGGTTGGCATGGATGTTGTCAGACGCAACATTGAATCATTGCGCGGACAGGCCGAGATTCAATCTGAAATGGGCACAGGCAGCATATTCAAGATGAGTCTGCCGCTGACCCTGGCGATTATCGATGGCATGGTGGTCCGGGTGGGCAAAGAGACTTACGTCATTCCCACGGTGTCCATTATCCGCAGTGTCAAACCGGAGTCTGCGGATATTTCAACCGTATTGAATAAAGGCCAGATGCTGTCCCTCCAGGGAGGCCTGATACCCCTGTTCAAGCTATCCGCTTTGTACAATCTGAACGGTGGCAGCAACGGGAACGGCAACGGCAGTGACAACGAACTGGTGGTGGTCGTCGAAGACGACAACCACCAGGCCGGTTTTATCATCGATGAACTGATCGGCCGCCAGCAGGTCGTGATAAAATCACTGGGCGATACCATGCGAGAGATCCCGGGTATCGCGGGAGGTGCCATTATGCCCAATGGACGGGTAGGCCTTATCCTTGATGTGGGGGGTCTCGTGAAACATGCAAATTCTGATCAACCGCTGCGCTCAAAGCGTTCGGGGAGCGATGACCGTGAGGCTGTCGCTTAATCTGAGGAGACACGATGTCAGCCAGTGACCCTAACCAGAAGATAGGTTGGTACCAATGAGACATGTAGTTGTGGTCAGTGATATGAAAACGGGCAGGGATGGAGATTTTCTGATTACCCACGCACTTGGCAGTTGTCTTGGTCTGGCTATCTATGATCCCGTGGCCAAGGTCGGCGGCCTGTTGCACGCCATGCTGCCGCTGTCCAAAATCAATAAGGACAAAGCCAAAGCAAACCCCCACATGTTCGTGGATACCGGGGTGCCGGTCCTTTTCAAGACGCTTTACGACATGGGCGCTGTGAAAAAGCGCCTGATCGTCAAGGCCGCCGGATGCGGGAATCCGCTGGGTAAAAACGAGATGTTCAAGATCGGAGAGCGCAACCATACCCTTTTGAAAAAACTGCTGTGGAAAAATAATGTACTCCTGACGGCTGAAGACGTGGGCGGGACCAAGAGTCGGACGGTCCGTTTTGATGTTTCCACCGGCCAGGTGATCATCAGTTCTGCCGGGGAGGAGAGCGAACTATGAGCGAGAAACCTATTATTGAAAAGATACTGGAATCCGTGGCGACGTTTCAGGGCCTGCCGGGTAACGCGGCTAAAGTACTGTCCATGCTGGATGATCCGGAGTTCGACGTTTCACAGATCGAAGAAACCTTGCGGCTGGACCCTGAATTGACCGCCAATGTGCTGCGTTTGACCAACTCCGCTTATTTCGGGTTTTCCGAGAAAATCGGCTCTCTGAAGCAGGCCATAGTGGTCCTTGGGTCGAAGAAGTTGATTCAACTGGTCATGGCCACCTGCATGAGCGGCCTGATGAGTCAAGAGGTAAAAGGATATGGTCTGGACAAAGGGGATTTGTGGCGGCACTCCATTGCCGTATCGGTGGTCTCGGAAAAGTTGGTCGAAGAGATCGGGATCTCCGCAGATCCCGAGATATTTACCGCCGCCCTGCTGCACGATATCGGCAAGCTCTTGTTGGGACAGCACGTGGCCGACTATCTTGACACGATCGATGCTCAGGTCTCCGCGGAAAAATCGTTTCAGGCCATCGAGAGAGACGTCTTCGGCACCGACCATGCCGAAATCGGTGCCCGGATTCTGCAGAACTGGTCATTTCCGGACAATGTCGTCAACGCGGTGCGCTGGCACCACGAACCGGACCTGGCGCCTGAGCAGAACACGATGACGGACGTCGTACACGCGGCCAACGTATTGTGCCAGATGATCGGCATTGGCACGGGCCGGGAGGGGCTGCTGTATGAACCGGCCCAGGGGACAGTCAAGCGGCTGGGACTTACCGCCGTACTGCTGGAAAAATTGGCGAGCCAGACACTTATGTGGATAGAGGAGTTAAATGAAATCCTGGCCGTTCAAGAATGATATGAGAGCAATAACAGATGGATACAGGGGGACATCATGGCATTAAACGTCCTGATTGTTGATGACAGCGGAGTCATGCGGGCGATGATTCTGAAGACAATGAAGATGACCGGCTTGCCTTTAGGGGAGGTCTACCAGGCAGCCAACGGTCAGGAAGGGCTGGACGCGCTGGGCGAAAACTGGATTGACCTGGTGGTCGTCGACATCACCATGCCGGTGATGAACGGTGAGGAGATGATCGACAAAATGCGGGCCAATCCGGAATTTGCGGATACCCCGATAGTGGTTATTTCAACCGAAGGCTCGGAAACGCGGATAGAGCGTCTGCGCCAGAAGGGCGCCCGCTTTATCCACAAGCCTTTCACGCCTGAAACCATACGCGATACGATTCAGGAAATCACCGGAATAGGAGACGGTAATGAGTGACAGGATAAAAACCATCGTTGCCAAGGAGAGCGTTCAAACCCTGGAAAAGCTGGCATTCATCTTTGCCACACCCGAAGATGAAGATATAGAGCCGGAAGTGGGGGAGACCGTAGATGTGTCCATTCGGTTCTCCGGTCCGTTTTCAGGCAGCATGTTGATCTTATACCCGGAAGGCGACCTGGATGAACTGGCTGCCAATATGCTAGGCCTGGATGACGAAGACACCATTGCCGGAGAGCAGAAGCTGGATGCCCTCCGGGAGACGATCAATATCGTATGCGGCAATGTTCTGCCGGTGATCGGCGGGAAGGAGGCTGTTTTCGATATAGCAGCACCGCAGATAATCGAAGCACCATCCGACCGGCCGGATGTGGCCGGGGGGGTCAAGGTGCAGCTGGAACTGGATGAGGGGATGTGTTTTATCTACATCTCCTTTGACGGGGAAATCCCGGAGGTTCCCGCCCAGTAATATGATGCCGCTCACGATCCATTTGAAGGGTATTTGCAGATGATTAATGTACTCATTGTAGATGATTCCGCGGTCGTTCGGAAAGTGATGACGGAAGAACTATCCCGCTATGACGATATCAACATTGTCGGTACGGCGGTGGACCCCTATGTCGCCCGGGACAAGATTGTGAAACTCAAGCCGGATGTCATCACCCTGGATATGGAAATGCCCCGAATGGATGGTCTTTCCTTTCTGGCCAAACTGATGAAGCATTTTCCCATGCCGGTAGTGGTCCTCAGCTCCCTGACACCTAAAAACAGTGAAATCGCCCTGAAAGCCCTGGACCTGGGGGCCATTGAAGTACTCTGTAAGCCGGGCGAAGCCTCCTCGACCAAAGATGTCCATCGTGACCTGGCCCGCGCGATTCGAGCGGCCGCCGCCGCCCGCATGGACCGCTCGGAAATCAAGAAGAAAGTGGCCGATAAAAAAGTAAACTATGCAAACCTGCTTTCGCAGACGACTCATAAAGTAGTGGCCATTGGAGCCTCGACCGGCGGTACCAAGGCGATCGAGGCCGTGCTACGCGAAATGCCCGGTACCCTTCCGGGCACCGTCATCGTTCAGCATATGCCGGAAAATTTTACCAGGTCGTTCGCCGACCGCCTCAACGATGTCTGCGAAATGGATATCCGGGAAGCGCAGGACGGTGACCGGGTGGTGCCCGGGGTGGCCCTGATTGCACCGGGCAACCATCACATGGTCCTGAAAAGGAGCGGCGCCCAGTATTTGGTCCGCTTGAAGGACGGGCCCCGGGTTCACTACCAGCGGCCGGCCGTTGATGTCCTGTTTCAGACGGTGGCCAAAGTGGCCGGCAAAAATGCGGTCGGCGCCATCTTGACCGGCATGGGCGCAGACGGCGCCAAAGGGCTTTTGGCCATGCAAAAGGCCGGGGCCCAAACCATTGCCCAGGATGAGGCCACCAGCATTGTCTTCGGCATGCCCAAGGAGGCCATCAAACTGGGCGCGGCGGACAAAGTGCTGCCCCTGTACAATGTGCCCGGGGCCATCATCAGGGCCCTGGGTAAGTAATGGGCAGCAAATGACGGGTACCCGCAGGTGCCCGGGAGGTAAGCAAGCATGCCAACCATAAGCGATCTTTTATCCGTCGGACGACTCTCGCTGAGCGCTCAGCAGATGGCGCTGCACGTCACCGGCAACAATATTGCCAATGCCAACACGGAAGGCTATACGCGCCAGCGGGTCAATATCGAAACGGCCCGACCGCATGAATCACCCATCGGGTATGTGGGTACCGGTGCCCGGGCCAAGGATATCCAACGTATCCGGGATGACTTTATCGGGGCGCGTATCAACGAGTCCAACCACCAGTTCGGCCGCTGGGAAGCCCAGAAAGAGAGCATGGAGCGGATAGAGATCCTCTTCAATGAAGCCAACGGCGTGGGGCTCAATAGCGCCATGTCGGGTTTCTGGGATGCCTGGCAGGATCTGGCCAACAACCCGGCCGGCACCAATGAGAGGGTCATCGTCACTTCGCAAAGCGAACTTTTGGCCACCACGTTGCGTACCAAACGGACGGAGCTCGAGACGGTCCAGAACAATCTGAACGCCAGCATCGTGACCACCGTTTCCAAAGTAAATGCGCTGGCCACCCAGCTCGACGATCTGAACCAGCAGATAACCGCCATGGAGCAGACCGGTTTTGTCGCCAATGACCTGCGGGACATGCGGGAGCAAACGCTCAAGGACCTCTCCGGTCTGTTGAATTTTACGAGTATTGAAGAGCCGGGCGGCCAGGTGCGGGTCACCCTCGGCGACGGAAACATCCTGGTGGGCTCACCGGGGAATCCAGCCTTCGGCCAGTTGACGACCGCAGTCAACGCGGGAACCGGTTTTGACGATATCGTCTGGGATGCCGCCCCGGGCGTTCCCATTAACGGCAGCATTGCCGCCGGTAAATTGAAAGGGTGGCTGGAAACCCGCGATACCATTGCCGCCGGTTACATTATCCAGCTCGATACCCTGGCGGCCGACCTGATTACCACGGTGAACGCCCAGCATGCCGCCGGGTTCAACCTGAACGGGAATACCGGTGTCGCCTTTTTTACGGGGACCGATGCCGCGGATATCGCGGTCAACCCTGCCGTAACCGCCGATCCGGCCGCCATCGCCGCGGCCGCCGACCTGGCAGGCGTGCCCGGCGGGAACGGCAATGCCCTGGCCCTCGGCAATATTCGTTCGGCACTGACCATGAACGGCGGGACGGCCACTTACGATGATTACTATAACGCCATGATCAGCAACATCGGCATCAAAACGGCCGAGGCGCAGTTCAACCATGATTTCAATCAGGATGCCCTTCAGCAGTTCGAAAATTTCCGGGATTCGATTTCCGGGGTGTCTCTGGATGAAGAAATGATCAACATGGTTAAATTTCAGCAGACGTATCAGGCTTCGGCTAAAATTATCACCACCGTGGATGAAATGCTGACCACGCTGATGAACATGTAAGGCCCCGGTTGCATAACGCTGCCGGCCCGACATGAACTAAACGCAGGCAGGTGAACACATGCGCGTAACCCAAACCCAGATGAGCGATACCGTCGCCCGCTACCTGTTCAAGCAGGGGCAGGCTTTGAGCAAAAAACAGGAAGTCGTGGCTTCCGGCAAAAAGGTCAACCGGCCTTCGGATGACCCCACCGGCATGGGTCGCATCCTGGACTACCGCAAGACGATCTCAACGCTCGAACAGTACAAACGGAATATTGCCCAGGCGCGCGTCCGGGTCGAAACGTCCGAGACGGTGCTCGACGGCGTCTCCGAGTGGGTTCAAAAAGCAATTGCGGTGGCGCGGGATAATACCCCCGGTACCGGTGATACCGCCTCCTGGCAGGCAGCGGCTTCGGATGTAGACAACATCCGGACCCAGGTTCTCTCCCTGGCCAACACCAAGGTCGGCGGGACTTTCATCTTCGGCGGGCGCCAGACGGATGCCCCGCCGTTTGTTCACAACCTGGGCACCGACCAGATTACCTACGTCGGTGACAACACCGCCAATGCCGATATGCGGATAGCCATCGGGGAGAGCGCCGAGATTACCATCAAGGCCAATGGAGAGGAGATTTTCAACGGCGCCCAGGACGTCTTCCTGGCATTGAAAGATCTTAAGGATGAACTGAATCAACCCGTGCCGGACCCGACCGTCATCAAGGGCATCCAGGGGCGCCTGGAGCAGGCGGCCCTGCAGATTGAAAAGATACGCGGCCTGGGTTCCACGACATTCAAACGCCTCGAGGTTACGGAAAGCCAGTTGGACCAGTTCATCGTGAACTACGAAAAACTGGTTTCCGATACTGAAAGCGCAGATATCGCCCAGGCAATTCTGGAATTGCAGAGTCAGGAAACGGCCTACCAGACATCACTGGGCGTGGCCGCGCAGACGATCCAGAAAACCCTGCTCGATTATTTATAAACGGGTAGGTTTCTAAACGAACCCCATACCTCAGGAGCAACGCGATGCGGTTTATGATTACTTCTCTAATGTTGTTGGCTGCGATTATCCTGGTTGCCATGACCGGTTCGGCAATCGGCATGGACCCTGATGCGGTTGTCCGCCCGAAAGAGGCCGGTGCCGGGGATGCGGTGGTCGAGGCTCTGGTCCGGGAAAAAAGTCTGGAAACAGCCGCCTTCACCGTTGATGAACTCGTGAAGATGAAAAAAGCCGGGTTAGGGGATGATGCCCTGGTGAAAATGATCGAGGAAAGATCTTTTGTCAGCGGTAAAAAGGCGGTCGTCTATGGCGAAGATGTGCGCCCGGCCACCCGGGCCACTGTCCAGGATATCATGAAACTGAAGGAAAAAGGCATCAGCGACGAGGTCATCAACACCATTGTCCAAAGCCAGGCCGTGGACCCCACGATTGAAGAACATCGGCGCGCCATGCAAATCCTTAAGGATATGAACCTGTTGATTGACGTTCGCTGATATCGGAGACCATCCCGACACCTCTTGTTGTCTACTTCCCGGACAAGACACCTGCCACCGTCCGCCGACAGGCACCGGTTTCGGACAATTCCCGCCCATGACCGTCTTCACTCGCTGGCGAAGCGTTTGCAATGCCTGTTCTTGTCAAATCCCATCATATGATTAAAGTTTTCGCCCTCATTACCGATACGATACATAGACTCATTCTCTTTGGCAGAAAACGAGCAGACTACATGAGAGAGGGAACATGGCACAAAATAAAAAAACGCTATCGGTCACACAGGCGGCAAAACTGTGTGGCGTCGGAAGGACAACCGTGGGGTACTGGATCCGCTCCCGCAAATTACGGGCTACCCGGACCGGCCGCAACTACACCATTCCCGTAGAAGAGCTCATTTTTTTCCTGCGGGCCAATCGGCAGGAGATTCCCCGGGAACTTGCCGGCGAGAACACTTTCGGACCCTGTTTTCGGGCGGTGCAGAAATGCTGGGACTACTGGAAAGGGCAGCCGCACGGCGATCACTGCCCGGACTGCACTGTTTTGAAGAAGCAGCTGGAAGTTTGCTTCAGCGCCCGCCATAGCAATTTAATCGGCTGTCCCGAAGATTGCCGGGAATGCCTCCATTACCATGAAACCTATCTGGCCCGGATACAATTTGTGCACCAGATCAACATGCCGGCTGTTATATACCGTGACCTGGCGATCTGGGGTGCCAATCCCATGTGGGCCGGGCTTTGCGGAGTAGATGAATCGAGCCTGATCGGCATGGGAATGGAAAATGTCGTGCACGCCGAATCCCTGGAGAACCTGATTGCCGATTCGCGCAACCGGTCTCTGGGCGCCTCCGATGTGCCGCTATCCTACCAACTGTTTCTGAAACATCCAGATGAGGGTAAAATTGAGGTAAGAACCTGGGTGTTTCCCTTGAACGAACCACCCGATACCCTGCTTATGATTGCCGAAAAAGAAGGTTGAACCTGATAGCTTGTTCTGGGGAAGGCAATCCGAAGCCCGGCCAAGCGGCCGGGCTTCACTATTTTTGATCCCCGGGAACCTTTCGGGAGCGGGGTTTGAAATACTGGCATTGCAGACCCGGCGTTGCCTGGCGGACCACCAACGACGGCGCCTGCCGGCTTTTAAAGCCCAGTATACGGCAGCCGTGCGGCTTGTCCTTATCCCAGGTGACAAAGTAATGTTTGCATTTTCGGCAGATCACTTTCATGGCTTTCCATCATCTTCCCTGTGCCTCTCTTCGGCATCAAGATTCCCCCCAGCCGATTAATGCCTATATTCTATAGCAGGCAGCCGTGCCTGTAAACCGGCGGCCGAATACTGTTTACGCCGTGGCAACAATTTGCGTTGATGTTTCGATGGAATGGACATAAGATTCTGGACATGGAATATCCCAATAGCATCAATACGGAAGGGTTCAGCACCGATTTCAAGATATACCATGAGCTGATGGCCAACAAGGTCCGCGAGATCCTGCTGGTTTCCAGTCCTTACGATGCCTTCATTCTCGAGGAAGACGGCAGCCTTGCGTCAAGAATAATAAATGAATACAGTGGGTTGAATCTAAGCCACCCCCCTGTCGTGACTCGCATAGCAAGTGCTTCCCGGGCCTTGGCGGTGATTGCCCAAAAACCGGTCGACATCGTGCTGACCACGCCTCACCTGGACGGCATGGATGCCTTCACTTTCGGGCGCGAAGTCAAAAGTATCAAACCTGATCTGCCGGTCATCCTTCTGGCCCACAGCCCGCGGGGTATTTTACCGGCTGCGGACAATCGGGACACCCAGGGCATTGATAAAACCTACATCTGGTCGGGCAACTCGGATCTTCTGCTGGCCCTGGTCAAGAATGCGGAAGATCGGCTCAACGTGGCCTACGATACCCGGCGAGCAAAAGTCAGGGTCCTGCTGTTGGTGGAGGATTCCCCCCTGTATCAGTCGTGGTTCCTGCCGCTGATATACAAGGAGGTCGTCTGCCAGACCCAGGCGGTGCTGGGCGAAGGACTCAACGAGGAACACCGCCTGCTGAAGATGCGGGCGCGCCCCAAGATTCTGCTGGCTGAGAGTTACGATGAGGCCCTCGACCTGTATCGGCAGTACAAGGCCTACGTCTTTGGCATCATTTCTGACACGCGAATTCCTAAGAACGGTCAGCTGCAGGGGGATGCCGGGTACCAGTTTTTGAAACAGGTGCGGGAGGAGATCTTTGATCTTCCCCTGCTGCTGCTTAGCTCCGAACCTCAAAATGAGGCCCGGGCCGCAAAGATATCGGCCGATTTTCTGGACAAGAATTCTCCCTTTCTGCTTAAAGAGATAAGGGACTTTTTCCTCGACCGCCTGGGATTCGGCGATTTTGTGTTCCGCACCCCGGAGGGGAAAGAGATCGACCGGGTCGGCAGCCTGCGTGAACTGCAGGCCAAGCTCGATGACATCCCGGATGAGAGTATCCTCTACCACGCCGACCGCAACCATTTTTCCAACTGGATCATGGGACGGTCTGAAATTGCCCTGGCTTCCAAGTTTCGTAAGGTTACCACCCGGGATTTTGACTCAGTGGCTGCCATCCGGCAGTACCTGGCCACCGGCATCCAGGCCATGCGGCGGTGGCGGCAAAAAGGCGTCGTGGCCCGTTTCAACAAGGATACCTTTGATACCGACGTCATGGATTTTGTGAAGATCGGCAATGGTTCCATCGGCGGCAAGGCCCGCGGGTTGGCATTCATGGCGGCGCTGCTGCAGCAGAGCAACATTCAGCATCGCGATTTTGGCGGGGTGACGATCAAAATTCCCAAGACCCTGGTTATCACAACCCGGGGTTTTGAAATTTTTATCGACAGCAACGGCCTGCGGCACCTGGCCACCCAGAAGACGACCGATGCCGAGTCAACCCGTATCTTTCTCGAGGCACAGATGCCGCCCTGGCTGGCCGACGATCTGCGGGCCTATCTGAAGCAAGTCCACTACCCCCTGTCGGTCCGGTCGTCCAGCTTACTGGAGGATGCCCAGTTCCAACCCCATGCCGGCCTCTATGAGACCTACATGATTCCAAACAACGATCCGGAGCTGGATCGTCGTCTGGAGCAACTGATCACCGCTGTCAAACTCGTGTATGCTTCCACGTACTATGAAGGACCCCGGGCATTCGCGCGCAACGCACCGGGCAAACCCCAGGAAGAGACCATGGCGGTGATCATCCAGGAACTGGCCGGTGAAGCGCATGGCGACTACTTCTATCCAACTCTGGCCGGCGTTGCCCAATCCCACAATTTTTATCCGGTATCCCGAATGAAGGCCGAGGACGGGATTGCCCACATTGCCATGGGCCTGGGGCGCACCGTGGTCGAGGGCGAACGTACGCTGCGGTTCTGCCCGGCCTATCCGGACATCCTGCCCCAGTTTTCGATCGTCGACGATATCTTGAAAAACTCGCAGCGCTTCTTTTACGCCTTGCGCATCAATGATTATCCTGCCGACCTCAACTTCAAGATCAATTCGAATCTGGAAAAACGCGACATCGATGATGCCCAGGATGAACGGCCGGTCAAACTGCTGGCCGGCACTTACATCGCCAATGAGCACCGCATCAGGGAAACCGCCGCCATAAAGGGCCCCAAGGTTCTGACATTCTCCCGGCTGTTGCACAGCGATGAATTGCCGCTGGCAACCATCCTTAGGGAGCTTCTGGCCCTGGGCCGCAAGGGCATGGGCTGTCCGGTGGAGATCGAGTTTTCTTTGAACGTCAGGGACGGTGAAGCCGGCGTACGGGAGTTTTACTTTCTACAGATGCGGCCCATGGCCGGCGGGGTTGAATCATTTGACATCAATATCGGCCCGCAGGACCGCGAGGGCGCTTTGTGCCGGGCTGAACAGGCCTTGGGGAACGGGAAATACACCCACATCAGTGATATCCTGTTCGTCGATCCAGATGCTTTCGATGCCGAGTTGACCGTCAAAACAGCCGCAGAGATCGGCCGCTTCAATGCCCCCCTGGTGTCCGCCCAACGGCCGTACCTGTTGATTGGCCCCGGGCGCTGGGGCAGTGCCGATCGTTGGCTCGGGATCCCGGTGCAGTGGCAGGACATCTCCGGGGTGGGGGCCATGATTGAAATTCGCAACAAACAACTCAACGCGGACCCTTCCCAGGGCTCCCATTTCTTCCAGAACATCACCTCGCTGGGGATTCCCTACATTTCGGTGAACGAGACCCGTTCCGACTTTCTGGATTGGGACTGGATGAAAGGCCTCCCAGTCAAAAGCTCGGGCGAGTTCCTTACCCACATTCAACTGGAAAACCCGCTGGTCACCTTGATTGACGGCCGCTCCGGTGAGTGCGTTATCAAGGCAGGGTGAATTCCTGATAAGAGAAACGCCTTTCACATGGCAACTGCATACAGTGTTCGATAGTACCGTGGCAGGATTGGTTTGAAATGGGTAATCCGCTGACGTTAATCATGTCTATTTGATCAAGCTAAACCCTTCATCCAGCCAGCCGGTAACACCGCCAATCATCTTTTTCACCGGCCTTCCAAGTTTGGCCAGGCGAATTGCCGCCTTTTCAGTGCCATTGCAGTGCGGGCCGGCACAATAGACCACAAACAGGGTGTCCAGCGGGTATTCCTCGAGGGAATCTGCGTTAATGCGTGGATGAGCCATGTTGACAGCCCCTTTTATATGGCCCCTCGCAAAAAGTTCTTCTCCGCGGACGTCGAGCAGAACGAAATCCATGCGATCATTGGTAATGGCATGGTGAACATCCCAACAATCGGTTTCAAATTCCAGAAGACTTTCAAAATGTTTCAAAGCTCGTTTCGAGTCTGCTGCGGGGGGTCTGCTAACGGCTGAACTCATAATTCCTCCTCGAATGGAAATGCCATCGGGTAACAGGCTTTATAGGCAGTTGAAGCCCACCTTGCCGCAATTCACTCTGGAATTGAAGCGTGCGTGGTATTGGCAAGCAAAGTCTCCTGCGGGAATTTAAACTACGACTTCCTGCCGGTTTGAAGATCCCGGGCAAACTCCTTGTAGTCCTGTTTAACGCTATCCGGGATCTCAAGCCAATCGCAATCACGGATGGCACCTTCCAGAGCGTACAGGTAGGCGGCATTGAAATCACCATAAGAATCGCCGGCCGGATACATTTTTGCAAACGCCTTCTTCGCGCCCAGTGTTCTCAATTTCTCGGGTGAATCAATGCCGGCTTCAATCAGTTTCGCGGCCAGCTTGGGACCAACGTTGCGCAGTTGTTGGGATAGGTATTTGACCGCTTTTTCCATTACTGTTTACTATTTTTATGACGCTCGAAGGCGTTCTCCCAAAGCAGCATATATTTTTCGATTAATCTACCAATCGTACCCTCCGCCTTTAGCTCGGCGACTCTTTTATTGAAATAGGGAAGATGCTTTAGAAATTTCGATTTTTTAGAAAATGCCTGATAAGCCGGCGGCGTGATTACGGTTTTAGGCAGATAGTCAAATTCATTTTTAAGTCCCAGCTCTATGGCTTTGATTCTTCCCGGATAGAGTCCATATACGACGTAGTCCAAACGCCCCAGAGCCAACATCTTCAAGCTCTGCTCGATGCGCAACGCCCTGTGGATAGCAAGATGTTTTTCCGCAAAAGCGTCAAACGTCTGTCCAAATGATTCCCCCATGGTTGATCCGCCGCTTTTTCCCATAAGATCTTTCCACTGCCTAAATGGAAACGTTTTTCCCTTTTGAACAAAGATCACAACAGGATCCGGGGTATAGGCTTCATCAGGATAGGCGAGATATTTGAGGCGTTTCTCATTTTTATAAATACCAACAATGACGTCAACTCTCCCAATCTCAGCCTCATGTTGAACACGCTTCCATAGACCGACATACCTGGTGTCCACGTCGATTCCAATTTCCCCAAAAATGATGGAGACCAATTCTACGCCCACCCCGACAATCTCGTTGCCCGATTTCCACATGAACGGCGGATATTCAGAATGACCCGATGCTATCAGAATATCGCCTGAATATGCGGATAGCGGCATCATGCAGATGGCAACAATTGCAATAAATAGTCGCCTTTTCCTGTTTTTTTGAGTCATAGTTGGGCTGCTCATATATTCGCCGAATCCATGTGCAAATATGAATCAGGATAGGGTCGTGATTGAGAGGCCTGACAGTGGACTATCCTACGCCTCTTCTAAATAGGGTATGGCCCTGTTTTTTCGGCATGACGTGTCAACATCAGTTGTTCACGTAATATTGAACTCCGCCTGCAAACGCCCAATTCTCCCGGGCTGTTTCAACAATTAAAATCATTACATCGTGCGGCGCAATTCCGGGCCGCTTTTCTAAATTCTGGACGATTCTGTTTAGTAGATCTTTTTTGAATTCCACGCTTCTGCCCAATGAGATTATTATCTCTACCAAAACGAATTTCTCGGAACGTGCTTCCGTTAAATTCGGATGCCGATCATCGTAAATGAATTGCTCATTCGGCAGCCTGTGTATTTTTTGAAACCTGTCCTTCAGCGGAAAACCAACGCCAACGATGGCATCATGTGTCCCGTCGGCAATCATTTTTTGTTCTTCCAAGGACCATGAAGTAGATAGGCTTATCGTGACTAGGGGCATGACAGTCCTCCTGTCTGTTGGTTTTACTTAACCGTTTGAGATGCGCCGCACGCAACTTTGAGCGCATCGCACTCAATTGGTTTGTTAGACAATTTTCTTAAAGGGCAGTGTCAGACAACATCCATATTCCCAGCCAAATATAGAACGTACCCAAGGCGCCTACCATTGTCACCACGAACTGGAGCCAGGACCATTTTGAGAAAATAACGACCCCCCTTGAGAAACGGGAAATTATGAATAGACTAAATAATATTATCCAGATCACAATGCCAAACAGTGGTCCGGCGATTGTGAAGGCTCCCAGTGTTCCTAGCATCAAACCAATGGATTTTATAAGCTTCATACCTATCTAACATTGATGCGCGTTGCGACCCAAATCAAAGGCAGGCTCGCCTTGCTTTTTCGTACAACCACAGATTTCACAGTGTCAGCTCCACCGCTTGGCTGGATTGCCACCCACCGATCTCCTATTCAATGATTTCTATGATATCCTCTTTTCCTTCGTAGATATACCGTATTGATTGTTTGTTTATCGTCTTGTATTCGTATGTTTGCTTATCTTGAATGGTAACGTCTCTGGAAAAGGTAATGATATATCCGTAGGTACTTTCAGCTATTTTAACAAACGGAACAGCTGATAAAATGTTTTCATTATTATCCCATATGCTCGCGTTAATATATCCTATGCGCTTTACTTTTGATTGCGTCATTTCAAAAACTGAAATCCCATAACTTCCCCCCTCATCACCACCTTCTCCTAAGATGAGCATTTTATCATTGAAGGCTTTTGATTTGAAAAAAGTTAAATTGAGATACCAGCTATCCATCATTCCTTTCGACCTGAATAACACCTTGTTGCCTTCTATAACGAATAGCCTAATCCCATAGTCTCTTTCATTTTCCTCGCTATCATCAAAACCTGACAATACATATTTCTTCTTATCAATTTGAAATACCTGCTGGTGTGAAATGCCCAAACTTTTAAAGTCTTTTTCAATTTCTTTGGGATTAAAAATACTTAGTAGTGCCAAGTCAGGTCCACTGCTTAATAAAGAGGATGTCCCATATAATAAAATCATGATTGTAAAAGCTGCGATTCTGATTTTATGTTTCATCTCAATCTTCTTCTGGTAATTCAACGCTGCGTATAGGTGATTGCAATGATGGTTAGCAGTGTGGCAGTCAAACTTCAGCCGAATTTCAGACCATCAATCCCAAATTTTTCTTTAACTCTTTTTTTAATCCAAGCCTCGGCCTCAACTCTTGATCTATATACCATGATCTCCCAGCCTGTCTCTTCGGCTAGAATTGAAAACATTCTTCCTATGCCATATTTAAAATCCTTGTCCACTACTATTGCTACAATGGCGTTCCGATTTGCTTTAGAAGCGTCTATGCATAAACCTATGACAAATTCGATGTCTTCATTGGAAACGTCAAATTGGGTGACCTCTGTATAATCATTAAGGCTGAATCTGTATTTTTTAAATTTCTCCTTGTCTTGGGTTAAATGCTTCTTATTCTTCTCGATATAATTCTGTCCTGTCACGATTCCACTGGCTATTATGGCATTGCCAATACCGCCATCCAAATCTTTTATGCTAATTGCCATGAATAATACCTGGTGAGCTTACGTTCCATTTTACAAGGAACAGCGGGTTATCAGCGACATGGTGCAAATGGTAGTTGGGTCTAATCTCATTTATGAGATTGACTTCATTACTCATCAAGGTTTTTTTTCTTCATTAAGTCTGCTAATTTCGCAAATGGATTATGGCCAAAGCGATTGTCCGGGGTTTCATCGCCAGGCTCAGTTGCATAGGCATCGGCAACCTGGTCACGGGCATGTTCATTTTCGTGACAATAAATGCACAACAATTCCCAGTTACTTCCATCTGGTGGGTTATTGTCATGATTGTGATCTTTATGGTGTACGGTGAGTTCACGTAGCCGCTTACCACTGAACTCTCTCCCACAATGCGCACAAATTTTGGGAAAAAGTTTCAGAGCACGTTCCCGATAACTTTTTTCCCTTTCTTGCCGCATACGAAGTGCCTTGGCAACACTCCCCTTGACATCGCCAGTTTTGTTTGGGGACACGTTTAATCTCCTACTATACGTTATGGCCCAGGGCTGACCAGATAGGCGCTTTTAGGTCGCTCCATTATTCACATCTACAATGCCCCACGTCTGAATTCACCGGCCTGCTCGGCTTTTCACGCAGGTCCGGTGCGATGATGGGTTATCTTGAGCGAACAACATCAAGCAAGGTGCTTGCGGCCAGCCTTCCAAAATTGTTGGCTGCCTTTGGGCTTGCCCCTGAAATCAATCTACGATCGAGATGACAGGAATTGTCTGCCTTAGAGTTTATAATGGTGACGCCCAACTCGTTTAGTTTTTCGCCAAACTGCCATGGCATGTGACCGGGCATGTAGCCGATTAACGGCGTCTGTCGATCCACTGCATCCGGGAAAGCAGCGATCTTGTATCCATGATATATGTAGGCGCTGGGTTCACCCTTGTTGGCGGCCAGCAGGGCAGCCGGACCATGACAAATGGCAAGCGTGAATAGATCACGATTGTGAGCCCAATGCAGGAGCTTACCGAGATCTGGATTGTCTGGCAGGCCAAGCATGGCCCCATGCCCACCGGGCAGGAAGACTGCAATATAGGGTGCATCATCTGTCATTGAATTTGCGGCAAAATCGGTGAGGCTGCCGGGGTTTTCGAAAGCATCAGCGTAGTCTCGGTAGAGCTTTAGAACGGCATCATCTTTTTCGGGCATCGCCCACATTTCGATTTTTGCGGAGCCGCCAGTTGGCGTAACAATCTCGATGTCAAATCCCGCGTTAATGAAATGCAGCATGGGAAGCCCCATCTCGACGGGATGATTGCCGGTGGAGAATTTCGTCCCATTTGCCATGATCATGTTTCGTTCTTCAGTGCAGACCATCAGCACCTTCAATTTGCCCGCTGTGTATGGGTTGGAGTATTCACCGCCATCAAAATCAGTTCTTGAGCTTGTCGCCAGTCTCAATGCGATTGGTGAAGGTCTATATGCCCCGTCGTCAGTAGGTTGAGGAGCAATTCCGAGTATTTTCTTGAGAATGTTCATTTAGCCTCGCAGGATAACGTTCGAGCTGAGATGCGCGCGGTTTGTAGCGCGTCTTACTCCAGGGATTTGTTATGCATTACTCATCACCGATAACAAAGTAACACTCTATAAAATACGTATTTTCAGGTTCTGTTTCTGTGTTTTCGGCAATATATAAATGGTACTTACCTTTACCCTTAATAATTGGCTGAACCGTAGCCTTACCATTTACCCAAACAGTACCTTTAGATTCGGATGATATTACCCAAGTTTTAAGTCTACTGAAGTTTGATACTTGCTTATGGATAAATTCAGGTGATGTTTGAAGCCATACAGTCTCGCCACCAGGGCGATGCACTATTGCATGATTTGGGTGGGGAATTTCCATCGTTACAATAACTGTGCTTTCATCAATTACTTTACAGTCAATTGGAGAAGCGTGGCTAATGCTTACTAAAAGAAGAGTGAATATTGTAACTATCGTTTTCATATTATTGATGCATAACTTATAATTATGTTGACAGCGACCATTTGAAGAAAATTAGTTAATCGTGCTTCCTTGATGTTTAGGCAGGTATATTTGAGTATACAACAAATAAATTCAATATCAATGCGTTATGGAGTTTCAACAAACATTGTGGCTTCTTTAAGGCGACTTTTGCGGGTTTTTATCCCGTTTATTTCGCCAGCGAACTTTTTAACGAATTTAGATATTATTACGCTTTGTTCCCGTCAATGGATTGCTTTATGCAGTTTTACGGACGCCCGTTTTTTGCGCATACGGATATTGAGCATCTCCACAACCACGGAAAAAGCCATCGAAAAATAGATATAGCCTTTGGGTACGTGCACGTCGAAGCCTTCTACCACCAGGGTAACCCCCACCAGGATTAAAAATGAGAGCGCCAATATTTTGATGGTAGGGTGTTCATCCACGAAGTCGCCGATCGCCTTGGCAGCCAGCAGCATGACCGTGACCGCCAGGATGATAGCAATGGCCATGATGGAGACCTGTTTAGCCAGACCGACGGCCGTGATCACCGAATCCAGGGAGAAGACAATATCCAGTATGGCAATTTGGATCAGTACCGAGCCCAGGCCGGCCGTGGCGGCGGACGCCGCGTGGCCTTCTCCCACGCCTTCCAGGCTGTTGTGGATTTCATGGGTTGACTTGGCCAGTAAAAAGAGGCCGCCGCCGATCAGCACGAAGTCGCGGCCGAAGATCTCGTTGCCGAAGAGCGTGAACCAGGCGGATGTGAGGCCCATTACCCAGGTAATGGAAAAGAGCAGGGCCAGCCGGGCCCCCATGGCCAGCAGCAGTCCCGCCCGGCGGGCGAAATTGCGCTGGTGGGCAGGCAGGCGTCCCACCAGGATCGAGATAAAGATGATGTTGTCGATCCCCAGGACGATTTCCAGGGTGGTCAGCGTGCCCAGGGCAATCCGGGCTTCCGGGCTGGTCATCCAGGCAAACATATTGATCTCCAATTTCAGGCCCCTAGCATATAGACACTACATTTTATCCCGGGTGCGTGGTTTCTGAGGACCGGATGCAAAACAGTCGCCGGCCCGGATGGTTATTGGAAATAAGAAGAGTTTCAGTTAGACACTTCAATTGGCACGCCTTTACGCCAATCACGATTACCGAAGAGGTTATTGAAATCCAGCAGCTTCTGTTGATGTTTCACAATATTCGTATAGGTAATATCGGCCTGCTGGCCGAAGGTCATGACATCGGATGTCAGAAAGTTGAACAAGACATTGACCTCTGAAAATTCCAATTCGTGGGCCAGTTCATAAGCGTCATCCAGGCTATGCACGCCGCCCATCAGATCCTTGCTGATCAGCTTCTGGAGGGACTGCATATTTTGCCACATTTCCGCCGGTGCAGCTTCTTGCAGGACATCGGGCGGTAGAGCGCTGCGAATATCCTCCAGAGTGCGGGCATGCCCGAGTTCATCCTCCTGCATGTCAAGCCAGAAATTTGCCAGCCCCGGGACGGATGGGAAATATTCTGCAAATGCCAGATAAATAGCGGCAGCGCGCAGTTCAATTTCAATTGAAAATACGAAGAGTTTCTCTATGGTTTCAGTATCGCTATCTGAAGCGGGCATGTTTGATCACCTGTCTTGGTCTTACAACCGCCAGTTGCCGGTCGGTATTGTTTTCACAAATCGGGTAGCAAAGGGCATTATTGAGATTGTTTGCATTAGGAATTCGGCAGACATAAATCAGTTACCTGTTAGAAGAAGTTGCCAGGAGAAGGCCGAAACCGATAAAAATTGAACCGCTGGTACGATTTACCGCCCTGATGCGGCTGCTTTGCGTCAACCAGGTCTTGGCGCTGTGGGCCAGCAGGGCATAGCTCATCAGGAAAACAAATGAAAAAGACATCAGCGTGGCGATCAGGATCGAAAACTGGGGTACCAGGGCGCGATCAATACTGATGAACTGGGGGAAAAGAGCGGTTAAAAAGATGATGGCTTTAGGATTGCTGAGAGCCACCCCCAGGGCCTGCCAAAATATCCTGTGACCCGAAGCATCCGGTGCCGTCGCCTCAAGGTTCATTTTCGTAAAATCCAGCCCCTCCTGGAACAGCATGCGCAGCCCCAGGTATACCAGGTAGGCCGCCCCGGCATATTTGATAAGGTTGAAGATCATCTCGGATGCTTTGAGAATCGTCCCCAGGCCGGTAACCGCAATGATACCCAGGCAGAAGAGACCGGCGATACTGCCCAGGGCGGCAAACACGGCTTTGCGCCATCCATGCAGGGAAGCGTTGGTCATAATGAAAAGGACCGCCGGCCCAGGGGTGGCAGTGGCAACCAGTACCAGGGTCAGGTACATCAACCAGGATTGAAGGGTCATTGTGGTTCCTCGGGTTCGGATGTTCTAGTGGTTCAAGGCTGCTTTATACCAAATCCGTGGCTGCGGCCAAATTAAATTTTCCGTTTCTTATGAAACGCGGTATGTAAAGGGTTTGCGTGGTCGCTCCACAGCCGACAGGTGCCATCGGGCTTTATGCGTTCTCCCAGATATTGTTCCAGTTTTCCGGGGGCCTGCCAGGGGATCCACTGGATGCGCCGGCCGGCATTGCGCACCCTGTCCTAAAGATCCCGCAATGTATTTAGAAGAGCCATGTATCCGTTGTACCTCTCTATTGTTCCATTCTTCATGCAGCTGAGCATTTCCGGTGTTCAGTCACTGGTTATCCGCGGGCTGGAGAGGCACTGCGCCCATTGATCAATGCAGCGGTTGGCCTTGAAACACAAGATCTGCAATTTATTGGTCTTGAATCGCCGGATGCACGGTTTGGCGCAGGCTCTGGCCAGCAGGCGGTATTGTTGAGGCAAGGACTCAACGGCGACCAGGACATATTCCTCCACTGCGTTCGTTTTCAGAACGTGGCTTGTTTGCGCACCGACCGGAATGGCCGCCAAGGCCAGCAGCAGGGCGGTTACAGCGATCAGGCTCAGATCGGTATATTTTCGGTGGTCAGACACCGCGTTGTACAACGCCTCGGCCCCCAAACCATTTGACGGCGTAGTAATAGATTTTGCGAAGTTTAAAATCGCCGAGCATCTCCAGAAAAAGACGGTCTATCTGGTCCTTGGTGACCGGTACGGTATCCAGGTATTGATAAAGAGCATCGTGAACCAGGGAGGCACGGTATGTATAGGGTTTCATAGTGCGGTGATCGACATGGCCATCCGGTGTGCCGAATATGAAAAGATTGAGGACGCTCCATTTGGGCGTACAGCCATCCCAAGCATAACCATTCTCATGTGCCTTAACCGTTATCCGACCGGTTGTGCTGATCTCCAGCCACTTGGCAATGAACGGTTTTTCCAGCACCCAACCGGTTTCATAGGGGCACTTGTAATCCTTTTTGATTTTAAAGATGTAAGGAAAGTTTCCTTTGCGCACGATCTCCCGGGGCTGGGGATAGGGTTCCATCGCTGCTGATCTCCTATGCGTGGTTGTGAATGTAAAAACAGCTGGATTCACTTCTCGGCGGTCGATATTAAGCTGATAAGCAGGTTATATTTTGTGTCGTCGCGTTTTTTGATGAATTTTTTGGTACTCAATCCGGATTTATGGACATCCCGGATCACGTTGTTCATGGCCTGCAATACCGGCTGTCTGTTCATTAGTTCTATTATTTCAATATGTTGTTTGGGTGCCTGGTGGTATTCCATATTGTGCTTGATTTCGGCCAGACGGATAGCGCGCATGTGGTCCGGTTCGTTCTCCAGCGTGGCCAGCCAAGTGGAAATATCCCTGGATTCAACGGCGGCATCGATAAAAGCGATGATATGGGCATATGGATCTTTGGAGAACAGACTCAGCATGGCATTTTACCACTTGTTCGGCAGGCGACCCAACTCCATAAGCCGGCGGTTGCGCCTGATTTCAATGAATGACTACTTCAGCAGGTCAGGCGGCCAATTATCCCGCACCTGATCCTCACCCGAATAATAAGGCACCTTTGCTGGTTTTTCAATTATGTCCATGGCCGGCAGGATGTTGATTTTGCCCGAATCAGGATATTCACACACATCCACGTTCGCCCGGGTGCGAGTGTCCACGTATATAAACGGTTCATCACTGTGGTTGTAGACCTGGTGAGCACCGGCAGGGCCTTCCTCGAAAAAGATCAGGTCGCCCCTGGTGATCTTGCGGTGGGATTCCGGCGCTCGCAGGGTCGCTTCCCCGGAGAGCACGATAAACAACTCTTCTGCGTTTCTATGAAAATGGTAAGGGTAGGAAAAACTGTCTGGATTCAGCGATTTGATATCGAAGTGCAGGTATTTTGACTGTACGATGTCCTCCAGCAGCGGGCTTGCATTCCAGGAAAAATTAGGGAGGGGGGACCTGTTGGGGGGCATCTCCAACTCAGCAGATTTAAATATTGACGGCATAAGGTCATGCTCCTGTCTTCAGCGGTTTCTCCATGGGATTGGGTTTGATGGGGCGACTGCCATTATTCGGTGAATCCGCGGTCGCGCATGGATTCGCCTTTGATAAACCGGGCCATGCCCGTCTTCATTTTGCGAAACCCCTGTTTCCGATAGAACCCCTCTTTTCCCGGGGATGCATAGAGAATGACATTGCAATGCGCCAGGCGGGTCATTATGACGTCCATGATGCGCCTTCCAATTCCCCGGCCCTGAAACTCGGGAAGGACGGCACAATCATAGACGGCCGCCTGGTAGGTATCATCTGAGATCGCCCGGCCAAAACCGATCAACTGCGCCGAACGGTATACGAACACGGTTGCAGTACTGGCCTCAAAGGCCTTTTTATGCAAGGCCGGTTCGTAAAAAGCCATACCTACCTGCTGCAAAACGGCGGCTACGGTTTGCCAGTCTACGCTGGAGCAGTCCTCTCTGAAGTCCAAGTCCATCGGTATCCCCCTTTACGGTGAGGGTGGTGGTTGCCTGTTAAAAATTGTCGGTAATATAGGTTTTGAGGGATGCCAGGAGGTGGCGCTTTTCAACATCCAGATCACCAGCGGCTGCCAGGGTCTTGATTTCCCCCAGGGCGCGGGCCGGGGTCCGGCGTTCCTGGCCCCTGAAATCCAGCATGCCCGGCATACTGGCGGGCGGGGCTACCTGCTGCATGAAGGTATTCGCTTCCAATTGGAGCTTTGCCGCACTTTTGCTATCTGCATAATTTCTGAAAAGCACCCGGCAGGCCAATTTTCGCAGCCCCTTGTCCTTGAAGCGTTTAATCAGCGGCGCCTTCTCATCGACCGGGGCGGCATGGAACGCCCGGCAGGTTTCCTGGTCCGCGCTGGACCAGAAACCGCTCTGGTAAAGGGCTGCATCCAAATCGAGATCCGGAATTTCCGGGTAGCGAAAATCAGCATGGTGCTGAATAATCTTTTTAAAGATGTCCCGGTTTTCTTGGAGCCAGACCAGGTTGGCCTCCGCGATCGCTTTTCTTTCCGGACCGATCTTTTCCCAGTAGCGCTCGAGGGGCGGTAGGATCATACCCGGCTCACCGGCTTTTTTACGGACAACCCAGGTGTTGGTGTCGATGCTGTCCGGCTCTGTCGCCTGCAGTTCGGGCAGGTCGAGGCGCAGCCACAGGGTCTGGTTGCGGTAGGCGTTGGAGCCGCCGATAAATAAAACCGGGGCCTGGAAATTCTGCTTGAAGCCCAGGGAACTGGCCGCCAGCAGCCCCAGGGTGTGGCTGCCGGCTGCGGAATCGAAAGAAACCGGTAGGGCCTCCATACGCTGGATATCGGTGTGCTTATCGAAATGCCCGGCCAGATACTCCCATACCCTGGGGGCTGTCTGCAGCCGGCGGGCTAATTCGACGGTGGCGCGGACATCCACCAGGGCATCATGGGCCGGCCCCTTTGCCAGGCGGTTCAGGGCATTGATATGTTCCAGCTTGATGGACGGCTGGCCCTCGTGGTCGGGCCATTGCAGCACCTCTCGATTGTATAGCCAATAAATCACTATCATGGCCAGGATATCCATGCGGTAGCAGCCGTTGGCATACTGATGCGTATAGGGCGGCAGTAAATTCCGGTAGAAGGCAAACCGCATGAACTCGTCGTCGAAGCCCAGAGAGTTATAGCCGATGGTGACGGTCCCGGGTGAATTGAAAAAACGATGAATGGTGGTGATGGCGTCGAATTCGCAGGGGCCGGCGGCCAGATCCGCAATGGGGATGCGATGGGTCAGCAGGGCGGCCGGGGAGGGTATCACATCCGGTCTCAGCCGGATCTTGAGGTTGTGTTCTTCAAGCGGGTTGAGTTCGCGGTCGGTCCGGATGGCTGCAAACTGGATGACCTGGTCAAAGGTTCGGTTCAGTCCCGTGGTTTCCAGGTCGTAAAAAAGGTAGGTGTTCATTTATACCATGCGGTGGGACACCTTTATAACCATGGAAAAGGTCGCTTTATTTTTGGCTCCGCCGGTGGTGATACCGTCGATGTTCTCGGCGACCGATAAAATGTTGCGCAGGGGATAGGAGAAAACCGTCTCATCATCCTCCACGTGCACGCTGAGGTAATCGTCGTTGACACTGAGCAGTTTGACGGTCTTGATGACGGTGGGGACATCGTAGTTCATGCCCACTGTTTCACCAATGTAGGGCTTCAGGAGTTTTTTGATGGTGGCCTTCGGTTTCAGCAGATTGTTGAGTTTTTCCAATCGGAGTGCCTCCTCTTGATCTTTCTCTTCCTGCTTACGCTTCTCCTTGTCGAGTCGTTCCTGTTCGGCTTGACGTTTTTTTTCTTCCTCCAGCGCCTTCTGGGCGGCGATGCGCTCTTTTTCTTCCTGCTCCTTCTTGAGCCGCTCCTGCTCCTTTTCAAGCTCGGCCTGCCGTTTGCGTTCTTCCTCGGCTCGTTTTTCGGCCTCCTGGTGCTCCTTTTCTTCCTGTTCCCGGCGCAGTTTTTCCTGGCGTTTGCGCTCTTCCTCCTCTTGGCGCTTGCGTTCGGCTTCCCGTTTTTCAGCTTCCAGGCGCTCCTTTTCTTCCTGTTCTTTCCGTAGCGCCTCTTGTCGTTCCCGCTCTTTCCGCAGCCTATCGAGGCGTTCTTTTTCTTCCTGTTCCTTGCGGGCGGCCTCTTCGGCCTGCTTTTTCAGAAGTTCGGCCTTGAGTTCCTCATGGCGTTGTTTCTGGGCCAGCAGTTCCGCCAGTTCGTCGGCTTTCTCCGGATCGTCCTTGAGTTCCGCCTCGGCGATTTCATAGCTTTTCGAGAATACGATCCCACACTTGAGGCAGTCATCGGTAACCGCCAGGTTCATGTGTTGGCACTTCGGGCAGGGGACTTGGTATTTGGCTTCCTCAGCGGCTTTAGCGGCAGCCTTTTCAGCCTCTTCTTTTTCCCGCTGGGCCTTTTCAACTTCACTGGAATAGATATCAAACGTGATGCCGCAGTTTTCACAATCACGGGCACCTTCCGGATTGGCATGCCCACATTTGGGGCATTCGTGTGATGAGGCCATTTTAAAGCTCCTGCTTGAGGTTGGCTGTCAGAATTAGATACAAGCAGCAAATGGGACTAAGAATTCTATTTTTATAAAAAAATGAGCACTTTGTCAACTTTGCAATATCCAGTCGGCGATTGCATCCCCCATTTGGGCAGTGGTGGCCGCTTCTTCTCCGGAAGTGGCGATATCACCGGTTTTTATCCCTGCGTCGAGGACAGCGCTTACGGCGGTGTCAATAGCGGCAGCGGCTTCCGCAAGTCCGAACGCGTATTTCAGCATCATGGCGGCCGACAGGATCTGGGCGATGGGGTTGGCAATCCCCTGACCGGCAATATCCGGGGCGCTGCCGCCGGCCGGTTCAAACAGCCCAAACCGGTCCGCATTCAGGCTGGCGGAAGGCAGCAGGCCCATGGAACCGGTAAGCATGGCCGATTCGTCGGAAATAATGTCGCCGAACATGTTGCCGCAGAGCATCACATCAAATTGATGGGGATCTTTCACCAGCTGCATGGTGGCATTGTCCACGTACATGTGGTCGAGCTGCACGTCGGGATAAGCGGCGGCTACTTCCAGTACCACCTCGCGCCAGAGTACCATGGTTGTGAGGACATTGGCCTTGTCGATGGAAGTTACTTTGCTGCGACGCAGGCGGGCGGCCTCAAAAGCCATTTTGGCGATGCGGGTAATCTCCCCGCGGGTGTAGACCATGGTGTCGAAAGCCTTTTCATCCGGTCCGCTGCCGTCGCGTCCCTTGGGCTGGCCGAAATAGATACCGCCGGTGAGTTCGCGCACACAGAGAATGTCAAAACCGGCTCCCACGATCTCGGGCTTCAGGGGGCTGGCGGTTGCCAGGGAAGGGTAGATCCTGGCCGGCCGCAGGTTGCAGTATAGACCGAAATGCTTGCGCAGTGGCAGCAGGGCACCTCTTTCAGGCTGCTGTTCGGGCGGCAGTTTTTCCCATTTGGGGCCGCCGACGCTTCCGAACAGTACCGAATCGCTGGCTTCGCAGATAGCCAGGGTCTCGGCCGGCAGGGCGGTTCCGTGGTTGTCGATGGCACATCCGCCCACATCGGCACGGGAATATTCAAAGGCGACCGCGAATTTTTGCTGGATGGCGTCGAGCACTTTTAGCGCTTCCTGCATCACTTCCGGGCCGATGCCGTCACCGGCCAGGATCGCTATTTTTTTCATTGCTTTTTTACCTTTCTTGAACTTTTGTTTAAAATCAGGAAACATAACCTCCCGAAAATATTTCATTTACTGCCAGGCATATAGCAGTCGTCACACATGGCGTCAAGGGGAAGGGCCGGCGGCCCGAGGCCGGAGGTCTGAAGTCAGAGGCCGGAAACAGGAAATTGCTTGGCAAACCTGCCCCCTTCAGTTGGAGAGCCTCGCACCTACCTTAGACGTTGCGGGCCCCAGCCTTTGCATTGCCGGCGCCTGACGTCTGGCTTCCGATCTTTTGCTTTCAAAGGTTCTTCGCCAAATACAGCTGGGTCCGATTCACCGATAGATGTAGATCGGGATTGACATAGTCATGATGCCCCTGGCGAAAAGGGATGTAGACCAGGATGTAGCTCAGCGGTGCCACGTCCATGGCATCCAGTTTCGACAGGAGGTCCCGCGGCCGTTTGATAAAGCCGGCCATGTTTATTTTGAGGGTTTCCAGGGCTTCGGAAACGGGCAGGGAAACCGGGTGCAGCGCCCCCTTGGGGAGCTTGGAAGACGCTTTGGGGCCAGGCTGGCTCAGGGTTGTGTTTTTAACCAGGTTCAGGAAGGTGCGCGGCCGCACTTTGAACGCCGGCGACTAGAAGCGAAACGGCCGCTGCTCGAACTCCGGTAGAACCGCTTTCGGCAGGTTCGCAATGCGAATCAGGTCGGCGTAGGATTCCAGGGCGATGCCTGCCACGCGGGCCCGGATTCTCCAGAAGGGCAGGTAGACCAAATTCTCAAAATCCCCCGGCAGGTGGGCAAACCGGGTCTGTTTAAGTTTGCGGGTGCCGGGGTACCATACTGAGTTGCAATTTTTACAGGTCAGGGCCAGCGAGTCGCGCACCCCTTCCAGATCCCACCCGCAACCCGGGCACAGGGTCGGTTCGAAATGGATCTTCCAGTTCGGGCGTCCGCCGGCAAATGCTTCGATTTCGTCCAGGTCTCCGGCTGACGGCAGCGGTTGGTTGAGGACCGCATCAAAGACCTGATCCTCGACATAAAAGGGAGCAAAGATAAGGCTGACGGATTCGCCGATGTGGGCCTGGGTAAAAATGGACCCGCTGAGCGCGGCGCTGGACTTTTTCATAAACCGTTCCATGACCTCGCTGTAGGGGATCCGGGGTTTGAGAAAACGGCCGGGTGTCTCCGGGGTGACGAAATGCAATTTCATCGCCTGGCTGCGCAGCCCCAGCGACAGCGGAAAATGAGGGCACTGCAGGGCCTGCTGGCTGGTATCCATGAATTTGTGCTCCAGCCCACCTGAGAGGCTGGAAAAAATCATCCCCCTGAATCGCCAGTAGGGCACATAGATCAGCTGCTTGTCGGCCGGTGCCCGGTGCGGCAGCATGTACCGGAAGAAAAGATGCGACATGAGGTAGGACTTGACCCGGCAGAAAGGACACGTCAGCAGCCGGTCGGTCTCTTCCAATTCAATCGGTGCCCCGCACTGCGGGCATTGATGTTCAATAATATAATCGATGGTGTTATTCCTCTGACTAGTCCGGGAATAGGTTCGATAATATACGAAAGTGGCTTCAAGGGGTCTCTATAGGTTCAAGGTCAAGGCGGAGCGAGAAGTTTAACCGCAGGAATATGAGTATATTTCGAGGATTGAACTTTCCGGTCCAACGCCGAGATTGAGCCTATAGAGACCCCTTGAAGCCACTTTTAGTGTTTTTCACCACATTGATTGCAATACATCGCCTCCGCCAGATTCTCCTCCCCGCACTGCGCGCAGAACCAGGGCTGGGGTTTTTCATCGGCCTGGTGCCCGCACCGGGAGCAGAACTTCGCATTGGGGGCCAGGTTCTTGCCGCAATTCGTGCACTGGGTGAACACCAATTGCTGATGCCCGCACATGGGGCAGAACTTGGCTTGGGACGGAATCGTACTGCTGCATTCCGGGCAGGTTGCGGAATCTGCCGCGGGTGCCGATTTAGCGGCCGCCCCGGTTCCGGCAAAATACTGTGCGAACATGGCGGGCATCATCAGGCCGATGCCGGCCCCCATGCCGTCGCCGGCCCCGCCATCGGATTCGGCGGCTTTTTCCATGGCCATGGCCGCCTTCATCTGCATGAGCTTGTTCATGTCCTTGAAGACCCCCATGCGGCTGCGGTCGTCGATGGCCTCCTGGACTTCCGGCGGCGGGGTAATCGAGTTCATGTACAGGTGGGTCAGGCGCAAGCCGAAATGGCTGAAATCATCCTGAAGGCGTTCGGTCAGGACTTTTGAGAGCTCATCGTATTTAGCGGGCAGGTTTAGAATGGAATCGATGGTTTCTCCCATGAAATCGTTGAAGCGGGAGACAATCACCCGGTTGAGGTATTCTTCGATCTCTTCGGTGGTATACATGCCCTGGGTGCCCACCAGCCGGTTGATCAGGAGCACCGGTTGGAACACCTGCAGGTTGAAGACGCCGAAGGCCCGCAGGCGGATAAGCCCCAGCTCGGAATCCTTGAAAGCCACGGGATCGCGCGTGCCCCACTTGAGGTTGGTGAAGGTCTTGAGATTCACAAAATACACTTCGGCCCTGAGAGGGCTGTTCATGGCCCACGGGATGCTGAGGATTTTGGTCAGGATAGGGATGTTGCCCGTTTTCAGGGTATGCCGGCCGGCGCCAAATGCTTCCACGGCCTTGCCTTTGTAAAAAAAGACCGCCGCCTGACTTTCACGGACCGTTAGCTGGGCACCGAATTTGATTTCCCCGGAGCCCTTCTCCGGCAGACGATGGACGAGTTCTGCGCCGGTTTCATCGAACCACTCGAGATTTTCCAGAAAAACGATGTTGTCAGCACCCATGGCGGCTCCTTAATTTTTTAAATACCTAGTTTCAATATATTCTAACGAGACCTTTAGAGATATGTAGTTTAAAGTTAATTAGAACAGCGAACGTTGAACATTTTTCGAAGTTGGGCGTTCAATGTGCGCTGAATATTGTTATCAATCGAACGCGCAGCCAGTCACCCGGGCAGCTGCATTGATTTACAGATCGATCTGCTCCGGATTCATCTGTATCCGGGCATATTCAAGATGCAGCTCGTTGCGCAGGAAGATATCCAGTACTTCCGCGTCGATGTGTTTGTCTTCTACCATGAATCCCAGAATTTTAATGGCCTGGGAAAGCTGCATCGGCTTTTTATAGGGCCGATCCTTGGCGGTCAGCGCTTCGAAGATGTCGGCTACGGCCATTATTTTGGACTGCAGGGAAAGTTCTTCACCGGAAAGACCACGGGGATAACCGGTGCCGTCCAGCTTTTCGTGGTGGCCGCTGGCGTATTCGGCCACGTTGGACAGTTTCTTGGGGAAGGGCAGCTGCCTGAGCATTTTGAGCGTCATGGTGGCGTGGTCCTGAATCCTATCACGCTCGGCGGTGGTCAAAGATCCCTTGCGGATACAGAGATTCTCGATCTCGTCGGCCGTCAGGTAAGGCTGCTCTTCACCATTCCGAAAATAGGTGCGTGCCCCGATCTGCCGGATCCGATCGATACTGTCGTCCTCCAGAAACTCACCGGGTGAATTGCAGTTCTCGATGAAGGCCAGGTCGTCGCGCAGCTGGGTTAATTTTTCGGTACACTTTTCATCGATACGGTTCAAAGCCTGGTTGTCAGGCCGGCCGCCGTTATTGAACAGTTGTACTTTCTGATTCAAAAAGCGGATCTTGACCTGTTCGGCAATCAGGTCGAAGCGGGTTGCGATCAGGTGGATGCGATCGAAGATCGTTTCGGCCTTGGTCGATTTGTTGACCACGTTTTCCGGGGTGGTGATTTTACCGACATCGTGCATCCAGGCCGCGATACGCATTTCTTCGATTTCATCCTCGTTAAAGGCGGTGTCCTTGAATGCACCTTCGGATTCGGTGTTGATGGCCTCGGCGATCATCATGGTCAATTCGACCACCCGATCGATATGCCCCTTGGTGTAGGGTGATTTTGCGTCGATGGCGGTGGCGATGCTGCGGATGAAAGCGTGAAACAGGTTTCTCAGATCCTGGATCAACTGGGTGTTGGTCAGCGCCACGGCAGCCTGGGACGCCAGGGAACCAATCAAGTCCACATATTCAGGCGAAAAGGCCACCACTTCGCCGGTATCGCGGTCTTGCGCGTTGAGTAGCTGCAGCACACCGATAATGTCGTTTTCGTGATTCTTCAGCGGAATCACCAGCATGGATTTCGACCGGTAGCCGGTGGAGGCGTCGTATTCGCGCGGCCCGGTAAAATCGAAACCCTCGGCTTCATAAACGTCGGGAATATTGACGATGTTGCCGGTCAGGGCCGTATAGGAGGAAACGTTGGCATGATTCGGTTGGCCCGCCTGGTCATACAGCGGGACTTTGGGCAGGGTCTGTTCGATGGTGCGCGTGCCCCCCATGCGGGTATTCATGGAATCGTTTTGCAGAATTTCGAAGCGCAGGCACTCCTTGTCGTCCTCCATGATATAAAGGGTGCCGGCATCGGCGTTGGAGAGATCCCGGGCCTGGTCCACAATGTTTTCCAGCAGTTTGCTGATATCTTTTTCAGAGGAGAGGGCCAGCCCGATCTGGGTCAGCTGCTTGATATGTTTGATCTGGTTTTCCGCGTACAGCTTGACTTCACCCAGGACGGACTTTAGCAGCTTGTTCAGCCGTCTGTCGCTGGACAGGTTTTCAAAATCGATTTCATCCGCAATGGGATCCGCAGGAAGATAGCCTTTTACCGGATTCTGTTCGTCATGCATGGTCACCCCTTGAGAAGCTATCTCAAAAACGGCTTTTGGCCCTACCTTCAGCCTTCGCGGAAGCTATGGCTGATAAACTCTGTTGGGAGCCTTGCTTGTCCGGCGAAGCCCACAGAGCGAAGACGGGACCTTGTACCAAAATCCACTTTTGAGATAGCTTCTAATTATATAAGCTTGCGCTAGCGTATATCTTGCCCCGGTATCGGGAGATCATGTGCAAAGGTTTACCACACGCTTTGGATGTCGCGAATAAGCACGCGCCTATACTCTAAAAGAATCTGGGCTTTCAGGCAACTGGAATCTTCGCTAAAGGGTCAAGTGGGCCGCGCTTTACGGGCCGGGATCTTAAACGCGCCTATTTCTCTTATCGTTTTCGCCTTCGGATGGAGATTTCGGATGTTGGTTTTTACCCTCGACCCCTTGACCCCTCGAACCCTCACCTTACACTAACGCCGCCGCAGCCAGGGCAACAACCGTTTCCACTTTCATACCCAGATCATAGTGTTTGGAAAGCTCGGTGAGCTGCCGGTGACAGGAGAGACAGCAGGTGGCGATATAATCTGTGCCGGCCGCATGCATCTGGTCGGCTTTGGCCTTGCCGGCAATCATCCGACGGTCCTTGCTGGTGCTGTCCTGGAGGAGAGCTCCGCCCCCGCCGCAGCAAACCGAATTCATCCGGTTGGGGGCCAGCTCAACAACCTCGCGGCAGGTCAGGGCCAACAGTTCCCGGGGGGCCGCAAACACGCCGCCTTTTCTGCCCAGGTTACAAGGATCGTGGTAGGCGATGGCAAAAGGGTGCGCCTCCGGGTCGAGTTTGATCACGCCTTTTTTCACCATATCGAGGGTTAGTTCAAGGATGCTCAGGACCTTGAAACGGGGTTCACGACCCAATAGTTCCGTCACATGGTGACGCAGGACCAGAAAGCCGTGGCCGCACTCGGAGAGCACCAGGTTTTCAATTTCCAAGTCTTCGGCGGCGGCTACTACCTGGGTCAGCATTTTGCGCTCGATCTCGTCATCACCGACAAAATAACCCCAGTTGGTCACATCGGTGTGTTTGTGCGACATGGTCCAGGGCTCGCCAAACGCATGAAACAGCCCGGCCATCTGCTGCAGGTGCAGCACGTTGGTGCCCAGTTCGCGGGGATTGGGCAGGTAGAGATATTTGGCCCCCTTTTGATCGGTGGGGATCATTGCCGCCGGATCCTCATCCTCAATCTCTTCATTGAGCCATTCAATGGTTTCAATGAAATCTTCTTCGGTGAACCCGTTTACATCTCCGACCTCCAGACGGGTCTCCAGACCTTGGGCAATGGTCTCGGGCATCCGCTTCCGGGCGGCCGGCAGCGAACGAGCCCGACGGACCACATATTCCATCTCGATTCCCATGGGGCAGTCCACCGTACAGTGGTTGCAGATCATGCAGTCCCAGATCATCCGGCTCTCGGCCAGGTTGTCGTCAAGGCCCAGCTGCGCCATTCTGATCATCTGGCGCGGGACCGGCCCACCGTCCCCGTCATACCAGCTGCACCTTGAATTGCAGATGCCGCACGTCAGGCATTCGGATATATTATCGGCGTTTGGTTTTGTATCCAGCAGGTTCTGCAACGGGGTGTCTGTGGATAATGTCACTTTTGGCATTGGTTTGCCTCCTCCGCCGATTCCGCTTTCTTGAGCAGGTTCTCCAGGCGGGTCGATTCGTTGGCCGCAACATGCTTACAGCGCAGCCTTTCAGACGGTATGCCGACGTCCTCGATCAGGTGCCGGGTGCCGGCCGCGGCAAAGGCCGCACCCTTAATGGATCGGCAGTTGCCGGCATGACAGGCGGCAACGATCACCCGGGCGGCACCACCGGCCAGTGTCTGCAAGATGCGGTTTGTATCGATACTGCAGGCGCATGGTACGCTTATAATTCGGGCCATGTCCGGCAAATCTATCTGCCGGGCGGCCAACTCCGCTGACCGTTCACAGGCAAAGACGACCGTTCGCGCACCGGCGGGTGCCGGCACAGCGGCTGTTTCAATGGCCAGGGCCGGGCAATTCGAAACACACAACTGGCAGCCGAAACAGGCCGACGGCTCGATTTTGGGCTGGTAATGATTGTGCAGCACAATTGCGCTGTGCGGACAGACCCGCACACAGGTCAGGCAGCGAACACAGAGATGTTTTTTAATCTCCGGGGGGGCGCTGACCTGCTCCGCGAAGGTGTCCGGTTTTTCCAGGGCGGCCGTTATCTCCTCGATTTCAGCCTCCAGATCGCCTTCATCGTGGGTGAGCCCCGCATAAAAGACGCCGCGCCGGGGACTGCCCACGTTGCGGTGACGTACATTGGCCGACTGGAGAAACCCTTCCGCGTCCAGCGGCTGGCGCAGCCGGCGCGAAATCTCCCGGCTGTTTTCGGAAACGCTGACCTGTTCCGGAATTACCACCAGGTCACATTCGAACGTGATGGTCAAGCCGGGCAGGGTGGCTTCATTGATCTCAAAAGCGGCCTTGTTGTTTTGCAGCTGCAGCGATACCTGCTGCTGGTTGGCCACCCGCAGCAGTTTCACCCCCTGGCCGCGAATCGTATCGTAGATCCTCTGGCCGCCGGGGTAGTTGACCAGCATATTTTCCATGAGGATGGAAATTTGCTTGCCGGCGTCAATCAGGTCCGGGATCAGGTCCATGATCTCGGCGACAAGCTCCTTGCGCTCCGGGCCGTTGTGATCGAGCCAGAACAGCACGCGTCCCGGCAGGGCATCCTTTTGCATGTAGCGGGTTAGAAATTCAGCCAGGGAGACGATGATCTGTCCGGAAGCGATTGCGGTCGGCTGCAGGCGCGGCGGTTCGGCCATGACCAGGGCTGCGACCGAAATGGCTTGCGGACCCTCCGGGGTCGTAACCTGGAGGGTGAAATCGCCGGCTGTGCCGGAAGCCCGGGCCAGGCGGGTGGACGGATAGAGGTCCCGGTCCGGGGCCTGGGCCAAGGCATAATCTCCGGCCGCGATCATCGCCGTCGGATATCCCCTTTCGGTCAGGGCGGCTGCCAACCGGTCTGCGGCGGCATCTCCGCCAAAAACGGCTATCCGGTTTTTTCCCTTTTCCGGCAGGCACCCCAAAGAGCGGGCGATCTTGCCGGCTGCGGCGCGGCCCTGACCGGCGGCGTTCAATATGCCGATGGGACCCCGGCTGACACCGGCGGCGTAGATCCCGGCCGGCAGCTTGTCGCCGTTCGAAGCCAGAAACCCCCATCTATCGGTCTCGATACCGAGCATTGCGGCTACCTCACCGGTCGCGGAGGCCGGCAGAATCCCCACTGCCAGTACAACCAGGTCGAACTGCCGGGACGTCCGGCTGGCCAATCCGTCTTCATGAAATAAAGTGAGCCGTCCGCTCTGGGCGTCAGCCATTATCTTGGCCGGCGTACCCTGGCAAAATTCAACGTGCTGCGCGGCGGCGGCAACCTGGGAACGAAATTCCTTGCCGGTGGCCTGCAGATCGATGTTGAAAATGGTTACCGCGGCTTCCGGGACAAGGTGCCTGATCTTATTGGCCTGGCGCACGGCCGTGCGGCAGCAGACCCGGGAGCAGTAGTCCCGGCCTTCTACCCGGTTGCGGGAGCCCACGCACTGGATAAAGGCAATGGCGGGGCGGGCATTGCCGTCCAGGCGTGACGCCAGGGTATCCTGGCGCAGGAGGGTATTAAGTTCAGCGGTGGTCAGGACGTTTGCATACCGGCCATACCCCAGATCTTCCCGGCCGGAAGGGTCGTATACAGACATGCCGGTGGCCAACAAGATGGCGTCCACCTGCAGCTCGCCGATTGCCTGCCCGGCGACGGTCGCCTGGAAACGGCCGTTTTGTCTGTCCAGCCGGGTGACGGTGCTTTCCAGTAAGGTGGTCACGTGTTCGAGGCGGGGTACCCGATCGGCCAGTTCGACACTCAAACAGGCCCCGCAGTGCCGGCATTTTTCCGTGGCCATGCAGGCCCACTCGCGGGCTTTGCCGCCGAGACGGTCGGCCTTTTCAACCAGGTGTACGGCAACCCCGCAATCATGCAGGTACTCTGCGGCCGTCAGGCCGGCCACGCCGCCCCCGAGGATCAACACGCTTGGTGAACTGTCAGACATAGTTTACTCCCAGAAACAGAAAAAGGTCATCATGCCTGTGTTTCAATTACAAAACATAAATTACGGTGGATTGCAATTGCACGAACATTTTTTAATGTTTACTAAAAAAGTCAAAATTTTGTGGGAAAGTCAATACTTTCCGAGGTTGTCCGGTAGGTATTTGGAGAACTGGTGATCATTTCTTTTGTACCACTGTTCAATTTTGAACAATGCGGATTGCGGACAGGCAATTATCTCGCACCGCCGGTCCGGTCAAGACGCGCTTATACGCTCGATTCGGCAGAAGCATTCGTTGTAAGCGGCATTGTCGCCCATGTCCGAGACCTGGATTTCGGTAAGCCGGTTGACCGGGCCGCTTTTGTGCCACCAGCCCTGGGGGACGACTGCCAGGCCCGCCAGGATACCGTCATCAACGGCCACTGTGACACGTAATTGACCGGCCGGGGAGCTGAGCCGGGATGTTTGACCCGCCTGCAAGCCGTAGGCGCGTGCGGTCGCCGCATTAAGATAAACGGTGGGGACTGCATCGGTAAAGGCGAAGTGTTGCGAGTGCATGGATTGGCGGGCATGCGGGGTCAACAGGCGCAAAGGGAATTCGGTCGGCGGCGAGGTGGGCTCCTGGAGAACGGGAATAGGGGCATATCCGTCCGCAGCCGCTTTTTCAGAATAGAGTTCATACTTGCCGCTGGGGGTGCCGAATTTTCCATCCTGCCAGGGAATCCGGTTGCCGGGCAGTGTGACATAGGTGCTGCGGATGGTTTCCCAGGTAATCCCAAAGGACGCCTCGAGCGGTTTGACTGCCCTTTTGAGATATTCGGTCTGGTCGATGTCGGGGTATCCGGCCAGCCCCATCTTCTTTGCCAGTCGCCGGAAAAATTCAAATTCACCAATGATCCCGTCCGGCGGCGTTACCGCCGGACGGGAGTAATTCAGGCAGGGTGAAAACATGGATGTGGCAATGATATCCTCTTCTTCCAGGATGCTGGTGCAGGGGAGCACGATATCGGCATGCCGGGCAGTATCGGTCATAAACATGTCAATGACGACCTTGAAATCAACCGCGGCAAAGGCCGCCACAGCGCGGTTGGTGTCCGGCATCTGAACCAGGGGGTTGGCCTTGGTAATGAAGATACCCTGAATCGGGGGCTCACCAGCGGTTTCCAGGAATTCGGAAAAGCGCGGCAGGCTGAATACCCGGCGGTGCTGCACAGTTTCTTGACTGGCCGCCAGTTCACCCTTTAGGTATTGCGCCATATATTTATTGGCGTAGTTGATGCCGCCTCCGCTGATGCCGATATTCCCGGTCAGAGCTCCCAGGGCATCGATACAGCGCACGGTATTGCCGCCGTTGGCGTAGCGCTGCAGGCCGTACCCGACCACGATCGAAGACGGGCCGTTGCAGGCATATGTTTTGGCCAGTTGGTGCAGACGTGTTCCGTTCACGCCGGTTATGGTTTGCACGGTATCGAGGGCAAGGCCGTTTAAATAGTCCCGGAAGGCCGGAAACCCGACGACATGGTGGGATATAAAATCGGCGTCCTCCCAACCGTTCTCGAGGATGATTTTACACATGCCCAGGGCCAGCGCCCCGTCACTGCCCGGTTTTACCGGTATATGTTGCCCGGCTAGGCCGGCTGAAGCAGATTTCAGCGGATCGATCAAGATGACCTCGGCTCCGTTCTGGCGGGCCTGGTTGATAAACCCGACCAGGTGCATGTTGGTGTAGACCGGGTTGCGGCTCCACAAAATGAGGGTCCTGGCCCGGGCTATGTCCTCCGGATGGTGGCCCCGGGCCACACCAAAATCATATGCCTGGGCGGCCATGCCGGCGGCCCAGCAGAGGCTGCCTTTGGGAACGGTGACGCCACCAAAGTGGTTGAAGAACAGACGGTCGGCTGTTTTGGCGATACCGCCGTATCCGGCATCGCTGTAATGCAGGACGGCTGTGGAGCCACTCTCGTATTTTATCCGGGTCAATTTGGCGGCAATCCTGTCCAGGGCTTCATTCCAGGAAATCGGCAGCCAGTTGCCCCCTTTTTTCAGCAGGGGGCGTTGCAATCGCTCGGGATGGTATAGCCGATCGAGCAGTTTTTTGCCTTTGATACAAACCTTGCCCCGCGTGACCGGATGGTCCGGATCACCCTGGATACGGGTAACCCGGCCGTTCTCAACAGTTGCGATCAGACCGCACAGGTCAAAGCAGTCCAGGGGGCAGGCAAAACGGATCTTTTCAGGCATGGCATCTCTCCAAGTTCCGGTTCCAGGGGATTTTAGAACCCGTCTCAAAAAAGTCTTTTGGCTCAAACTCGGCGTTGGGCGCTTGGTTCAAGTCCTCAAAATACTCAGGTATTCCTATGGGTTAAACCCCGCGGCCGTCTTGATTTGGAACCAAAATCCGTTTTTTGTGATTGGTTCTACACAATTATGGGCCAAATGAACAGAGCTCCGCTTGCGTTTTTTCTAAAAGATGGGATATGAAAGGCCGACCGGCACCGACATTGTAAAAAGAAAGGCTGTAAACAGCATGAATCTGATCGGTATTATCATCCTGGTTGCGCTGACCGCCAACCTTTTGCTTAATGTCCTGGCCGAGGTATTGAATCTGCGCCGACAGACCAACCGGCCACCTGCGGGCTTCGAAGGGGTGTATCCCCCTGAAAAATACCACCAGTCGCAGGTGTACCTCAAAACCCGGACCCGATTCGGTTGGGTGACCACCGCCTTTGATCTGGCCTTGCTGCTGCTGTTCTGGTTTGCTGGTGGCTTTGAGTATTTCGATCAATTGGTGCGTTCATGGTCCTTTGGACCGGTGCTGGGCGGCACCATCTATATAGGCATCCTCCTGGGAATCAAATCACTGTTAGACCAGCCTTTTTCACTCTACAGCACGTTTGTGATCGAAGCCCGCTTCGGATTCAACACCGCAACCCCGGCAACTTTCGCGTCAGACCGCGTCAAGGGGCTGCTGTTGGCGGTTGTCATCGGTGGACCGGCCCTGGCCGGGGTTCTGGCTTTTTTCGAATATGCCGGCAACAATGCCTGGTGGCTATGCTGGCTGGCAGTGACCGTTTTTATCCTGGGGCTGCAATATATCGCACCCACCTGGATCATGCCCCTGTTCAACAAATTCGAACAGCTCGAGGAGGGCCAGCTCAAAGAATCGATTCTGGCCCTGGCCAAGCAGGCGGCTTATCCGCTTAATAATGTACTGGTCATGGACGGTTCCCGGCGATCCAGGAAGTCAAACGCCTTTTTCACGGGGTTCGGCAAGAATAAACGGATTGCCCTGTTCGATACATTGATCGCACAGCATACCGTTTCGGAAATGATCGCCGTTCTGGCGCATGAAATCGGCCACTTCAAGCGGCATCACATCAAACAGATGATGATCGCCTCCATTCTCCAGATGGGGCTGATGCTACTGTTGCTCTCATTGTGCCTATCCTACCAGGGGCTGTATGACGCTTTTTACATAACGCGGCCTTCCGTATATACGGGGATTCTGTTTTTCGCCCTGTTGTTTTCGCCGCTGGATTTTTGCATGGGCCTGGTTCTGCACAGCCTCTCGCGCCGCAACGAATATGAGGCCGACCGTTTTGCCGTTGCCGTCACCGGCGATCCGGCGGCCACGATGACGGCATTGAAAAAATTGGCAGCCGATAATCTCACGAACCTTACACCGCATCCGATGTATGTGTTCTTAAACTATTCTCATCCGCCCATGCCGGAGCGGATTATGGCGATCCAGAAACAAGCGCAAAAGCAAGCTGCCAACTGAGAGCAGGAATCCAGCGATTTCCTGCAGGGCTTGCCATCCAGGTGATCCGGCAGCGCCGCTATTATTCCTATCCGTGACGCTTGCCGAGTGAAGGGATGCTAGGCCCAACCCGCTTTAAAGGGATGCTGTCCGGCGGTGAGAAGGGAAAACGGGCTGATGGAAAAATAGTGGTTGCACGTTTTGGCTTAATTTTATAAGGAAAGTGGGTCAGCATTCGGCCACGGGAAAAGTTGCCGGGCCGGTTTTGCCTAACAGACGCTTTCACCAGGCGGGTATCGGTATACCGTCTGCCTGATTCAATAAAAATTAGAGTCGGTCTGTGTATTTCTTAATCTCACGAGGAGGTCAGATAGGATGAACAGAGTATTGGTGATCCTGTTGAGTTTGGTGCTGGCAAGTGTGGTCTGTTTTTCGAGTTCATTTGCGGACGAGATGTGTATTCCCTTAGGTAATATCGAGCTTTCCGCGCCCCAGGAAGTCGAGGCAAAACGGGCTGCTGTCGATTTTCCCCATTCCGCTCATTTTTCTATCAATTGTCAGGATTGCCATCATACCTGGGAATACGGGGACGATGACATGAGTTGCATGACCTCCGGCTGCCATGACGAGCTGAAGCCGCCGAAAGAGGGTGACAAGATCGCTTATTTCAAAGAAGCCTACCACAAAGCCTGTATTGGCTGCCATAAAACCATGCAGGCGAAGAACAAGACCCTGGAAATGTCCAAGCGCCCAGTTGCGCAGCAGCTCGCCAAAACCGGGCCTACCAGCTGCGTGGCATGCCACCCGAAAGAATAGACGTTCTATCCAAATCACCAGGCAACCACGATCCGGCCGGGCGTTCTAAGCGCCCGGCCGGATGATGGTCCTTTCCTTATCACCGATTGCCAAGTCCGGACGGGTATACCTCGAGATTACACAGCCCCATTTTCACCTCATCAGCCCAGAACCAATGTGTCGGAAACTAATTGAAAAAACTTAATATTGACGAATTTGTCGATGCTTTAAGCCAGGCCTACGCCCATTGGCAGGCACCGGTCATCACCCTGCTGTCCAACAAGGGGGCGACGCCCTACGAAGTCCTGGTTTCCACGGTCCTGTCTTTGCGGACCAAGGATGAAGTGACGGCGGCGGCGTCAGTCCGCCTGTTTGAGCGAGCCCGGACACCGCGGCAGATGCTTCTTCTTGATGAAAAGGAATTGCAGCAGCTGATCTACCCGGTGGGCTTTTATATTACCAAGGCGCAAAGACTCAAGGAGATCAGTGGTATCTTGCTGGACCGTTACAATGGTGCGGTGCCGGATACCCTGGCGGCACCGCTGGAATTGCCCGGGGTGGGCCGCAAGACTGCCAACCTGGTCCTTATCGAGGGCTTTGGAAAAGCGGGCGTCTGTGTCGATACGCATGTGCACCGAATTAGCAACCGGATCGGTTATGTGAAAACCAAGCGGCCGGACGACACCGAGATGGCCCTGCGCCGAAAATTACCCCGCAAACACTGGATTCGCTATAATGAACTGCTGGTGGCTTTCGGGCAGGTGATCTGCAGGCCCATTTCGCCTTTTTGCAGCCGGTGCCCGGTGGCGCATATGTGTCGGCGGATCGGGGTTGACAAACACCGCTGACAACAGCTTTGCGCCGCAGGCGAACATGGCCGGTAGCCATCATCAAGTCCGGCGCTGACCGGATGAAGACGGCTTAGCCCTCTTGCTAAAATGACCGCAAGCGTCTATGCTGGCCCGAACAAATTACCAACAGGACATCTTCTATGGCCGATCTTGAGCCCTGCATTGTAGAAGCTATTGAAAGCATAGAGCATTTTATAGCTGAGGTAACCGGCCGGAAACCCACCCGGCAAGAATTGGCCCGCAGCCTAAAGCGGTATTTCATTTTAAATGAAATTAAAGACCAGGTGGTCTGGCAACGTGAGAATCCGGACCTCTGATCAGGGCAAGAATCGTAAGGATGGAGTGAAAAAATGGGGATTATTGGTAAAGTTGTCGGCGGGACAATAGGCTTTGCTTTACTGGGGCCTTTGGGGGCTATTGCCGGAGCGGCATTCGGTCATGCTTTCGATAAAAATGACGCTCGCTACCTTGAAGGCGGCCCCGCCGCCGGTCCCGGTGCATCGTCCGGCGAGCAAGCCCAGTTAATCTTTTTTGTGGCGGCTTTCTCCATGCTGGCTAAACTGGCGAAAGCGGATGGCCGGGTCTCCCAGGAGGAAATCGACTCAATCGAAAAATTCATGCTGTATGACCTGAATCTCGATCCCCAGAGCAGGCAGGTGGCCATGAATGTGTTCCGGACAGCCGTCCAGTCACCCGAAACCTTTGTAAGTTTCGCCCAGCAATTCTATGGTCAATTCAGGGGGCAACCGCAGCTACTGGACCTTATGGTGGATATCATGCTGCGGGTTTCGCTGGCCGACGGTACCATAAGTCCCCGGGAGGAGGAACTGATCCTCTCAGCGGTTCGCATTTTCAACTTCAGTGATGACCACTACCGTCAGATCAGTTCGCGCTACATCAAGGATGTAAATAAGTACTACGGCATCCTGGGCTGTTCACCAGACGATCCGGACAGTGAAATCAAGAAGCAGTACCGCAAACGGGTGGCGGAATACCATCCAGACAAAATTGCCTCCAAAGGACTGCCCGAGGAGTTCACCAAATTTGCCTCCCAAAAATTCAGGGAGATCCAGGAAGCTTACGAAACTATCAAGCAGGAGCGGGGGATGAAATAGAGGCCATCCCAAAAATGTCTTTTGGCCCAATCTCGGCGTTGGGCGTGAGGTACCGGCACGGAGTGCCGGTTTTCAAGCCGTAAGGCGCAACCTTTAGCGCTATCCTCGAAATACTTGAGTATTCCTCCGGTTAAAACCTCACAGTCGCCGCACCGTGAACCAAAATACAATTTTGAGAAAGCCTCCGATGGCCATTATCCTGATGCATTGTCTCGGTGATGAATTGATGGGTGAAGGCTGTGTTTGAAAAATCTTGAAATTACAATTGGTAAGGTGCAAGATCTAAAGTACAGCTAAAGGTGGCCGGCAGCCCGTGCGGGTTTGCTTCTATCCGCCCGGCTCGATTTCCGCCAGACGTTCAATGAGCTTTCCTTTGACCGAACGAATATCCTGTTCGAGCAGCGTCAACTCTTCCACTCGCGTCCGGATTTCCAATAGCTTTCGGTCGCCGTATTGCAGAGCCTTCCGGATTTGGTCCGCCTCGTTCATATCGATATCGTTCATGCCCATCATTTCGGAAATTTCGTCCAGGGAGTAGCCGAACCTTTTTCCGCGCAAAATAAGTTTTAGACGCGCCCGGTCCCGCCGGGTGTAGATGCGTTGATTACCTTTCGAGCGGCGGGGTGCAATCAGGCCCTTCTCTTCATAAAATCGAATCGTACGGGTGCTGATGTCAAATTCATCGGCGAGCTGTGATATTGTAAAATCTTGCTTTTCCTTAGGATTATTGCTCATAATAGCTTCCCTGGTTACATGTTGCGGCGGACTTCAAGTGGAACGGGCCTGGATAATATGCTTGGCCGGAATCAGGCCGGTGGCGCTGGCCGATACGATGTTGCCGGCCACACCGGGGCCATCTCCGGCGACGTACATCCCGGCGATACTGGTCTCGAGATGCGCGGTTGTTTCCACCTGAGTGGCGAAGAATTTGATCTCCGGTGCATATAGCAGGGTTTCATCATTGGCCACTCCCGGTACCACGTGATTAAGCTTTTCAAGCCCTTCGATGATGTTTGTCAGAATACGCTCGGGCAGGGCCATTGCAATATCTCCGCAAACCACGTTGGTCAGGGTGGGCTCGATATACCCCTTGTTTACCCGGTTCCAGGTGCTTCGCCGGCCCCGTTTGAGATCACCAAAACGCTGCAAGATCGGTTTCCCGCCGCCAATGAGGGTAGCCAGGCTGCCGATGGACTCTCCATAGGCCTGATTGTCAGTGACCGGCTCCGTGAGGACCACCTTGGAAAGAAAGGCAAAATTCGTATTTTCAGACTTGGTGTGCCGCAGGGCGTGGCCGTTTACGCAAACGAAATCCTTGTAGTTTTCAAGGGCCACAAATCCACCCAGGTTCGTACAGAATGTCCGCGTTTGGTCGTCGTATTTGACTGTCTGCACAAAAAAGGTCGGGTCGTAAATGATGCTGCACAGGTCCTGCATGATGTCATTGTGGACTTCCACCCGAACGCCCACTTCGATGCCCCGCTGGCTCAGTCCGATGTTGTATTTCTGCGCCAGCTGTCCCATCCAGTTCGCGCCGACCCTGCCCGGGGCCAGGATCACGTGGCCGGTTTTATATGTTCGACGGGTGGTTACCACCCCGGTGACGCAGTTGTGGGTCACCTCCACGTCTTTTACCTCTTCCGATGTGTGTATGGTCACACCTTTATTTCTAAGGTATTTTTCCATATCCGCGATATGAGCCGGCAGGCAATCGCTCCCGAGATGTTTTTGTTTGATAATCAGCAGGTCGATACCGTGCACCTTGGCGTTTTTGCGAATCTGCCGGGCCGATTGCATATCGGTGGGATAGGACGGGGCATCCATACCGAACCGGTTGAAGATTAATTCGGTTTCGTCGATTAAGTCACGGGCGGCGGTCAGGGATAAAAACTCCGTTAGGTCCGTCTTCCCGAGCTTGTGGATATAGTTGAGTTTGCCGTCGGAAAAGAGGCCGGCGCCGCCCACCCCGCTGAGGATGTTGCACGGTTTGCACTTCACGCAGGGCTGGTCATCCTTGATCGGGCATTTTCGGTTCAGCGGCCGTTTGCCCTTGTCGATCAGCAGGATGCTCAGGTCCGAGTTTTCACACAGATAATAAGCCGCAAACAGCCCGGCCGGTCCGGCACCGGCGATGATGACATCGTATTGATCAGTTTTTTTATTTGTTTTACGAGCCCCTACAGCCATTCCAACTCCGTTGCCAAGTGGCGGGTATTTCGGGGCGGTTTTATACACCAGCCAGGTTGCCGGTACAAGTATAATTGTTTTTCCCTGAAAGTAAAGCCTAGCGGAGGGGCGGGCAAGCCAACCTGGGCGAGAGCCTGGTGTTCCAGGTGGCTAGACGCCGAACCGCCTTCGGCGCCATTGACAGGCGCCCGACTGGTAGCAATAAAATTCAGGTGGACAAATTATTGATTTAACTTACCGTAAACAAATAAGTTATTATCTATAGCATCAAGAGTTACTTTAACCAATTGTTCCTTGAGTGAATCTTTACCATCCAGTAAAACCGGGATATAATTCGAAGTAAATCCCTTTAAGAGACCGGTCTTTGCATCCCGTTGCGACTCCACCAGGACCTTCATCGTGCCGCCGATCCCCCGACGGTAAAAGGCCGCCCGCTTTTCCCTTCCAATGGATCGGATCCGGTCGCAGCGACGTTTGACAATGTCCGGGGCTAATTGATCAGGATAGTCATAGGCGGGCGTGCCCTTGCGGCGTGAACAGGGGAACACATGCAGGTAGGCAACCGGCAAATCCCGTATCATCTGAAAGGTGTTTTCAAAGGCCGCCTGGTCTTCACCCGGGAATCCGATCAGGGTATCCACGCCGATGGCTGCATCCGGTACGTTGGTGACAATCCGCTCCACCCGGTTCCGGAAGAGATCCGCGTTATAGGGACGTTTCATGCGAGCCAGAATTTGGTCATCACCGCTTTGCAGGGGGATGTGGAAGTGGCGGCAAAATTTGGGGGATCGTCCCACCAGATGGATGATATCATCCGTCAGTTCCAGTGGTTCTATGGAACTTAGTCGAATTCTACCTTTAAAATCAGATGCTTCAATCTTTAACAGTATCTGCAGCAGATCGGTCTGAGGGCTATGGTCCTGGCCGTAACAGCCCAGGTGAATGCCGGTGAGGACAACTTCGTGATAGCCCCCGGCATCGAGCCGCAGGAGCTTGTCCAGTACCTCTTGGACGACCATGCTCCGGCTGCGGCCTCTGGCGTGGGGCACAATGCAGTACGAACAAAAGGCATTACACCCATCTTGTATTTTCAAAAAGGGACGGGCTCGATGGTCAAACCCAGAAACCGGCAGGCTGTCGAAGGTTTTAACCCGGCGGATATCCGTGTGCCGAGATTCCAGGTTAGATTTCCCTGATTGGATAGCATTATCTATAAGTTCAGGTATGATATCCTTGTCAGCCTGGCCGATGACGGCCGTGACTCCCTCTATTTCGGCCAGCGTATCCGGTTCGGTCTGGGCGTAGCACCCCGTGACCACGACGCGGGCCCCGGGATGCGAGCGTACCGCCCGTCGGATCGCCTGACGGGCCTGCATGGAAGCCTTGCCAGTCACCGTACAGGTATTGACGATGCATAGATCGGCTGCTTCCCCGGTGGATACCGACGACCAGCCTCTGGATTTCAGGTTTTCTTCCAACCCGGCCGACTCGTATTGGTTAACCTTGCAACCTAATGTAATAACGGTGTATTTTGGCATGATTGATTCTATTGTCAAATCTGTCCTGAGAGCAGGGCACAACCGCTTGCTCAACTTTCGGGTTTCAGCCTGAATCGGTATCGGTATCGGGATCAACATCGGTTCCAGAAAAGTCTCACGGAAGACGATTTCAATACCGAATAATGGACTTAAACTTTCATGCAATCCTCGGTACCGGGTACATGATTCAATTCTTTGCCCGTGAAATCCAGCCGCCCCCCAGGACTTGGTCACCGGCATAGAAAACAGCACCCTGACCCGGAGTAATGGCGGATTGCGGCTGCTCGAACGCCACGTCGGCGGAGGTCGGGCTGGTCAGGGTTACCCGGGCATCTGCGGCCGGACTGCGGTAGCGCACCCGGGTCTGCAATTTTAACGAGTTGGATTGCGGTGGGGTTATCCAGTTGATATCATTTACTTTACAGTGTTTTGCGGCCAGATCGGCCTTGCGGCCGACGACCAGAACATTGCGCTCGGTATCCAGGGCGTAGACGTAGAAAGGTTCGCTCGATGGACAATTGATACCCCGGCGTTGACCGACCGTAAAAAGGTGCAGACCTTGATGTCGGCCAAGGCGGGTTCCCTGGAGATCTTCTATGTTGCCCGGCAATGGTTCGAACCCGAGTGTTTCCGTCAGGAAATGTCCATAGGCCTGGTCACGGATAAAGCACACGTCCTGGCTTTCCTGTTTCGCCATGGGGTGCAGCCCTTTACGGGCCGCCCGGGTGATGACCTCGTGTTTTTCCATTTCACCCAGGGGGAAACGGGCGGCATCCAGCTGATCCTGGCGTAAACGGGCCAGAAAATAGGCTTGGTCCTTGCGGGGATCCGCACCTTTTAGCAGGTGTATCCGTCCATCCGGGGCGGTCCGGGTCCGGACATAGTGCCCGGTTGCCAAGCATTGGGCGCCGAGTCCTTGCGCGGCAGTAAGCAGGATGCCGAACTTGATGCGCCGGTTGCAAACCATGCAGGGGTTCGGCGTTTCACCGGACTGATAGGCCCTCTGGAAATAGTCGATGACCTGGTTGCGAAAGGGGGCGGCGCAATCCAGGATAAACAAGGGGATATCCAGATCGGCAACCATCCGCTGGAGGTCGGCCTGCAGTCGCTCGTATCCTGCATTAACTGGATCTCGAATTAAAATGGGCTGTTGTGAATCGGGCTCTGCTTGGTAGGGGGTGTAATGCGGTTCAAAACCGTTGAGAAAATGCAGACCGATGACAGCCTTTCCGGCCTTTTTGAGCAGATAAGCGGCAAAAAGGGAGTCCACGCCTCCGCTCAGTGCGATGGCAGTCGGGGCACTCATTGAAAAAAAGATTGGTTGATCGGCGTCGCCACCATGGCGCGCGAGGGGCAGGCCGTAACGCATAACTCACAGACACTACAGGCTTTCTGCTTGAATTCCACACGCATTTCCGGCCTGGTTACGGTAAGCGCGCCGGTGGGGCAGACTGCGGTGCACGCGCCACAATGGGTACATTTTTTGCTGTTGCGCCTGATCTCCTGTGAGGCATTTTTCACCTGCACTCCCTGTGACCGCAGGTAGCTCACTCCTTTTTTGAAGTTTTTACGGGCACCGGACAACTCCAACACCATGACGCCTTCTTTGCGGGGCAAAATGGTGGCATTGAGTATATTGAAGATCAAATCAAAGTCCCGAGCGAGCGAACAAACAATGGGTTTGCGACTCTCGGTTTTCGGGAAACGCAGGATCAGGATTTTGGAATACACAGTAAACCTCCGCTCTGCCAGATAAAATGCCGGTTGCGCCGACCTTTAAAGTGAGCACATAACTTAATGAGTTCCCGTACCACTGTCAACCAATACCTGACGGTAGTGCCGGGTTGTTGACGGTCGGGTCTGTGGGCCGGCTGCGGGACAGAACACAGGTCGGCCCGGACACCCGGTTGCATTGTTTTTTGAATTGGAATTGCCGCTCCCGGGCGGGTTTGGCGGATGTGCATCTTAAAAGGAACCCCGGTTTGGGCATCTGATCGGAAAATTGATATTTTTTCAGCAGCTTCATTGTATTTCCGGTTTAGATTTTGCATAATATCGGGTGATGGACTAGAAGCTATCTCAAAAATGGGGCTTTGGTTCAAGGTGCGGCGGGTGCGGTATTCGAACCGGAGGAATACTCAACTATTTTGTGGAGTTGATCCGCTCGACAATTGGCAGTATTCCTTACGGGAGCGATTCATTCGCCAATTCCCCGCCCAACGCTGAGATTGGGCCAAAAGGCATTTTTGAGATAGCTTCAAAACACTTGCTCCTGGCTACCGGAGGTAACATGAACCGCTACGCATATCGCTCGACCGGCCTGGCCGTAAAAGCCCTATCCAGCCTTTCCAGGGCCAAGGTCCGCGTGCATGGCGAAGACAACCTTTCCCCCGGCAGTGATATTTTCGTGATCAACCACTTTACCAGGCTCGAAACGCTCATTTTGCCAACCTATATCCACAATCTCACCGATCAGCATGTCTGGTCCCTGGCTGCGGGCGATCTTTTCACGCCGGCCCTGTCTGCATTCTTCGACAGCGTCGGGGTGGTTTCCACCCGCAATCCCGATCGTGATCTGCTGATGGTCAAATCCCTGCTGACCGGGGAAGCCTCTTGGATCATCTACCCCGAAGGCAGAATGGTAAAAAGCAAGAAAACCTTTGAAAAAGGGAAGTTTATTGTTGCCCATGCTGAAGGGCAGCACCGTCCGCATTCCGGTGCCGCGACCCTGGCCCTGCGGACCGAATTTTATCGCCAACGGCTCAGGGCAATGGCCAAAGCCCTGCCGGAAGAAGCCCTGCGGGTCATGGAGAAATTCGGGATTGACGATCTGGAGCCGGTTTTGCGGGGTCAAACCCGGATTGTACCGGTCAATATCACGTATTACCCGATCAGGGCCCGGGAAAACCTGATCAGCCGATTCGTGGGCCGTTTGAAAAATGACCTGCCTGAACGGTTTCTGGAAGAACTGATGACCGAGGGTAATATGCTGCTGGCCGGGGTGGACGTGGATATTCGCTTCGGCCGCCCCCTGGACGCCAAGCCCTACCTAGATGACCAGGCCATCCAGCGTGACATCCAGGTTGTCAAACCCATCTATTTCGATGAGGATATTCCCTCCCGGCCGGCCATGCGCAGCAAAGCCCTGCAGATTATGCAGCGATACATGGCGGATATTTACAGTATGACCACGGTGAACCACGATCACCTGCTGGCCTCGATTTTCAAGCTGATGCCCCTGACCTCAATCGGCATGGACGCATTGAAACGTAAAGCCTTTCTGGCTGCCGGAACAGATTTCGAGGCCATGAATCTGTTTCCCCATGACAGCCTGGCCGAGAGTCAGACCCGTCTGTTGACCGACGACCGCTACGGCCGGATCAAGGATTTCTTGGAACTTGCCGTGGATAAATGTGATGCCTGCCTGGAAGATGGCCGCTTGACCCGTGATAAATTTACCTTCGGGCCCGTGTTCGATTTTCATCGGGCGCGGGTTGACAACCCGGTTGCCGTAATTGCCAATGAAGTTGAACCGTTACAGCCGCTTTTAAAACGACTCAAACGCATTGCCTGGACGCCGGATGCCTGGATTCGCAAACGGGTGGCCCGACAGTTGACCGGGCAGATGGAGGCCGAATTCGACCGGGATTATGCCCAGTACAGCCTGGCCGGTGAATCGCATGATAAAGCCATCGGCGCACCTTTTTTAATCAAGGGCCAGCCGGGAAAACCCGGCGTATTGCTCGTGCACGGATACATGGCTGCACCGGCCGAAGTCCGGGAACTGGCCCTGGCCCTGGGCCGCATGGGGTATTGGGTATATGCGCCCCGGCTGAAAGGACACGGTACGGCTCCCGAAGATCTGGCTGTCCGTCAATACACGGACTGGATCGAATCGGTGGATGCCGGTTACGCCCTGATCAGCACCCTATGTCGGAAAGTTGTGGCGGGCGGTTTTTCCAATGGTGCCGGTCTGGCGCTCGAACTTGCCGCCCGGGTGAAAAATCTGGCCGGCGTGTTTGCCATATCTCCGCCCATGCAGCTGAAAGATCTTTCTGCGCGGTTCGTACCGGCCGTTGACGCGTGGAACAAACTGATGAAAAAAGTGAAATTGGATGGTGCCCTGAAAACATTTGTTGAAAACCGACCCGAGAACTCCCATATCAATTATTTCAGAAATCCGGTTGCCGGGGTGCACCAGTTGGAAAAATTGATGGACTACATTTCCAGCCGTCTGGAAAATATCGACATCCCCGCCCTGGTATTGCAGGCTGACGGTGATCCGGTTGTCAATCCGGACGGCTCGCGTTTGGTTTTCAAGAAGCTGGCCTCCAAGGACAAAACCTATATGCTGCTTCATTTTAACCGCCACGGAATCATTCTGGGAGAAGGCTCCCAGCATGTACACCGGATAGTAACCGACTTTGTAAAACGCCTATGAAATACCCCCAATGCCCCCACGACCATCCAGACTGCCCGCTACCGGCGGACCTGGAGCGCTTGCGCCGGGAGCGCGAGACCTTGCGCGATCTTGTCAGCGTTGATGAACTGACCGGTCTTTTCAATTTTCGGTTTTTGAAAAGCGCCCTTGAGCGTGAAATGGAAAGGACCCGCCGGACAGGCCTGTCAACCGGGCTGGTCATGGTGGACCTCGACCATTTCAAACAGGTGAATGATGTCTACGGACATGAAAACGGGAATCTGGCCTTGCAGGCGGCCGCCGGAATCTGGAAAAACCACCTGCGCAAAATCGATATCCCCTGCCGTTACGGTGGTGAGGAGTTTGTGATCATTCTGCCCAATACCGGAATTCGGGATGCCATCCAGGTAGCGGAAAGACTGCGCCAGGAGCTCGCGGCGGTACCTGTCGAGCTAGAAACCGAAACCATTCGGCTTACAGCGAGTTTCGGTGTCGACGAATACCGCGAGGGGGAAAGCCTCACGGTCGAAGCCTTTATCCACCGGGTGGATATGTTTGTGCTGGCTGCTAAAAATGAGGGCCGCAATCGGGCTTGCTACGACCCCGCGCGTGCGGCGCGACCAGCCACCGAAGTGACTGCCGAGGAGCGCGCGTCACTGTTTCTAAAGAGGAAGCCATGAATCGTTTGCTCACTGCTAAAACTATCTGCATTACCAGCGGTAAAGGCGGGGTCGGTAAAACCAGCTTTGCCGTAAACCTTTCCATGTCACTGGTGGCCAAGGGCCACCGCGTGCTTCTAATCGATGGTGACCTTGGACTGGCCAACGTGGATCTGTTGCTGGGTATTTCCGTCCAGAAAACCATTCGAGATGTTATGGAGGGCGGTGCCCTGATGGAGAGCATCTGTTTTCCAAGCGAAAACTTCGGGGTTCTGCCGGCCACTTCCGGAATACCCGAAATGGTGGATCTGGGTCCGGAAGAGCAGGGACGCATCGGCACCTATCTGCGGGCGGTAGCGGAATCTTTCGACTATGTGTTGATCGACACCGCAGCCGGCATCGGCACGTCGGTTCTCTGGTTTACCAGCATAGCCGATGAGGTTGTGATTCTGCTGACTCCCGATCCAACGTCAATCACGGATGCCTATGCCATGATGAAGGTGCTGGCGCAAAAATACGGCCGGAAAACCTTTCGACTGGTATTGAACAATGTGACGGACGTGCGCGAAGGTCTGGGGGTTTTCAACAATCTGAGGGATGTGGCAGAACGATTTTTAAAGCTGGACCTGCACTTTCTGGGGGCAATTCCGCATGATACGGATGTCAGCCAGGCCATCCGCGAACAGGTCCCCTTTTTAAAGCGGACCCCGGATGGTGAAGCGGCCCGGGCCATCCAGGTGATCGCAGAACAGGTCTGACCGGCTACAGATCCCTTATAATTTTAAAATTAAAAGAAATGAACGCTTTTCTGTAAGGTGGGCTAGGCCCATTGCACTAATAGAGTAATAGGGTGCGGAGGACCCATGGGATTGTTTGGTAAAGGTAAAAAAAATTGGATAAGGAGGCTCAAGACCTGAATGCCAGGTTGATGGGTGAAGACCCGTCGGAACCGGCGGCGGAGCAGGTCAAGGCTGCGGATCCCCGGGCCGAGTTCTGGGAGGGGGCCGTCCGGTCATTGCTGCTGTTTATCATGGAGTCTGTGCTGGATATCCGGGAAATCGAGCCGGATAAGTTCCGTAAACGCCTCAACGCTGTCCTGGAAAAACTCGCAGCCGGCGGCTGGGCCAATCCACCGGAGCGGCGTTTCGAGAAGCACAAGGTTGAAATAGCTGAATTTATTGATAAACAGAAAGCTTACCTCAGTGATCGCGAGAAAGAATTCCGTGACATTATCGAACTGCTGACCAAAGCCATGGCCAATGTAAATGCGGAAAATGAAGTTTTTAACCTCAAGGTGTTTGAACAGAGTGAGAAACTGGAAGAGATCATTCGGCTCGATGACATCCGCAAAATCAAAAGCGCCCTGAAACTGGAGGTGGAGAATATCAGGCTGGCCATAAAGGAGAAAGAATCCAGCGACAAGGGGCGGGTCGAGATCCTGTCCCAGCAGGTAGAAACCCTCAGTGTGGAATTGGCCAAAGCCAGGGAGGAATCGATGCGCGACGGTTTGACCGATGCTTACAACCGCAAAGCATTCGACCGGCAAATGAAAAACCTGGTGCAGCGCAATTCCGTCATGCAGGCCCCTTTTGCGCTCCTGATGATCGATATAGATGATTTCAAGCAGATCAACGATACCCATGGGCATCCATTGGGTGACCGTGTCCTGGTGTCCCTGGTCCACAAATGCCGTGAGTATATACGGGCGGAAGATTTCCCGGCCCGCTATGGCGGAGAAGAGTTTGCCGTTATCCTGCCGGGGGCTTCCCTGAAGAATGCCCTGAAGAAGGCCAGGCATATCTGCAAGGCCATTGCTGAAACCAGCTACCGGGTCGCAGTGGACGGTGAGGATATCGAACTGGCCATTACCATCAGTATTGGGGTCAGCGCTTATAGCCCCGGGGACACCGAAATCGGGGTGATTGAACGGGCCGACAAGGCTCTCTACGCGGCCAAACATGCCGGTAAAAACAGGGTTGCTTCCGAAACAGAAATCTAAAAATGTGATGCAATTTCGGTGCGCTCCGGCCTTGATGCCGGCGTCATATGATGATATGATCAAAAGGTTGTGAATGGTACAAACGGCGGGATAAATGAAAAAGGGATATCAACCAACAGGATAATACGCACTGCCTAGTTGGCCGCCAATCCTGTAAGATATTGATATCCCATTTAATTTATGTGGTACGCCTGGCAGGATTCGAACCTGCGACCTACGGATTAGAAGTCCGTTGCTCTATCCAACTGAGCTACAGGCGCACGGAGAGAAGACTGCTAACACAACATAATATCCAAGTCTACTAAAAATTTGAACCGAGATCTACCCAAAACACAGGCACACTAAATTGAAAAAAAAGAGAGCGACGGCTAAAAAAAAGGGTCCCGCCAAAGCCCCCAAAAAGCTGGCTGCAAAGCCTAAAAAAAAGGCCGCTGGCAAGGCCCCCAAAAAGGCGACGGCCAAGGCCCCGAAAAAGGCGGCGCGCAAGGCTTTGAAAAAGGGCCCGGCGAAAAAAGCCGTGGTGAAACTTGGTGCCGCCAAACCTCCGGCCACTGAAAAATCAGTCGTCAAGTTCGATCCGCTGCAGCGGTATCTGTCAGAAATCAGCCAGTACAGCCTGCTGACTCGCGAACAGGAACGCGAGCTCGGTGCCAAGGTGAAAGACCACCAGGATCCGGATGCCGCCTATGTCCTGATCACCTCCAATCTCAGACTCGTTGTGAAAATCGCCCTCGAGTATCAGCGGGTCTGGATGCAGAACCTGTTGGACCTGATCCAGGAGGGGAACATCGGGCTCATGCAGGCGGTCCGTAAGTTCGACCCCTATAAAAATGTAAAATTTTCCTATTACGCTTCTTTCTGGATCAAGGCCTATATCCTTAAATTTATAATGGATAACTGGCGTCTGGTAAAAATCGGTACCACCCAGGGCCAGCGGAAACTGTTTTTCAAGTTAAAAAAGGAAAAACAGAAACTCATTGAACAGGGCTTTGACCCCAAACCGAAAATGCTTTCGGAAAGGCTCGGGGTTTCGGAACGGGAAATCATCGACATGGATCAGCGGCTGGACGGTTGGGACGTATCCCTGGACGCACCGCTGAAAGATGATTCCGACACGGAACGCATGGAGTTTATGGATACGGATGAAGCGTCGATTGAAGATCAGGTGGCTAAAAAAGAGATGGAATCACTGCTGCATGAGAAAATCCATGAGTTCCGGGCTGAAATGACGCCCCGGGAACTCGAAATCTTTGATCAGCGTATTTTTTCAGACAGTCCCGTCACACTGCAGGAAATAGGTGACCGCTATAGCATTTCCCGGGAGCGTGTCAGGCAGATCGAAAAAAATATAATCAAAAAAATGCGTGAATTCTTTAAAAAGGGACTGCCCGATTTTGCCTCCTACACAGAAGATATTGCCCCGGACTAGCCGCCTTGTGCAGGCTGCGTTTGCAGCCTGCACTGCGGTATTGTTATTGGCGGTCTCGCCAGGTTGTGTGCAGAAACCGGTAAAACCCCAGGTGGAAAAAACCGCTCCATCCGGGCCCGACCACTCCTCCCAGCGATATTATTATTATACGCTGTCAAGGTTTTTTCAAAACAAGGGCCAGCTAACGGATGCCATCGAATTAATGGACAAAGTGGGTCAACTTGATCCGAACAGTGCTTTCATCCAGCGCGAACGAGCCCTGTTGCACCTGAACAAGAAAGATGCCCAGGCAGCTCTGGAGGTCGTTGAGGCGGCCTTGTTCCAGCACCCCCAGGATACATCCTTGTTAAATATTTACGGCCGGTTGCTTGAGGACAAAAATGATTTGGAAGGTGCTGCGCGGGCGTATGAAAAGATTATCGAGATCGCTCCGGAGCAGCAAAATGCCTATCTTTTTCTGGGCGGTGTCTACACCCGGATGAAATCTGAATCCAAGGCCGTTTCCGTGTACCGGAAAATGGTCAAGCGGTATCCGCAAGCCTATGCCGGGTACTTTTTTCTGGGACGGCTGTATTTACAGCAGGGAAGCAGAGGACGCGCGGAAAAAGCCTTTTGGAAAACCCTGCAGATCAAGCCGGGCCTGGAGGAACCGAAGTTCGAACTGGCGGCCATCTATACCGCCAGCGGCAAAACCGACCAGGCCATCGATCTATACCGCAAAGTTCTGGCGGGGAATCCCAAGAACGTCAAGGCCGCCCTGGCTTTGGCCCTGCTCTATGCCGATCAAGGGCGACCGGCTGAAGCAAGCGCCCTGTTGTCAGACCTGGGTCAGCGCAGCCGCTCCGGACTCCAGGTTGCCCGAGATGTGGTGCGCCTTTATATTGATCCGAAGCTTTACCGGGAAGCCGTTATTCTGCTTACCGGTATTCTGGAAAGCGGTCCGGCCAGCCGCGATCTGAACTATCTGCTGGGGGTCGCCTATGAAGGTCAGCAAAAACCGGCCAGTGCCATTCAGGAAATGCAGAAATTGATGCCTCAAGACCGGTTTTACGATGATGCCGTGGTGCGTGTTGCTTTTTTATTTCAGGACCAGGAACAGCCGGAGAAGGCCATTGCGCACCTGCAGCAGGCCATTGTGCAGAATCCTGCCAAACCTGAATTTTATTTCTACCTGGGAACCCTCTACGAAGATGTCGGAGAGTTGGACAAGGCCCTGGGTACCTTGCTTGAAGGGCAGGTGCAAGATCCTGAAAATGTAAAGATCCAGTTTCGCCTGGGTGTCGTTTACGACAAAATGGGTGACAAGGATGAATCCATCGCGGCTATGAAAAAGGTCCTCGAGATGGATGCCGAGCATGCCAGCGCCATGAACTACCTTGGATATACCTACGCGGATATGGGCAAAAACCTGGAGGAGGCGGAAAGACTGATAACCAGGGCCCTGGAATATAAGCCGAATGACGGCTATATTACCGACAGTTTGGGCTGGGTCTATTTCAAGCAGGGGCGATATGCCAAAGCACTTGAAATACTTATAAAAGCGGTTGAACTCGTATCCGACGATCCCATCATCCTCGAACATCTCGGGGATGCCTACCTGAAAAAGGACAAGCGACGCAAAGCCCTGGAAAGCTACCAGCGGGCGCTCAAGGTCAAGGAGAAAGACCGGGAAGCGCTGGAAAAGAAAATTCAGGACTTAACCGGAGGCCCGGCCCAGTGATGCACAGCCGCTGCATCTTGCTGGTCTTGATGCTCGCTTTGCAGATCGCCTGTGCCTCAGCCCCGGGGCCAGTCGATTCACCGGGGGGCGACAGTACCGAACTGATTCGGTTGCTTGAAAATTCCAACCAAACGTTGCATACCTGCAAGGGTATCGGCCGTCTGGAGTTTACCCATTCCGGCAGCCGGCAGCGCTTGCGGATCGCGTGGGTCAGCCAGGTGCCGGACAAAATTCGATTGACGGTTCTGGGGCTCGATGGACGTCCACTGGTGACCGCGGTAGCCGATGAGATCGGGTTTACCCTGCAGGATCACACCACGGGGTCATACCAGAAAGGCGCGCTGGAGGATTACCGCTTCAAGGCGGCTCTACATCTGCCCCTGGACGTAAGCAGTCTGACCTTCATTTTAGCCGGTCGGCTGCCTGACCTTAAATATGACCGTGCTGTGATGACAGCCGGCCGGTCGGATGGGGAAGGTGTTCTGGTATTGAAAAAGTGGTGGAACCAGGTAGGGCGAATCTACTATCGAGAAACGGTTACGGCCGGTGTCCGGCCGGTCATCACCCGCATAGAAGCCTTTCGGGAAACCGGTGAGATGCGCTACCGGGCCGATATCCAGGCTACGCGTGAGGTGGGAAATTTTGTGGTGCCCAAGACCCTGACGATTCAATCCGGGACTGCCGACCGTATCGTTCTCGACATAGACCGGTATTGGGTCAATGAACCCGTCGGCCCGGAAACCTTCAAGCTGTTGCCGCCGGAATAAAATTAGGTGGGAGGTTTAAGGTATAAGGTAGAAGGTGGAAGGTGGGGCACACGGAATCCGGAGCCAGGAGTCTGGAGTCTGGAGCCGAAATCGAAATCGGGATCGGGACCGGGATCGAAAAGCAAGAGGTCGGACGTCAGAAGTCGGTAGTCAGAAAGATCTTCCCTCCCCTGGCGGGAGGGATTTGAGGGCGGGGGCTGGTGGACGGAATGTCGAGCTTTCAAGGGTTCAAAGGGTTTTAGACCTTCAACCCTGAACCCGGAACCCTGAACGGGGAACCAGGTAGACGGTTCACAGGCGCAAAGCTAAAAGCCAACCGCTAAAAGCTCTCTTAGCCCGGAACGTTGAACGCGGAACCAAAGAGGGGTATATAGATGACCACAGGCCGCACGGTAATCGCCCTGGAAGCCCGACTGCGGGACTGCCGGAACGTGATTACCCTGGGCGTGCGCCCCAATTTCAGCGATTACAGCCCCGAGCAGGTGCGCATGCTCCGCGAGGCGCCGATTGTTTATTATCCCACCGGTTTTTATGCCGATCTGTTCGATGCCATGGGCAAGGCCACGTTTCCAAGCTATCACAACTACAAATGCGTCCAGGACAAGATTAAACAGACCGCCCTGTTAACCATGCTGGATATTCCCCATCCCCGCACCCGGGTTTATTACGGGAAACACCAGAAAAGCAAGATCCGGGACCAATTTGATTTTCCGCTGATTGCCAAAACACCACGGGGTTCAGCCCTGGGACGCGGTGTATTTCTGATCAAAGATCAAGAGTCCCTGCAAGCTTACTGCGACCAGCACCCCGTCGCTTATATTCAGGAGTATCTGCCTATTGACAGGGATATTCGGATCGTGGTGATTGGCGGTCGGGTCGTACACGCCTACTGGCGCAAAAGCCAGGAGGGCGATTTTCGAACCAACGTATTCTGCGGCGGCCGGATCCTGCTCGACGACGTGCCGGATGCAGCCCACGAACTAGCCCGGCGAACGGCTCGGGCTTGCCAATGGAACGATGTCGGTGTCGATATATGTCGGCATGACGGTCGGTATTACGTGATCGAGGCCAACATGAAATACGGCCGGGAGGGATTCCGCCAGGCCGGCATCGATTATACCGCATTGATGGAAAAGCTGATTGATGAAGGCACAATCTGACCGGTCACCCGGTGAAAAACAGCTCAAGGCCATTCACGACGCCCTGGACCGGCGCGAGGCGCAATGGTTTTCGCCCTATGCAGCGGCCAGCAAAGCTGGGGTGCGCCGTAAGCCGGAAAAGCGTCTGGAAGCGGGGTACCGGCAGCATTATGCCTTGGATGCCGATCGGATTCTACACTCACGGGCCTACAGCCGTTATATCGATAAAACCCAGGTTTTTTCGCTGATCTGGAACGATCACATCACCCACCGGGTCCTGCATGTTCAACTGGTATCTAAAATCGCCCGCACGATCGGCCGTTTTCTGGGCCTGAACGAAGACCTCATCGAAGCCGTTGCCCTGGGGCATGATATCGGCCACGTCCCTTTTGGCCACGACGGCGAAAAGATTCTGTCCGGACTCTGTAAGTCTGCCGGCATCGGCCACTTCCTGCACAATGTCCAGAGTGTCCATTTCCTGGAAACCGTCGAGCAGAGCGGCCTGGGGTGGAACCTGTGCCTCCAGACCCTGGACGGTATACTCTGCCATGACGGTGAGGTGCGTTGCAGTCCGCTTAAACCGCACGCGGTCAAAACGTTTGCGAGCCACGCAGCCGAGATTGAAAATAAGATCACCGATCCCCGGATACAGCTGGTCCCGATGACGATGGAAGGCTGTGTGGTCCGCATGGCGGACACCATCGGTTACATCGGCCGGGACATCGAGGATGCCGTGCGCCTCGGACTGATAACTCGCGGGGATCTACCCCGGGACTGTCGGGAACTGCTCGGGGACACCAATGGCACGATCGTCTATTCACTTGTGACCGATTTGATTACCAACAGTCTCGGCCAGGCCCATGTGGCGTTCAGCGACCAGGCGGCCCAGGCCGTAAATCGCCTCAAAGCGTTCAATCTGGAAAGAATTTATCTGAATCCGAAAATCAAGGCCCACCTGGACACCGTTACCCGGCTATTTACTATTTTATTTGAAGCCTACCTTGAAGATCTGGAAAAAGACCGGCGGGAAGCGGTTGTTTTTAAACGATTTTTGGATAACATGTCCCCGGATTATCGCCATCGCTACGGCAATGCCCATATCGTAAAAGATTTCATCGCCGGCATGACCGACCGCTACTTTCTGGAGCAATGCCCGGAGGCGGACCGGCGCAAATTGTTAGACACGTATCGGGATATGTTCTGATGCATGTGCAGCGTACTTATCGTGACCAGATGAACCAGGCCCACCTGGTTTCCTTTCGCACGGCGGTGCAGGAAACCGACCTTTTGATCCAGGCCGAGCATGATCTCAGCGAGGTCAGTCGTGATATGGTGCTGCGATATCGGGGGCACATTGAAAGCTATATCGCCCGGTACAGGGAGTTTGCCAGTACCTTGGCACCGTGGCCGGAGACCGGTCCGGTACCGGCCGTTATCCGTGAAATGGTAAGCGCCGGTCGCGCGGCCGGGGTGGGGCCCATGGCAGCGGTCGCCGGGGCCGTGGCCCAGCAGGTGGGCCATGGATTGTGCCAGCATTCGCGGGAAGTGGTCGTGGAAAACGGTGGCGACTTGTTCGTCAAGCTTGAAAAGCCGGCCACCATCGGTATATTCGCCGGTGATTCGCCGCTGAGTATGCAACTGGGTGTGAAGATCGATTCCCGAAAGCGGTCGGTGGCGGTGTGCACCTCATCAGGAACGGTCGGACATTCGCTGAGTTTGGGTGTGGCCGATGCCGTGACGGTTATCGCCGACTCCTGTTCGCTGGCGGATGCCGCTGCCACGGCAATCGGCAACCGGGTCACATCACCGGAGGCAGTACAGCCCGCCATTGAATTCGGCCGCCGGATAGAGGGCGTCAAAGGTCTGCTGGTGATTTGCAACGAAACCCTGGGCGCCTGGGGTGCCGCTGACCTCGTGCGCCTCGGGGGAAAAAAGGGTTGAGTTTTCGGGTTTAAAGGCGTAGGATGGCCCGACGCGGAACTGATTGATATCTCAGGTTGTTTAGGTAGAAGGCCGAAGACTGAAGGTTCGTGAACACGGGCTGAGGATGGCCGATTTCGAAAGGTTTTTCCTTCAGCCTTCAGCCTGAAAACCTGAATGTGGCTGCTGAGACAAGGGGTTCGGGAGAATCACCTCAGCACACACATCTCAAAGCGCTGTAAACGGAATCATGTATGGACACAATGTGGGCGCCGTGGCGCATGGAATATATCCTGAGCGACAAGGAAGCCGGATGCATATTCTGCAAGGCCCTGACCACCGATGATGACCTGACTCTCTATAAAGGGCCGGTGACCATGGTCGTGATGAACAAGTACCCCTATATAAATGGGCACCTGCTAGTTGCGCCCGTGCGACATGTATCGGGGCTGGAACAGCTGGACGGCAAGGAGAAGCAGATTCTGCTCGATACCGTTGACCAGGGGGTGGCGATCCTCAAAGAGGTGATGAACCCGGATGGATTCAACGTGGGGTTGAACCTGGGCCGCGTGGCCGGCGCCGGAGTGGAAGAGCACCTCCATTTTCACATTGTCCCCAGATGGTTCGGGGACGTGAATGCCTTGACCGTATTCGCAGATGTCCGGGTCATTCCGGAACATATCAAAGCCACGTACGGCAATCTAAAACCGCATTTTGACAAAATGGAACTTTCCGGAGACTGAACATGAAAAAAATGAAAATCGCTTTCTGGATCCTGGTATTCGCCTTTCTCGGGTTGATCATCTACCAGAATATCGCTTTTTTCCGGGCCCCCTTGAGCCTGCAGGTGAACCTGGCTGTCAAAGCCTATGAAACCCCGGAGTTTCAGATCTGGGTCTATTTCATCGGAGTTTTTATACTGGGAATCCTGTTGACTTACCTCTTCAGCCTGCCGGCGAAGTTCAGGGTCGGCAAGAGTATCCGCACCCTCAATGCAACCATTGCCTCGCAGCGGGACGAACTGGGTGCCTTGAAAAACGAGGTGGCGGCCATGCGCAGCCCGGCGCCGGCCGTGCCCGCTGAAACCGAACCTGCACCGGTTGACACAGATAAGGTAGAGCCCCAAGAATAAACCGGGAATAGATGACCGCACCAAAAATCACGCCCATGCTGAAACAGTATCTGTCCCTCAAGGAACAGTACGAAGATGCGATACTGTTTTACAGGATGGGCGATTTTTATGAAATGTTCTTCGAGGATGCCCGCAAGGCTGCGCGGGCCCTGGACATAACGCTTACCTCCCGCAACAAGAAGGACAAAGATCCGATTCCCATGTGCGGGGTACCCTGGAAAGCGGCCAAAAGCTATATCTCCAGATTGATTGAGCAGGGGTTTCGCGTGGCCATCTGCGACCAGGTTGAAGATCCGGCCGCCAGCAAGGGGCTTGTAAAGCGTGAAGTGGTCCGCGTGGTGACCCCGGGGATGATCATCGAAGATGAATTGCTTGACGGCAAATCCAACAACTTCATTCTGGCATTCGCCCTAAACGGGCAGCAGGCCGGATTGGCCAGCCTCGATATCTCCACCGGCACGTTTCGCCTGGTTGAAACCAGCGATCATCCGGCCTTGCTTGATGAAGCTCGCAGAATAGCACCCCGTGAGGTTCTTTTGCCGGCGTCCTTCCAGACGGATGAAAGTTTCCGCCCCCTGATCCAGGCGTTTGCCGAGGTGGCTGTCACCTTCATCGAAGATGGGGCCTTTGGGCATAGAAGCAGCCGGGAAGCCCTCTGCCGGCAATTCGGTACGCTGTCGTTGGAAGGTTTCGGATGCGAACAGCTCAAGGCCGGGGTGTCGGCAGCCGGTGCGGTCCTGCATTACGTTCGTGAAACCCAGAAGCAGGACATTGAACATCTGGTCGGGATTGAAACCTATTCCCTGGACGACTATCTGATCATCGACGATTTGAGTTGCCGCAACCTGGAGCTGGTCAAGAATATTCACAGCGGCACGCGCAAAGGAACCCTGCTCAGCATCCTGGACCAAACCGTCACCACCATGGGCGGTCGCCTGCTGAACCGCTGGTTGCGGTACCCCTTAATCGATCCGGAACGCATCCTTGCCCGGCATGCGGCCGTGGAAGAGGCCCTGCAGGGGTTGGCCGTGACCCGCAAGGTACGCCGGTATCTGGATGACGTGCACGATCTGGAGCGCCTGTGCAGCAAAATTACCATGGGACATGCAAATGCCCGGCACCTGACCGCGCTTAAACAGTCTTTGACAACCCTGCCGGCGATTTTCAGCCAGCTGGACGATTTAGAATCAGACCTGTTCAACTGGCAGGCGGACACCGCTGTCTTCGCTGACATTGCGGACCTGATCGAAAGCGCCATCCGGGAGGATGCCCCCCTGGTTATCCATGAAGGCGGCCTGATTAAAACCGGCTTCAGTGCCCAGCTCGATGAACTGATCGGCATCAGCCGGGAAGGCAAGGGCTGGCTGGTACAACTGGAAACCCAGGAAAAGGCCGCTACGGGCATCAATTCGCTCAAAGTGCGCTACAACAGGGTGTTCGGGTACTACATCGAGATTCCCAAGACACAGGCCGACGCCGTGCCGGGCCATTACGTACGCAAGCAGACCCTCGTCAACGCGGAGCGCTACATCACCGATGAACTGAAAAAATTTGAAACCCGGGTGCTCAATGCCGATGAAGAGCGGTCCACCCTGGAATATGCGCTGTTTAACGACATTCGCGGGCAGGTGGCGGAAAAGACACCGCAATTGCAGGCCGTGGCTCGCTTTCTGGCCCGGGTTGATTGCCTGCTCGGTTTTGCCGAGTCAGCCGACCGCAACGACTACCACCGGCCCGCTATTAATATCGAGGGCCGTATCGTGATCGATCAGGGGCGCCATCCGGTGATCGAAAAAATGATTGCCGGTGAGCGGTTCGTGCCCAACTCCATCAGGCTGGACGACGAAGAGGACCAGGTCCTGGTCACCACCGGTCCCAACATGGCCGGAAAATCAACTGTTCTGCGGCAGGTGGCCTTGACGGTTCTCATGGCCCAGGCGGGCTGTTTTGTCCCGGCCGGCCGCGCGGACATCAACGTGACCGACCGTATTTTTACCCGGGTCGGGGCCCTCGACAACCTGGCCCAGGGCCAGAGTACCTTCATGGTCGAGATGCAGGAAACTGCCAATATTCTAAACTGTGCCACCAATCGCAGCCTGGTGATCATGGATGAAATCGGTCGTGGTACCAGTACCTACGACGGGCTGAGCATAGCCTGGGCCGTAGCGGAATATCTACACGATTTTAAAGGTAAAGGTGTCAAGACGCTCTTCGCGACCCACTACCATGAGCTCACCGAACTGGCCAATATAAAAGCGCGGGTTAAAAATTATAATATTGCCGTCAAAGAGTGGAACGACGAGATCATATTTTTGCGCAAACTTGTAGGGGGGGGCACCAATCGCAGCTACGGCATCCAGGTAGCCAGGCTTGCAGGGGTGCCCCTGAAAGTGATAAATAAAGCCAAGAAGATCCTGTTCGAAATTGAAAACGAAGCCGGCCATCTCAAGCGGGCCGATCAGGGCCTGTCTTCAGGTGCCGGCCCGGTAGATGGACCGACCCAGCTAAACCTGTTCCAATCGGCCGATAGCGCCATTTTGAATGAGCTGCGCGGCATGGACATATCGACTACAACTCCTTTGGAGGCCTTGACCCTGTTGAGCGAGTTACAGGAAAAGGCTAAAAAAACAAAAACTTGAGCTGAGATGCGCTTCTCTTTTATACAGTCAGTCGCAAGATGGCTACCGCCGCGGATGAGACCCATCCGCCGAAGCCGGCGGATTTCCTGCAAAGGCTTGTTTGTCGGCGGGGTTTTACTGATCGCCCTCTGTCTGGCGACGACCTCTGGGCTGGCGGCCGATCCCCGCGATGCATTCTTCCGCGCCCAGACCTGTTACGAAAACCTGCGTCAGAACCCCAAGAAGCAAAAATATCGCTCCCACTGGTTCACCTGTATTGAACAATTTCGCTCGGTCCACAACCAGAATCCTGACGGACGCTGGGCCCCGGCCGGGCTCTACATGACGGGCACGTTGTACCTCGAGATGTATAAGAAAAGCTACCGAAAGGCGGATCTCCAGGAGGCTCGAGATCTGTTTCGGCGAATCACCCTGCGGTTTCCGCGCAGCGACTATACCCCGAAAGCCCGGGCCGCGCTCGCGAAAATTGAAGCGTCCGGCCGAAAAGGGAAAATCACGCTGGCAGCGACCGCCCCGGCCGATTCGGCCTATGGCCAGGCCCAGGCCGCCTACGAAAAGCTGAAGCGGAACACCAAGTGGCACAAGCACCGTGACAAATGGTTTGAGGTGATCCGTAAATTTGAAAAGGTCTACAAACAAGATCCCCAAGGGCCGGCTGCGGCCGCCGCACTTTATACAACCGGCGAACTGTATCTCGGTTTGTCGAAAAAATCTTTCCTGAAATCCGACCGGCGCGAGGCGGTGGATATTTTCAGCCGGGTCGTAAGCCGATTCGAAGGGTCGCCTTATGCTGAAAAGGCGCGTAAACACTTGGCGTCCATAGAGAAGAAAAGCCGCCCGCAGCGGGCTGTGCCGGCCAGCGCCAAAACGGTCTCGAAAAAAAGCCTCCAGGCAGCCTTAAACCAGGCCGAAAAGAGTTACCGGGCTCTGGTGGCGTCCAAAAAACGGTCTAAGTACCGGGATCAGTGGAAGCGGGTGATTGGGAAATTTAAGCATGTGTATGACCGCGATCCCACCGGTCCCTGGGCGGCCGCAGGCCTCTACCGGGCCGGAGAATGCTACCTGGCGTTGCATAAGCGCAGTTTTCTGGGGGCAGACAGGGAAAACGGCCTGGACCGGCTGGCCCAGGTCGTCAAAGAGTTTCCCACCAGCGGTTACAGTCCAAAGGCGACTAAAATTCTGGTTCAAAAGGGGCGTGCAGTACCTGCCCCGGTGGCGGCGGTGCCGGTGGAAACAACGCCGCCGCCCGCCGAGACCAAAGATGCCATCGCGGAACAGATTTTCAAGGCCAACACGGCGAGTAAAACCGGCCGGGAGTTGTTGAAAACCAAAGCGGTACCGGGTATCGCCACGGTAACCGGATTGCGCTACTGGTCGAATCCGAGTTACACGCGCATCGTCATCGATGCCGACAACGAGGCTGAATATACCCACCGCCTGCTGAAAAGAGACACCGCCATCAACAAGCCCCAACGGTTGTACGTCGACCTTAAAAAAGCACGACTGGACCGTGGCACCAAACGAAAAATCCCCATTAACGACAATCTGTTGAGCGATGCCCGGGCGGGGCAGTACAGGCAGGATACCGTCCGGGTGGTGGTGGATATCAAATCTTTTAAGACGTACAAGATATTCCCGCTTAAAAACCCTTTCCGGATCGTCATCGATGTCCGCGGACAGGAACAGAAACCCAAAGTTGCCCAGCGCAAAACCAGCCCCATCAAGATCAACGGCAAAGTTCCGGCCGGCGCAATTGCCCGGCAACTGTCCCTGGGCGTCAAACGCATTGTCATCGACCCGGGTCACGGAGGGCGGGATTATGGTGCGCCCGGATACTACCGGGGCGTTCATGAGAAGGACATCGTCCTGCAAATCGGATTGAAACTGGCCGCTAAACTCCGCAAAGAACTCGGCTGCGAAGTATTGATGACCCGGACCACCGACAAATATCTCACCCTCGAGGAACGCACCGCTTTTGCCAACACCAAAAGTGCGGACCTGTTTATTTCGATCCACACCAACGCGCACGACGACAAGCGGGCGTACGGTATCGAAACCTACTTTCTCAACCTGGCCACGGATGATGAAGCGATCCGGGTGGCAGCTTTTGAAAATATGACTTCCACCAAGAATATCAGTGACCTGCAGACCATCCTGACCGACCTCATGCAGAACGCGAAAATAAACGAATCGAGCCGTTTGGCCGGCAAAATCCAGGATGGATTGTATAAAAACCTGAGAAAGCACTACAAGAAAGTTCGTTCCAAGGGTGTCAAACAGGCGCCTTTCTATGTGCTGCTTGGGGCCGAGATGCCGGCGGTGTTGATAGAGACTTCTTTCATCAGCAACCCACGCGAATGCAAGCGGTTAAAAAGTTCCCGGTACCAAAACAAGTTGAGCGAAGGTATATCCCGCGGTATCAAGGGTTATATTAAAGAGATAAACCCCACTGCGTTTAAAAAGTCCAAAGGCAAGCAAGGCTGAACCGAAAGGGCCGGTTTCTAAAGAGCGAAAATAATCAACCAAATAGGGTACCATCAATCTTAACGTGGAGGAGTAACATGGCCTACGAGAATATACTGTATGATGTAAATGACGGGATTGCGGTGATCACCTTCAGCCGGCCCAAAGCACTGAACGCCTTGAACGGTGCCCTGCTTGACGAACTGGTCCAGGCCCTGGGTGAAATCGCGGTGGATGAAGACATCCGGGTACTGGTGCTGACCGGTGCCGGCGAAAAATCATTTGTAGCCGGGGCGGACATTACCGAAATTGCCAAGTGCAACACCCTGCAGGCCAAGCTGTTTGCCCGCAAGGGCCAGGCTGTTATCAGCCGGCTCCAGGAACTGGCAATCCCCGTGATTGCCGCTGTCAACGGCTTTGCACTGGGCGGCGGCAGCGAGATGGCCCTGGCCTGTGACTTTATCTATGCCTCCGAAAACGCCATGTTCGGGCTGCCCGAGATTACCCTGGGTATCATACCCGGTTTCGGTGGTACCCAGCGCCTACCCAGGCTCGTGGGCCTCAATCGGGCCAAGGAAATGATCTTCACCGGCAACATGCTGCCGGCGGCCGAAGCTCGTGATATCGGCCTGGTCAACAAGGTCGTCCCCCTGGATACCCTCATGGCGGAGACCCTCAAAACAGCCAGCGCCATCGCGGCCAAGGGGAAAGTTTCCTTGCGGGCGGCCAAACAGGTCATCAATGCCGGAATTCACGCAGACTTGGCGACCGGTTGCGCCATGGAGGTGGACGCGTTTGCCCTGTGCATGGCCAGCGAGGATGCCAAAGAAGGTACCACCGCCTTCCTGGAAAAACGCAAAGCCGAGTTTAAAGGTGGGCTTGAGGGCTAAGGGGTCCGAAGTCAGAGGTCAGACACCCGAGACCTGAAATCGAGATTGGTATCGAAAACGAAATCGGTATTGATTCCGGCCTCTGAACTCCGGTCTCCGATTTCTTGCCTTTCCCATGAATCTGAAGCCCTTTTAGGGGGAGCCCGGATGGGGCCCCCGCGGTTTCATTAAGATTTGACATAATCATATGAATTGGTTTATATTTCTCCAACCTGTCGGACCCTACCGGGCATGGCAGACCATCCGGATTTGACTTGGTTTAGCGTTTATGTCGGACAATAAAAGCAATTTGCAGGTTGCCTGGGGGATTGCCCTGATCATGATGGGCATCATGTTTTTCTTCAGGATTCCCCAGGTAATCCCGGAAATCGAACAAATCGGGACGTTTTCATCTGGCATAGGGTTTATCAAATTCTGTCTCTATTTCATTGCGGTGACGCTGATTGCCGGGGGCGGCCGGAAACTCTACCATCAGTTCAAAGGCCAGAAGGAAAACGCGGATTATAGTGACCCGTAGCGCTTAACTGCTAACATAAGGGGTGACACATGGCGGCAGAGCCTGCAACAGCGAAAAACAAAACAGATGTCGATCTGCAGTCGGAGGTGGAATACCGCACCAAGCTGCAGGAAATCTGCAATAAGATCTATGCTGCTAAGAACCTGGATGACATCCTCATCAATCTCAGAGATGAAATTACCGGACTTTTCGAGGCGGAACGGATTACTGTCTATGTGGTGGATGGTAAGACCCGCGAACTGGTATCCCGGTTCAAATCAGGTGAGGAAGTTGCCGAGATTCGCATCCCGGTTTCCCCGAACAGCATCGCCGGCTGCTCGGCCTTCAAGCAGAAGCTGATCAATATCAAGGATGCCTACGACGAAGCAGAACTGAAGGCCATCGATCCGAAATTGAAGTTCGACTCCAGCTGGGACCAGAAAACCGGGTTCACCACCCGGGCCGTCCTGGTGTTTCCAATTATCTATAAAAAATTCCTTCTGGGCGCCATCCAAATGATCAACCGCACCTCGGGTGATGCCTTTAACGCCATTGACGAATGGGCCGTTGAAGAACTGGCCAAGATTCTGGGCATCGCCCTTTACAATCAAAAACGCATGGCCCGCGGTGGTCGCCCGACCAAGTTTGACTACATTCTCGAAAATCATATCCTGACCCGCAAGGAGCTTGACAAAGCCATTACCCAGGCGCGCCAGCGCAAAGAGCCCATCGAAGATATTTTGATGGGCGATCTCAAAATTCCCAAGTCGGAGATCGGTAAATCGCTCTCAAAATTCTATAAGGTTCCCTTCGTGGAATTCAATAAGAACACACCGATCCCCGGCGAGTTGCTGACCAAGCTCAAAGTGCCTTTCATGAAGAACAACGCCTTTGTCCCACTCCGGGTCGAAGACGGCAAAGTCATCATCGCCATCGACAACCCTAACGATCTCCAGCGAATAGACAGCCTCAAAATGCTCTTCCCAGGCAAGCCGATCGGTTTTTGTGTAGCCCTCAAACCCGACATTATTGAATTCATCAACCTCTTTACCCAGGACGAGAAAGAGCTGGCGTCCATGGATGACATCCTCTCGCAGCTTGAATCGGACGAAGAGGAGATGGAAGATGAGATCGGTGGTGTTGGAGAAGAGGACAGTGCGGTTGTCCAGCTGGTCAACAAGGTCATCATCGACGCCTTCAACCGGGGCACCTCGGATATTCATATCGAACCGTATCCCGGCAAGCAGAATACCCAGGTCCGGATCCGGGTGGACGGTGCCTGCACTGTCTACCAGACCATTCCCTACCAGTATCGGAATGCTATTGTATCCCGTATCAAGATCATGTCCGACCTGGACATTGCCGAACGCCGCAAACCACAGGACGGAAAAATTAAATTCAAGAAGTTCGGCGGCCTTGATATCGAACTCCGTGTCGCCACCGTCCCAACGCAGGGCGGACTCGAAGATATCGTTATGCGTATTCTGGCTGCCGGCGAGCCGATTCCGCTGGAGAAACTAGGCCTTACGAAGCAGAACTTCGAAAACTTCGTCAGCGTTATCACCCAGCCCTACGGGATTATCTTTGTTTGCGGCCCCACCGGTTCCGGTAAAACCACATCCCTGCACAGTGCCCTTGGGTACATCAATAAAGTGGAAACCAAAATTTGGACAGCTGAAGATCCGGTGGAAATCACACAAAAAGGGCTGCGGCAGGTCCAGGTTAAACCGAAGATTGGTTTTGATTTCGGGGCGGCTATGCGGGCCTTTCTGCGGGCTGACCCAGATGTCATCATGGTGGGCGAAATGCGTGACAAGGAGACCACGTCCATCGGTATTGAAGCCTCTCTCACCGGTCACCTTGTGTTCTCCACCCTGCACACCAACAGCGCCCCGGAAAGCATTACCCGTCTGCTTGACATGGGTATGGACCCATTCAACTTTGCCGACGCGATTCTGTGCATTCTGGCCCAGAGACTGGGCCGGACACTGTGCAAGAACTGCAAGAAGGAATACCATCCCAGTCAGACTGAATATGATGAACTGGTCCGCGAATACGGTAGCGCTGAACTTTTCGAAAAATATGTCAATATTCCGTACACCGATGACCTGATGCTCCACAAGGTTGACGGCTGCGACAATTGCAACAATTCCGGCTACGCCGGCCGTTGCGGGCTGCATGAACTGCTCATGGGTACGGATGAAATGAAGAATAAAATCCAGAACAACGAGCCCGTAGAAAATCTGCTGGAACAGGCTTTGGGCGACGGCATGACAACCCTGAAGCAGGACGGCATCGGCAAAATTTTCGGTGGCATGCTGGATCTGATTCAGGTCCGGAAGGTCTGTATTAAGTAAGGTTCAAGGTTCCGCGTACAAAGGTTCAAAGGTTAAAACCCCGACCAAACGGTCGGGGTTTCTTATTTGGTGAAAGTGCGTTTTTTCCTGCTGACCCCAGACGCCAGACACCCGACTCCGGACCCCTGGATACCGACCGCAGACGTCCGACGTCCGACTTCTGACCTCCGGCACTTAGTCTTCCGCCTTCTGGCTGCTGATCTCCTGACGTTCCACCATCACGCCTTTGATCGCTTTTTCAAACCGGATGACCTGCTTCAGGTAGTAGTCCCGGTTCTCGGTGGCCAGGTGCAGGGCCTGCTTGCCAGCCTGCAGGGCCTGCTCGAAGTCTCCATTGACGTAGTAGCTCTCCGCAAGTGTATCCAGGATATGGGCACGCGGCATTCGTTCGGCCGCCGCCAGGGCCAGTTGCAAGGCTTGTGCGGGTTGCCTGAGGCTTTCGTCTTCGCAGGTGGCATACAGCCAGGCCAGATTGTTGAGTGCTTCCGGAAAGTTCGGTCGTAATTCGATGGCCCGCTGGTAACTTGCCATGGACTCGGCGAACTTGCCTTTGGTGAGGTGCAGGGTGCCCAGGTCGTAATGCAGTCCGGGATTCTCCGGTGACTTTTCCATTTCCAGGACAATCAGTTTTTCGAGAAAATCGTTGGTCAGTCGTTCGGTTGGTATGCGCGGCGTAATGAACCAGCCGGTGGCCACCACCAGGCAGAGAAAGAGGCCATAGGTCAGCATACTGTTTTTCAACTTGCGGTCATGGCGCTCGATAAAGCGCCGGTCCTGTTCACACTGTCGCAGGAATGTGATCCGTTCGGTAATGCTGAAATGGTGCCAATTGGGCTTATCCGGCGACTGACCGCTGGTAAGGGCGACTTTTTCGAGCGAGCGGATAAGCGGGATGGCGGACGGCAAGAGATCGAAGACGTAGGCATCGGCCTGACGCTCGAAATTTCGGATGAAATAGCCGAACAGGTAACGAAAATAGATGATGAACAAAAGGATAAAGAGGACATTGAAAAGCGCATACACGGCTGGATAGGACACCGAATTGAACAGGCCAGCCGCCAGCAGGAGATAATTCAGGTAGCTGACCAGGAAAATCAGAATGTCCTGCAGGGCGTAAAAGATTAGCAGGAATCCAAAAAAGAACAGCAGGTAGAACTGCAGATGATGCTTTTTGACGTGGCCGATCTCGTGGGCAATCACCGCATCGATTTCGTCGAGGCTCAGGTTCTGCAGCAGGGCATCGGTTACCAGGATGTATCGAAATTTGTCTACCAGGCCCATGACGCCGGCCGTGAGCATACGGCCCCCGAAGATGGGCCAGCTGAGGATGTTCGCATACGTAACCCGGGCCTTTCGGCAGAGCGCCTCGATCCGGTCCCGGTAAAGACCGGCTTCCAGTGGGCGGCAGCCCCAGAAGCGCTGGATCATGGCCGGGGCAGCGATGGCAATGGCCAGCAGAAACACAACGAAGAAGGCGATTTCCCCGGCCGGATTGCCCTGGATGTTCTTAATGAAATCGAAGGGCAGCAACCGAAGCAGATCCGTTGTCAGGGAAATGATAAACCAGGGAATCAGTACCGGGATAGAGAAAGCGATATTAGACCGGATATAGCCGCGTCGGGATTCGCCAATGCTGCCGAGCATGCGCCCAATTGGGTGGGCATGATACCAGATAATGGCCAGGTGACCGACAAAAAGAGCGATGAATACTACGGCGCCCAGGGTCGGCAGGTGGGCAAAAAGAGGAACGCGCACCAGAAAGGCGGGCAAGTTGAGCCCATATATGTGTATCGTAAAAAGTGCGATTGCCAGCACAGACAGGCGCGCTTGCCAATTCGAGAAACGGTAGTCCAGGGTGATTCGGCCGGCGCCGGCGGACTGGCGCTGCAGCTGCTTGAAAAACATTGCTACCAGGCCATAGAATATGCCGGTCAGCACTAAAAACGCAAGCACGGTTTCCGCGGGACCCAGATTGGTTTTCGTAGATGGCTGATAGGTCGAATAGATCAGCAGGACGACAATGAAGTAGATGAAATTTCCGAACATTCTATAAATTAAGTCCGATACATATAGAGTCAATCAGGTGAGCCTGAGAACTTTCGGGGCAGGGTGTGTCGGTTGTTTCCTTTATGATGTTCAAGGTTTTTCGGGGGATTGTTTTTCACTTGAAACCTTGGCCCCGCGACCCCTTGAGCCCTTCGATTTATAATAGCGCTCTTTCTCTGAGTAAATGCAGCCGCAGTATTGCTGGCGGTACATACCGAGCCGTTTGGATTCGGTTACCCCTATCTTCCAGCCTTCCCGAAAATCGTGATAGTGAAACGAGACCCCTGTCGCGGCGGCCACCGCCTCTCCGATTTCCCGGATGGCGGCGTGGTTTTGAAACTTGCTGTAGAGCAGGGTGCTGGAAAAGCAGTCGAATTTACCTTTTTTGGCCACCAGGGCGGTGGCGGTCAGCCGCCGATGATAGCAGATCCGGCAACGGTCGGCTTCGCGAAAGACGATGTCGCGTAAAAAGCCCTCTACATCGTAGCCTTCCTGGACAATCACTTTGAATCCGCATTCATCCGCGTACGCCTGTAATGTCTCCTGCCGCCGCAGGCATTCGGTGTAGGGATGGATATTGTGCCGGTAGAAGTAGCCCATCACCTCCAAACCCGCTTTCCGGAGTTCCTGCACCGGATGGATTGAACACGGACCGCAGCAGGTATGGAGTAAAAGTTTCATGATCTTTCTCCGAAAATGGCCGTGCCAATGCGCACCAGGGTGGCCCCTTCGGAAATGGCCGCTTCAAAGTCACCGGTCATGCCCATGGAAAGTTCATCCATGGTAACACCGGGAATGGCCAGACTGCGGATATGATCGCGCAGCTGTCTTAGTTCGTGAAAGTAGGGCCGGGCCCTATCCGGGTCGTCAAAAAAGGGCGGCATGGTCATCAATCCCTGCAACGACAGGTTGGGCAGGTCACTTATCGCCGTTGCCAGGTCCACAGCCTCCTCGCGGGAGGTGCCCGATTTTGTGGTTTCGGCGGAAATGTTTACCTGGACAAGCACAGGCTGTACCTTGTCGATCCGGGCTGCCTGCTTGTTCAGCTCACGCGCCAATTTCAGAGAATCGACCGAGTGAATAAGGTCAAACAACTTGACTGCGTATTTGGCCTTGTTGGACTGCAGGTGGCCGATGAAATGCCACTGGGCGCCTGAGGCGGACAGCGCATTCACCTTCTCCCGGGCTTCCTGGATATAATTCTCGCCAAACAGGTCCAAACCAGCATCCAAGGCCATTTGTACACTGGCGCCCGGCTTGGCCTTGCTGACCGCCACGAGCCGGATCTCATCCGGCGAGCGCCCGGCCTTCTCAGCTGCAGCACTGATGCGCTTTTGAATCTGTTCAATTCTATCTTTCAATGTCCAGTTTCCTGCTTTCCTGTTTGCATTCTGGTCGTACTCTGACCCCTGACTCCCGACTCCTGACCCCATGCCCTTCAGTTTTCAGACCTCAACAACCCCCTGCTCGATCAGGTACTCGATGACCTCGTACACCGGAAGGCCCACCACGTTGGTGTAAGATCCCTGGATGCGGCGCACCAGAAAGGTGCCGATGCCCTGGATCGCGTAGGCCCCGGCCTTGTCAAAGGGCTCTTTCGTCTGAACATACCACTCAATTTCACCGTCTGAAAGGCTTTTAAATGTCACGGCGGTTGTGATCGTCGTCGCATAGCGGTGTTCGGCCGCCGGGCAATGGATGGCAAAGCCGGTCATCACCTCGTGGGTCTGTCCGCTCAGTTGACGCAGCATGTGACGGGCCGAGGCCCCGGAATCGGGTTTGCCGAGGATATGCTTATTTATCACTACAATCGTATCAGCCCCGAGGACCCAGCTGTCGGGATGTCCGGCGGCAATGTCCGCGGCTTTGGCATCCGCCAGTCGGCGGGCATATTCCGTCGGCGCACAGATCGGGACGGCGGCTTCGTCGATCGTGCTCGGAATGACGTCGAAAGTCAACCCGGCCTGTTCCAGCAGGTATCGCCGCCGGGGGGATCGGGATGCAAGTATCAGTTTTTTTTGATTTTCCATGGACTTCCCATACCAGAAGCATTACCCTTTGACAAGGGGCGACCGGGTCGATATTGGATTCTAATAGTGATACAAAACACCGCCCTTAAGCGTAAGGCCAGGCAAGTGAAAAGCAACCGCATGACCGGGAGAGAAAGGTGAGCGACATACTGGTGCTGGGTGCCGGGAAGTTCGGCCTGCAGGCGCTGCGGGCTTTAAGGCATCATTCGAAAAACAGGGTAACCGTGGTGGATACCGATCCGGAGCGTGGAATTGAAGTGACCGAATCAGGAGGACAATTCACGTTTGCAGACAGCATCCTCTTTCTATCCGAGAGCCTGAAGGGAGCAGACCCACCGGATTGGATCGTCCCTGCCGTACCGCTGCACGTTGCCTTCGAGTGGGTACGGACAACCCTGCCGGAAGAGATCTCCCTTGAAATACAGGCAGTACCGGACCGGGTCAAGGAGGAACTACCGCATCCAATGCCGGGTACGGATGGACAGGTATATGTCAGTCATGCGGATTTCATCTGCCCTGATGATTGCCCGGAACCGGCTGATATTTGCACCTACACCGGCAAGACCAGGGAGCCGAATCTATATGAAATCCTGGCCCGGTTACAGTTTGAAGACTATACCTCCGTGGTGGTCCGCAGCCGGCAGCTGGCACCCGGCGTGGGCGGTATCAGCCCCAATGATCTATTCACCGCTCTGGGGGAGATAGTGGGTTCCCGCGGCCCGGTACTGCTCAGCACAGCCTGCAAATGTCACGGTGTAATTCAAGCTCTGCGGCTTACATAATTACTTGCCTTGACGGGCTTTTTGCGCTAAAAAACCGCATTCACGAAAGCCGTTTCTTGAGAGAGCCTCAGATCAAGACCCGGTCTTTACTAAGAGTTATACGCCCAACGCCGAGATTGGGTTAAAAGGCGTTTCTGAAAAATAGTTTAGGAGTCATTTCAGGGATGGATTTTGGCTCAAGGTCAGGGCGGCCGTGAGGTTTCACCCGGAGGAATACATCAGGTATTTCGAGGACTGAAACCGAGCGCCCAACGCGGAGATTGGGTTAAAAGGTGTTTCTGAAAAATAATTCAGGATCCAACTCAGGGATGGATTTTGGTTCAAGGTCAAGGCGGCCGTGAGGTTTCACCCGGAGGAATACGAATAGTATTTCGAGGACTGAAACCGAGCGCCCAACGCGGAGATTGAGTCAAAAGACTTCCCTGAGTTGGATCCTGCCCGGGTGGCGGAACTGGTAGACGCAAGGGACTTAAAATCCCTCGGAGCTAAGCTCTGTACGAGTTCGATTCTCGTCCCGGGCACCATCAAAAGCCATTTTCATAATCGGCTAGACAAGGCCTTTTGAGATTACTTCAAAGGGCCTTGTTGTTTTTATTTGTCCTCAGTGTTTCCTAAATCGATTCTCACTCAATTACGATAATTCAACAGGCAGGTTTTTCTTGACCCGCGGATGGCTGGCCTAGATAATTGCTAAATACCACAATGTGGTATTATGGAATGCATTGGGAGCACAACTTGACCAATTAGATTGGTGATGTATTTGTTAATATTTTCAATAAGTTGGAATAGTACACCCAGGAACAATGATATGTTGATTAATTGCCGTCCATTAAAGAATATGTTGGTCTGTCTATTTGCCATTATCCCCATACTTATAGGTTGTGAGAAGGGCAGCGAGTACAAGCAAGTCGATTTTTCCAAGAAGAAGATTGCGGTGACCCAGCCGGCACCCACTGGTCCGGCAACTAAACCAAACAGTTTGCGCGTGGCTGTCGCCGCGATGATATCTCCTAAGGAGACCATCAAATTTTATAACGAACTGTTAACCTACATCGGCGGCCAGGTCGACCGGGATATCGAACTGCTGCAACGCAAGACGTATGTTGAGGTCAATGAACTGTTTCCACAACGCAAGATCGACATGGCCTTTGTCTGCACCGGACCCTATGCTACCCAACGCGATATCTATGAATTCGAAGCCGTGGCCACGCCGGTTGTACGGGGAAAGCCCTATTACCAGTCCTACTTGATTGTCCATCGTGATAGTGACATCCAGAATCTAACTGCTCTTCGAAGGCAGACACTTGCATTTACGGATCCCGATTCCAATACCGGTTCTCTGGTTCCGACATTTTGGCTGCACCAGATCGATGAAACGCCGGCAACATTTTTTAAGAGCACGGTTTACACGTATAGCCACGATAACTCAATAATGGCCGTTGCCAAGGGATTGGTTACCGGGGCAGCCGTGGACAGTCAGATCTGGGAGTATTTCCAGGAAAGTGCATCCTTCTATACCTCGCAAACACGGATCATTAGGAAGTCCGCCCCCTTCGGAAGTCCGCCCCTGGTGGTTTCCGCGCATATGGAGGATGGTTTGAAAAACAAAATCCGGGACGTGGTTCTCACTATGGGCAAAAACAAAACGGGCCGGGGAATTCTTGAAAAATTGATGATCGACGGATTTGTAGCACCCGACGAGGCCTGGTATCAGCCGGTTCAGGACATGTCTGCGGCCCTGCACGCCGGGAAAGGCTAACGGATGCGCTTTCGCAGCCTAAAAAACGCATTGCTGGTTTCCATCACGATTATTGTGGCCAGTACTGGCCTTATAATTTCAATGGTCCTAACCGAAAGATTCAGCGCCAATTTAATTGCGGCTGCTGAAGTGCGGGCGGAAGCTATCGCCAAGAAACTGGCCCTCGATCTTACCGACCTGATCCTTATCAACGATGTGGTTGCAGTCCAGAAGATGATTCAAGACCAGATTGCCAGCGATGCGACCGTGGCCTATCTTTTCGTTGTCAACCGGGACCGTCAGGTCGTGGCGCACACGTTTAAAGGCGGCATACCGAGGGCTCTCATCGATCTGAACCTGCCCCACCCAACCGAAAAGCACAGTCAAATAGTAAAGGTCAATTCCGAGAAAAAAGAACGGTTCATTGATGTCGCCCTGCCCATTTTCGGCGGCCGGGCTGGTACACTCCGGGTGGGGCTGGCGGAAGCGCCCTACCGTGAACAGGTCGCTGCGATGTGGATTTCCATGGCAATGTTGACCCTGATCATACTGGGGATAGCATTGATGTTGACAAATATTCTCAGCAGCAGGCTTTTACGCCCCCTGACACAGCTCAAGATTGCGGTTGCAACCATCGACGAGAAATCAGTGGATACGCGACTGGATATTCAGGGGCGTGAAGAAGTAGCTGCGCTCACCGATGCTTTCAATGGCATGCTTGACCGGGTTAAAAACTACCTGACCAGAATTAACCAATCGAAGGAACAGCTCGAAGCCAAGAACGTTGAGCTCGACCGGGCTCGAAAACAACTTTCCGCCTCTTTGACTTTTTCACAGCATATCGCAGCTTTATCGACATTAAACGAATTGGCTGACTACATGATCGGAACCCTGGGTTCCATCGTGCAGTGCCGGAACATGTCGATCGTGGTTTTGGACGAAAAACGTAACACAATGATGTATATTACCCTGGGTGCAACTACGCCATTTTATACAGAGGCCTATACGCAATTCGCTGGCCTGGTGGCAGAGATCGACGAATTCGGGTGGCTGGCAGGCGACCAGGTCGCAAAGCTGGCCTTGCCCGAGCAGGTGAGGGCTACCCGTAGAGTGGCTCTATTTCCTTTCTACCATGAAAATCGGCCACTTGGCGCCCTGTTAGTGGGCTGCACAGATCATTGTCATTGTGTTAGAAATGAACTGCGCATGGTGTCGCTGCTGATAAATCAAACCGCCGGAGCTCTGAATCGGGCCCTGATTGGGGAACGGGCTATGCATTCGCTCCGGACCCGAGTTGAAGAATCATCGGCTTACGGCGACATTATCGGCCGCGACCCAAAACTGCAGATGGTATATCAGCTCATTGAAGATGTGGCGCCTACGGATGCGACGGTTTTAATCCTGGGTGAAAGCGGCACCGGCAAGGAATTGGTGGCCAAGGCCATCCACAGAGCCAGCGAAAGGTGTGAAAACGCTTTCGTGGTGATCAACTGTTCCGCTTACCCGGCAACTCTGTTGGAAAGTGAATTGTTCGGGCATGAAAAAGGCGTCTTTACCGGGGCTACCCGGCACAAAATCGGGCGTTTTGAGCAAGCCAACGGCGGCACCGTGTTTCTAGATGAAATTGGAGAGATCTCACCCACAGCTCAGATCAAGCTTCTGCGGGTCCTGCAGAATCACACCATTGAGCGCGTTGGGGGAGATAAATCCATAAAGGTCGACGTGCGTATCCTCGCCGCCACCAACCGCAAGCTCGAAGATGAGGTCAAGGCCGGCCGTTTCCGGGAAGACCTTTTCTATCGGCTCAATGTGATCCCCATAAATATACCCTCCTTGCGGGAGCGCTGCAACGACATCCCGCTGTTAGCCACCCATTTTCTCAAACACTTTGCCCGTGAACGTGATAAACCCATGTCCGGCGTCAGCGAGGAGGCCATGCGCCTGCTGCTCGACCACTCCTGGCCCGGGAATGTACGCGAACTGGAAAACAGTATCGAACACGCGGTTGTACTTGCTAAAACCAACAAGATTCAGACGGGTGATCTGCCGATTTCACTCCAGGGTGGCCAAGAGACCGGCATTCGAAAGCCCGCCGCCGGAGCAACCCTCACCATGATCGAAAGCGAAGAACAGTTGATCCAGGACGCGCTGGCAGCCTGCGCTTGGAATAAGAGTGCCGCGGCCGCCCAACTTGGCATCAGCCGCAGCACGCTTTATGAAAAACTAAAAAAATACGATATAAAGAAGCCCACACTGCATTAATCAACACCGCCACCTTGGCAGACAGTTTCAGGGATGCCTCGCTGGGTCCTCTGAGCCTTATTCCTTACCTAACTTGCCAATACTCATTTCCTTCTCGTTAATCTGCGCGAAGCCCGCAGAACTCAGTTAACCCGAGCGTTACCAACCAGGCAGCAGCAGTGTCCGATTCTTAATAGTACTGTTATTATTTGACTTTTTAACACCTTCCGGACAGTCCTGTCCGGATCTCGGACAATTTTCGGGTGCTATTCGAATTCCTTCTTTTTACATGCTACCTGATTCACAATATTCCATGTCTCATGTTTGCAGATTATTGCTTTAATAACGTTACGTTATGGCTCTTGCTGGAGTGTCGTGAAAAAAACCTACGTCCTCGGTGAAAATTTGGCATGCATCTTGTGATTCTTAAACCTGACGAGCATTGTTCTCGAAGTCACATCATACAAAGGTACAAGCAACAGTCCGGAAATAAATGGAAAATGACCCCAGTATCCTCATAGCCAGTTTGGATCGGGATGAAGCGGCTCTCCTGACGGATATAATCGTATCAGCAGGGTACCGGAGCCGAACCTGCCACACGCTGGCTGACATGATGAAGATCCTGGCCGATTCATCCTATATGGCGGTTGTACTGGATATCGACAGCCTGGATATCGGCAATCGTGCGATCCGCAGCCTGACCCTGGCTTATCCTGACGTCTGCTTTCTCTGCACTTCCCGGGATCGTTTCCATCCGGAGCTCAAAGAAGCCCTTTGCTACCATATTTTTGCCTGCATCAACAAACCGGTCGATCCCGATGAACTGGTCTACTGGATTCGCTGCATCCGTGAGAATCAGGCCGATACCCGCGATCCTCCGGATAAAGATCAAGGTGGGAAGTGATATTGTTGCTGTCCGGCAGCAAACACCGCCACCCGAAAATACCGAAACTGACGGTCATAACTTTCAAAATGGAGGAGAGATGAAAAAAACGAAAAATAAGCCGAAAACCCTGATGGCTGGTTTTTTGAAGAATGTGAAGCTCTCACGCCGCTCTTTTGTCAAGGCCTCTGCAGCTACCGGAGCTGCCGTGGCTATGGGAGCGGGACTAAAACCGGAACTGAGCGCCCTGGCGGTCGCTTCAGGCAAGGGTTCGGGAGACTTGGGGGAGTGGCTCCCGGCCACCTGCCAGGGGTGTACGTCCTGGTGCTCCAAGCAGGTGTATGTCATTGATGGCCGCGCTGTAAAAGTCCGCGGCAATCCGCATTCGAAGGTGAATATGGGGGCGGGCTTCCCGCGCTCTCATATGGGGCTCCAGCAGTTATATGATCCGGACCGTATCAAAACGCCTATGAAACGTACCAATCCTAAAAAGGGGCGCAATGAAGATCCGCAGTTCGTGCCCATTTCCTGGGATGAGGCCCTGGATACCATAGCCGATAAAATTATGGAGCTGCGCAACAACAACGAAACCCACAAGTACATGTTGATGCGCGGGCGTTACTCGTACATGCGCGATATTCTGTATGACCGGATGACCAAAATAATAGGCTCCCCCAACAACATTTCCCACAGCTCATTGTGCGCCGAGGCGGAAAAGTTCGGTCCTTATTATACCGAGGGCATTTGGGGCTATCGGCAGTACGACGTGCTCAATGCCCACTATGTTCTCCTTTGGGGGGCCGACCCGTTGGCGGCCAACCGCCAGGTTTCGTACTATTCAAAGGTTTGGGGAGACGTGGTGGACAAGGCCACCATTGCGATAGTCGAACCCCGGCTGTCAGCCTCGGCCGGCAAAGCCGATGAGTGGCTGCCGATCAAACCCGGCCAGGCCGGCGCCCTGGCGCTGGCGATTACCCACGTCCTGCTGACCGAAGGGCTCTGGTACAAACCATTCGTGGGCGATTTCAAAGAGGGGGTCAATCTTTTCGTGAAAGGAGAAACGGTCGCGGAAGATGCCTTCGAGGAAATGCATACCTACGGTATTGTTAAATACTGGAATCTGGCCTTGAAAGATAAGACCCCCGAATGGGCGGCCCCGATAACCGGAGTACCTGCAGAGCAGATTCGGCGCGTGGCGATCGGCTATGGCAAGGCAGCCCCCCATTGCATCTCCTGGCTGGGCGGCGGGCCCTGTATGCAAGTCCGCGGCGGGTACGCAGCCATGGCTGTGCATGCTTTGAACGGAATTGTCGGAGCCGCGGACAATTTTGGCGGCACGTTGAAAGCCAACAAGGAGTATACGACCAAGTTTCCCAAGCCCAAACCGTTCATGGACGAAATCGCGAAAAAGGGCAAGAAACATGAGAAGATCGATCAACGCGGGTGACTGCATATCCCCTGCCTGAAAAAAGGTAACCCGGGCAGCGGCGTTATTACCAACAATGCCGCGGATGGTATTCTCAATGCCGATCCCAACGAGATCAAAGTGGCCATTGCCTATATGAACAATTTCTCGTTTTCGGCGCCACAGCCGGAACGCTGGGAACGAGCCCTGTCGAAAATTCCTTTTCTGGTCCATATTACCACCAACGCGTCGGAGTTCTCCTGGTTTTCCGATATCGTGTTGCCGGATACCCACCACATGTTCGAAAAGTGGGGCTATGTAAAAGCGCACGCCAACGGGTACCGGCATGTCACCCTGATGCAGCCCATCGTAAAAAACCTGTGGGATTACAAAACCGACGAGACTGAGATTCCCTGGCTGATTGCCGAAAAACTGGCCAAGCGCGGCTTTGACAACCTGTTGCGGCATTATAAAACCTATAAGGACCCGGAAACGGGCAAAGCGCCAAGGAACGAAAAAGAGTTTGCCCTTTATGCCCTCAAGTATGCCACCCAAAAATTGTGGGACCCGGCCAAATACAAGGGCGGTGATAAGTTCAACGGCTGGAAGGAGTTTGCCAAGGTGGGGGTGTGGAACTCTAATCCGTATCCTTTCCGTAAACGCTGGGGCAAGATGAAGACCAAAACTGGCAAGTTTGAATTCTACAGCAAAACCCTCCAGGCGGCCCTTGAAAAACACGCCGGAAAACACGGCGTTTCCGTCGATGAAGTTTTGGAGGCCGCCAAGTATCTGGCCAAGGGCGAAATGGCATTCGTACCTCATTATGAAGAGCCTTTCATACTGGGGGATGAAAAGGAGTATCCATTCATCCACGTGGACCACAAATCTCGTCTGAACAGGGAGGGACGATCAGCCAACTGCACCTGGTACTTCGACTTCAAGGACCTGGATCCCGGTGATGAAACCTGGGATGACGTGGCCAAAATCAATCCCCTGGATGCCGCCAAGCTGGGCCTCGCCAATGGAGACCGGATCAAGCTCTCCTCGCCGACGGGGAGTTTGGTCTGTACGGCCAAACTCTGGGAAGGGGTTCGCCCGGGTACGGTAGCAAAGTGCTATGGGCAGGGCCACTGGGCCTATGGAAAAATTGCCTCTGAAGAGTTCGGGAAAACCCCCCGTGGAGGCAGTAGCAACGACTTGATTCCGGCCCAATACGAAGCCCTGAGCGGAAGCTCAGCTTACTATGCCGTAACCCGGCTTAAAATTGAAAAACTATAAGGAGGGAAACAATGCCAAGATATGCAATGGTCATCGACCTTCGGCGGTGCGTTGGCTGCGGTTCCTGCAGTATTTCTTGTCGCAATGAAAACAACGTGGCGGAAGGGTTCTACTGGTCGCATAAAATAACGGAAACCTCGGGAACATTTCCCAATGTGCGGTATCACTATATCCCGACTCTATGCAACCACTGCGAAAATCCCCCTTGTGTGCGCGGCTGCCCCACGCGGGCGATGCACAAACTTGATAACGGCATCACCATGCATGACCCGGACAAATGTATCGGTTGCCGGTACTGCATGATCAATTGCCCGTACGGGGTGATTTACTTCAACTGGAAAAATGCCCACGCCTCTTGGAAGGACAACAAAGCCGTAATTCCCAACGTGACCTCATCGCCGGCCGAAGAAGTTCGTAAGAACGGCGGAAAGGGCGTACCATATTTTAACCCCGAACGCGGCGCAACCCTGCCTGATATCCGGCCCAAAGGGGTCGTGGAGAAATGCACGTTTTGCGATCACAGGGTCTCGCGGGACAAGTTGCCGCGCTGCGTGGAAGCCTGTCCGGCGGACGCCCGGGTTTTCGGAGACCTCGACGATCCTAAAAGTGAGGTTAACCAATTATTGGGTAAGTTCAGACCATTTCGGCTGAAGGAAGCCGTGGGGACGGAACCTGCGGTCTACTACATCAGGGATTTCAGCTCGGCCGGTTACCCAAGGACGAAAGGAGGTGTATAAATGAATAGATATAATCTTTGGATTGGATTGCTGGGCCTCGGCATTCTTCTCGGCCTCTGGACAACTTTCAAAGTCTATTCCGTCGGGTTTGCAGTGTATGCCAAAACGGATGTCCTGGTCTGGACTTTGCCACTGTCGACCTATATATTTTTCAGCCTTACCAGCGCCGGCTTGGCCTTCGTCTCCTCTTTTCCAGTCGTGTTCGGTATAAAACGATACGAGGTGATTGAAAAACGTACGGTGTATCTGGAGATTGCTGTTTTGCTCGGCTCCTTTGTTTGCCTGATTCTGCATCTCGGCGCCCCATTGAATGTCATCTATATTTTGCTTTCCCCAAATCCGGCCTCACCGTTATGGTGGTTGGCTGTGCTCTACGGTGCTTATTTTGTTCTGCTGCTCAGCGCGTTCTGGCGCATACACACTGGATCCATAAGCAAAACATTGGGGATGTTGGTCTTCATAATTGCTATCTTTACATCCACGACCCTTGGCTGGTTGTTGGGTATGACCGATGCGCGACCGTCTTTGAATGCCTCTTTCTTTTCCTTTTATTTCCCACTCACCGGGCTTGCTTCCGGGATGGCTGCGCTGCTTTTGTTTACCATGATATACAACTATCTGACGAATCAGTCATTGACCGCCGACAGAGACGCTCTTTTCAATGAGTTTGCGCGATTGATGGGAATTGTCGCCGGCGTTATCGGGGTCCTTTTTCTGTGGCGTACCGTCAGCGGCGGTATATCTTCGACTGCTGTGGAATATCAGGCCTTCAAGCACATGGTCGGTTCAATCCCATACAATATCGAATTCTGGCTGGGTCTGGTCGCGCCCACTGTCTTGATGCTGGTTCCAAAAATCAGAGCTACCGTTGGGGGCAAGATTACTGCCAGTGCGCTCCTGCTCGTCGGCATGTTTGCCGGGCGTTTGGAGTTTGTGCTCAGCGGTGTTGTCCGGCCGCTCGGTCAAATGGCGGAAGGCCGCCCTGAAATTGTCAGCTATATGCCGACTGTCTACGAGGTCTTCGTGGCCCTGTTTGGCTTCGCGGTCATGCTGCTGGTGTACAGCATCGGTGAGCGCTACCTGAAACTGGAAGCCGTGCCGGATTAACTGCGGCCGGCCCTGAGCACTGCGGGGCCGCCGCTTACCTCCCGGCCGCCTCGTAGGTCTCAAAGCTGATGGTCTTTACAGTGGCAACTCATTATTACACATGGAGTGGATGACATGAATGAGAACGATGTACTGAGTATTGAGAAATACCGCAGTGAACTTTATCGTGCGTTTTCAAAATGCTATAGCCCGCCTGAACCGGGTATCAGTGAAGTTTTGAAACAGCTCGAAACAGGACTGTGCGCCACGGGGTCGATCGCTATTTCACAAGTGATCATGATGCGCAGTGAGCTGAACACAAGCATTAGTGTCGACGACCTCGAGATTCAGTTCGCCAAACTCTTTATCGGCCCGTATCAGCTTCTGGCACCGCCTTTCGGTTCCATTTACCTCGATGACAAGCGTCAAATCATGGGAGACAGCACCCTGGATGTCGTCAAACGCTATTTAGCGGCCGGTTTGACCGTAGATGAAGGTTTCAAAAATCCGCCCGACCACATTAGTGCCGAGCTGGAGTTCATGCACGTGCTTATCGTTGAAGAATTGAATTGTCTCCACAAGGGGCGTGCTGATGAAGCCGCCGCAAGCCTCGTGCAGCAATCTGAATTTCTAGATTCTCATCTGGGGCAGTGGATCGACGCCTTCACCGGTCTGACCATCCAGGAAACAGAGCTGCCATATTACAGATATTTGGCTACCGCCACCCAGCAGTTCATAAGGGAGGACATGCAGCGGCTTGGTGAAACGGTGGCCGATTGGCACGCGCAATCGGAAACGGCTGTAGAGTAGCTTCATGCCAACCGGATTGAGGGATTGATTGTATGCAGCCGTTCGAAGTTTTACTTGAGTCTTCTGCCAAGGCCCATGGGCATCTTTGTCCCGGGCAGATCGTGGGGGTCCGGATGGCCATGCTCGGCTGCCGGTTGATCGGTCTCGACCACCCCCGGCGCAGGGACCAGATCAAAAAGCTCATCGTGTATGTTGAAATGGACCGCTGCACTGCAGATGCCGTTGCCCACGTGACCGGTGTGAAGCTCGGACGGCGCAGCCTCAAGTTTGTCGATTACGGCATTATGGCGGCTACGTTTATAAACCTTGAGACCGACCGATCATTTCGGGTTGTTTCCACGGAAGAGGCGCGTGATCTGGCGGCCGTTTATGCCCCGGATGTTGCTGGAAAAGGGCCGCAGCAGTTGGCTGCCTATAAAAGGATACCGGACAGCGTCCTGTTCCGGGTGCAGAAGGTACACGTAGCGCTCGCAGCATGCGACCTGCCGGGACCGACCCGTCGGAAAGTTGTCTGCAGCCGCTGCGGCCAGGTCATCCGGGACGGTCGCGAGAAGGTCGAAAACGGATTGCTCCTCTGCAGTCCCTGTTCAGATAATTGCTATTTCAGCAACGCCCGCGAAATAACCTGGCCCGGCATGGATTGGGCTCCCGGTGACAGTCCGTCCGAAGCAGTGCGCCCGGGTCAAGCCTGCCAATATCGCCTGTCTGTTATGCGCTGAACCCGTGTTGAATTCTAAAAAAGGACTGGAATAGATCGTCATGCTAAAAAAGATAAGCTTAGAAAAGGCTGTCGGTACCCGGTTGGCACACGACATTACTGAGATCAGGCCCGGCGAGTTCAAGGGGGCGGCTTTTCGCAAAGGCCACGAAGTGTGCCACGAAGATATCTGTCATCTGCAGAAGCTTGGCAAGAACCACCTCTATCTCATCGATCTGGCCGAAGGTGAAATCCACGAAAATCAGGCGGCGACAATACTGGCCAAAAGCTTGGCTGGTGAAGGGATCCAATGGGAGGATGACCCCCGGGAAGGCAAGATTGCTCTGCATGCCGCCTGTGACGGTCTGCTGACGGTGGATGCCGCCGCCCTGGCGGCTTTTAACCTGGTGGATGAGGTGATGTGTGCCACCTTGCACAGCCACACCCTGGTTGCAAAAGGTGAATTGGTGGCGGCCACCCGGGCGATTCCTTTGGTCATGCAGCGGGCCCCGGTGGACCGGGCAGCTGCCATCGCCGCGCAAAATGGCGGGATTATCACCGTGAAGACCTTGAAAAAGGCCCGAGCAGGTTTGGTCGTCACGGGCAGCGAAGTTTTTCATGGTCTGATCGATGATAAATTTGCACCGATCCTGACCGAAAAAATACAGGCCCTGGGCTCCAACGTGGCCGGGATATCGATGGCCCCCGACGATGAAGCCCTGATTGCAGCTGCGATCCTTGAGCACCTGGATACCGGCTGCGACCTCCTGCTGCTCAGCGGCGGCATGAGTGTGGATCCGGATGACGTAACCCGCAAAGCCATCCGGGCTGCCGGTGCAACTGAATTCTATTATGGCGCCGCCGCCCTTCCGGGGGCCATGTTCCTGGTGGCCTATATAGATGACGTCCCCCTACTGGGGATTCCGGCCTGCGGGCTGCATCACCGTATCACAGTACTAGATCTGGTGCTGCCGCGGATACTGGCCGGGGAAAAGATAACCAGCAAAGAGCTGGCCTTCATCGGCCACGGTGGATTGTGTAAGGACTGCCCTGAGTGCAGTTATCCCCACTGCCCGTTTGGCAAGGGCATGTAGCCGGTATTTAATGGCACCCGGATACCAAGATTGAAGCCTTTTCGTGCTGTAAACGGCCATCTATCTCTTAAACGGAAAAACCATGTGGGCGGACTTCCTGTTCATACAGTTCCCTGTCGCCGGTATCGAGACCTTCCTATTCATCCCGCCGGCCGTTGCTTTCGGCATCTCTTTTTTTACCTCAATGGCCGGTATTTCCGGTGCATTTTTACTGATGCCTTTTCAGGTGAGTGTCTTGGGGTTTATTTCGCCATCGGTAACGGCTACTAATTTTCTCTACAACGTGGTTGGAACACCCGGCGGTGTGATCCAATACGCCCGGGAAAGCCGGGTTGCCTGGCGTTTGGCTTTGACCATGATTGCAGGCGCCCTGCCGGGTGTACTGCTTGGGTATTACTTGAGGGTAATTCTCCTTCCCGATCCACGAAATTTTAAATTATTTGTAGGTGTAGTTTTGCTGATTGTTGCCTGGAGGCTGGTGAAGGATATTTACAACCATATTCGCAGCCAGGGGCTTGGAGAGCCTGAGACGGGTTTGTCGTGTACCGGCGTTGAAGGCAGTCATGCGGTGCAGTTTGCCTACCGCGGCCACAAATTCTGTTTCCGCATCCCTGCGGTAATGGTGCCGGCCTTTTGCGTTGGCGTTATTGGCGGGACATACGGAATTGGCGGCGGTGCCCTTCTGGCCCCCTTTCTGGTAACGGTTTTGCATTTGCCGGTCCATGCAATTGCCGAAGCCGTTCTAACGGTAAATTTTATAATTTCCCTGGCAGGTGTAACGATCTATTCCCTGGCCCCCATTTCACAGGGGATGACGGCCCCGCCTGATTGGTTGTTGGGCCTGCTGTTCGGCGTAGGCGGATTGCTTGGTATGAACTGCGGTGCCCGTTTCCAGAAAAGATTCCCCGCTACCGCCATCAAACTGATCCTGGCGTCAGTAATTTGCCTGGTGGCTCTCAAATATATACTACAATTTTTATAGTTCTTCACTTGAGAATGAAGGTGTTGATCTGAAAAGGTTGATATGTATACACCCGTCATCAGAGTTGATCGCCAGCAGAGAAATTCGATTGAGTCCGTATATTTAGCCGGTATTCAACGTTGCTGGACCTGTGGATCGTGCGACTTCGAATGCCCGGTAAACATTTTCACCGGCCGCCTTCGGCCGCGAAGTATTGTGCGTATGGCGGCCCTCGGGATGTTGCCGCACTTGCTCGAGTTGCCGGATATCTGGTACTGCCAGCGCTGCCTGCGCTGTGCCAATATATGCCCTAATACTGTCAGCCCGGCTGCTGTCATTGATTATGTGCGCACGGAAGAAATACGCCGGGGCGATATTTCCCGTGGAACCGCAAAGAAACACTATGATCTGTGGATGCGTTTTCAGCGCGTACGCTGGCAAGCGACCGCCATCTGCCTGGCGGGCGGTGAACTCGAAGACTTATCAGATTCAACTTGGTATCGCTGGATAGATACGTCCATTCCCGCCGATGGGCGCGCCATTACCGGCAGAGCGGACAGCGCCGTCAGATCCTTTACCGGGAAATTGACCAGCGCCCATCAAGCCCAGGCCTGTTTTACGCGTGGTGAATGCAGCAGCGGGTGCCCGGCGTCCGGTAGTCGCAACGTCTTCGATCCACGCGCGCTTTTCCGCATGGTTAACCTCGGACTTTATCAGGAGTTGCTGGCATCACCGTCGCTTTGGCTGTGCCTGGCCTGCCGGCGCTGCACGGCCTGCTGCAGCCAGAAAGTTGATGGTGCGGGGCTGATTGCAGAATTGCAACGTATCGCTTTGAAAACTGGTGCCGTGGAAGAATGTCTGCCCTACACTCTGGAGAAAGCCAACAAGCTCATTTATCGCCGTTTATTAAGCGAAATCAACCAGCTGCTCAGTATCACGCCTGCCAACCCCGAGGCCAGATAGAATGAGGCTGCAGAAAACCGGAGGGTTAAAGGTGCGTCTGTTATTCCAGGCCGGATGGTATGGACAGAATATAGCTACCGCGGCCAATACATGATGACCGTTACCCCTGCGAGGGCGATAGCTCCACCGATCAAGTCAAAGCGGTCGGGTGTGATGCCGTCGATCTTCCAGCCCCACAAAAGCGACAGCACAATGAATACGCCGCCGTCGGCGGCATAGACTCGCCCAAAGTTGGCGGGCTGAAGGGTCGGAATCACACCGTAGAGTAGTAGGATCACTGCCCCGAACAGACCGTAGGCAGACGGCCTGCCTTCACGCAGCCACAGCCATACCAGATATCCCCCGCCGATCTCACATAAGCCTGCCAGTATAAAGTAGCTGATTGATTTGACTATAATCATTGTGTCTTCAATAGAATTTATTCGTGCATCCATTCGAATTTATCCAGCGAAGAGAAGCTTTTAATATCAGTAACTTTATGGGCGGATGCATTACTTTGTACTCAGTCATAGAGCGAAGATACTTCCTCTTGTACTAAACACACTTTTTCTCTTACTACCTCTGCGACCTTTTGGTGACAGCCCGGCTGGTTATAATTTTGATTCGTATGGGCACATAGCTCTTTAGTACCCTTGCGAGATGATTTCCACTGGATGAAATACAGGGTAAGGCAGTAAATGTTGAAATTGGAGCCGGCAACTCAAGCAATCGGTGATAATGGCCTCCGGTTGGGCAGCTTGAATTTCGCGCATCAACGGCTCGGCCAACTGCTTCGCCATATCATGAAAACTTTGCTTATAGCCTAAGCTGCCCCCCCATGCCGCAGCAATCCATTTGGTTGCCGACCCGTTTAACTTTCAGATCAGGAATTTTTGACAGTAAGTCCAGGTAGGGCGTACCCATTCGCTGTTCCCGCTGGTGACAGGGCGCATAATATACCATGTGGCCAGGTACGGCTGCAAACTGCGTATTAAGACGGTCCCGACCATGCAGTCGTTCTAGATATTGGCCCAAATCCATTATATTTGCAGCCAGGTTGATCCTTTCCAGCGGCTCGAGGTCAGAAAAGTAGCTGTTGTCCGTAAGTATCTTTGTATAGACTGATTTTTTTAAACGCATGAAACTGGACGTTCCCGTTTCATTTCCGGGAACCCACATTTCGTTGTCGTCAGGTGATACCGATTGCTGATAATCAGTCGAGTAAAACGCGCCTTCCTTTAAAAGCACTTTCATTAAAAATCCACAGGTGGGGCATGAGCAGACTAAATCATATCCATCCGCTAAAGCCTGCAGTAGAATTTTCAGGTTCGCGCCCATGCGCTTAAGGGCTGTTGGCGCATCACCTTCGAGCAGGCTGGGCATCCCGCAGCATTGCTGGGGAGGCACGTAGATTGATACACCGCTGCTGTGCAGGGTTCTAACAGTAGCCTTGGCTACATCCGGAAACAGATATCCGGCAGAGCAACCCGCAAAGTAAGTCACCTTGGGGGCTTGCTGTGCGGCGTGCACCAGGCCTTTTTTTTGTGCCCAGTGAAAGAAGTTTTCCCCGGCCAATTCAGGGATGTCACGTTTGGGGTGGATCGCCGCTATTTTTTTGGCTACCTGCCGGACAGCCGCAAATGAAAGCACCTTGTTCAGGACCTTTGGAGCCAGGCTGCCCCAGCGCCCAAATGTCTGTACATCGGCCAGCAAGCGAACGCCCAGAGGCATTCCTTCTTCTCGGACCCTTTCGGTTTTCTCACGGATTACATCTGCACGAATGTTGGGGCAGGGACAAAGGCCACAGAGGGTGCAACGGTCGGCCAACTTTCGTAATGCATCGTAGTCAGCCGGTTCATTTTTTTCCTTTTCCTGGTCGTACAGCCGATAGAGTTCCGGAAACAGCGGGCAGCTTTCGTCCATTAAAAAGCGGCAGGTATCACAATCGGCACAGGCGTCCAGGACGCTGCGAATAGTTTTCCCGGGCTTATTTCGAGTCATTGAGGGCCATCACGTTCTAATCTGCGAGATCTTCACCCGGGGATTCTGACAATGCCCGGGGAGTGTCCGGATACAAATCACTGCTCGGGTCGGGCATGCACACAACAGCCTTTGGAAGACCGTATAACGCTACTATGTTGCCTATGCGCCCCGAAAAATACTCATCACGTCGGACCGTTCGGCGATGAATGCGGCCTGTCCATCAGATAACAAAATTTTACCGCAGTCTATCACTGGCCTTTTTCTCCTATGTGATCACTTAATCCAGGCAAGTACATCTTCCTTGTTTGGGATTTTACCTACAGATTTAACTTCACCATTCACCACTACGGCGGGAGTCCCGAAAACGCCATAGCCGGCAATTTTCATCGCGTCCGTTACCTTTTCAATGTCAGCAGCGACGCCTGATTCAGCAACTGCATCCTGGACTACTTTCTCCGTCTGGTGGCACTTCGGGCATCCGGGGCCCAACACTTTGATTTCCATTGACCGTTCCTCCGGTTAAAGTTGGTTATTTTTTTCAGCTTATTCTATCCAGGCCGTTATCTTTTTTTGGGTGGGACCGTACCAACGGCCCTGACCCCGGCACGTGTCCACCGCTGCCTCCGGGGCGTCTTTCAATCCGATGATGCCTGATTTTTGCCCGCCAACTATGATTTATGTGACATCTTTCATTGGCACACCCGCTTATGCGAACCAAGTGCCGTAAATCATCCCGGCAAAGGTGCTCATGATAACGATAATACCACAAAAAGTGGCCGTTTTTTTGGCCCCCATGACACTGCCGATTACCAGCATGTTGGGCAGGGAAAGCGCTGGTCCGGCCAGCAGCAGGGCCAGGGCCGGGCCTTGGCCCATGCCGGCACCCAGAAGGCCCTGTAAAATCGGCACCTCGGTAAGGGTGGCAAAGTACATAAAAGCACCGGCCAATGAGGCGATCAGGTTAGCCGAAAATGAGTTCCCGCCCAAGAGGGATTGGACCCATTGCTCAGGAATCAGGGCCGGATGGCCCGGACGACCCAGAAGGAAGCCAGCCACCAAAACTCCGCCGGCCAGGAGTGGAAAGATCTGCTTCATAAATCCCCAGGTGGACTCCACCCAGCTTTTGCACTCATCTCGGGTAAACCAGGACTTCAGCATGAAACCAAGGATAATCAGGAGAGCAATGGTGATATACCACTTGGCAGCAAAAATAGCCGGCCATAAACCGGTAGATCCCGGTGCCGGTTTTGCAAAAGCGGCAAATACCAGTATCAGAACCATCGTTAACGGGTACAGGGTGTCTTGGAACAGTGTACGCTCCTTACCTTCAGAATCCGGTACATAAATCTGACCCGCCGTACGGGCAGCGTCATCCTTGCGAAAAATCAGGGTCATCAACAGTCCGGTCACAATAGCAAAAACAACCGCACCGATGGCCCGGGCAAGCCCCAGTTGCCAGCCCAGAATCTTGGCCGTTAACGTGATTGCAAGTACGTTGATGGCAGGGCCTGAGTATAAAAATGCTGTAGCCGGCCCGATCCCGGCCCCGCGGGTATAGATACCGGCGAACAAAGGCAGCACAGTGCAGGAACAGACCGCCAGGATAGTTCCCGAAACCGATGCAACCGAGTATGACAGAATCTACTGGCCTGGGCCCCAAAATATTTCAAGACCGCGCCCTGTGAAACAAACACGGCAATGGCACCGGCGATGAAAAATGCTGGAATCAGGCAGGTCAGGACATGTTCCCGGGCATATTCCTGCAACATCATAAAGGCTTCCAGCCCGGACTGCCGGATAAGTGGATGGCTCCACGGCACGTAATAGGCGGCTGAAAAAATACCCACAATCCATAATAACTTGGTACGCTCTTTCATTGTTCTTAAATCTCCTTGTGGGCGGCCACGCGAAATATCCAGTGTCTTGTGGGGTCGTCAATCCGTTCATATTTCGACATATAGCGATATAATAAGGCCAAAAAAAATTACCCGCCGCAAATGGTTTCCCGGTTGACCTGTGGGAGGTGTTCCACAAGTTTGGCAATGTCAGGGTCATCCTCAAGCCAATGCCGCAGATTCCCTAACAGATTGGAAACATAGGGGCTATGGGATCCATCGGCCAACCTGTAATTTACCCATAGTCCATCCTTGGAAAAGGTTATTAAACCGGCATCTTCAAGTAGTTTTAAATGCTTGCTGGCGGTGGATTGCGCCAACCCTAATGCCTCTTTGATTTCACAAACGCACAGAACCCTATGCTGGAGCAACTTGATCATTTTGACCCGGTTCGGGTCAGACAGGGCTTTCATTACCTTAATAAATTCTCTCATGCCGCCTCCATATCGTTATATTGGAATATAGTTGGTTTGTGGGGCCCTGTCAAGGATGTATTTTACATTAACTCCTTTTGCTTTTTGTGTGACTATTAGCTAATCCGCTGACGAACCAATGCCGAGATAAACTCGCTCACCAGCACCACTCCGAAAACTGAGCAGAGAATCAGCGAGACCTCATGCCACTGAAACTGGTTGATGGAGGAGTAGAGCAGGATGCCGATGCCGCCGGCGCCCACGAAGCCCAGCACCGTGGACTCCCGGATATTGATATCCCAGCGGTAGACCGCCGTGCCGTAGATCACCGGCAGTACCTGGGGCAAGATACCGTACATCAATACCTGGAGCCGGGAAGCGCCGGTGGCCTCTATGGCTTCCGCCACCCCCTCGTCGATCTCTTCGATGGCTTCCGCCACCAATTTGCCCATAAATCCGATCGACCGGAAGGCTATTGCCCAGATGCCGGCCAGGGGGCCCGGCCCGAAGATCGCCACGAAAAAAAGACCCCAGACAACGGTGTTGACAGACCGCGAGGTGACCAGAATGAGCCGGCCCACGAACCACGTAGCGGTATTGAAGGTGGTGTTGCGGGCGGCCAGAAACGCTATGGGAAACGCGATGACAAAAGTAATGATAGTGCCGAGGGTGGCGATATGGATGGTTTCCAGCAGCGGCTTGGCCAGGGTTTCCCAGAAGGTCAGGTCGGGCGGCCACATGCGCTCGGCCAGATCGAGCGCCTGTATATGGGCATCGAGAAAATAGAACCACGGCAGGTCGAGATTGCTGACCGACCAGACGGCTGCCGCCACGATGCCGACATACCAGGCGTATTGGATCAGGGTGGTCCGGGGCGAAAACCGCCGCCAAACGTCTGGATACTTTTTGGCGTGTTCAGTGGGAGTCATCGCAGATAACCCCGCACCCAGCTGGAGAAGAACTCGCCGATGAAAACCAGCGAGACGATCGTCATGAGGATGGCCAGACTGAAATCGTAATCATAGCGGCTGAACGTCGCCGCCAGAACCTGCCCGATGCCCCCGGCCCCCACGATGCCGACAACGGTGGAGTGCCGGATATTGGCGTCCAGGCGGTAGATGGACACTCCCAGAAACCGCGGCAGTGAATGGGGGGAGATACAATAGATCAGCAGTTGGGGAAAACTCGCGCCCGTTGCCCGGATGGCCTCCAAGTGGCCGGGCGGCATGTTTTCGATGTCCTCCGCGATCATCTTTGAAATAAAGCTGGTGCTCGCCACGATCAGCGTGAGGACGCCGGCCAGGGGACCGAATCCAAAAATCTTGACGAAGAAAATGGCGATGATGATTTCATGAAAGGTTCTAGATAGGATAATCAGGGCGCGGGCTACGACATACACCGGTTTGGGCACCAGGTTGCCCGCCCCGCAGATTCCCAGCGGGACAGCCAGGAGCATGCCGAAAAAGCTGGCCGCCAGGGCCATCTGGACGCTCTCGACAATCCCTTTGACCAGCAGGGACCAGCGCGAAAAGTCCGGGGGCACCATCCGGGCAAACATGTTGCCCGCCCGCGGGATACCGGTCGAGATGCGATGCCAGTTGATGTCCAGGGCCCCCGCCGACCAGAACAGGTAAAACACGCCCAGCATCAAAAGACCGTAGCGCAGGGTCGGATTTTCGATCATGCGCATCCGGTTCCAGCGCGGTGGCGCCGGCGTCGTTTTAGCAGTTGATGTGCTCATCCGGCGGCTGCCTCGCGTATGAAACCGGTTTTCTTGTCCGCGGTTTTGCCGTCGACCGGATCCTCTTCATCTTCTTTCCGTATGGTGAGGCTCCAGTCCTCCTCGCCGTAGATATCGGTCAATACCTCTGCGGTAACCTCGTTGGCGGTGCCTTCGAAGACGATTTCACCATTGCGCAAGCCGATGATGCGGTCGGAAAACGACTGGGCCAGGGCCACGTCGTGAATGTTGACCAGGGCCGGGGTGCCCTGCTCATTTACCAGTTCCACGAGCAGCCGCATGATCTGGCGGCTGGTTTTAGGATCCAGGCTGGCGGTGGGTTCGTCCACCAGGAGCAGGTCGGGCGCCTGCATCAAGGCCCGCCCGATGCCGACCCGCTGGCGCTGGCCGCCGGAAAGCGCATCCGCCCGGGTGTCCTGGTAGCCCTCGAGACCGACCCGTTCCAGCAGCTTGAATGCCGCTACCACATCTTCCGGCGGAAATTTCCGTCGCCAGGCCCGCCAGAACGAGACATATCCCAGGCGGCCGGACAGCAGGTTTTCCATGACCGTCAGGCGGTCCACCAGATTGTACTCCTGGAAGATCATCCCCATGCGCCGGCGAACTTTGCGCAGTTGGCGCCGGTTCAACGACGCGATATCGACATCGTCGAGCATGATCCGGCCGGAGGAGGGCTCCACCAGACGGTTGATACAGCGGATCAGGGTGCTTTTACCGGCCCCTGAAGGGCCGATAATGGCAATAACCTGGGGCTGGTCAACAGTGAAACTGACGTTGTTGAGCGCCTTGGTGCCGTTGGGGTATATTTTCCGGAGGTCCGTAATGGTAAGCATGGTCCGCCTGCTGCTGTTGAGGGTAAGCTTCGCGATCAGCTAGACATAAAGAACCACCGGCATATTTCTATGCCGGTGGTCTCGTCCAACTGGTTTTATTCTATTTTTTCTTTTTCTTCTTCTTTTTCTTGACTTTGAGTCCCTGTAAAGACTCATCACTATACACCACGCCATTGGTCTGCTGGATGGTGCGGATATCGGACCAATGGTTTTCATAGGTGATCGAAATGAAACGGTCGGCCTGTTTACCGAATTCTTTTTCAAGGCCGGAGCCCTTCCAGTCAAAGGTTAAAAAGGCGTCTACGATCTTTTTGGCCAGGCTCGGATCAAGGTTGTATATGTGTCCGTAGGAGGTGGTCGGAAACAGTTTGGATTCCCAGATGATCCGTAGGTCATCCATATTGACGACCCCTTTTTGAACCATGCGGTCCAGGACGCTGGAGGCGATGGGGGCGGCATCGTAGTCCTTGTTGGCCACGCCCATGATGGAGTTGTCGTGTTTGCCGGAATACATCACCTTGTAGTCCACATCCGGTTGGACACCCTGGGCCTTGAATAGCGCCCTGGGAGCCTGGTTCCCGGAGTTGGAAGATGGCGTGACGTGGGCGATTTTCCGGCCCTTCATATCTTTGAGCGCCATGATATCGGTATCTTTATGGGTAATGACCTGCAGTTTGTACCCGAAGGACCCATCCGCTTTGCCCATAATGGAGAAAGGTACGTACCCGGCCAGATTGACGCCGAAGCAGGTGGGACCGGTAGAGATACCGGCCACGTGCAGCCGTCCGGAGCGCATGGCTTCCACCTGGGCTGCGTAGGATTCGGCCCCGTACCAACGAACTTTCTTCCCGGTTTTTTCAGCGAGGTAGTCCATGAATTCGGTGAACACGTTCTCGTAAACAGATGGATCCTCGACCGGGGTGTACGAAAAAACCAGGGTGCTGGGGTTGAGCCACTTACTCGAATCCTTCGGGGGATCCGCTACCAGGTCGCCATTTTCGTCGCAATACCTGACATCCAGGGTACCGCGATTCTTGCACGTATCCGCCGCTGCCGGTAAAACCGGACCGCAGACCAGGGCGAGCGCCAAACCAAACAGCAGTACTCTGCGAAACAACAATGCGTCCTTCATCGTTCCCTCCTTCGGATTTATGTGTATTGCCATGAAATTCGGGGTTGAATTCCCAGTGTGAAGACATCTCATACCTATAATCGGAGGGTTCTATTGTCAAACTAAAACAGCCCCGGATCCCTCACGTCAGGCCAGCAAATGGTCCACCATTTCCGCGAACCCATAGCCCCCTTCCCGGGTGGTTACCCACTCGGGTGCGGCTGCCAGTTGCCCCTTGAATTCGAGTACATTGGCCACACCGACAGAATGGGGAAAAAATTGGAACATGGGGCTATCGTTGGGTGAGTCGCCGATGAAAAGGATGGATTCCCGATCCCGATCGATGTCATGTTGGAGGTGCTCCTGAAACAGGACCCGGGTCATGGCCAGTTTGTCATACTTCCCAAACCAGCCGTTCACATGAATGGAGCTGACTTTTGCATGGGCACCGGCGGCCTCGAATAGGTCGACGATGGCGCCGATGCGGTCCACAGACAGAGGGGTAACGTCCTCACAAAAATCTATCGCCAGGTCCGCCTCCCGGTAGGCCTGATCCGCGGAAACAGCGCAGCCGGGGACATCTTTCAGGATCTGCGCTTTCAGCGATTCGAGGCGGGTACGATCCTGGTCGCGCTCGGCAGTTGTTTTCCAATAACGCCGAACCATTTTCCGATTGTCGCGGTCATAGCGAAAATAGAAGGCGCCGTTTTCACCCACCAGCCCGTCTACCGGCCACATCCGGGCAATGTGGTCGCACCAGCCGGCGGGGCGTCCCGTGATGGGAAAGATGCGCAAACCGGCGGCCTGGAGGCGCTCCATGGCGTCAAAGACCACGGCCGGCAGACGGCCGCCGTACGTCAGGGTGTCATCGATGTCTGATAAAATGTATTGGATGCGTGTTTTGTCTCCGGACGGAAATTTGCTGAAAGGCTGCATGGTTGATCCTGTGTAGGGGGTCCCGCGATTATGGGTTGCCTGCCGGCATCTTTTGTAATAGGGCGGTGAAGGGCTCGTATAAAAATAACTTCACATTCTCAGCGCCCAATCATCCCACTCAGCGGCGTTGCGAAAATGCGGAATATGCTTGATATTCCTTAATTTCCGCGCCTTGCTGAGTGGGCGCTTGAACGCTGCTCATCTGCGAATTAATTTTTACACGAACCCTAAGGGTCGTTACAACGGTTGCAACCAGTTGTCAAATAGCGATGAGAAGAACCGGGATGCTCCCCGAATTGATGACCGCGATGGCCGCTGCCGCGGATCACATAAGAAAATGGCCGGGTAAGACCGTCCAACTCCTGCACCACAACGACGCCGATGGATTGACGGCGGGGGCTATTTTGATCCGGGCTTTTGAACGGGCCGGGTTTGCGGTTGAACGTTATTGTCTGGAAAAGCCCTATCCCGTCGTGCTGGAGAAGGTTTTCAAGCAGACCGACCGACTGATCGTCTTTGCCGATTTCGCCGGGCGCATTGCCCCGTTGATTTCAGACCTGAACCAAAGCCGGAACCTGGTTGTGATTCTGGACCACCACAAAGCGGCCCCGGTTGAGGATGACAGGATACTCAACCTGAACCCTGAATTGTATGGTCTCGCCGGTGATCGTGACGTGTCCGCCTCGACCACCGCTTACCTTTTCGCGTATGCCTTTGATCCGTCCAATGCCGACCTGGCGCCCCTTGCGGTCATCGGTGCCGTTGGCGACGGGTTTTATGTAAACGGCGTTCTGGCCGGCCCGAACCGGATGGTCGCCCTGGAAGCTGAGCGACAGGGGACGCTTGAAATCATGCCGAACAGGAATGGTGAAAAGTATGTTTACCACTCCCCCGGAGGCGCGCTGGCCTGCGAACTGTTCAGCACTTATTTGGATACCCTGGGAGCGGCTGGCTACTACCGCAATGGTCCCGAGGTGGGTATCCGGGCGGTCCTTGTGGGCCTCGATCCTAAGACGGAGCGGATGTTGGATGGATTGAAAGCCCTGCAAGATGAACTGTTCGATAAAGAAGCTGAAAGGCTATTGAATGGTGGCTTGCAGGAAACCGAGCATATTCAATGGTTTCACGTTGAAAACCGGTTTGAGCCGATGGGAGTCAAAATGATCGGTGTCTTCTGTGAAAAATTCAAAGACCGCCTCCCTTTTAGCCCCGGCAAGTTTGTCGCCGGTTTCCAGACGATTCCGGCAAATATTCCCGGTTTTGGGAAGATTCCCATGGATCAGGTCAAAATCTCCATGCGCGTATCCGCCGCCCTGCGCCGGAAGATCCGTTCCGGGCAAGCCCCCGGGCTAGATACGCTTTTACCGGTGGCCACTGGCTGCATCGGCGGATTTGCCGATGCCTGCCACAGCCTGGCCGCAGCCACTACGATCGGGGTTGGGAAAGAAGCGGCCTTGATTCAGGCCATGGAGACGATGCTCTCCGATTACTTCGCCAATAGATTGGAAGATGCCTCTCAATAAATTTTCAAACGCCCTTTTAAAAGCTGTTCGCTTCCCAAAAAATATCCAAGACCGGCCGGTTTGATTTCGATACTCATCGGGCAACTTTCTTTTTGCCGATTACCAAGGTCATGATTCCTACCACGGCGACAAGCACGGCGGTTCCTAAATGGAAAAAGGTGAGCGTCATGTTGAGGGCCAATCCCGGCGTCAGAAAGGCAAAGTTTTTCAGACCGGCCAGCAGTCCCGACACCAGGACCAGGACAACGGAGATGCGCAGCAACTTCTGCGAAGCCGAGAAATCGGACCACTTGTATTTCCGGCGGACAGATCCAACCAGGCTGTATGCCGCCAGTGTCGCGAGCAGGGCGCCGGTGACCAGGTGGACTTTCAAGTTGGCGATGAAATTTCCGGACCACTGGAAACCGGGGATATCGGCAATGTAATAGCGACCGTACAGGGGCATGTTGCCGAACCCGGTAAACAGGGCGACGAGCAGGGCCGCTGCGAACAGCCAATTCAGTCCGCGACTACTCCGGCTGGGTTTCATCGTTGTCCTCCTTTTCAGCCTCCAGGTTCGTGGCCAGGGGCTTGAACCGGGCCAGGGCTCCCAGGACTCCGGCCACCGGGGCCACTGCCAGCGCAGTCGCCCATCTGTTGGGCGCCGCCATAACATCGGCCACCGATTTCAGGTGGGGTTCTCCCGGCCCTTTCTCGATGGCCTTGTTCAGGACGTCAAAGGGGACGGGCGATACATAGAGGGTGTTGGTGCCGCCGTTTTCCTTGTCGCCGTAAACGTACCCGTCGATTTCCTTGGCCAGGTCATAGGCCTGGGCTGCAATCGCATCCCGGGGACCTATCTGCTGTACGTCTTCGGGGCAGACTTCCACACAGGCCGGTACTTTCCCGTCGGCGATGCGATGGTAGCAGCGATCGCATTTATACATGACACCATTGCCGGCATACTGGGGTAGCGGGTTCAGGTGCAGCCCCACACCGGATTGTCTTTCGGGGATATGCCAGGGGCAGACCTGCTTGCATTTCGCTCCGCCCATACAGACCTCCGGGTGAATCCGGATGATGCCGTTTGGCTGGGTAAAAGCGGCACCGAAGGGGCAGAGTTTGGAGCAGGGCGCATTGCGGCAATGCATACAGCGCCGGGGGATGTTGATTTCAAAATCTTTGCCTTTGAACCGGCCTTCAGCGGTCTGGATGAACAGCCAATTATAAGGGGTGAGGCGATGGTCTATTTCCCGTTTTTCCGGTGCGGACCAGTCGGCGATTTTCACCCTGTTGTGGGGTAGCATATCGGGCATGGCGCCTTGCGGTTCAGGAAATTTTTGCTCGTTGACTTCGCGGCAGGCGGAAACACATTCTCCGCAGGCGATACACTTGCGAATATCCAGGAGAGTGCACAGTTCCTGACCACCGGCCGCGGCGGCTGTGCGGGGTGCCTGTAGACCGGCTGATGCGACAGCGTCGGCGGTCAGGGCGCCGGCTTTTAAAAATGATCGTCTGGTTAACCGTGGTGACATGCGTTGATTCCTTTTAGAGGTTTTGTCCTTGACAGGCCAAGGTTGGCACGATGCCCCAGCATGGACTGGGTATATTAATTAACCGTCTGATATGTCAATATAAAATATTGATCCACATATAGAATTGAAAAATTGCTGCCATCTAAATGCAATCGAGGGGCATACCCCGGAATTTCCCGATCCTCGGCCGGCGCTTGCCTTGCCCGGTCCTCTTATCTGTGGGTACGGCCCGACAGTTCAATTTGTATTGAAATATTTTGGGATTTTTTATATAAGGGAAGGAGTTTAGGGTGCGTTATCGGGTGAGTCGTACCCTTAACCGACATAACCCCGGGGAATGGCCGCCCCGGGGTTCTTTTTCTGGGAAAAAGGGGACTCAGGGTTCTTGGTGTTCAAAGGTCAAAGGCCCAAAACCGAATATTGGTCTATCTATCCGGAAATGATCCGGACCGGAAATAGAGAACGGCATCGAAACGTCAATCGATGCCGTTTTGGTTAGCCGGTATAGCGAACTTGCGGTGCACGGCTACCGGATCTCCGTTCTTCCGGTAGTTCGAACTTACTCCTCTTCTTTGGTAAGACCCACCACCGTGAAGATAATGATCAAAATGGCAAACATGAAAAACAAGAAGGAGTATTCAGATGTACTGGAATCTCCAAACAGCATTTCGAAATTTAGAAAGAAACCCCAGTAGAGTGTAAATCCCAGATTGACCAACATGCCGAGTTTGGGTTTGTTCAGCAAATGGATGCAGGTGTTCAGCAACAGCAAAAGCCCCACCTCAAAAACGGTGATGTTGTTTTGAGTGTTGAAGAGAAAGTCCATCTGCGCCTCCTTGATTAACTATGTTGAATCGTTTTTTTAAGCTTGGCGACCTGTTTGTCGGATAGATCCTCAAATTCAATGTCAATTCCGTCCGCCTTCCTGTCCGTCACAGTACCGGAAATCATGAATGCGTCCCCGCTGCTTGGATCGGTGAAGGTCAGGTCCAGTTCCTGGCCGATGGCGAAGGCATCGGTGGTGATGATAAATCCGCCGGCAGTGCTGATGCCATAAATCATGGTGCTGTGGGAAGCTTCATCCGTATCGTAGTCAACCGGTAGCGCGGTCGTTCCGGAATAACCGGCCTGTTCGCCGCCGGTGACATTCGGATGGCCAATAATATGGATAGCGATAACAGTGATGTTGTCACGTCCCCCCCGCTTATTGGCATGCGCGACCAGGGCTTTTACCGCCTTTTCGGGTTGGTATTTAGTGGCAACCTTCTGTATCTCTTCAGGTTTCAGCAGGTCACTGAGCCCGTCCGAGCAGATAATCAGCAGGTCTCCCTGCAGCCCCTCTATCTCACAAAGGTCCGGTTGAACAGCTCCTTTGAGCCCGACGGCTCGGGTAATCATGTGTGCGTATTGCTCGCCCAGCGGCTTGGCGCCTTTGGGCGCCAGTTTGGCATGCTCGGCCATATACGTGTGGGGGGTGTATATCTCTTCGATTGCTTTGTTGCGAATGAGGCATATCGGGCTATCGCCGACATTGGCGGCTATAATGCGGGTACCGGCCAACAGGACCGCTGACACAGTCGATCCCATGCCCTTGTAGTCTTTATTGCTTTCAGAGAGGGTAAAAACGGCCTGGTTGGCCAGATGGATGCCGGATAAGATCCGGGTGGCTTCCGGGGAAAGTTCCTGCTCAAGGGAGATGAGGCTTGCACCGTCCGTATTGGACGGTTCCTGGTTCATCTTGTCCTGGATGGTTTCAACCACAATGCGACTGGCAACTTCGCCGGCTTTGTGGCCGCCCATGCCGTCTGCGACGACGTAAATCTGAAGATCCTCATCCATGTAGTAGGAATCTTCGTTTGCTTTACGCATCTTGCCGACATCTGTAATGCCTGCCGCATCAACCTCGATCATTGAATTCCCTCGCCCGGTCCGATTCAACTACAAGATATCTCTGGAATAGTATGGGGTCACCATACGCGTGTCAAGATGCGATCTTAAAATTCGGGATATCAGAAAGGGTTCAGACGCGGTGGATCTTTCCAACCCGTCTTATCCGTGCGACCGGGGTAATCACAGTGGAATATTCGTCTTGCTTTCCCCGTGCAGATGGTTTGACAGAGCCCGCGGTTGTCCTTCTGGAGGCAGCGGCTTTCCGGAGACTGTGTTTCTTGCGAGCCGCGGTCTTTTTAATGAAAGCGGCATCCGGGCCGGCAACTTCGTTGAAAATTTGATCGAAGTTTTTACCGCGCCCGGTACGCATCTTTCCGTGCTTGCCGCGAGCAAGGTGCGGCGCGGTCGGCCGCCCGGCAGGTTTCCTGGCCCGACCTGGTCTTTGCGGTGCAACCACCCAGTCGGAGAGCACCTGTCTGAATTTTCTAGTCAATCGGTTTAGTACGGCCGGTACGCGGCCTGCTGCCGGCGGTCGCGATCGTGATGGCTGCAAGCCCGGCGCGACCCGTCTCGAAGCGCCGGGCCGGGGGACCGATGCGCGAGGGGCCCGGTAGCGGCGCGGACGGGTGGACTGGTGCTTTTGAACTTCCGCATAGGCAACATTCAGCAGTTTCACCTGTTCTTCCGCCAGTTGGTGCAAGGCGTCATCCCGAGCGAAACGGTCCGGATGCCAATGATTCACCAGTTTCCGATAGGCACGCTTGGTCTCCTCGCCGGTGGCATCCGGGGGCAGTCCCAGGGTTCTATAGCATTTGAGGATGTCCATGGGGGAAATGTATCTCAGGCGCGGGTACTTTACAAGGCAGATGCATCGGATCTCCAGGTCGGTTGCCCGTTCGAGGTTGCCGGTTCAGGATTAAAACGCTTTGGTTGACGACTTTGGGCAGCTAACCTTTGAACCCATGAACCCAGAATCTTTGAACCTGCCTTGTTGGATCCCGGTTCTGCTTTTTCATTTTTTAGCCTTTGAATCACAGAAACAGAGGACCCCGCGTTTTCTTACATCAACCCCCCTCGGAAGCCTTCTGACGTCCGACGTCAGATCTCCGATCTCATGCTTTACATGTCCCAATATCGCTTGACAGATCATGGAATTGGCAGTAATCAGAAAAGTTTAACCGCGATCCGAAAATTGATTCTTGGAGGAGAAATGGATTACAAAAAGACTCTCAACCTGCCCAAGACCAAATTCCCGATGAAGGCGAGTCTTGCTCAAAAAGAACCCCAGCAGCTCAAGGATTGGGAGCAAAGCGGGCTATATGGCCAAATCTACAAGCAAATGGAAGGCCGGCCAAAATTCATACTGCACGACGGCCCTCCCTACGCAAACGGCCATATTCATATTGGTACCGCCCTGAATAAAATACTCAAGGACGTTATCGTCCGTTCCAAGCAGATGGCTGGTTTTGATTCGGTCTATGTGCCGGGATGGGACTGCCATGGGTTGCCCATCGAGCACAATGTCGACAAGGAGCTGGGCAAAGCCAAGGCCGACATGACCCAATCGCAGGTCCGAAAAAAATGCCGGGCATATGCCGAAAAGTACATCGACATCCAGCGGGATGAGTTTAAGCGTCTGGGCGGCATGGGGGAGTGGGAAGATCCGTACCTCACGATGAAATATGAATACGAAGCCATTATTGCCCGTGAATGCGGAAAATTTGCTTTGAATGGGGGGCTCTACCGCAGCAAAAAACCGATTCACTGGTGCTGCAGCTGCCAGACCGCCCTGGCCGAGGCAGAAATCGAATATGCCGATGAATCGTCGCCCTCCATCTTTGTGAAGTTTCCCTGCCGGGACGACTTGGGCTCCGTGGCCGCGGAACTTGCCGGTCGGCCGGCAGCTATCGTCATCTGGACCACCACGCCCTGGACGCTGCCCGCCAATCTGGCAATTGCCCTCCATCCGGAATTCATCTACGCCGCGGTGGATACCGGTGCTGAAATTCTCATCCTGGCCCGCGACCTGGTGGCGGACTGCATGCGTAATTTCGGCATCGCCGATTATAACGTGGTGGCCGAAATAGAGGCCGGAGCACTGGAAAACCTGAAATGCAGCCACCCGTGGATAGACCGGGAATCGCTGGTGATTCTTGGGGACCACGTCACTCTGGATGCCGGTACCGGATGTGTGCATACCGCTCCGGGCCATGGCCGTGAGGACTACGATGTGGGGCTCAAGTACGGGCTGGAAGCGTATTCCCCAGTCAATGACAAAGGGGTATTCACCGAGGAAGCCGGGTTCGTCAGCGGCCAGTTCGTCTTCAAGGCCAATAGCGGTATCATTGAGAAATTGGAGCAAAACGGTACCCTGCTGGCGACCGAAGAGATGGCGCATTCCTATCCGCACTGCTGGCGCTGCAAGAAACCGGTGATTTTCAGGGCCACACCGCAATGGTTTATTTCCATGGAAAAAACCGGTCTGCGTCAGCGGTCCCTGGAGGAGATCGACCGGGTACAGTGGGTGCCGCACTGGGGACGTGATCGCATTTACGGCATGATCGAGAACCGGCCGGACTGGTGCGTTTCCCGGCAGCGGTCCTGGGGCGTGCCCATCGCGGTATTTGTGTGCGAAAAATGCGAGGCGCTGCACATGACCCCCGAGATTCTGGATCATATTTTCAATCTGTTTTCCGAGCACGGTGCCGATATCTGGTTTGAAAAAGATGTAGCCGAACTGTTGCCCGGTCCAGAGACCTGCACCACGTGCGGACATGACGGTTTCCGCAAAGAGACCGACATTCTGGATGTCTGGTTCGATTCCGGTGTCAGCCATACCGCGGTTCTCGATCCCCGCGAGCGGCTGGAGTGGCCGGCCGATCTCTATCTGGAGGGCAGTGACCAGCACCGCGGCTGGTTCCACTCGGCCCTGTTGACGGCGGTCGGTAACCGGGATGCCGCCCCCTATCGCGCGGTCCTTACCCACGGTTTCGTGGTGGATGCCGATGGCAAGAAAATGTCCAAATCCATCGGAAACGTGATTGCCCCCAAGCAGGTGATCAATAGATTTGGAGCGGAAATTCTCAGACTGTGGGTGTCGGCTTCGGATTACCGGGAAGATATCCGGATATCCGACTCGATTTTAAAACAGCTCAGCGACGCATACCGGCGTATTCGGAACACCAGTCGTTTCATGCTGGGCAACCTGTTTGATTTCAACCCGGATACCGATGCGGTGCCTTACAGTGACATGCCGGAGCTGGACCGCTATGCCCTGCACCGATTGCAGCGTTTGGTGGAGAAGAACCTCAAAGCATACGAGAGTTATGAGTTCCACACAATCTACCACTCGCTCTACAATTTCTGTATTGTTGATATGTCCTCCTTCTACCTGGACATCCTGAAAGACCGGCTCTATACCTCGCCGACGGCTTCGCCGGCCCGGCGCAGTGCGCAGACTGTCCTGCATATCCTGGTGGATGCCCTGGCCCGTCTGATGGCACCCATTTTACCGTTTACCTCGGAAGAGGTCTGGAAATACATGCCGGCGCGGGAAGGAAAACCCGAGAGCATCCACCTGGGCCAACTGCCCACCGTGGAACCCGCCCACATCGACGATGAACTGGCTGAGCGCTGGTCACAGCTTCTGAAGGTGCGCGGTGAAGTCACCAAGGCCCTGGAAGAAGCCCGGGCCGCGAAACGAATCGGGCATAGCCTGGACGCCGCGGTGACTATCAAGGCCGCCCCGGAATTAACAACGGCCCTGGAACCGTTCAGCGACAAACTGGCCACTCTGTTGATCGTTTCTCAGGCCGGACTTGCCGACGGCGATCTCGAGGGTGAGGTGTTCAACAGTGAAGAGGTTCCGGAATTACAGGTCAGCGTAGGACCGGCCGCAGGGGACAAATGTGCACGCTGCTGGATCAGTGACGCGGCTGTTGGCGAAAGTCAGGAACATCCGACAATCTGTCCCAAATGCATGGCTGCTTTGGCCGATATGGCATAAAGGCCGAGGGGTTGCGGGGCCTGCTGCGCGGGAAAAAACCGGAAACCGTTGCTTGCGCCGAGACCGCGCATTACCAGATGCCATGCCCGGAGGGCGCCAAGGTTTCTTGGTTCGCGCGTAAGCCTGGTGCCCTCGAATTATAGAATCTTGATGCCCCATGATAAACCAAAGATAAAATTACCGTACCGTTCTGCCGAGTCATATGCGCGAATTCTGGAATAATAAATACGGCCGCCTGCTGCTCATTGCGGGTACTATTGTGATCGCCGACCAGATTACCAAGGCGGTCGTGCTGGCTGAAATGGCCCTGTATGAGTCGATCAATATTATCCCCGGGTTTTTCAGCCTGACCCATATCCATAACCCGGGCGGGGCTTTCGGTTTTCTGGCCCAGCAGGATTCAGCCGTCAGGGTGGCTGTATTTCTAGTTGCCTCCACCGTGGCGATCGGGCTGATCTTCATCTTCTACCGGCAGATACCCAGATCCCATCCAGTCCTGGCATCCGGCCTGGCCTTGATATTCGGCGGCGCGATCGGCAATCTGATCGACCGGCTGCGATTTGGCAAGGTCGTCGATTTCCTGGATTTCTACATCGGGAACCTGCACTGGCCGGCTTTCAACGTGGCCGACAGCGCCATTGTGGTAGGGGTCACCATATTCCTGGTACATCTGGTGTTTCGCAAGCTGCCGGAATGACAAACCAAGGGGGCGAGGATAGCGCGTTCGCTTCACTTCGTGCAAGGGACCAGGAGTTCAACTGATCCTGCTTCGCAGGTTCTAACGGCTTTTGTCTCTATTCGGATGAGATTTGAGAGGACGACACTTTTTTCAATGATTGTTGTCTTTTCAATATCGGTTTTCCCTTGGCCCCTCGGACCCAAATTTTTAAAGTGCCCTATACATCGGACGTAACGCATGCATCCAGTTCTATTTACATTAGGTAACCTAACTATTTATTCTTACGGGTTCATGATCGCCCTGGGCTTCTTCCTGGGGATCGTGCTGGCAATGCGGGAAGCCCGCCGAGTAGGTGAGAATCCGGAAAAGATCATGGACCTGAGCTTCTATATCCTCGTGGCCGCCATTGTCGGTTCGCGTCTTTTCTATGTCGTTACGGCCTGGGAAACGTTTGCCGACAACCCGATTGATATTATTAAAATATGGCAGGGCGGGCTGGTCTTTTACGGTGGTTTTATTGGTGCCGGGGTGACTGCCGCGGCCTATATCAAACTGGCCGGGCTGCCCCTGTGGAAGACCGCCGATATCCTGGCGCCCTCATTGGCGCTGGGACAGGCCATCGGGCGCCTGGGCTGCTTTTTGGCCGGCTGCTGCTACGGGCGGACAACGGATGTATTCTGGTCAGTGACGTTCACCGACCGCAACTGCCTGGCGCCGGTAGACAGCCCCCTGCATCCCACGCAGCTCTATTCCGCGCTGACCAACTTCACGATCTTTGCTGTGCTGTTTCTTATCTCCCGTCGCAACCAAGTTACCGGCCGGGTTTTCTGGACATATGTATTGCTCTACGGCTTGACGCGTTCTATCATCGAAACCTTGCGGGGGGATTTCAGGGGGGCCGAAGTCTTCGGCCTGCTGTCGATTTCGCAAACCCTGGGGTTGCTGGGCATGGCGGTGGCCCTGGTCATGCTTGTCCGCACGAGTCGGTCCAGCGCCGTGCCCGAGTAAAGAATCCTGGCCAAAGGACCAAGTCTTGGCTTGTGCCTTGAAGGGGCAAGCACCCGGAAAACGAATTTATAGCCGGACCGGATTCAGGGGGTTAGTTCCAAGACTGAAGGCTGAAGAAAAACCTTAAAACCAATCTGGTCGAATTGATGGTACTGAAAACAAGGTCGGCAATGAAGCGACCGAGCCCTGGTTTTATGGCGCTTTTAGCACGTTCTCCTTCAGTCTTCAGCCGTTAATCTTTATACCTGAGCACTGTTACGATTTTGTGCGGGAGGGCCAAGCGGCTCTGGCCTGGCTCTGAGGCCCAGGTTTTTGTAGACGGAATAGAAATTCGCCCACCCGTCCAATGGACAGCCGGGCTCGTTTGAACCGATTAGCACGCGAATCTAGAATAGAAAAATTCCTGACGGGAGACGATCCCCGGCAGCCTGTAACGGGAGCATTCAATATCAGGCAACGGCAACGTAAAAACACTGGCAACATTATGTCTGTCATAAAACATAAGGAGTTAAACAAGCGTCTGAAGGCTATCACCGCTGATGAAGCGCCCGGCGCTTTCCTGATTCACGGTGAGGAACTTCTGGTGAAAACGGCACTGGAAACGCTGTTGACCGCACTGCTGCCCGGTGACGCCCGCAAACTCAATTATGACCCGGTGGACGGTGGGCCCGGGTCGGTTGCAGCCGCTCTGGAGAAAGTGAACACGTTTTCTCTGATGGCCGAGCCCAAAGTCGTGGCGCTGCTGGATGCCCAGGTCTTTTATTCCAAGGCTGACACGACGGCAATTCTCGAGCGGGCCCGGACAGCCTACAAGCGCAACGAAATGCGCAAAGCCGCGCAGGCTCTTTTGAAAACCATGGCCCTGTTGAATCTCACCTTCGATGAGGTAACACCTGAGCTGCGGGGGGCGGCCCTCAAATTGACAGACGAACAGCGCCGCGATGATGTCTGGCTGACGGCGTTGCTGGACTACTGCCGGGATCAGAATTTATCCGTGCCGGCGGACAGCAGTGAAGCGGATATCCTGCAAGCATCCATTGCCAAGGGGTTTCCCGACCGGCAATACCTGATGGTGACCACCGATATCGTCGATCGGCGGCGCAACCTCTATAAGACCATTGCCGATAAAGGCGTGGTGATCGACTGCGCGGTACCCAAGGGAGATCGCAAAGCGGACCGCACCGCCCAGGCCGCCGTGCTGAACGAGCAGCTTGCGCAGGTGCTCAAGTCCTGCCGCAAGAAAATGGCACCCGATGCCAGGGCCCTGCTGGGGGAATTGGCTGGTTTCAACCTGCGCGCGATCACCAACAGCGTCAAGCAGCTGGCCAGTTATATCGGGGAGCGGGACACCATCGAGGCCGAAGATGTTCGCCAGGTGGTCCGTAAGACGCGCCAGGATCCCATTTACAATTTTACCAATGCGCTCACCGATCGTGACCGGGCAGCGGCGCTCCAATTCTTGAATTCCCTGTTGGCCGAAAACCTGTATCCGCTGCAAATGCTGGCTGCAATGGTAAACCAGATCAGAAAACTGATCCACATCAAAGGTTTTACGCAAAGCCACCTTGGCAGTGTCTGGCAACGGGGCTGCCACTACACCTATTTCCGGGATCAGGTCATACCGGCCATTGTAGATTACGACCAGCGCCTGAAGTCACAGGTTTCCAGCTGGGAGGCCGCCCTTTCGGCGGGCGGTTCCAAGAAGAGCGGCCCCAAGAAGAAAGCGGCTAAAACAGCCGGTGATCTTCTTATTGCCAGAAATCCTAAAAACCCGTACCCTGTATTTCAATTGTTTAACAAAGCCGAACGCTTCTCTATGCCTGAGCTTTTAAGTTTCCTGGAACTTCTCGAAAAAGCGGATCTGCGGCTTAAATCTACATCCCTGGCTCCCCGGTTTGTGCTGGAGGAGGCGATCCTTTCCATCTGCCCGTAAGTGGGTGATATTATCGGCCCGGCGATTCACTTAAATCTATCTGTGCAGCAGCTTGACGTTGAATCGCCTGGTAAGGACTGATGCCGAAAGCGTTAAACGACCCGTTATCCCGGCCGGCTGCCCTGGAGCCGCCGGCCTGCTATGGAGAAAGACCATGAGAACCCAAGCCAAGATTATTGCCACCATCGGCCCGGCCTCCAACAACCGCGAAACCCTGGAAAAACTGATCCGGGCCGGCGTCAACATGGTGCGCCTGAATTTTTCCCATGGCAGTTACGAGCAGCACGGGGACGTCCTCAAGTTGATCCGGTCTCTTTCGCGAAGCATGAACCAGCCGGTGGGGATTCTGCTGGACCTCCAGGGCCCCAAGGTCAGGACCGGAAAGCTGGAAAATGGGACACCGGTTGAATTGAAGAAAAATGATATCTTTAAAATCACCGCGCAGCAGATGGTCGGCACCCGTGACATGGTGGCGACCACCTATAAAAACTTGCCGGGAGATGTTGAAGAGGGCGACAAGATCCTGATCGATGACGGCTTGATCGAATTGAAGGTCCTGGAAAGCTCGGCGGAGACCGTCACCTGCAAAGTGCGGGTCGGCGGCACATTGAAGGAAAACAAGGGGATCAATCTTCCCGGAGTCCAGGTGTCGGCACCCTCACTTACCGAAAAAGACAAAAAGGATCTGCGCTTCGGTATCCAGAACGAGGTGGACTACGTTGCGCTCTCTTTTGTACGGCAGGCGGAAGACCTTCAGGATATCAAAAGAATCATTACCCGCATGGGGTCGGATATACCCGTGGTAGCCAAAATCGAGAAACCGGAGGCGGTGGACAACATCGATGCCATTCTGGAAGCCACCGATGCGGTCATGGTGGCCCGCGGTGACCTGGGGGTCGAGATGCAGTATGAAAAGGTACCCACCATCCAGAAGATGATTATCCAGAAGGCGATTGATGCCAACAAACCGGTGATCACGGCTACCCAGATGCTCGAATCCATGCACCAGAACCCCATTCCCACGCGGGCCGAGGCCTCGGACGTAGCCAACGCCATCATGGACGGGACCGATGCGGTCATGCTTTCCGGTGAGACCGCCTCCGGTCTATATCCGGTAGAGGCTGTTAAAATGATGAGTAAAATTGCCGTCCAGGTGGAACAGTCACAGTTTTTACGCACCAACATCATGCACCAAAAGGACCATGACAATATCGTAACCCAGGCCGTGGCCCAATCCGCGGTGCAGATGCTCAGCGAGGTTGGCGCCAAGGCGATTATTGCCTTCTCGGTATCCGGATCGACCTCAAAATACATATCCAAGCATCGTCCTTCACGCCGGGTTTACGCCTTTACCCCGCACGTGAAGGTTTATAACCGACTATCCCTCGTCTGGGGACTCGCTCCCACCCTGATATCCAAAATCGAGAACACCCAGAAACTCATGAATGCCGCTGAGCGTCTGCTGGTGGGCAAGGGTGTTTTGAAGACAGACGACCTGGTGGTGATCATTATTGGTTTGGCGCTGAAAAGCGGGTCGACGAATATGATTAAGATCCACCAGGTGGGGCACGACGACTAAAAGTTGCCCAAAGGCGGCCTTTGGCCCAATCTCAGCGTTGGACCTGAAATTCAAATCCTCGAAATACGCACTGTATTCCTCCGGTTTAATTTTCATGTCCGCCTTGATCTTGAACCAAAATCCGCCTTTGGGCAGCTTTTAGACAGCTTGAGTAGTAACTGCCTTGCTTGCCCGGCGTAGCTCAAAGAGCGGAGTGGGGACCTTGTGCCCGATGGATAGCTCTGAAACCGGTCCCCGCGGGAGATAACGAAAAAGGTCTCGGCACTGCGATGGGCCATTTAAAATCAAGAGCACGATTTCCACGGCGGACCAAGAAATAGGGGTGGCTTCATTTATCGAGCGTTACCGTGCCGGTGCTGTAAATCTGTTGCCGTGGTGACATTTGTGCATTGAAAACAGTTGGCTGAAATGGTAAGAGAACGGATTGTTGCTGTATTGCCAGTTTTTCCCTAACCCGCTTCGTTCCTGAGGCAGAAACAAAGGAGGATACAATGCGAAAAGATCTGTCATTTGTCGTGATGATACTGGTCCTGGGACTGGTGTTTTCAAGTAATGCCTGGAGTTTCAAGTGGCCCTGGCAGAAAACGAAATCCATCAAGATCGGGATCAATGCCCCCATTACCGGTGACATTCCCAAAGTAGGGGAGGGCACCAAATTCGCAGCCCAGATGTGGAAAGCCGACATCGATAAAGCGGGCGGCCTGGAAGTTGGCGGTAAGAAATACCCCGTGGAACTGGTAATCGAGGACAATGAGTCCAAAGCCGAATCCGCGGTCAAGGCCAACACCAAGATGATTACAGAAGACGAGGTGCTCGTGATCGTAGGTCCGCAGTCCTCCAAGCAGGCGGTTCCGGCCGGCGACGTGGCCAACAACTACATGACGCCCATGGTGAGCCCCTGGTCTACCAATCCCAATACCACCAAGGACCGTCCGTATGTTTTCCGCGGCTGTTTCCTGGATCCCTTCCAGGGGCCGGTTGTGGCCAACTTCGTCAAGGAAGAGTTCGGTTTCACCAAAGCGGCGGTTCTGTACGACGTGGCCAGCGACTATCCCAAGGGCCTGGCCGAGTTCTTCAAAAAAGCCTGGGAGGAAGTCAACGGTGCCGGCAGCGTGGTAGCCTATGAAAGCTTCACCACCAAGGACGTTGATTTCAGTGCCCAGCTGACCGTGATCAAAAATTCCGGGGCCCAGTTCCTGTTTACGCCCCAGTATTACAATGAAGTGGCCCTGATCGTGAAGCAGGCCCACGAACTGGGTTTTAACGGACCGGTTGTCGGTAGCGACAGCTGGGGCAGCGCCGAGACCGTAAAACTTTGCGGCGAGGACTGCTACGGTCAGTTCTTCAGCACACACTATGCGGCCGCCGGTGCCACCGGCGCCACCAAGGCGTTCATCGACCGTTACAACAAGGAGCACGGCTATGTTCCGGATGACGTGGGTGCCCTGACCTGGGATGCCCTGCGGTTGGCCCAGACGGCCATCGAGAATTCCGGCAAGATTACCGGCGATCTCAAGAAAGACCGCAAAGCTGTCCGGGATGCGTTTGCCAAGATTAAAAACTTTGACGGCATCACCGGTGGTATGACCTTTACCGAAGACGGCGATCCGATTAAATGCGCCGTCATCGTCAAGATCAGCGACAAGGGCGAGTATGAATTTTATAAGTCAGTTTGCCCGAATTAACTGATCCGAGCGCGCCGGCCTGATTATGGGGCGCTTGTAAGTCAAAATCAGTATCCATTTATCCAGGGCGGAAGGACGGTCAAGGTGTTACAACCGGGGCCCGTTTTTCCGCCCTGATAAATAGATACAAGGCCTTTGAAAAATACCCAATTTTGGTTCAGGCCATGGCGGGTGATGATTTTAACCAAAGGAATACGCTCCGTATTTCGAGGCTTAAAATTTGAGCCCAACGCCGGCAGGGAGCAAAAGGGGGTGTTTTTCAGAGGCCTTGATACGCTGGAGTTATCAAATGGAATTCTTCCTTCAAAACGTCATCAACGCCCTGCAGTGGGGCAGTTTCTATGCCCTGATTGCCCTCGGGTATTCCATGGTTTACAGCATTTTGATGCTTTTCAATTTTGCCCACGGCGATATTTTCATGGTGGGGGCGTACATCGGGTTCGGGATTGCCAGCTTGCTGCTGGCTCTTTTTGCCATGGGCGGTCTCATGATTCCCGGCTGGCTGACCTTGATACTGACCATTGTCATTTCCATGTTCCTCACCTCATTTGTGGGCATGCTGGTCGAGCGCATCGGGTACCGGCCCCTGCGGGATGCGCCGCGGGCGTCGGCTGCCATTACCGGCCTGATGATCGGCATCATCCTGGAAACCGGGAACCTGGCCATGTTCGGTGCCCAGCGCCTGAGTTTTCCGTCCCTGATTGAATCGGTCACCTACGACCTGGGGGGGATTTTCGTTACCAATAAAAAAACCCTTATCGTGGGGGTGTCTCTCATTTTGATGTATGGCCTGCACCTGTTCATCCAGAAAACCAAGTGGGGAATGGCCATGCGGGCCATGTCCTACGATTACCTGGCCGTGCCGCTCATGGGGGTATCCATCAACGTGATCGCGCCCATGACGTTTGCCATCGGTTCGGCCCTGGCTGCCGCCGCCGGCATCCTCTACGGTATGGCCTACCCCGTGCTGGATCCCTACATGGGCATCCTGTTGGGCTGGAAGGCTTTTGTCGCGGCCATTCTGGGCGGGCGCGGATCGATTCTCGGCGCGGCTTTGGCCGGGTTTCTGCTTGGATTCATTGAAATCTTTGTGGCCATGGTGTTCCCGTCGACCCTGCGGGACCTGATCGCCTATTCAATCATTCTGCTGATCCTGACTTTCCGGCCGCACGGCTTTTTCGGTCAGGCCCACAGCACCCAACTCAGACTGTAATCAGGCAGATCCAGTAACTGGACTACTGTTAGACATATAAAAGGGATTGATATGGAAGCAAATAACATCAAAGCCGGTGCCAAACGCGGCAAACTGATCGGTATCGTGTGGGACCTGATCGAAACCGTGCCCACCCTCGGCTGGCTGTTCGGCGCCCTGGCCGCGGTATTCGCAGAGTATCTCTTCGGCAACCTGGTCGCGCTGGTCGTGGGACTGCCCAAGATACCGGTGCTGTTCGGCACCTTGATTGTCTTGAAAAAACCACTGTTCATACCCAGTGCGTTTATCTACATGTTCCTCATTTATATCTTGCCGATTTACCTGGTCACCCGGTTTTCCCGTGGGCCGGCCAACCGTCTGGCCACAAAACTGGACAATCTGCCGATCTCGATATCGACCATCGTGCACCTGCTCCTGCTGTATGGGGCGCTGTTCCTATGGGCGGACCTCAGCGACTACCGGATCCTGGTGGCCAAGCTGATCATGATCGCCATTATCCTGACGCTGAGCATCAACGTCATCAATGGCTACATGGGTGAGTTTTCCTGTTCCCATCCGGGCTTCATGGCTCTCGGGGCGTACGGCAGTTCAACGATGACGCTGCTGTTGTTTACGGATGACAAACTCTTCGGGCCGGCTCTGCTACCGGTCGCCCTGGGACCCTGGTGTTTTCCCCTGGCGCTTATCGTGGGCGGGCTCGTAGCGTCCCTGGGGGCCCTGGTCGTGGCCATTCCCTCATTCCGGACGCGGGGCGATTATCTGGCCATTATCTCGCTGGCCTTCATGTTCATCGTGAAAAGCGCTATCGAAAACACTGAGTTCGTGGGCGGTCCGCGCGGGATGAGCAGCCAGCCGAACTGGTCGACCCTGCCGGTGGTTTTCACCTGGACCGTTCTCTGTATCTGGGTCATCAACAACTTTGTCCGCTCCACCATGGGCAAGGCTCTGAATGCCGTCCGCGACAACGAGATGGCGGCCAATGCCATGACCGTCAACACCCGGCGGACCAAAATGGCGACTTTCATGTTTGCCGCCTTCTGGGCCGGCATTGCCGGCGGGCTGTTCGCCCACGTGCTGCGGTACGTGAACCCGAGTACGTTCGGTGTCCAGAAACTGGCCGAAATCCTGGCAATGGTCTATTTTGGCGGACTCAATTCGGTGGTCGGCTCCATTGTGGGCGCGGTGAGCATCAACCTGCTCAGTGAAGCCCTGCGGCCCCTGGAACTTTTCAAGTGGATTATTATCCCCCTGCTGCTGATCTTTGTCATGATTTACCGGCCCACCGGCCTGATCGCCTTCAGGGAGTTCGATGTTAAAAAACTTCTCAAACCCAAAAACAGTTCAAGGAGTAAATGATGCCCCTGCTCCAGGTTGAAAAGATGACTCACTTTTTCGGCGGGCTGCGCGCCGTGCACGATTTCAATCTTACGATTGAGCCCGGCGAAATCAAAGGGCTCATCGGTCCCAACGGTGCCGGAAAAACCACGATATTCAATCTGATAACCGGGATCCATACCCCCACGGAAGGGCAAGTACGCCTGGAAGATCAGAACCTCCTCGGGCTGATGCCCCATCAGGTCGCCTCCCGGGGTCTGGGCCGCACGTTTCAGAACCTGCTGCTCTGGCGGCACATGAACGTGCTCGAGCATGTGAAAATGGCCCACTACTCCCAGCTTACCTACGGCCTGTTCGGGGCCTTCTTCGGGACGGGCAAACGCCACCGGGAAGAGGCCGCTGTGGAAGCCCATTCTCTGGAACTCATGGAGATGTTCGACGTGGCCCAGTTCGCGGACCAACTCGTTACCAGTCTGCCCTATGGCGCCCAACGCCGGGTTGAGATGGCCCGGGCCATGGCCACGCGGCCTAAGATCCTGTTTTTGGATGAACCCACCGCCGGGATGACGCCGGAAGAACTCGAGCAGATGATCGCCATCATCCGCCAGGTACATGCCGATTTCGGCGTGGCTATTTTCCTTATCGAACATCGACTCAAATTTGTCATGGAACTTTGTGAACGCATACAGACCCTGGTTTTCGGGGAGGTTATTGCCGAGGGCACCCCGGACGAGATCCAGAACAACCCCCAGGTCATCGAGGCGTACCTGGGTAAGGAGGATGTCACCTGATGCAGCTAATTATCGAGAATCTGCAGGTTTCCTACGACAAGATCAAGGCGCTGCACGGTATCAATTTTCATATAGATGAAGGCGAGATCGTCACCATTATCGGTGCCAACGGCGCCGGCAAGAGCACCACGCTGCGGGCCATTTCCCGGCTGGTGCCGGCCGATCCGGGCACCAAGATGGAATTCATGGGTCAAAATCTGCTCGACTACACGGCCGACAAGGTCGTCAGCGAGTTGCACATTTCGCACGCTCCCGAGGGGCGGCGCCTGTTCGGCAACCTGACGGTGCGGGAAAACCTGCAATTGGCGACGTTTGCGCGCAAGGACAAGGCCGCCATCACGGCGGATATGGAGCAGGTGTTTGAAATCTTCCCCCGCCTGAATGAGCGGATCGACCAGCCTTCCGGGACCCTCAGCGGCGGCGAGCAGCAGATGCTGGCCGTGGGTCGCGCCTTCATGAGCGGCCGCAAGATCATGCTGCTGGACGAACCCTCCATGGGACTGGCACCCCTGCTGATGTTGAGCATGTTCGATGCCCTGAAGGAAATCAACAGGGCCGGCACCACCATCTTGCTGGTCGAGCAGAATGCCCGCCTGGCACTCAAATTTGCCCAGCGCGGCTATGTGCTCGAAAACGGTGAATTGGTCCTGGAAGGGAATTCGGCGGATCTGCTTGAAGATCCGGAAGTGCAAAAGGCCTATCTGGGCGGATAGGTGGAAGCTGTCACCAAAATCCATCCTTGTGACAGCTCCCGCAAGATAATTTGCAATTTATATAAACCCTTGCCCCTTCGAACCCTTGGGCTTGCTACCCCAAAGTTCTGGGCCTGCAGGCTCAATAGAATCTGGTAGTTTCGACGTGAGGGAATAAAATGATAAAAGCAGCTGTCGTAGGCGCAACTGGATATGCCGGGGCCGAACTGGTGCGGATACTGGCCGGGCATCCCGGCGTTGATCTGACAATGATTACCTCCAGGCAATATGCTGGTGAACGGCTGGATGCGGTTTATCCTGCCCTGGCCGGACAGGTGAACCTGGTCTGTGAAGCCTATGATCCTGCAAAACTGGGTGCGGCGGCAGATGTGATCTTTATGGCCCTGCCGCATAAACTGCCCATGGCCTTTGTGCCGGACCTGCTGGCCCAGGGAGTAAAGATTGTTGACCTGTCCGCTGATTTTAGGTTCCAGGATATTGCCGCCTATGAATCCGCTTACCAGCCGCATAGCGCCGGAGAACTGCTCAAGGAATCCGTCTACGGTCTGTGTGAAGTGTATGCCGAACAGATAAAGGCAGCCAGGCTGATCGGCAACCCCGGCTGTTACCCGACCAGCGTCCTGCTGCCGCTGGTCCCGCTTTTGAAAGCCGGGTGGCTTGATCCGGCCACACTCATTGCCGATTCAAAATCCGGTGTCAGCGGGGCCGGCCGGCCGCTTTCACTGGCCACCCATTTTTGCGAGGTCCATGAGTCCTTCAAGGCGTACAAAGTGGCCCAGCACAGGCACAACCCGGAAATGAATGAGGTGCTGTCGGACGCGGTCCGTGCTGCCGTTCATATCACTTTTGTGCCCCACCTGGTACCCATGTCCCGGGGTATGCAGACCACCGTGTACGCCAATCTCAAACGAGAGGCGTCGCCAGACGATATCCGTACTTGCCTGGAAACCTTTTACAACGACAGACCCTTTATCAGGCTAAGGCCCGATGGCCAGCCGCCGGACTCAGCCCACGTTCGGGGAAGCAATTTTTGCGATATTGGATTCCGGCTGGATACAGCCGCCAAACGCCTGATTCTGCTGTCCGCTATCGACAATCTTGTGAAAGGGGCAGCCGGTCAGGCCGTGCAGAACATGAATCTCATGTTCGGACTGGACGAAACAGCGGGACTTTTGCCGGTGCCGTATCCGATTTGAAATTGGTTTTAGCGTGGTTATTGAGCGCGTCCATCGAAAGTGCATTCGAAATCGATTATCGATCCCGATCCCGATAGCGCCTGCGATTTCGATTCGGTGAAAGGAGACCCCCCATGTTTAGAGACGAGATTTCTTGACATGCCCATTCGTTTGAAATATTAAAACAGGGTTACTTTCATAGATAAAAGTAACCCTCCCACAAAGTATATATGCCCTGCGGAGGGGCTTTAGGCAAAATTCCGTAACAACTTCTAAACAAGGAGATGAACATGTCTGCAAAGCTGATTAAGGGGACTGAGATTCGCGAGGAGATTCTCGAAGAGATCATGGCCGAAGTGGCCGAGATCAAGGATAAACACGGTGTCGTGCCCGGGCTGGTCACCATCCTCGTAGGTGAGAACCCGGCTTCAATTTCGTACGTTACCTTGAAGATCAAAACCGCACACCGCCTGGGGTTTACTGAAGTTCAGGATACGCAGCCCGTTGATATCTCTGAAGAAGACCTGCTGGCTCTCATCGACAAATACAACAACGATGAGTCCATCAACGGCATCCTGGTTCAGCTGCCCCTGCCGAAACACGTAGATGAGAAAAAAGTCCTCAATGCCATCGACCCGGACAAGGATGTGGACGGATTTCATCCCGTCAACGTCGGGCGGCTCATGATTGGCGGCGATGAAGTGAAGTTTCCGCCCTGCACGCCGGCCGGGATCCAGGAAATGATCATCCGGGCTGGGGTGGAAACCAAAGGCGCGGAAGTAGTCGTCGTGGGACGCTCCAATATAGTGGGCAAACCGATCGCCAACATGATGCTGCAGAAGGGTGTGGGCGCCAACTCAACCGTCACGGTCGTGCACACCGGTACGCAGGACTTGGCGGCCCATTGCAAACGCGCCGACATCCTGATCGTGGCCGCCGGGGTACCCGACCTGGTGAAACCGGAATGGATCAAACCCGGAGCATGCGTTATCGATGTCGGTGTCAACCGCGTGGGAGAAAAAGTATCGGAAAAGACCGGCAAGACAATCGCGATCCTCAAAGGCGACGTGGATTTCGATGCCGCCAAGGAAATTGCCGGCTCCATTACCCCGGTACCCGGGGGGGTAGGACCAATGACCATCACCATGCTGATGAAAAACACCCTGAAATCACTTAAATTCAAACTCGGTATCGCTTAAACCGACCGATTCGAGTCAACTTTTTAGACGGGAGGGGCCCGCACCCTCCCGTTTTTTTTATCCTTCTGAAATTATAAAATAAATAGCTTGCCTTACTCGAACTGCCAGTGTCCCCACCCATCTGGAATGGCCGGTTGCTTCTTTGCTGATAGGCGGTTTAGGGCCGCGCCAACGTTGCCTGCCGAGCTGCAATGAAATGCTTAAAGGGAAGGGGGCGGCAGTCAAAAAACAGAGCGCATTGATCGAGAAAGCACCAAAGCAACTAAAATCATTGACAGTTTGTGGATGACTGTGCTATCTGATAAAAAATTTACAGCCCGCATTCCGTTTGCGGCGGACCCGGGGAGTGGTTTGCCCCCGGTGGCGAGCGAAAAGCCGGCCGTAAAATACCTTATTATGCGGGGCTTTAGACACGAACTGGAGCAGTCGTCTTCTAAAAATGCGCAAATCAATTTCCTTCTTTATACTCAGCAACACCGGCACCCGGGCCAGACAGTTCACGCTGTCGTCGGCCGCGGTCAAACTGTTGACGCTGCTGGTAATTGCAACCTTGGCCTGCACAGGCTACATCATTCACGATTACCAGCGCCTAAAAGTGACGGTATCCGACACGATAAACTTGGAGTTAGCGCTGAGTAACCAGACCGAGGAAATTGCCTCCCAACGCAAGCAGTTGCAGCAGTTCGCCGGGGAGATCAATGCCCTGAAAGCAAAGCTGCTGGCCCTTAATGAGTTCGAAAACAAGATCCGTATTATTGCGAATATCGAGAAAACCGCCGATCGGGACGCTCTCCTTGGTGTCGGTGGATCCATACCCGAAGACATTGACGCCAGTATTCCCCTGACGGAAAAGCACAATAGCCTGATCCGGGAAATGCATGAAAAAACCGACCAGATTCAAACAGCTACCGAAAAGCAGTCTAATAGTTTCGGCACCTTGATAAATTATCTGGAAGACCAGATCAACCTGCTGGCATCGACTCCCGCCATCCGGCCGGCCACCGGCTGGGAAACATCCGGGTTTGGATACCGCAAATCGCCATTCACCGGCTTGAGGGAATTTCACAAAGGCCTTGATATTGCGAATCAACAGGGAACCCCGATTATCGCCACGGCGGACGGCATCGTATCCTACACCGGCTATAAAGGCCTGCTGGGCAAAACCCTGGTGCTCGACCACGGTCACGGCATGATGACCCGGTTTGGCCACGCCCATGAAATCCTGGTGGAGACCGGCGATGTCGTGAAACGGGGCGATAAGATCGCCACCATCGGCAGTACCGGTAGAAGCACCGGCCCCCACCTGCACTACGAAGTGCTGCTTAACGGGATCCGGGTAAACCCGGACAAGTACATTCTCAACTGATTGCCATTCAAATCCATCCCCCATATCGCACCCCAAAGGTTCGAAACGTCAAACTGCCGGTAAAGTGCCGTTATATCGGCAAGTTGAAAAAATGCGGGGTTTATTGGGGTGACGGCGGTCCCGGGGTTGATTTTTCTGGCTCCAAATCTTACTTTTGCGCTTGATCCGGATTTTCGAGGTTGAATGAAGAACCGATCCTTCGGATTGACGCGATATCGATATTAACAAGGAATGCTGCGTTTATGATTTCAATGCTGTTGACAAAGATATTCGGTAGCAAGAATGAAAGAGAGCTGAAAAGGATTCAACCCTTGGTTGAGACCATCACGGCTTTCGAACCCCAAATGCAGGCCCTGGATGACGCTCAACTTAAAGAGCAGACCGCCAAGTTCAAAACGCGTCTAGAGAACGGGGAAACTCCGGATGATATCCTGCCCGAGGCATTTGCCACGGTTCGGGAAGCATCCGTGCGTACCCTTGGTATGCGTCACTTCGACGTCCAGATGATCGGGGGGATAGTGCTCCACCGGGGTAAAATCGCTGAGATGAAGACCGGAGAAGGCAAGACCCTGGTTGCCACGCTGCCCGCGTACCTCAATGCCCTGACTGGTCGCGGCGTTCATATTGTTACCGTAAATGACTACCTCGCTCGGCGGGATACGGACTGGATGGGCCAGATCTATTCCTTTCTGGGGTTGACGGTGGGCTGTGTTCTGCACGGGCTGGATGATGACCAGCGGCAGGCTGCCTATGGGGCCGACATCACCTACGGTACCAATAATGAATTCGGCTTCGATTATCTGCGGGACAACATGAAGTTTGAAAAAAGGTCCCTGGTCCAGCGGGATCTGCACTATGCCATCGTCGACGAAGTAGACAGCATTCTGGTGGATGAAGCCCGGACCCCGCTGATCATATCCGGGCCGGCGGAAAAATCCACCGAGCTGTACTACCGGGTCAACACCGTTATACCGCAGCTGCGCAAAGAAACCCACTACAGCATCGACGAAAAGGCCCGTTCCTCGGTCCTGACCGAGGAAGGCATCGCCCACGCCGAAGAGGTGATGGGCGTCGAGAATCTCTACGATCCGTCGAATATCGATGTGCTGCACCATCTCAACCAGGCCCTGAAAGCACATACCCTGTTCAAAAGGGATGTCGATTACATCGTTAAAAACGGTGAGGTGATCATTGTCGATGAATTCACGGGGCGGCTGATGCCGGGCAGGCGTTACAGTGAAGGACTCCACCAGGCTCTCGAAGCCAAAGAGAACGTGAAGATCGAGAACGAGAATCAGACCCTGGCGACCATTACCTTCCAGAACTATTTTCGCATGTATGCCAAACTGGCGGGCATGACGGGTACTGCTGACACGGAAGCTGCTGAATTTAAAAAGATTTATGATCTTGACGTCTCGGTGATGCCAACCAATCAGGATATGATCCGGGCCGATTTTCCCGATGCCATCTACAAGACCAAGCGCGAAAAATTCAATGCCGCCATCGATGAGATAATTGCTCTGCACCATAAAGGACAGCCGGTCCTGGTGGGTACGGTCTCCATCGATGTTTCGGAAAGCTTTTCCAAGAAACTTAAAAAACGCGGCATCCCGCACACCGTGCTGAATGCCAAGAACCACGAAAAGGAAGCCGAGATCATCTCTCAGGCCGGACAGCACGGGGCGGTGACCATTTCCACCAACATGGCCGGCCGGGGGACCGATATCGTCCTGGGGGAGGGTGTTACCGACCTGGGGGGGCTACATATCCTCGGTACCGAGCGGCACGAAAGCCGTCGGATTGACAATCAGCTCCGCGGACGGTCGGGGCGCCAGGGTGACCCCGGATCCTCTCGCTTTTTCCTGTCCCTCGAGGATGACCTGCTGCGGATATTCGGCGGGCAGCGTATAACCGGCATTATGGAAAAACTGGGGATGGAGGAGGGCGAACCCATTGAGCACAACCTGATCAGCCGGGCCATTGAGAATGCCCAGTCGAAGGTTGAAGGCCACAATTTTGAAATCCGGAAACAGCTCATCGAGTATGATGATGTGATGAACCAGCAGCGCGAGGTGATTTACCGGCACCGCCGTGACATTCTGCGGGGAGCGGACATCAAGGATACCATCGTGGATATGATCCGTGAGATCTGCGAACAGATTGCCCAGGTGTTTGCGGATGAACGTATCCTGGCCGAGGAGTGGGACTGGAAGAGTATCGGCGATACGATTTTTGAGCAGTTTAATATCCGGATGGTTGCCCCTGACGAGGATACCCTGGATGGCCTGACCGCGGATGGGCTTGCGGAACACATCTATGAAGCCGCTCAGTTGCAATTTACCGCCAAAGAGAACCTGATAACCCCCGAAGAATTCCGACACCTCGAGCGCGTTGTCATGCTGCAGACGGTGGATAACCTCTGGAAAGACCATCTGCTGAGTATGGACCACCTGAAAGAAGGCATCGGTTTGCGGGGGTATGCCCAGCAAAACCCGCTGCTGGTTTACAAGAAGGAGGGGTTTGAGCTTTTTCAGGGTATGATCGAACGGATCAAGCGCGAAACCATTGCGATCCTTTTCAGAATCCAGATTGCGGAGCTCGAGAAACTGGAAGACCTGCGGCAGCCGGAACAACCGATGTATTTTTCCGGCGGGGAAGCTCCTGCTCAAAAACCGGCCCAGCGCAGCACCAAAAAAGTGGGACGCAACGCCCCTTGTCCCTGTGGAAGTGGTAAAAAATACAAGAAGTGCTGCGGAAGGTAATCAAGGGTCCCAGGGCTATAGGGACCGGGGGGTTGCCTACCCAGCCAAAAGGCCGGCGTCAGAAATCTGATGCCGGGTATCCGGCGGGGCGGTATCAGCGCCATGGTCCATCATCATCTAATCTTGCGCCTACGCTTCATCTTAATCAGATAGTTGAACCGGGATGAAGCGCAAGCGACATACCAGAATGCCGGGGACCTTTGGTTGCCGCCCTTGAATCTTTGTACGGACGGTCTCTCGGGTTCTGCCGTCCTCTGATCTCTAACTTCCTTATTTTTTGCAGGCCCTCCCTTTACAATACGAACATGAGATGGTTATATTGGTTGCAGTGGATGAAACGATTTGACCGTTGCTTCCCATCCCAAACCCCGTAATCAGAGCCGTTGACAAGCGACGGGCAACCGGACAGCCTGCCGACAAGCTCTGGCTGCGATGACGGTGCTCGCGCTCTAGCGGTCCATATGCGTTTCAGGCCCCCAGTGATTGTTTATAGCCGCTGAGGCAGGTAGCTCTGCTTGTATTGGAAACCCTGACGGTCTCCCGAGGTGAATACAATGACAGCGAAAAAAATACTGGTGGTGGATAACGAAGAAGATCAACTGGATATGATGGGAAGCCTGCTGGATAGAATGGGGTATCAGGTGGTCCTGGCTCAGGATCCGGATACGGCCTTGAATTTAATTCAAAAGGATCGTATTTCCCTGGTGATAACGGACCTTATTATGCCGGGTACCGATGGCATGGAATTGTGCGAACAGATCAAGTCCGCCGCGCCGGGAACGGCTGTATATATGTTTTCGGGCCATGTGGATCTATATGAGCCTGAAAAAATCAAACGGGCCGGATTTGACGGTTATCTGCAAAAGCCGATCGATGTGGCGCAGCTCAGACAGGAAATTGAAAAAGTGTTCGTAGCGGCCGGTTGATGGTCAAAATAGAACTTTATCAGTATTTACAGTTAAATGAGTCAATTCGTCTCTGATACGGAAGGTGAGGTTAAGGCAGAAAAGAAGGTGAAGGAGCCCCCTATGTACAGGGTGCTGCTTCACAATGATAATTACACGACCATGGAATTCGTGGTCGAGATCCTGGTACACATATTTCACAAAACCATTGAAGATGCCACGCGGATTATGCTGAATGTCCATGAAAAGGGCATAGGCGTCTGCGGTGTGTACACCTTTGAGGTGGCTGAAACCAAGGTGGATACCGTTCACAGCATCGCTCGTGAACACGGATATCCGCTTAAGTGTTCAATGGAAGAGGACGACTGATGATCAGCAAGGAATTAAGTGCAACCCTGGGGTTCGCCGTACGAGAAGCCAAGAAGCGGCGACACGAACATGTCAGCACCGAACACGCGCTGTACGCTATTTTACATGACAGTACGGGCATAGATATCATCCAGAAATGCGGGGGGGACGTGGATAACCTGCTGCAGAGTCTGGAAACCTTCTTCAAGGAGCAGGTGGACAGTCTCGATGCCGAACAACAATACGTTCTCCAGCAGACGATCGGATTTCAGCGGGTGATTCAAAGGGCGGTCAACCATACCCGCAGTGCAGAGAAGCAGGAAGTTTCCGTCAGTGATATCCTGGCTTCCATACTGCAGGAGGATGATTCGCATGCGGTCTATTTTCTCGGTGAGGAAGGGATTACCCGGTTGGATGTCCTGAACTACATTTCACACGATATCTCTAAGCTGTCGTTTGAAGTTCCAGATGAAGACGAGCGTGTTGCCGAGAAAGAGAAAAAAAAGAAAAAGAAGAATCCGCTGGAGGTTTTCACCACCGACCTGGTTAAAAGGGCGGCCGAGGGGAAACTGGATCCGCTTATCGGGCGGGAGCTGGAACTGGAACGGACCATGCAGGTTCTCTGTCGGCGTCGCAAGAACAACCCCGTGTTCGTCGGCGAACCGGGCGTTGGCAAGACTGCCCTGGCCGAAGGCCTGGCCCAGATGATCCACGACCAGCGCGTGCCGGATATCCTGGCGGGGGTCAATATTTACTCCCTGGACCTGGGCGCGCTGATTGCCGGCACCAAGTTTCGGGGCGATTTCGAACGGCGCATGAAAGCCGTCTTAAAGGCCCTTGAAAAAGAGCCGCAGGCGATTCTTTTCATCGACGAAACTCACACCATTGTCGGCGCCGGCGCCACCAGCGGCGGCTCCATGGATGCGTCCAATATCCTCAAGCCGGCCCTGTCCAGCGGGGACATGCGGTTTATGGGATCGACCACCTACGAGGAGTATAAGAACCATTTCGAAAAAGACCGGGCCCTTTCCCGGAGGTTTGAAAAAATCGAGGTGGCCGAACCGCCCGAAAAGGAGGCGGTGCAGATCCTGAAAGGACTGCGTTCGCGGTATGAGGACCACCACGATATCGCCTACACCGATGCGGCCTTAAAGGCGGCGGTGGACCTTTCCACCAAGTACCTGTGGGATCGGTTCCTGCCGGACAAGGCTATTGACGTCATTGATGAAGCCGGGGCATTTATTCGGCTTTCCGGCCCCCAGAGCCGCAAGAAGATCCATCCCAGCGATATCGAAAAGATCGTGGCCAAGATGGCCCGGATACCAGCCATCAGTGTCACCACTTCCGACAAGACCCGTCTGGAGAACCTGGAGATTGAACTGAAGAAGGTGGTTTTCGGTCAGGACACGGCAATTACATCCCTGGTCACGTCGATCAAGCGTTCGCGTGCCGGACTCGAGACACCGGAACATCCTATCGGGTCCTTCCTGTTCACCGGGCCGACCGGTGTCGGCAAGACCGAGGTGGCGCGGCAGGTAGCAGCGATACTGGGTATCGAATTCATGCGGTTTGACATGAGTGAGTACATGGAAAAACATGCCGTGGCCCGGCTGATCGGTGCCCCCCCGGGCTACGTCGGGTTCGACCAGGGCGGCCTGTTAACCGATGGGATCCGCAAACATCCGCATGCGGTCCTGCTGCTGGACGAGATCGAAAAGGCCCACATTGACCTGTTCAATATCCTGCTGCAGGTGATGGACCATGCCACCCTCACCGACAACACTGGCAAGCAGGCGGACTTCCGGAACGTTATCCTGATGATGACCTCCAACGCCGGCACCCGCGAGATGGGGGCTCAGACCATCGGCTTCGGCGACCGCCGTGATGACACTGAAGCCAAGGGGATCAAGGCGGTGGAGAAACTGTTTTCTCCGGAATTCAGAAACCGTCTGGATGACATCATCACCTTCAATTCCCTGACAGTGGCTATCATGGAGAAGATTGTCGATAAATTCCTGGCGGAGCTCAACACCCAGTTGGCCGCCCGGAAGGTGATCCTCTCCTTGACGGACAGCACCCGCGGCTGGCTGGCCAAGAAAGGATATGATCCCCAGTTCGGCGCGCGGCCGCTGGGCAGGATTTTCCAGACCCATATCAAGGACCGGCTGGCAGATGAAATTCTGTTTGGCCGCCTTGAAAAGGGTGGGCAGGTGCGGATAGACTGTAATGATGAGGATTTAACCTTCGACATCACCACTAAAGCAACAAAAAAGTAAGTGTTACCGATAAGCTGCTTTAAATTGCATCAGGGGATCGCATCCGATATAAGGGGTGTGGTCCCCTTTTTTAGTGCTGTAAATAAGGGCTTTTGAAGCGGCTGACATTTTGCAGGCTTCAAACAGCGTGTCAAATGAGCCAAGGTCTGTCTGCATTTAAGTGATAACTCAATTTTCGGGTTTCAGCCTGAATCGAAATCGCTATCGGGATCGAAATTGGCTTCAGAAACATTAGGCGGGCCTCGATTTCGATAGCGATGCTTGAACTTTCACCAATTTCGAAATTTGAGTTGTCAGCCATGTAAAGATGGGAAAAACACCAAACAGGCGCATGTATGCCGATCTTCGAGCTGTCAAATAACTCCTCTTTTCCGCCCCCTCATTTTTCGGAGCGCGATGGTTTGCTGGCCGTTGGTGGCGATCTCAGCGAGAAACGCCTGCTCAAGGCCTACTATTTGGGGATATTTCCCTGGTACTCAGATCCCGACCCTATTTTATGGTGGTCACCGGATCCGCGCCTGGTTCTGTTTCCAGACGAATTGCAGGTATCGCGGAGGCTGCGCCGCACCCTGCGCAACGGCAGCTTTCGTATTACCATGGACACAGCTTTCGATCGGGTGATAAAGGCCTGTGCTGATATTCCCCGGCGCCATGAAAAAGGGACTTGGATCACCCGCGATATGGTTGGCGCCTACGAACGCCTGCATGTTGCCGGCTTTGCTCATTCGGTGGAAGCTTGGTCCGGTGACCGGCTGGCCGGCGGCCTTTACGGCGTGGCCATCGGACGGTGCTTTTTTGGCGAATCCATGTTCAGCCGCGACAGCAATGCTTCCAAGGTTGCCTTTGTCACCCTGGTGGAGTATCTGCACACAAAGAAATTCGGGTTGCTTGATTGCCAGGTCGCAACCCAGCACCTGAAAAGTTTCGGTGCCCGGGAGATACCCAGGTCCGAATTTTTAAAGATCCTGGCAAGATTTCGGGAAAAACCGAGCCTGAGAGGGCCGTGGCCGCGGTGAGAAGGTGAGGGGGAGGGGACCCCGGGATCAGGAGTCAGGGGTCAGGACTTGACCGGATCGAAAGCGAACGCCGGGAGATCAGAAGCCTGAAGTCGGAATTCAATAAGTTTTCCTCCCCTGGCAGGAGGTCATGAAGTGTCTTGCTCATACTCTTAATCTCGGATTAAAACCGGACTAAGATTATGAGCAAGAGTAAGAGTAAGCATTAAAACCCTCGGAATGAACAGGTGAAAGTAAAGATGAACGAACCATATACTGGATACACCCGATCAGTATGACCGCCAAACAGACATTTTTCAATCTGCCGGAGGACAAGCGCAATCGGATTACCGCGGTGGCGACCCGTGAGTTTGCCGAGCGAGGATACGAAGGGGCGAGCATCAACCGCATGATCGAGCGTCTGCAAATCGCCAAGGGATCCATATTTCAGTATTTCGGCGATAAAAGCGGGCTGTTCACGTATGTATTCGACCTGTCCATGAGCAGGGTCAAAAATTACCTGCGCGACGTCCGGGATTCTACCGCAACCGAAGATATCTTCGTCCGTCTTACCCAAACCCTGTCCGCCGGCATCGCGTTTGTCAACGACCACCCCCGGATTTATGCCCTCTACCTGCGTATCCAGTCTGACCGGACGATTCCCTTTCGGGACGACATTCTCTTATCTTTACGCCGCTACAGTCATTCCTATTTACATTCACTTTTAAAAGATGCCCGCGACAGGGGCGAACTGCGGGCCGATCTTGACCTTGACCAGGCCGCCTTCCTGCTGGATGCCATGATGGACCGCTTTCTGCAATCTCTCAGCATGGAGCACTTTGATGCCGGGATAGGGCTATACGGGCTGGACCGTCACCAGGCTGCCGATTGGGCGCGCCAACTTGTGACGATGGTGAAAAACGGCATGGCCGGCGACGAGAAAGGAACCTGATATGGTGAGCGGTGACATCCTTATAGCTGCGGCGGTACCCGGCGAAATAGAGGATTTGATTAAAAACCTTTCCGGGGCGACACCCGAGCAGGCGGGCGGACGGGAACTGCTGCGCGGACGAATCGGACGCCAGGCGGTCCGGCTGCTGGTCACCGGCCCGGGGATCGCCAATACCGTGCAGGGCCTGACGGCGGCCATTGAAAAGGAAAGACCGGGCTTGATCCTGCAAACCGGCTGCGGCGGCGGTTTCAGCGAGGCCGGAATGCAGATCGGCGATGTGGCGGTTGCATCAACGGAATTTGATGCCCACCTGGGGTTGGAACCTGCTGTGCCCAGGTCCGCAATCGGTCCCTTGCCGTTTCCGGTCATCCAAAAACCGGGACAGGCCATATTCAATCAGTATCCGGTGGCCGTGGACATCAGCGATCAGGCCCTGAATGCCGCGTCAGCCGCGGTCGGGGTGCCGGTGCACGGGGGGCCTTTTGTTACTGTTGCCACGGTCACCACCACGGCGGCCCGCACCGCGTGGCTGCACGGACACTTCGGGGCCTTGATAGAGAACATGGAAGGTGCCGGCGCCGCGCATGTGGCGCTCCTGTATGACCTACCCTTTCTAGAGATACGCGCTGTCAGCAACCTGGTAGGGGACCGGGACAAGCGCCGCTGGGACCTGCCCTTGTCCTTTAAGCACAGTGCCCAGGCTGTACAATGGTACCTGGCAAACCGGCCCTAAAATTTAAGAGGAACGATGGAAACCCGACTCAAGCTCGCCTATTCGACCTGCCCGAACGATACCTTCATATTTCACGCCCTGGCCGAGCGGCTGGTGAACATGCGTGAACTGGCGTTTACCATAGATCTGGCCGATGTCGAAGCACTCAACCAGGCTGCGGCCCGGGGCATCTACGCGGTGTCCAAACTTTCCTTTGCGGCCATTGGGCACCTGCAGGGTCGCTACCGGATTCTGGAGAGCGGGGCGGCCCTGGGGCGTGGCTGCGGCCCCCTGGTCGTCGCCCGGCCGGATTTCGATCCCGCGGCCCTGGCGCAGGCCCGCATTGCCGTCCCCGGACATTGGACCACGGCCAACCTGCTGCTGGGGCTCTATCTGGAGGGCGACGTACCGGTTGAGGCGATGCCCTTTGACCAGATCATGCCGGCCGTTTCGCGGGGGACCGCAGATGCCGGCGTTATTATCCACGAGGGGCGATTTACCTATCCCGAGCACGGTTTGACCTGCCTGGTGGATCTCGGCCAGTGGTGGGAGGATGAAACTGGCCATCCCATTCCCCTGGGAGCGATCGCAGTCCGTGAGGATATCGCGCCTGATACCGCTTTGAATGCCAATCGTGTCATTCGCAGCAGCATCGAATATGCGTATGCCCACGAGAAGGCGTCCGATGTTTACATCCGAAAACACGCCCAGGAAATGACAACAGAAGTTATCAGGCAGCATATCGCGCTTTATGTCAACCGATATTCCATTCAACTGGGTAGCGAAGGAAAAATGGCAGTGAAGGAATTATTTTCACGAGCAGCAAGTAGCGGGCTTTTTCCGGAAGTAGACCCTGCACACTTTTACGTGGCATGACGGATGCAGCTTTGATAATGCATGTTGCCTGAACCTGAAAGGTGGACCACACGAGGTGGTGAGTATGGTAAAACTTGCGCTGGAGGGCGGACCCCCCGTACGTTCAACCGCTAATTATCTGGTTTTTGGAATGCCGGTCTTCGAAGAAGCGGAGATCAACGAAGTGGTAGACTCCTTTCAGCGGCGCTGGATTGGCACCGGGCCCAAGGTGCAGATATTCGAAGAAGATTTTGCCGGTTTTACCGGCGCCTGACATGCCATTGCCTTGAATTCCTGCACAGCCGCTTTGCATCTCTCAATGCTTGCTGCCGGCATCGGACCCGGCGACGAAGTGATCACCAGCCCGATGACTTTTTGTGCAACGGTTAATGCCATCATTCACAGCGGAGCGAAACCGGTTCTGGTGGATTGCGACCGGTACTCGATGAACATCCTTACAGAAGCCATTGAACAGAAGATTACAGCCCGAACCAAGGCAATCGTACCAATTCATTTTGCCGAACGTTGTTGTGAAATGCAGGCAATCATGGAAATCGCCAGCCGGTATGGATTGAGGCTAATTGAGGATTGTGCCCACGCCATTGAGTCGGAATATCATGGTATCAAAGCTGGAAGATTCGGGGATATGGGCTGCTTCAGTTTTTATGTGACAAAGAACGTGGTGACCGGTGAGGGCGGGATGGTGATCACAGACGATGATCGCTTGGCCGAGCAAATCAAGATCCTGGGGTTGCACGGTATGGATCAGGATGCTTGGCAAAGATTTTCCGACGAAGGATATAAACACTACCAGGTCGTGCATGCCGGTTTTAAGTACAACATGATGGATATCCAGGCGGCCATAGGTATCCACCAGTTGAAGCGAGTCGAGGATTTCTGGAAACGCAGACGGCAGGTTTGGCAGCACTACAACGAAGCCTTCAAAGATCTACCTTGCATTCTGCCGATTGATCAGCAGCCGAATAAGAGGCACGCCTATCATCTTTATACCCCCCTGATCGATATCGACCGGATCGGTCGTAGCCGGGATTGGGTTCTCAATGCAATGAATGCAGAAAATATCGGCACCGGGGTTCACTATATACCCGTGCATCTGCATCGCTACTACCAAAAAGCTTTTGGCTGGAAAACCGGAGATTTCCCCAACGCGGAGTGGATTGGTGCGCGAACACTCTCCCTGCCTCTTTCCGGCGGTTTAGCGGCAAATGATACTGATGACGTTTGCGAGGCCTTTTACAAGGTTCTGATGTCATCTGTTGACATATAGATATTCAGGTTTGGGCAAAGCAGTACGGACGGCCGACGGTGCGGAGTGCCTCGTAATATGGAAAATCCCGGTTTCGATATGATAGATAAAATACCGACACAGACAGATGAGCATTACGCTGCAACGATGGTGTTCGGGATAGCATTTGTCCTGTTGCTGCTGATGAATCTTCAGGTCCTGACCGACCCGCCATATTGGGACGCACTAACCGGTATTTACAGTCAGGCGGTATGGCTCAAGGATCACAACTTTGATTATTTTCAATTATGGCATCAGCCTAAATGGGTTGATGGGGGCCCCCACGTAAAGATTCTTTATGTTCTGGCTCCGGTTTATGCTCTGTTGATCAAATTTTTGGGTGCTGGCTGGGCATTTACAAGTATCCACATATTCAATATTTTTTGCGCGGCCCTGACATTCACTCTGTTTTATGTGTTCCTCCGAGACCATATGCCTGATAAACTGGCTTTACTCTGGTGTTCGGCCGCAGCATTGGATCCCATCTGGAGTGGTCAGGTTGCTTCACTTTACATAGAGATTCCCCAGGCAGCATGCTACGGGGCTACCATCCTGGCGCTGCACCGCCGGCGCTACTTGCTTGCAGCCCTTTTCTGTCTGGTTGCTTTTTTAGTTAAATCATCGGCACTCCTGCTGGCTTTGGCCATGTTAATCTGGTTCATCGGATATCGGCTGGGCCTCCACTTCACCGTCGACTATAACAATACCCATAAGAAAATTTGGCCGGATGCCTATGTGGCTGCCCCCTTTCCAGTGCTCTTCTGGTTGGCGAACCAAATGAACGCAGACAATTTTAAATTGCAGTGGAACTTGTCAGACATATTCTACTCGGTAAAAATTTTACTGCCCTTTCAGACAGGGATTTTGGTGTTAACGGGTTTCATTTTGGCAGTTACGTTGATCCGTTGGAAGCTCTGGGGAACGGACTATTGGTACAATGATAGATTTCTAATTGTATCTTTTCTGACGATCCTGGCGGGGGGGTTTTGGGCAGCATATCATCTTTATCCATTGCCCCTTTGCCGCTATGCGGCCAGTGTTGTTTTTCCAATGATTGCCCTGCTAGGGCTCCTGGTTACTCGATGGAGTTACCGGATGGCGGTGCTTTTAGCCTGCCTTTTAATAATTATCGGCACTGCCAATCAGTATGGTCTGCTATTGCCGTCGCTACCTACCCCGGTGGCCCGTTCAGGCGAGCACCTGGAGCGCAGCCGGGAGTATCTGTTGGACCTGACCTCTAACCAGAGGGTATGTCGGTTTTTAGAGAAGAACTACTTTGATCATCCGATAGTAGTCAAATATCCCTTTGCGCACATGCTGAGTTCATCCGATCTTGGGTATGTACGCAAACCATTGCCTGATATTCATGTTGCGGGGAGAAGGCCGACATTCACACAAACCCGCCAATTCGAACCCGGGAAAGAAACAAAAAAGCCACCGCTCCATGTCTATACGCCGAATGTGTTTGAACACTATACTGTCCCGACATTCGTTCCTGACCCAAAGTCTGAAATAGTTTATACTGACATCGCACTTGGGGCAGCGACCATCGTTTATCGTCCCCCCGGCAAGTGATTTCTCAATAGGCCGCACCATCATGCCGCTCACGCGACTAGTGATTGTCCGATTATGTTTAGCGGTTGAAATCAGGTAGGCGAAGTTTGTTACTGTAGTCATGTCTAAGTTGTTGGATTAGTCTGGCAGGATGGATGAATTCCCAGAGCTTGAAAAAACAATGTCCGTTTTTTCTAAAACGTGCTACCGATTTTTTATCCGGCAAAGAATAATATTGACCTTGAGTATCTGTAATCGGCTTTTCAAGGACAGTATCCTTGTCAATATCAGCAGCGAACACAAATTTCGATATTAGGTCGGCGCCCATCCAAGAGCACACCAAATATAGTCCGTGCTCGGTACCTTGGCGCGTGACCTTAATGCTTCTATGGCTCACGATGGCACCTCGATCAATCTTAGCATCTACATGGTGCAGTGTTACACCGGCATGGGTTTCCCGGTTGGCCAGACACCAGAATGTAGGCGATACGCCACGGTAAAACGGCAGTAATCCCGGGTGCAGGTTTACACAGCCATATTTTGGTATCGAGAAAATCGAGCGGGGAATGATATCGCGTGAAAATATAGAGAGGATCATGTCGGGTTGATAGTTTTGGATCATCTTAACAATATCGGGGCTATTCAAGGCCTTGATAGCCTGTCGAGACCAGTTCCTTTGTACAGAATGTGTATAGGGAAAGTAGGGTGATTTATACTGTTTTAGGATACGATCGATAAACTGTCGAAAGCGGAAGATATATTGTTTGCAAGCCTGCACAAAGACATACCTGAATCCGGATATCTTGAGATAGCGCCTTAAAGCAGCTGCCCACCTATAACCTGGAATTAATGCGGTCTCTTCTAATAACATTACCTGGTGCCGCTTGAGAAAACTTGAGTGTATCAGCCTGTTCATAACGACGTTAGAATAGATATGTTTTTGAGCTGTTAAGATTAGTATCTTCATGGCATTGAGGCTGGATCTTCAAATTGAAGCATTGGGCACCTAATGGTTAGGCTCAGGATTCCCTGGTTGGGATTGCTGCAATTTTCTAATAATCCTCCGAAATCTTATAAGGTTAACCACATACTTCAATGTGTCCGGGATTATCCGCACGGTTGACTTTTTACCTGGGTGGCGGATAAACAAGCAGGGAATATACTGAATTGACAGTCCTGCAAAACCGGCCCTAACAATAATTTCTGTGTCCCAGAACCAGCCAGGGTCCTGACACTTATCCACCACTGGCAATATCTTGTCTCGCCTGAAAAATTTATATCCAGCTTCAGTATCGCCCAATGGTAATCTCAATAGAAAATTGCGCACAATGCGATAGCCTACACTTAAAAAGTGACGGTGAATACGGAAAAGTTGTATTTTATAGATTCTTTCGGCCAGCACTACATCCGCACCGCTTTGTATAGCAATCATCATGGGCACAATGTTCTGGATCTGGACCTCCAAATCGATATCGATGTATCCAGTAACGTCACCGCGGGAAATCCTTATCCCGTCACTGACCGAACGGCCACGGCCAACATTACAGGGATGAAAAACGTTGCGGATTGGCACCTGCGGATGGTCAGCAATGATCTTGTCAATAATCTGGCGGGTATCATCGCCACTTTTATCATCGACAAATATGATTTCGAATGTCCAGCGCGTCGCTTCCAACACTTGAAGGACTTGACGGAAATGCTCTCTCAGAATTGCTTCTTCATTGTAGCAGGCAATGACCAGGCTCAGATCGTAGGATGTGTTGGGCATTATAGATCCTGTATATGTTTATTATCGAAGTGAAGGTACCACAATCATCCTGGCCTGATCAAATGTAAATTAACCGGTTTCACAATCGCCCATAATCTGATTCGATCGGAAACGATAATTGTAACAATCATATTTTAGTTCTTTGTTTTTTAATAATTTCATTGTAATTATGGTCAGTTATTGTTTAGCATGCAAATCGAACCACTATAGACGCGAACGGTATTGCATGGAAATTGCGCGCCGCTGATTCAAGTAATTGCATGGACTCATCGTATTCTGACAGCTAGCAGAAGAACCACTCGGACAACCGGACGCTGCATGCCCCGGTTACGAACCGCTGGATGGTTTTATGCCTGTCTCTGCTAATAGCGTTTCTAATCTTTATTGTTTATGCCCAAGTTTATGAGTTCGCATTTCTCAGTTACGACGACCCCATCTACACTACCGATAATCCCGTTGTCAGAGAAGGGCTGACGTGGTCGGGCGTTATCTGGGCCTTCACGGAGGGGACCTACCACTCTAATTACTGGGCGCCGCTTACCTGGCTTACCTTTCTCGTGGATAGCGAACTGTACGGGATGAACCCCGGTGGATATCATATAACCAATGTTCTCCTACATGCACTGAACTCGATATTACTATTTGTGGCGTTTAACCGCTTAACAGGGAATATGTGGCCCAGTTTTTTCCTGGCAGCCTTCTTTGCCATCCATCCGCTCCACATCGAGTCCGTGGCCAGGATTTCTGAGCGCAAGGACATGGTCTATACGTTTTTCTGGATGTTAACCCTGATTGCCTATAAGCGCTATGTCCGCAAGCCGAGTATTGTAGCTTACAGCATGGTTTTTCTCATGTTCGTGTTCTGTCTGATGGGCAAACCCATGGGGCTAGCCTTACCGTTTGTTCTAATTTGGCTCGACTATTGGCCGCTGGGTAGATGCCGATCGGGAAAAGCGGGCCGTCGGGCCGTCATAGAACTATTCAACCGGGCCTCGCAAAAAGGGATATTGGCCGCAAGTGAAAATCCGATATTTGCCTGATGTATAAAAAATACCTGCCCATATCTTTGTACATTTTGCTGCCGCTGTTGTTCCACGCACCTGTCTGGATGGGACTGGTCGACTTTTACACCGGTGAAGCCTCGGACCTGGTTCCGTATGTATATGGACTGAAAAGCCTTATATTCAACAGCTTTCAGGAAAGCGGCGAACTACCCCTGTGGAACCCATACGTGATGCTGGGGCAGCCGTCGGTGGGCAACATCCAGTACGCGCTATTTTATCCCCCGGGGATTTTGTTTGCCGTCTTTTCATTCTTCAAGGCGATCTGGGTGGGCCAGGTGGTGCACATGGCGATCGCCGGATACGGGACTTACCGGCTGACGAAATATTTTGGTTTTGGGCAAACAGGCAGCGTCATTGCCGGATTGCTGTATATGTTCAATGGCCGGATGCTTTACTATATCAATGCCGGCTGGGTCGGTTATTTTTATTCCATTTGCTGGTTACCGCTGTTTATCCTGTGGGCCCAGAAAGTGCTGGTCGAAGAGGATCTGAAAGGCCCCTTGTACTTCGGGGTGATTTTTGCCCTGAGCCTTTTATGCGGGACCCCCCAGTATGCCCTCATGGGTTTTTGTTTGCTCTTGCTGCAGGGCTTGTGGAGTTTTCTGACTTCCGGCACCGGCAAAGCCAAACTATCCCTGCTGTTCAGGATATTGCTGGCCGGGACGGTGTCCGTATTATTATCGGCGATTCAACTTTTCCCTTCAGCCGAGCAGGCTTATTTATCTTCCAGAAAGTTTTTCGACCCTGCCATATCCGGGTTCCACCTCGATTGGAATTTTAAACAGTGGTTTCAAATTCTGGCCCGACCGGAATTCAGCTCGCAGGATTTCAGTTGGGAACTGTGTACTTATATCGGGATTGGGGGGTTGATATTCGCGATCCTGGGGCTGTTGCGCGGACCCCGTCTCCAGGTCTTAGTGGTCTGGGGCCTGGCCCCGTTGCTGCTCAGCCTGGGGGAAGCGCTGCCCTTGCTTGACGGGTTTGTCCGGTTGCTGCCGGGTATCGGGATGCTTACGAACCCCTCCCGCTATCTGATATTTACCGTTGTGATACTGTGTGTCGCAGCCGGCAGGGGTCTTGAACGGTTCCTGAAAGCCGGCCGATCGAAGACCCAGAGATTTGCGCCAATGATTATCGCCGGCCTTGTGTTGCTCATCGGGGTGCTCGTTCCGCCTGTCCGGGAAGCAGATGCGGATCCCCGGTTTGCAATCAATGTGGTAATTTTTATCAGCCTGATCAGCCTGTACCATGTCTGGAAACAGCAGCAGCATCTCTGGCGCTGGCTGCTGCTATGCTGGCTTATCCTTGACCCCTTTCTAATCGCACCGACTATTTTAAACGGGTATCGGGTAGCGGATATCCAACCGCCAGGCGGCATCATAAGGCCCCTTAAAGAATATCCGGAACCTGCCAGGGTTGCTTTTCTTCAGCCAGTCCATTTGAAAGACAATCTTATAAGCCCTCTTGAAGACTGGGTTTTTACCAAGAACCGGATCGGCAGGGCAGGGGGCTATGAGCCGCTGGCCCTGTGGCAGACTTTGAATTTTCTGGGAAAAATGGATGCAACCGACGAGACGATCAGTGATACCTTCTGGGGCTTTCGCCTGTATGGGTTCGGTCGGCCGCGGCTTTTTAATTTGGCGGGGGTCACGCATCTAATCGCAACGACACCCCTTTCAAAACCACAACTGAAATTTATAGCCAACGACACATTCAGCGCTCCGGATTTTCACGGAGGTTGGTGGCGGAACCAAAAGATCTACCTGTATGAAAACAGGTCTGTGCTGCCCCGCGCCGTCTTCATACCGGATAACTTCACGGGTGAAGTGATACCGGTGGCTATAAAAACAGAGAGTGTGAACAGACGTCAATTAGAACTGGAATCCAGTGAGCCGGGGACGGTCATCCTGTCGGAGTCATTCCACCCGGGGTGGATTGCCATGGAAAATGGCTCCCCGCTTGTGGTAAAACCTTTTGTCGACATGTTCATCGCTTTCAAAGTTACAGCCGGACATCATCGGGTGAGCCTGGAGTTTTTACCGCAATCCTATAGACTGGGGCGCTGGCTTTCAGTTTGCGGTATAATTCTACTGGTTTTTTTATATGGCTATGCGGTACGCTGTGAACACCGTCGGCGGTCTGAAAAGTTACTCGGTTAGGTATTGTTGCCTCGACCGGAAACCCGAAAAAGAAATGCTGGAAAGGAGAGGGCTTTGAAGGACCTCTCAATTGTCATACCGGTTTACAACGAGGCCGGATGTCTTGAGAAAAATATCACGATTCTGGAAAAGTATCTGGGGACCCAGTCGCTGACATGGGAATTGCTGCTTATCAATGATGGCAGCACCGATGATACCGCCGGAATTGGCCGAAATATTGCCGCTCGCCACCGAGATATCTACTTCGGGGGGGACACAATCAATCGCGGCAAAGGTTACGCCGTTAAAACCGGCATGCTCCAGGCCACCGGCGGGGTGCGTATTTTCATGGATGCGGATCTTGCGGTTCCGGTTGAATTCATCGGCGACTGCCGGAGGCCATTTGATCAGGGGGCGGATATTGTGATCGGCTCCCGGCACCTGATTGGTTCGGCCTACAAAATTCCCGAGGGTTTCATACGGACATTTTTAGGCCGTGCCTATCGAAAAATTACCCTGGCCTTGTTTGGGTTGCCGGTGAGTGATATTACCTGCGGCTTAAAAGCTTTTAGCGCCCGGGCGACTGACGCCGTTTTTTCTCGTTCCCGGATAAACCGATGGGGGTATGATGCCGAGATTCTTTTCATTGCTGAAAAACTGGGTTACCCTATCCGGGAGATTCCGGTGGACTGGTCGCACTCATTCGATTCAAATGTCAGACTCGGCCAGGACATTCCCCGAACGTTCTATGAAATGTTCACAATTTGGATGAATTACAATAAGGGGCGCTATCGCTTGCCATGATTGGTACGGTCCCGAAGGATACCGGCACAGGCGCAACTGATGTGCGAACACTATCTCGACAGGATCCCCAAGCATAATCTAAATAAATGGTGATGCATTGAAAGCCCAGGGCTAAAGGCACGGGCTTGCCGGAAACAGAATGAAGCCCCTTAATGCGATGGCATATGAGTATAAAGACATACATCGGCGATGAGCTGGAACTTTTTTCGCAGGCAATGAACTGGAAGCGATATTGCGGAAACCGGATTACGCCCCGGCTCGGCGCCCGAGTATTGGAGGTAGGGGCTGGGCTGGGCGAAACAACCAACTGGCTGTGCCGGGGAACCCACACTGCCTGGCTGTGTCTGGAACCGGATGCCGCGTTTTGCGAAGTCATTCAAAGCAAGATCCGCGCTGCCCAGCTACCGGCCGGCTGCACGGTTCACAATGGTACTATTGAATCACTGGCAAGTCATAAACGAGAGTTTGATTCGATCATCTACATCGATGTGCTTGAACACATCGAAGATGACCGGTCCGAATTGAAACGGGCGGCGCAATTGCTGCGGGAAAGGGGCGAACTGATTATTCTTTCGCCTGCGCATGATTTTTTATTCAGCCGGTTTGACCAGCAGATTGGACATTACCGCCGCTACAACCGGAAAAAAATTCGTCGGATTTGTCCCGGGGGGCTCTCCCTGGTCCATCTGGAATATCTGGACTGTGTGGGCATGCTCGCATCTCTGGCCAATCGATGGCTTCTGGGACAGTCAATTCCAACGTTGCGGCAGATAGCCTTCTGGGATAAGGTCATGGTGCGAGCATCGGCCCTTTGCGACCCCCTTTTCGGTTATCGGCTGGGCAAGAGTATCCTGGCCGTGATGCGATTGGAAAAACCTGGAAACAATCGTGCCTGAAAGCGGACAACGTGAAAGAAACAAGTTTTTGAAATTGCTGCCAGCCTTCACAGACAGCAGCTGGACGAAAGGCGGTGGGTCGGCCGGAGTCAAAATTGCTCTGGCCACCTTTGGTATCCTGGCCCTGGAGTTGGCGGTTATCCGCTGGACATCCAGCCAGATACGCATCTTTGCCTACTTCAACAACCTGGTCCTGATCGGTGCTTTTTTGGGTATGGGTTTCGGGGTTGCCCTGGGGCGCCGATACGGCGGGCTGCTGCACGGGACCCTGCCGGCGCTCCTGCTGCTTTCCATTCCCCTGGCTTTTTCCGAACCGTTGGGTCTGGTTCACATGGCCTTTCCTGACAAAGGGGTTTTCCTGTGGGGCGCAGAAACGCTGCGGGGCGGAGCCTTTCAATACCTGCGCAACCTGGTCATATTTATCCTGTTATTCGAATTGATCGTATTCGTCTTTTTGCTGGCCGGTACGGCGGTGGGCCGCCTTTTTTCAGAACTCCCGCCATTGCGGGCCTATTCGTTTGACCTGGCGGGATCGCTTGTGGGCATCCTTGGCTTTACCGCGGCGACGCAGTTCAACGCGGGCCCCCCCGTCTGGTTGCTCATCGGGGGACTGCCGTTTGTATGGCTTTCCCGTAAACCGATTTCACTGGTTTGTCTGGTGGCCGTGGTCGGGCTGGGTTGGTATTCCGTCGGTGAGGCGGTCTATTCGCCCTACAACCGTATCGATATCCAAACCGGTCAGCGGAGCTATGTCCTGGAGGTAAACCGCGACTTTCACCAGTACATGCACGACCTGTCGGACAGGGCCCTGACGGATACGACCCGGCCGGCTGAGAAACTGCAGGAGAGCCTGTTTTTGCGCGATACTTATGATTTGCCATTTCAGGTGAACACGCACCGCGGTCAGGCGTTGATAGTCGGTTCCGGGACGGGCAATGACGTTCAGGCGGCCCTGCGCAATGGCTACCGGAAGGTTTTCTCGGTTGATATCGATGGAGAGATTATTGCCCTGGGAAAGCGCCTGCATCCTGAAAAACCCTATGGTGACCAACGGGTCGTGCCGGTTGTGAACGACGCCCGGGCCTTTTTCGAACAATACCGGGGAGAGCCTTTTGACCATATCTGCTACGGGCTGCTCGATTCACACGCCATGTTTTCGGCCATGTCCTCTCTCAGGCTTGACAACTATGTTTACACGGAGGAGGGGATTCGGGCGGCCTGGGAGCATCTTTCACCCCAGGGGCATTTAAGCATCAGCTTCAGCATCTTTGCCGGCAAATGGATTTCAGACCGGCTCTTCTGGACCATTACAAAAGCGACCGGTCAGAAACCGGTGGTAGTCTATCACGGGATGCACTACGGAGCTACCTACGTTGTCGCTCCGCAAATGGACAAGCTGGCACTCACCCGCTTGAAAGGATACCCCAGGCTGACCCCCGAGCGGGACATCAAGGCGGTGCGAACAACCTCCGATGACTGGCCGTTTCTCTATATCCGGCCGGGTCACATTCCGTGGGGATACATGCTTGTCCTGGGCACGATCCTCATTATTGCCGCTGCGACAACGCCCCTGGCGTTCGGCCGCAAAGCCCTGACCTCCGATTTTGATCCGGTACTGTTTTTCATGGGGGCTGCGTTTTTACTTATTGAGACTCGGGGGGTTACCAGCCTCTCGCTGGTATTCGGTTCTACCTGGATAGTCAACTCAGCCATTTTTGCCGGTATCCTGATAACCGTGCTGGGTGCAAATCTATGTGTTGCCCGCTTTCGGTTCCAGAACGCACTGCCCTGGTTCTGCGGACTTTTCCTGGCGCTGCTTTTACTCTGGCGCTTTGACACAGCCTGGTTGAACCAGTTTTCGCTGTTTTCACGCGGCCTGATCGGAGGGTTGGCGAATGCCCTGCCCATCGGGTTTGCCGGAATTATCGTTTCCATCTCCCTGGCCCGCAGTTTCAACCCCACCGCCGCTTTGGGGTCGAACCTGCTCGGATCGGTGGTGGGTGGTTGTCTGGAATACTTTTCTATGTATATCGGCCTGCGGGCGCTGGTCCTGCTGGCCATGGTGCTGTGTCTGGCGGCCCTGTACCACTTGATCAAAATGCGCGGTACGGAGACAGATTGACGTCATGCGAACGGATGTAGTCAATACGCGCGTTCCAGGGGTTTCCCGGCTCATGGAACCCTTGATCGTAATCGTGATCCTGACCCTGGTTTATCTCTTTTTCGCACCGGTGATGAAGGGCGGATTCATCTGGGACGACGAATTCAACCTGCTGAACAACCCCAATTTCAGGGGCCTGTCCGGAGATCACCTGGCCTGGATGTTTTCCACCTTCCATGACGGTAATTACCACCCGCTGTGCTGGATCTCCCTGGGGCTGGATTTTGTCTTATGGGGGCTGAACCCGGCTGGTTACCATTTCACCAACCTTGTCCTGCACGGCCTCAATGCTGTTTTGTGCTTCTACCTGATTGCGGCACTTCTCAGGTGCACCGACCGAGGAGCGACCGCCGGCACTGTGGCCATATTTATCGGGGCTGCCGGGGGTGCCCTTTTTTTTGCCCTGCACCCGTTGCGCGTTGAAACCGTGGCCTGGATTGCCGCCCGGGGCGATACCGTATGCGGCTTTTTTTATTTTCTCACACTTCTGGCCTATCTGCGTATCGATAATGGAAAAGATTCAGATTACAAATCCAAATGGCTGTGGGTATCACTGCTTTGCATGACCTGTTCACTGCTTTCCAGAGCCTGGGGCATCACGCTGCCGGTGGTCCTGCTGGTTATGGACTGGTACCCCCTGGGGCGGTTGAATTTGGCAAGGCCCTGGGTGAAAGGCAACCGGCGGATTCTGGCCGAAAAAATTCCGTATGCTTTGCTGGCGTCTGTTTTCGCTATCCTGGCGGTACTTGCCAAACAGAGTTCCATGGTGGCCATTGCCCGGCACAGCCTGGCGGATCGGCTGCTGCAGTCCTTTTACGGTCTCTGCTTCTATGTCTGGAAATCCCTGGTTCCGCTGGATCTGTCGCCGCTTTACGGCCTGACACGTTTTGACACCTCTGCCCCCGGAAATGTCCTATGTGTTCTGATGATTAGCGCAGCCACCATTGGTCTGCTGCTCTTCACGCGGCGCTGTCCGTGGGCGCTGGCTGCCTGGAGCTGTTATGTAATTATCATTTCCCCCCAGTTGGGACTTGTACAGAGCGGGCCGCAGGCGGCGGCCGATCGGTACAGCTATTTCGCCTGCCTGCCGTTTGCTGTGATTGTGGGCGGCGGTATCGCGGAGTTGGGTCGCAAACCCGGAAATTGGAAACGAGCGGCCGGCCTGGTTGTCTGTGCGGGGCTGCTGCTGGTTCTGGGAACTTTGAGCTACCGCCAAACCGCCGTATGGCGCGATGAACTCAGCTTCTGGGACCGGGTGATTGCCCTGGATGCGCAAAACGATGTTGGGGTCAACATGCGTGCCCGCCTGAAATTCGAGGTGCTTGGCGACCTCATCGGGGCCGAAGCTGATTACAGCCGTGCCCTGGGACTGGATCCCGGGAACGTGACCGCCCTGGTCAACCGGGGTCTGGTTCGCCTGGGCCTTGAAAAATTCGAGGGTGCGGCCACAGATTTCGAATCGGCCGCCCGGCTGAAAGAAAAACGGCCGGAGGTCTACAATGGGATCGGCCTGCTGCACTACCGGCAGGGACGGCCGCAACAGGCCCTGCAGGCCTACGATAAGGCCATCCGGCTGTCCCCGGACTTTGTCGATAGCTACATCAACCGGGCCCTTCTATACAAAGACCGGGGAAACCCTGCGGCAGCCCTGGCGGATCTCAATAATGCGATCCGTCTGGACCCTGAATCAGCGGAGGCGTACGCGAATCGAGGAGCGCTGCACCAGGCGCAAAATGAAAACGTGCCGGCGGCCCGCGATTACAGAACCGCCTTGCGCTTTGCACCTGAAAACTGGCCTTTCCGGCAGAAAGTTGTGCAGAACCTGTTGCGCGTTACTGCCCAACAAGCGACCCGTGAGTAAAAGCGAGACCGTAATTCAGGGGCCCGGATATCGGTTGCTTCCGGAAAGAGGCTTGTTTCAACCGGCCGTAATTGGAAATAATTCACCGCGTCTGATACAATTTGGAAGCCGACAGGTACCCACATGGATCCCGGTACTGTCGGGATGATACCCGGCAGGGTGCTGGATCCCCTGGAGAAAGGCTATTATAAGATGCCCGCCCGACCAATGCTCTCCATCATTACCCCGACTTACCGGGAAGCGGTGAATATTAACGCGCTTGTCAAAGAGATTACCGCGGCACTATCCCGGGAAATCCCGGAGTGGGAATTAATCGTGGTCGATGACGACAGCCGGGATGGCATTGTCGAAAAATGTAGTGAATTGCGCCGGCAGGGAGCACCGCTTCGCCTGATCGTGCGCCGACAGGCGCGCGGGCTGGCTACGGCTGTTATCGAGGGCTTTCGGCATGCCCGGGCACCGGTCTGGGTGGTGATGGATGCCGACCTCTCCCATCGCGGGGCGGATATCCTCAAGCTCTATCGGGCGATTGGCGCGGGAGCGGAATTTGCGATCGGTTCACGCTACCTCCCAGGTGGGTCCACGGACGACCGGTGGACGGTTTACCGCTTCCTGAACTCTCAGGTTGCTTCCCTCATGGCGTTGCCTCTCATATCGGTGAGTGACCCCATGTCTGGATTCTTTGCCCTGCGCCGTAGTTTGATCAATCAGGGCAGCCGCCTTTCCCCGGTCGGCTATAAAATCGGACTTGAAATAATGCTGAAGTGCCGGCCCGGGATCCTTGAGGAAATCCCCATTCACTTTCGCACCCGCGTCAAGGGGCAAAGCAAGCTGTCGCTTCACCAGCAGCTGCTCTACCTCCGCCACATCGCCAGCCTTTACCGGTATGAATGGCGCCGGCGGCTGATGGTGTTTTGCAGACCCCTTATGAGAAAATAGAGCGCAACCGACACGAGGGCGATGCCGTTTATCCAGTTGGCGTCTGCCTGCAGGACCGGTACTTTGAAAGGGAAGGGCTTATAGCCGGCAAAGGCGAGCAGGGCGGTTTTTTCAGACTGCCGGAAGTGGTCTCCCGGTTCGCACCTGTTCTGTGCCGGCCAGACATAGCAGGCCGGGTTCTTAAGGTTGTACCGCCCGTTGTACACATCTGTGACCAGGCCCGGGAGAAGGTCTCCTCGGGGGAAGAACTCCAGCCAGTAGCCGAACAATGCTTCATAGCATAGCAGTTGTGAGCCGCCGTAGGCGATGGTGTCATTCCGAAAGGCCGGCATGCTGATCATGCCCGTGTCATCCCGGTAAACCATGACCTTATCGATGTTTGGGGTTTGCAGCCCCTGGTTCGACCGATGCCAGGCCCTGGTGATAGGGGTCGGGTCGTAATATCCCTGGGCCTGGTAATAGTCGCGGTCAACGACCGTGTTGACGACGATAACGGCGGTCATACAGGCCAGGACGGCGAAGGTCCGGGGTTTGCTGCGGGCGATCGCCTTTTCGATAACCAGCGCTGAAAGAAGTATGACGAACGGGATATAGGCGATGATCCATCGGGCCAGCGAACTGGAACTGCCGATGACGGGCAGCTGTTTAAGCAGCGCGTTCCACGCGGGATAGTAACTGTTGAGGGCCACCGGCAAAAGGAGCAGCAGCACAATCGGGATGACCAGGCGCCAGCGCACCGGGACCCAGCTGGGCAGGCGTGTCCCTTTCGACAGACGCAACGTGAGAACTGCCAGACCAATGGCAATGACTATGAAAGGCACCGGGGTGACACTGTACTCCCACTCGTGTCGATCCACGAAATACTGTACATTTACGTATGCCTCCAGCCGGGACGGGTCATATGCCGGGCTGATTATCAGCGAGCGCAGGATCAGGCCGGCTGCTTCGAGCCAGCCCGGAGCCCCCGGCAGCTTGTAGGCGTCCCTAGAAAAGTTGCCGAGCAGGTAGAGTATGGACGTCAGGCGTGCCAGCGAGAGCAGGATGCCGATCAGGCCCGCCGTGCATAGGCGCAGCAGGAAGGCTGCCGTCCGGCCATGAATGAGACCGTGAACCAGGCCGATGAGCAGGATCGCCATGATGGCGGGGATGATTGTAGTCACAAACTCAGATTGAACCGCGGCGGCCAGCAGGCAGGCGGCCAGCAGGCAGTTTGTCACGCAGGCCAGGCGATTGCCTGCCGCAGTCTTGATGTCGGGTTCGAGCACCAGGGCGGCAATCAGCGGAAGCAGCATGTAGTAGCAGTAGCCCAGGTGCCCGATCAGCATACGGTGGGTGAAGAACCCGTTAAAAAGAAATAGGGCCGCGCCGTATAGGGCCGTTTCCCGGGAGAGGTAAAAGGACCGGCGCAGCAACAGATAGGTGCCCCAGAGTCCGGTGAAAGCGAATATCAACAGGTTCAGCCGGACCGCGTTCAGTGGATCGCAGAGAAACGTCAGGAACTGGGAGACGGTGTAGTAGCCGCGAAGAACGTTAGGCAAAACCGGAACACCGCCGCAGGCCGCCGGGCTGAACCAGGGAATTTCCCATAAACCGTTGCTTTGAAACCAAAAATACCCGTCGAGCAGGGCCGGGAAAAAGTAGGCAAAATCGTGTCCCAGGCGCTGCTCAGTATTGGGGAAGAACCTCAGGAAGATGGCCGCATGGATGATCAGGAGCGACCCGCCGGCCAGCAACGGGAACAACCGGTTTTCCCTATTGCGGGGTGGCGGCCGATAAAGACGAGGCGATTTCCTCATTTCTGGCAGTTTTTTCACTTTCCACACCAGCGGCTGGGACCTGCAACGCATCTCAGGGCCAGACCGCAGGTCTGCCGCCGATCTGCATTGACCGTTTCAGGTAGGCCGTCAGGACATCTGATACCACCCTGGTTACAGCCCGGGTACCCGCAGGGTGCGTGGTTTTTGTACTATTATTCTTGTCAGCTATATTGGTGCAACACGCAAACGGGCCGTTGCCCACGGAAACCATTCGACCGAGTAAAGTTAGCACTATAAACGGATCAAGTAAACAACCTTACGTTTGTTTGTAGGCTGCAAGGGCCTTGACAATTTTGCCTTGAATGAGGTTAACTTGGAGCGACCTCAGTGGCGGCTCCCGCTTCAGAACCGGACCGGCGCAGTTGCAGACTGAAACCGCTGGGAACCAGTCCCGGGTGATCTGGAACTGCAAACGAAAAATAAAACGGGATCAGTTGTGAATAACTTTTTATAGTAAAACTTTTTTCATGACCACTGCAGATTGCCACAGTAAAACCTTGTTTAACAAAAATCACAATTTCCTGATTGGCTTACTCCTTTTGCTTGCTGTGCTTTCAGCATATATACCTGCAATCCAAGGCGGATATATATGGGATGATCCCATGCACGTCACGGAAAACCCATTGTTGAAAAACAGTGATGGGCTAAGGAGAATCTGGTTTGAGCCTGGTGCCTGGGCACATTATTACCCGTTAACCCTTACCAGTTTCTGGATAGAATATCAGATTTGGGGATTGGCCCCCCTCGGTTACCACCTGATTAATGTTTTACTGCATGTGCTGAATGCGTTTCTTGTATGGAGGGTTCTACTGCGCCTGCAAGTCCCCGGAGCCCTCTTCGCGGCTGCAGTTTTTGCGCTTCATCCGGTTCATGTTGAGTCTGTTGCGTGGGTTTCCGAACGAAAAAATGTTCTTTCTGGTTTCTTCTATCTGTCTGCGCTTTCAATCTACCTGCGCTTTGCCTTGCGAGGCAATGGCATTAAGGGCGTTCCGGCAACCCCCACCAAAAACAGTATTCAACCGAGTGGTCGTTACTACAAGGGTTTATACACTTTGTCTTTGGGCCTTTATTTGTGTGCTTTGTTGAGCAAAACTATTACATGCACGCTGCCTGCCGTGATATTGGCCTTGTTGTGGTGGCAGCGGGACCAAATTAAGTGGCGCGATGTTCAGGCCTTGATTCCCATGTTTTTGGTCGGCGTGGCGTTAGGGATAAACACAATCTTTATGGAGCGTAGTGCGGGTGCCCAGGGAACAGAATGGGCATTTTCATTTACGGATCGCTGTCTTATAGCCGGCAGGGCGTTGTGGTTTTATGCAGGTAAACTCGTTTGGCCTGATAACCTGATATTTACATACCCGCGATGGCAAATTGACTCTGGATTATGGTGGCAATATCTATATCCGCTGGCAGCCCTGGCGGTGATGTTTACGTTATGGATGATACGCGGCCGTATCGGAAAAGCGCCTATTGTGGCTGTGTTGATTTTCAGCGGAACGCTGCTGCCTGCCCTGGGATTTATAAATTATTATCCAATGCGGTTTTCTTTTGTGGCCGATCATTTTCAATATCTTGCAAGCATAAGTCTAATCGCCGTATTTGCTTCTATTGCAGCTACCGCCTTTAAAAAGTATATCAAGGGGAAGTATTACATTGGATTGGCCGGTGGGCTGGCGGTGCTGGTTGTATTGGGGATACTTACTTTTAGTCAGGGACATATCTACGAAAATGTCGAGACCTTATATCGTGATACCCTTACCAAAAATCCCAATTCTTGGATGGCCCACAACAATCTGGGTGCCGCTCTACTTGAGCGGGGAGATATAGACGATGCCATCGCACATTATAAAAAAGCTCTCCGCCTTTTTCCAGATTATTTTGAAGCCCGCACCAGTCTGGCGGGAGCGCTACTTGAGCGGGGAGATATCGACGGGGCCATCGCGCACTATAAAAAAGCACTCCGCATTGTACCTGATTATGTCGATGCCCGCAACAACCTGGGGGCTGCTTTACAAAAGCAGGGTAATATCGATGATGCCATCGCGCACTATATGGAATCTCTCCGCATAGAGCCTGATTCTGCCGGCGCCCACAACAATCTGGGAACTGCTTTAAAAGAGCAGGGTGATATTGCCGGTGCCATCGCGCATTATCGGGAGGCTCTCCGCATAAAACCTGATTATGCAGGTGCCCACAACAATCTGGGTCTTGCTCTAATAGAGCAAGACAATATCAACGATGCCATAAAGCACTATCTGGAAGCTCTCCGCATAAATCCTGATTATGAGAAAGCACACAATAATCTGGCAATTGCCTTATGCAGAAAAAATAATTTTACGCTGGCCTTAAGACATTTTAGAAAAGCAGTAGAAATCAATCCCAATTATCATGCCGCCAGGAACAACCTCAACAAGTTATTACTGCAACAAAAAAATAGTCAATAGGCAATGGAAGTGCAGAAAACGGATATTGGTTTTTGCATGGTCCCTGAACCGGGAAAATTTGAATAAAAAACCAAACAGGTATGTATGCTCTGAAGAAGGATATTAAAATAGACTTATCTTGCTCTTAACGTATATATTTTGATTTTATGGGGGCTTGGCGGGGTGGTATTGATTTTTTGAATGGTTGCCGAGTGACTTGATCTCGGGTCAAAAGCGGGAACAGAGTACCCCTTGCTGGAATTAATCAACTTGGTAACACGCTACAATTTTTAAGACCGGGGACCGGCATGGGGATTGACTGTCGGAGGAGTTTAACGACAAAGTTTTTTTGCCAGATAACGGTTTCTGGCATTGTCGGGATCAAGGGCCAGGCTGCTATGGATAAGCCGGCAGCCCGGTTCTATTTTGTTTGACTTTATATAGCCGTAGCCCAGATTACCCAGAATGTTTGGATTGTTCGGGTGAACTTGCCGGGCCCGGGACAAGGCGGCGATGGCCGCTTCAAACTTCCCTTCTTGAATGTGCAATGTTCCAAGGTTGTTCAAGGTATCAGCATGCAACGGGTCCCGCAACAATGCCTTTTGAAACATTTCCAGGGCGCGGACGTACTTTTCCTGCAGTCCATATGAAATTCCAAGATTGTTCCAGGGCTCCTGATTCTGGTTTGAGATCAGTCGCCCTGATAAAAAGCGCTCGGGCCCGTTGAAGTTGTTCGTTGTGGAGATAAGCCGTTCCCAGATTGATCATGGCTCTGCTGCTGAACGGGTTTTTCTGTAGAACATCGTTCCACTGCGATAAAAGCACTACCCGTCCATAGTGGGTTTGTATTCGAGGGCGGGGGCTTGGCATGGACTCCCTTTGTCGGTTAGCCGGGAGACAGCGGCGATAAGCAGGCTGGCACAGTGACCTGGATCCTGTAACAACCAGATCAAGAAAGTGCCCAGCACCAGAAATGTATGCAGAAGGCAAGGGGAATGTCGGGAGCATTCCCCTTGTATTTTTGGTAGTTTGTTGGTAGTATTCGCTTGGTTTGGTTACGATTAACTTGCTGAAATAAAATAAAAAATGGCGGAAGTGCATGGGAATCGAACCCACCCGGGACGGTTTTAGCGCCCCACACCGGATTTGAAGTCCGGGAGCCTCACCAGTAAGCTGCGCACTTCCGCATAAATCGCGAGCCCATAATAGCCCCGTGGGCGGGATTGTCAATAGTTGACCGGTAAAAAGTAAGGAGAATCTGGAACATTTCAGCCCCCGAACTGAAAACAGCCGGCATACGAAAGGTGATAGCTACATGCTGACGGCATACTTTGACTGCTTTGCGGGTATCAGTGGCGATATGACCCTCGGTGCCCTGGTTGACATGGGGGTTCCCGTTGGCTGGCTGGAGGAGCGAATCCGTGAACTGCCCCTGGATGGGTTTTCTCTGACGGCATCCGAGGTGGTCAAAGACGGGATCCGGGCCGTTGACATCGTGGTAGGCGATATTGATCTCCACACCCATCGCGACTACGGGGTGATCAAAGATCTTATCAAGAACAGCGGATTGAGCCCGCAAGTCAAAGATACCGGCCTGGATATCTTCAAGTGCATTGGAGAAGCCGAAGCGCGAATTCATGGATGCGCGCTGGATAAAGTCCACTTTCATGAGGTGGGCGGCATAGATGCCATCGTGGACATCATCGGGACGGCCTTGGCTCTGGAATACCTGGGCATTGAAAGGGTGGTCAGTGCGCCCGTGCCGCTGGGCGGCGGGATGGTCACATGCGCCCATGGAACTTTGCCGGTTCCGGCCCCGGCAACTGCGGAAATTCTGCAGGGCATTCCGGTGGAAGGCGGCGGGGATGCGGAGCTCACCACGCCGACCGGTGCGGCCATCATACGATCCCTGGCCGAGGATTTCGGGCCGTTGCCGCCCATGCAGATCCAGAAAATTGGATACGGGGCCGGAAAGCGCTCGATCGACGGGCGGCCGAATATACTGCGCATCCTGTTGGGCGAGGTCGGGGGGGCGGCAGGTGCATGGTCACGCGACCAGATCCTGGTAATCGAAAGCAATATCGACGATATGAGTCCTGAAATCTGCGGATACGTGCTGGATAAACTGTTGGCCCGGGGTGCTCTGGACGTGGTGCTTATACCTGCCTTTATGAAGAAAAACAGGCCGGGCCTGCTCCTCCAGGTTCTCAGTTTGTATAGTGATAAAGATAAAATTATCAAAGAGATATTATCTCAAACCTCATCTATCGGATTACGTTATTATCCTGTTGAACGATCCTTGTTACCCCGGCAGGCGATAGAGGTGGAGACCAAATGGGGTCGCGTGGCGATGAAAAAAGTAAAGCGGCCGGGTGGTCGCACCGAAATGGTCCCCGAATACGACGCTTGTTGCAAGGTAGCCGAAAAACACAGTATTTCCCTACGGGAAGTCTACGATACCTTGACAAAAAACATGCCAGCCGATAGACACGACCCATGAGTTTTTGGGACCGAGTGGTTGTGTTCCTGGCAACCGGATTCTACACAGGCAACATTCCCAAGGCCCCCGGTACATTCGGTACGCTTCCGGGGTTGTTCCTGTGTTTTTTTCTGGCCCGGCTGCCGTGGACGGTATCCCTACTGCTCATTTTCAGCCTTATCGGTCTGGCTGTCTGGTTGGCCGGACGGGCGGAAAAGATAATGGGGCAAAAGGATCCCGGCTGCATCGTAATCGATGAAATTGCCGGCATGACAATCGCCCTGGCGGCGATACCGTTTACCCCGTTCACCGCCGCGACAGGCTTTGTACTGTTTCGCTTCTTCGATATCGTCAAGCCGCCGCCGATCAAAAGCATTGATCGCCGGGTGCCCGGTGGGGTAGGAATTGTTCTGGATGACATTATTGCCGGTATATTCGCGAACATCGTTTTGCGGGTCGGCATAGTTTTGTTTAATTAGATGTACAAACTGTTTTTATATGTTTATTAGAGAGGTTAACCTAATTTGAACGACGTGGAAGATGGCGTGGCCGCACAAGATGAGCAGGCGCCGAAGAAAAAAAGTGCCCTCAGAGAAAATATCGAAGTCTTCATTGTGGCTGCTCTGCTGGCCCTGTTTATCCGGACATTCATCGTCCAGGCCTTCAAGATTCCGTCCGGCTCAATGAAGGAGACGCTGCAGATCGGCGACCATATTCTGGTGAACAAGTTCATCTATGGCGTCAAACTGCCGTTTGTCATGACCACGATTATCCCTATTAAAGATCCGCAAAGAGGTGATATCGTCGTTTTCAAGTTTCCCGAGGATCCGAAAAAGGACTTTATCAAACGTGCGGTGGCCGTAGCCGGTGATACGATCCAGATCATCGATAAGCAGGTTTTCGTCAACGGTGAACGCCAGGATCACCCGTATGCTGAATTCAAGGAGAAGGCGATTATCCCCTCCTGTACCGATATGCAGAAGTCCATGGGCTTTGACCGGTGCAACAAGGACAATTACGGTCCGGTCATAGTCCCGGAAGGCAAGCTGTTCGTCATGGGCGACAACCGGGACCACAGTTACGACAGCCGCTTCTGGGGGTTTGTGGACCTTGAGGTGGTCAAGGGGAAAGCCTTCATGATCTACTGGTCGTGGGACAGTGATGACACATCCGTCAGATGGCGGCGGATCGGAAATATTATCAAATAGTAATAGATCAAGAGAATAATACCATGCAAATCCTAATCCTTGGAGGCCGCCTTATCAACCCGGGCCGAATAGACGGTTTACGGGACATTCTCATTGACGATGGGGTGATTACCCAGATTGCAGCTAGCGGTGAATTCTTGAACCTGCCGGCTGACGCCGGAGAGCGAACTACCCGATTGATCAATGCCACCGGGAAAATTATCACCCCCGGCCTAATAGACATGCATGTCCACCTCCGCGAGCCGGGATTTGAATATAAAGAGACCATTGCCAGTGGTTGCCGCGCCGCGGTAGCCGGCGGATTTGCGGCGGTTTGCGCCATGCCCAACACCAACCCGGTGAACGATACCCCAGAAATCACTGAATTTATGGTTGAAAAGGCCCGTGCAGCCAGGCTGGCCCGCGTCTATCCGGCCGGGGCGATCACGCGGGGGCTTTCCGGGCAAAGCCTGTGCGATTTCAGTTCCCTGCAGGCTGCCGGTGCGGTAGCATTCACGGATGACGGCTGTCCGGTTGAAAGCGACGACATGATGGAGGCGGCCCTGGATGCGGTTGGCAAATTAAACCTGCCCATTATTTCGCATAGCGAGATGATGGATCTGGCCGGCAACGGGGCCATGAATCAGGGACCCGTTGCGGACCGGCTGGGTTGGCCGGGAATTCCCAACAGTGCCGAAAGCTTGATGGTGGACCGGGAAATCGCGCTGAGCGAGAGAACCGGCACCCGTATGCACATAGCCCATGTGAGCACGGCCGAATCGGTTGAAGCGATACGTCGTGCCAAACAGCGTGGGATTCCCGTTACGGCCGAGACTGCTCCGCATTATTTTACCCTTACCGATGCGGCCGTCGAAAAATACGGCACCCGCGCCAAAATGAATCCACCACTCCGGTCGGAAAAGGACCGTGAAGCGATCAGGGAGGGGCTGGCGGACGGCACGCTGGATGTGATCGCCACCGACCATGCCCCCCATTCTGATGAAGAAAAGGCGGCTGTCTTTCCACAGGCACCCAACGGCATCACCGGCTTGGAGACCGCCCTGCCGTTGAGCCTTCGGCTGGTGGCGGACAGGGTCTTGACGCTCGAGACGCTCATAGCTAAAATGACCGTCAATCCGGCTGGCGTGCTCGGCGTCACATCCGGTCTGGGCTTGGGCAGACCGGCCGATGTGACGATTATCGATCCGGATGTGGAATATGTAGCCACACCCGAGAGTTTTCATTCTAAAAGCGGCAATTCCCCGTTTATCGACTGGCAGTTCAAGGGACGGGCCGAAACCACCATCGTAGACGGCCGGATCGTATATGAGCGGTAGGCTTTGAAGGTGGTTGTCGTAAGCCCGGCCGCGGTACCCACGGCATGCCGTAACTTAAAATATGAAAAATAAAGATGCCCACATCCTGATTGTTGATGATGAACTCAGCATGCGCGAGCTGCTTGATGTGATGCTTACCCGCAATGGTTACAGGGCGTCGTTGGCAGGGCATGGCAAGCAAGCGGTCTCCATGGTCGCTGAAGCTCGCTATGACCTGCTGCTGTGCGATATCCGGCTGGGGGACATCACAGGCCTGGATGTTTTGAAGGCCGCTAAAAAGAAAGATCCTGCAACCGTTGTGATCATGATATCGGCCTATGCAACCACAGAAACCGCCGTGGAAGCCATGAATCTGGGCGCCTACGACTACGTCCCCAAGCCTTTTGATAAAGACGAACTTCTCGCAACCATTGCCAAGGCCCTCGATGTTAAAACCATCGAGCATGAAAAAAAGGCCCTCGAAGATGAGATCAAGAAGACGATACATTTCGAAAAGATTGTCGGAAATCATCCCAAGATGCAGCACATCTACCGGATGGTTGAACAGGTGGCCGGAACCCGGACCAACATTCTCATCACAGGAGAGAGCGGCACCGGCAAAGAATTGATTGCCCAGGCGATCCACGATCAGAGTGATCGCCGCGATAAACTATTTGTCACCATTAACTGTGGCGGAATACCTGAAACCCTAATGGAGAGTGAGCTCTTCGGTCACAAGAAGGGGGCCTTTACAGGTGCCTCCCAAGATAAAAAGGGGCTTTTTGAAGAGGGGGACCAGGGGACTGTTTTTCTTGACGAAATAGGGGAGTTAAGCCTTCCGCTGCAAGTAAAACTACTCCGGGCGGTCCAGGAAAAAGTGTTTAAGCCGGTGGGCGGCAATGCAGATGTCACTGTTGACATCCGATTTATTTTAGCCTCAAACAAATCTCTCGAAGAGGAGGTCATTGCCGGTCGTTTTCGCGAGGACCTGTTCTACCGGCTGAACGTGATCGAACTGAAGGTGCCGCCCTTAAGGGAACGCAAAACAGACCTGCACGCCTTGAGTCAGCATTTTCTGGATAAGTACTCCCGAGAAATGGGCAAGGAGATAGCCAAGATATCCTCCTATGCCATAGATCTGCTCAATAAATATGATTTTCCCGGTAATGTCAGAGAGTTGGAAAACTTAATGGAACGCAGTGTAGCGCTGTCTACAACCAACATCATTCTGCCGGACAGTTTGGCCATGGCAACCCACAAACGCCGATGGGTAGAAGGCACCCAAGATGAGCGATTCGATCTGGAAGAAGTTGTCCATGGGGTGGACCTCAACCAGATCCTGCAAAAGATAGAGAAGGCCTATTTGAAAAAAACCATGGAATACGCCGACGGCAATAAGAAAAAGGCCGCGAAGCTACTCGGGTTGGGGTATCGCTCAATGTGGCATCGCCTGGACAAGCTCAGCGATGTGCAACATGAATAGTTGTTTACAAAATTTGTAACAGGCGTTCACAATTTTTGTAAACTATATTCCCTGTTTTGAGTCAGAAAGCTACGGTTCGTGAGATTCAAAAAATTTTATATATAAATACAACCATTTACTATAGAATATATTTTATCGCCCACGTGGCACATATCTTGCAGTTAAACCCGGTATTCAGTTCACTGGTTAAGGAAGACACCCATTCGGGGCACATAGAAATGAGTGAAGGCAAACATTTTTAAACGATTTACCATCAAGTTAAGAAAAACTGAAACCACTATTAGGAAAAGGAGAAAACCCATGCTACAAAAACTTAGAGGAAACAACGAAAAAGGTTTCACCCTGATCGAGCTGATGATCGTTATCGCCATCATCGGTATTCTGGCAGCCATCGCCATCCCGAACTTCATTACCTACCGTCAGCGCGGCTATGACGCGTCTGCTAACGCAGATGTGAAAAACGCCTTTACCGCTGCCCAGGCATACTTCACGGACTATGAAGACGGCTCTGTAGACACCACTAAACTTGGGTCGTACGGTTATGTCCCGTCCAGCTCTGTAACGATTACGGTTGGCGGCACGGATTCCAATAACCTTTCGATCACGTCATACCACTCCAAGGGTGGAAAGACCTACACTATCAGCAATATTGGTGAGATCACCAAATAGGTCGCATCATACCTGCTCGTTGTTGAGCAGTGGATATCAAAAAACAGGGGACATGGCTATTATGTTCCCTGTTTTTTTGGCGTGTGTCTGCGTGCTAACGCCTGGTATCTCTGACAGTATTCGGTCTTTACCAATCAGCGACCGACAAACGGTATGCTGAAACAGTTGGTTAAAAGGCGATGCAAAAAGAGACGTCCACAGAAAGAATAACATCGTCCCTGGATCGCGGGAAGTCCTCCCCGGAAATACTGCTCGGTGTCCCACGCGAAGCGCTTATTGCTCTTTTCCTGATTTTCTTTACCCTCTTTGTTTATTACCCTGTTGCCGGATATGATTATATCGATCTGGATGATGATGCGTACACGTTTCAGAATGAACAGGTTCGCAAGGGGATAAGCCTTGAGGGAGTCCAATGGGCTTTTCGTACTTTCGAGATGGCCAACTGGCATCCGCTGACCTGGTTATCCTATATGACGGATGTGACCCTTTTTGGACTGCATCCCGGCACTTTCCATCTTGTGAATGTGGCCTATCATCTGGCCACCACCCTTCTGATTTTTCTTCTCCTGCGGCAGACTACCGGCGCCGTGTGGCGCAGCGCCTTTGTGGCCGCTTTGTTCGCCGTGCATCCATTGCATGTGGAATCCGTAGCCTGGATTTCAGAGCGCAAGGATGTTTTAAGCACCTTTTTTTGGATGCTATGCATGCTGGTATATGTACGTTATACCAAGCATAGAAATTTAGGAATGTTTTGTGGGGCGGCACTGCTCTTCATACTGGGACTTGCCGCCAAGCCCATGCTGGTCACCTTGCCAATTGTACTTTTTCTTTTTGATTACTGGCCCCTGGGGCGATTTCCTATAGATTATCATGCGAAAAACGGCCTGCTGGCGAACCCTGTTTCCATAAAGTGTTTAGTTCTTGAAAAGATCCCTTTGCTCATCATTTCAACAGCACTTGGCCTCGTTACACTGGCAGCCCAGAAAAGTTTTATGGCTGTTCAGACGCTTGAAATGCTGCCGATGGTTACCCGGGTAGCAAACGCCTTGGTCTCCTACACCGGGTATCTGGTAAAGATGGCTTGGCCGGTTTCCCTGACAGTCCTGTATCCTTATCCTGACTACATCCCGGTAACCCATGCGGTGAGCTCGTTTTTCTTCATTGCGGCCCTCACTACCCTGGCCATTATATGGCGGCATCGCGCGCCTTATCTCATTTTTGGCTGGTTCTGGTATCTGATAACCCTGCTGCCCGTGATAGGGCTTGTCCAGGCGGGAAATCAGGCCATGGCGGATCGGTATACCTATGTGCCGCTTATCGGCATATTTGTGATGATAAGCTGGGGTATTCCCGATCTGTTTTATAGATGGCAGGTGAGTAGAAAAGCCCTTGCCATTATCGCCCTGGCCAGTCTGTCAGCCCTGGCGCTTACCACGCGACACCAGCTGCACTACTGGCAGGACAGTGTGATCCTGTTTCGGCATACAATAGCGGTTACCGGAGACAATTACCTGGTTCAGAACAACCTTGGCGTAGGATATGAAAAACAAGGCCGACTGCACGCTGCGGCTGAACACTACCGGGAAGCGCTGCGTATTCGCCCCGGGTTTTCGGTGGCCCGTTTCAATCTGGGGAACGTATACCAGCAACTCGGTCAACTTGATGACGCAATTGAAGAATATCTGCTGGCCCTGGAAAGTAATCCCCGGAACCCGGAGACATTGAACAATCTGGCGAAAGCGCTGGTAGAAACCGGGCATATTACGGAAGGACTGGCGTACTTCCGGCAGGCGCTGGAAGCTTTACCCGGCGACTCCGGCCTGTTGAGTAATTATGCGGCCGCCCTGGTTAATGATGGGCAGTATGCCGAGGCTATCGCCGTCTATGAAAAAGTTATCCGGCTGCAGCCTGGGTTTGCCCGGGCGCATCTGCATCTTGGCGTTATTCACGAGCGCCAGGGCCTGCTGCTGAAAGCAGGTGAGTACTATGATGCCACACTTCGCCTTTCCCCGGACAACTTACAGGCCCAAGCGGGAAAGCAGAGAATTAAGGCTGTTTTAAAAGGCAGACAAGATTAGCTTTTGGTGCGGCTCGCTTGACAGATAATGGCATTTTTGAAAAAAGTCAGGACCGAAATGACTATATTACTGATTAATCCACCTCTTTTCAAGAAAGAGACGAATGTGTGGCGGCATATAGACAGCTGCACACCGCCCTATGGTCTTGCCATTTTGGCTGCGATACTGGAGGATAACGGGACCACCGTTCAGATCCTGGACTGCACCGCTCTTGGCATTCCCGTCAGTCACCTGGAAGCCAGTCTGCCCCCCGGTCCGTTTGAGGTCATTGGTATCACTGCGTCCACCGCCCTTTTTCATAACGACATGCAGACTGCCCGGAAATGTCGAAAACGCTATCCTGGGGCAACCATTATTATGGGGGGGGTACACCCGACAGTGCTGCCCGAAGAGTGCCTGGCCAGCGACAATGTCGACCTGGTCGTCAGGGGCGAAGGTGAGCGATCGTTTTTACGTCTGGTCAAAGGTGAAGATCCGGCCCTGGTTCCCGGGGTCTCATACAGCCGGGAAAATGAGATCTTAAGCAATCCCGCAAATCAGCAGCCGGTCAACCTGGACGAGAATCCTATGTCGGCTTACCACTTGCCCCCCATGGAGCGCTACCACACTGCCCTGGGCAGTTCCCGGCGTTCACCGGGAATAGGGTTGATCGTTTCCAGGGGGTGCCCCGGCAGGTGCACCTATTGCTACGGTCATTTTCTGGGTCGTAAAGTCCGCTTTCGGGATCCGCAGCTCATCTATACCGAGATTCGGATACTGATGGAAACCTACGGCATCAGGGAGGGCGCCTTTTATGACGATACCTTTACTACTTATCGTAAGAAAGTCCGGGCACTGTGCAAGCTTCTGATTGACAACCATGCGGACCTTTCATGGTCTTGTTTTTCACGGGTGGATACCGTTGATCTGGAGACACTGAAAATCATGCGCCGGGCCGGCTGTCACCAGATCAGCGTGGGCATTGAATCCGGGAGTGAAGCGATTCTCGGGAACATTCAAAAAGATATCGATCTTGAAAAAGCAGTCCGGATGGTGGCGGACTGTAAAAAGGCGGGTATTATGGTGCGAGCCTGCTTTATGTTCGGAAACCCCGGGGAGACCCGGGAAACCATCCGCCAGACCATTGATTTCGCCAAGCGGCTGAATCCGGATATCGTTCTTTTCAATATTACGACCCCCTTTCCCGGAACCAAGATGTTTGACTGGGCCAGTTCAAAAGGCTACCTTACCACCTATGACTGGCGGGAGTACGACCTGGCCAATGTGGTGATGGAACTGCCGTCCATTGATAAACAGGACTTGATGCAAGCCTACAAACAGGGCTATCGTGAGTTTTACTTTCGGCCGACGTATCTCATGAAACGATTGCTGAAAATCAGGTCGCTGGAGGATATCAAACTGAACTGGAGGGGGCTCCAGGCGGTTTTTAAAACCGGGTGAACTGTAAACAAAAAACGTCGAATGATGATGAATCTGAATAGATAAAGGGTCAGTACTTCATGGAACCACAAAAACGCGATCACGGTTGCCGGGTTGTATCCATCATCATCCCAACCTTCAATGAGCGGGCCTACCTGAACCGGTTGGTGACCCGGGTTCTCAAAGCACCCCTGCCTGAATCGCTGGACCGGGAAATCATTATTGTCGATGACGGCTCAACAGACGGGACCCGTGACCTGGTAAAGAAACTGGTTGATGCGAACCAGCCGCTGATCCGGGCGTTCTACCAGGATCACAACCAGGGGAAAGGGGCCGCCACCCGACGCGGGATCGCGGAGACCACCGGTGACTTTATCATTTTCCAGGATGCTGATCTCGAATACGATCCCGATGAATACCCTTTGCTCCTGGAACCGATTATCAGCGGTGATGCGGATGTGGTCTATGGATCACGCTTTGCCAGTCGCAAAATAAGAAGGGTGTTCAACTATCACCATGCGCTGGGCAATAAGTTCCTGACGCACCTTTCAAATATGACGACCGGTCTGGATCTTACCGATATGGAGACCTGCTACAAGGCGTTTCGCGCTGATATCCTGCGCACGATGCCGCTTCGCTCCAACCGATTCGGGATTGAGCCCGAGGTCACCGCCAAGGTAGCCAAACGCAGCTGCCGGCTTTACGAAGTACCGATCAGTTACCGCGGGCGCAGTTACAGCGAGGGCAAGAAGATCAACTGGAAAGACGGTGTCGCGGCAATCTGGACCATTCTTAAATACTTCATTCTGGACGATTGCTTCGATGAACAGTTAGGTCAGGAAATGTTGCAGAGCCTCAGCCATGCCCGGCGATTCAATCACTGGATGGTTCGTATAATCGAACCCTATCTAGGGGATCACATTTTTGAAGTAGGGGCCGGAATTGGAAACATCAGTCGCCAGCTTCCCCAGCGCAAAAAATTATTTGTTTCGGAAATGCATGCGCCCTCTCTCGAGATACTTCGCCAGGCCTACAGTGGAAATGAGCTGGTCGATGTTGTAAAACTTGATTTGAACAACAAGGACGATTTTGAAGCCATCGGAAAGGAAATTTGTGACACGGTTGTCTGTCTCAATGTCCTTGAGCATATCGAAGATGATCGCAATGCGCTTGAACAGATGAGGGGCCTGCTTAAGTCCGGTGGTAGCTTAATTCTCCTGGTACCCCAGTATAAGTGGCTTTTTGGATCATATGACAAAAACGCCGGTCACTATCGCCGTTATTCCCGGAAGGATGTAGCGAAACTCCTCGAACAGGCCGGGTACCGGCCTGTTCGAATGAAGAATTTTAACTTCGCTTCCATCCCCGCCTGGTGGATCAACGCCTGCCTGTTGAAACGCAAAAAAATGGGCAGGATACAGCTCAAGATATTTGACACCCTGGTTCCCGTTTTGCGGTTATTGGAGTGGGCCCTGCCCCTGCCGGGGCTCTCCTTGATCTGCATAGCGGAAAAGGCGCAGCGTCATTAAATTCCCGTGGAAAATATCTTCTCACTCGATTTTTCTGAAAAAGGCAACATAGCCCACCCAGCCGAGTAGAACCAGGCACACAGCAGTAATTGAGATAGAGAGAAAAAGATAAAAGTGCTGAGGGCGACAGACAAAATCAACCCGATGCCGTCCCTTTTCTATTTCAACACCCTGGAACAAGTAGTTCAGCTTGAGGCATTCTTTTTCAACGCCATCAACCCACACCCGCCATCCGGGATAGGCGGATTCTGAAAGAACCAGAACTCCGGGCCAGTCTGCCGCTATTTCTATATGAATCGTATTGCTGTCTCGATAGTCTATTGCGGTAACCGGCTTAAATGCCTGATATTGGTATTTTTCAATGACTTTTCCCCAGGTAAGCGCAACCTTACGCGTATCAAAAGACGGGTTGGAAAGTTCTTCCAGAACCCCTTTTTGAGCAACCGCCAGTTTGCCGACTATCCAGGCTCTGGGTAGGGGGGGTTTTAACCCGGTATACCCTGGAATTTACTTGCTCCAGTTGTCCATCCAGACCCGGGATTTTATCCAGCCGTTTTGGGGAGATTATGTATTTTACGTTCGCCATGCGCAGAAAGTTGATTTTTTGTTGCCAGGGTTTCAGGAGCAGCTCGGTTATGAAGTATTGATGTTTCAGTTCCAGGCCGGTTGCGCCGCCAGCATGCGAAAGATTGTTCAGGATACCCAGGTTAGGTGTGACAAAGGTCTGCCATTGTATGTGGGTGTTTTGGATTGACTTGGGTTTACCCGACGATACCGCTGGGATATCGGTATCTACATAAATACGGTGCAGGCCGGTATCCGCGATGACAGTCTCCAGGTCCTGATGACGGAAACGATAGAAAGCGGTGTCGACCACCGGGTTGAGGTTCCGATTGGCCAGATACAGATCCAGGGTCAGGACCACCAACAGGAATAAGAAAAGGCGGTTTAGCGGGACAGCCTTTTTCCGGCAGAGAAAAAGTAGGTGATGAACCCCGTAGGCCGCCATGACCAGCAAGCCGAGAATGGCCATCGACATGAACTTTTCGGGAAATCGAAAAGAGGGGAACAGGGCAAAAAAGAAGCGGTAAATGGGCGTGTTCTGCCCCAGGGCCAGCAGGATTCCGAACAGGAAGATCACCAGCCAGAGCGCTTTCTTACCTGAGAAATTAAAGCAGATGCCGAACAGTGCCAGAGGCAGAACCAGAAATCCCGGGTAGATGGTCAATAACCAGGGGATCTGGCCGTCAGCGGGGAAAAACCCGGAGAGGCTGACCGGATTTGTGCTGAAATCCGGGGGGAACGTTAAGGGCAGCACCAGGTGCTTGAGCATTGCCGGTGTTAGTGAAAATTCGGTCGCTTCGGCATAGCTGATTCCTTCAAGGCGGATGGAATTCTGATAGTCAATGTACATCGGACCCAGTTGGACCGCGGTAATGGCAATCGACAGTGCCAGCAGTGGCGGCACGCTGCACAGATTTTTCAATCTTGGACGCCAGCCTGTTTCGCCCGGTGGTAGCCAGACCAGCGCACAAAGAGACAGCATCCCGACGGTTATTAGCAGCAGTTGCGGTGCGCCGCCGAGCAGGGCCATACATAGAAAAAGAACTGCAAGGCCAAAATGTGATTTTTTTTATTAACGATGGCTTCGTGAAAAGACCATAAAATTGCAGGCATCCAGACCAGGGTCGGCAGGTGGTTCAAAACCGTAATCACACATATCGTGTAGCTGCCGTAACAATATGAGACGGCTGTAAAGACGCCCGCCTTTCGACTCAAGCCAAGCCCGGTGATGAGTAGATAGAAAAACCAGAAGCCCAGGATGAAGTGCACGACGATGAACACATTCAAAGAGAAGGGAAACGGCAGGAAACGAAAGACGAGTGACAGGGGGTAGAAGGCGGCGTTGAGTACAAAGCTGGCGTAAGGTGCGCCGCAAAAAAGCAGAGGATTCCAGAAGGGAAAGAATCCGCTTTTAAATGCCGCTGCCAGGAAAAATTTCAGGGGATAGAAAAAGCGATGGAAGTCGCGGAAAAAAAAGTCTTCTCCGCAAAGATCACCGGATAGAAAAACAGTAACGTGGTGACCAGGATAACCAAGACCGGAAAGTATTTTGTCAGAAATCGCTTTAGCATTTACTATCAGATAACAGATACCGTCAGGGCCAGTCAAACGCAATCAGTGTATCTGGAAACCGTGGTATCGAACTCCACTTCCGGGTCCTCGCAGAGCAGTGCCCCGTATCCCCGGGCATTTATGATCCCGGTTGTTTAGGTAGGTTTTCTTTACTTGTCAAGATTCGTATGGTAAGAATAGCGGTAAGCTTTTCTACTTTTTTTGTAATAATTTCAAAGGGTATTATGTATAAGAACCAGAAAGTGGTCGTCGTTATGCCGGCTTACAATGCGGCCATGACGCTGAATAGAACCCATAGTGAAGTTCTGCAACAGGAAATAGTTGACCTGGTTATTGTCGTGGATGACGGCAGTAGCGATATAACCGTTGACATCGCCCGTAAACTGCCCCAGACAATCGTTTATGTTCATGATAAAAACCGTGGCTATGGTGGTAATCAGAAAACCTGCTACAAACTGGCGCTGAACCATGGCGCCGATATCATCATCATGGTTCACCCTGATTACCAGTATACGCCCAAGCTGATTCCGGCCATGGCATCTTTGATCGGAAACGGCCTTTACCATTGTGTACTCGGGTCGCGCATCCTGGGCGGCTATGCACTCAAAGGCGGCATGCCCTTGTGGCGCTACGTTGCCAACCGGTTTCTGACTTTGTTCAGCAACCTCTTATTCCGCGCCAAGTTATCTGAATACCACACCGGCTACCGGGCTTATTCCCGAAAATTGCTGGAAGAATTGAATTTCGAAAATAATTCTGAGGATTTTATTTTTGACAACCAGATCCTGGCCCAGATCCTGTGGGATGGGTTCATCATAGCCGAAGTCAGTTGCCCGACCCGGTATTCCCCGGAAGCGTCATCAATAAATTTCTGGCGCAGTGTCCAATATGGGGTCGGATGCCTGGCTGCCGGCATTCAATTCCGGGTAACCCGGTTCGGCCTCTATAACTCCAGGTTGTTTCAAACTAAAAAATGAGACGCCAATCACACCTGCCCGATTGCGCAGAATATCATTTTACTCAGTTCTTAAAAGCCTGGTCCTCAGGGCCAGGTCAGAGATATTTGGCTCTGCCGTAAAAGATTGTAGTGGCGCTCAGGTTTCAAGGTAGAAGG
>CAJINA010000258.1 GCA_905176665.1 Olavius algarvensis Delta 4 endosymbiont | reverse complement strand
TTGTCCAGCAAAGAATATGGTTAGCGCCACTCTCCACGTAAAGAATCCTGGCCCAGAGAGGGGCTTCGCCATCAAAGCACAAAGGCAAAACCATGTCTCGCGCAGAGACGCAGAGGCGCAGAGAAAACCACAATTATTATCCCGCTACGCAGGATTAAAACCCAAAGGGCCTTGAAGTGGCTTTTCGCACGAGAGTGCGACCAAAATCTGGTTTTGGTTTTCTCTGCGCCTCTGCGTCTCTGCGCGAGAATAATGCTCTTAAGGCACAGCCTAATACCTCTGGCCTTGCCCTGAGGACCAGGTTTTGAAGGATTGAGTAAACGCATCTCCGTCA
>CAJINA010000257.1 GCA_905176665.1 Olavius algarvensis Delta 4 endosymbiont | reverse complement strand
TTGTCCAGCAAAGAATATGGTTAGCGCCACTCTCCACGTAAAGAATCCTGGCCCAGAGAGGGGCTTCGCCATCAAAGCACAAAGGCAAAACCATGTCTCTGCGCGAGAATAATGCTCTTAAGGCACAGCCTAATACCTCTGGCCTTGCCCTGAGGACCAGGTTTTGAAGGATTGAGTAAACGCATCTCCGTCA
>CAJINA010000256.1 GCA_905176665.1 Olavius algarvensis Delta 4 endosymbiont | reverse complement strand
GGTAAAAAACGTCGAGAAGAATTGTCAAAGGAGGCCGCCTAATAATCACTGACCCGAGAGGGCTGACTGTCCGGGAGGTCTTTGACTTTTACAATTTAAG
>CAJINA010000255.1 GCA_905176665.1 Olavius algarvensis Delta 4 endosymbiont | reverse complement strand
GTTAAATTGTAAAAGTCAAAGACCTCCCGGACAGTCAGCCCTCTCGGGTCAGTGATTATTAGGCGGCCTCCTTTGACAATTCTTCTCGACGTTTTTTACC
>CAJINA010000254.1 GCA_905176665.1 Olavius algarvensis Delta 4 endosymbiont | reverse complement strand
TGTGCCATGTCAAATCAAATCTGACGGTATTTCAATCGAACCCAACCAATCTACTATTCGTGGTTTTCCCTTATAGAGAAACCACATGCAAATAATTCGAGGTATTCAAAGGGGGTTGGCAATCTTGCCAACGTGGTCAAGCTGTTAGCTGCTCACCGAG
>CAJINA010000253.1 GCA_905176665.1 Olavius algarvensis Delta 4 endosymbiont | reverse complement strand
CTCGGTGAGCAGCTAACAGCTTGACCACGTTGGCAAGATTGCCAACCCCCTTTGAATACCTCGAATTATTTGCATGTGGTTTCTCTATAAGGGAAAACCGCGAATAGTAGATTGGTTGGGTTCGATTGAAATACCGTCAGATTTGATTTGACATGGCACATAGTAGAGT
>CAJINA010000252.1 GCA_905176665.1 Olavius algarvensis Delta 4 endosymbiont | reverse complement strand
CGCGTACTGCCGTTTTACCAGTCTCATGGATTGCCCGTTCAGGCAGTATTGACTGACAATGGGACCGAGTACAAAGGCCGGCCCACGGTCCATATGTACAAGATTTTTTTAGAGCTGAATGATATTGAACACAGGACCACGAAAATCGGGAACCCCAGAACCAATGGTTTTGTGGAGCGCTTCAACCGAACGGTTCTGG
>CAJINA010000251.1 GCA_905176665.1 Olavius algarvensis Delta 4 endosymbiont | reverse complement strand
TTGATTTGAAAAAGTTAAGATCTTCCCAAACAGTTTGAGATAGACGATAAGCGCCATCCCTGGCCCCAAAAGAAGACCAGGGTATGGCGCGCGGTCGTCCTC
>CAJINA010000250.1 GCA_905176665.1 Olavius algarvensis Delta 4 endosymbiont | reverse complement strand
CACTACTGCGCAATTAGACTCAAGCGTCACACGGGCAGATTGGTTTTAAGGTTTTTCTTCAGCCTTCAGTCTTTGACCTGATCCCCTGAATCCGGTCATTTTAGAACTATGTTTGTCAGGGTG
>CAJINA010000249.1 GCA_905176665.1 Olavius algarvensis Delta 4 endosymbiont | reverse complement strand
TTGGTAAAAAACGTCGAGAAGAATTGTCAAAGGAGGCCGCCTAATAATCACTGACCCGAGAGGGCTGACTGTCCGGGAGGTCTTTGACTTTTACACGTAAGACGCGGCGGAGCCACCCATGTATACGATACCATCAACCACATGTTCCAAATATCGAGGATGGTCATTCCCTGCTCTACTTATTGGAATATGGGCTTTGGCTTAGGTAAAGGAGAGGTCCTTGAAGACGAGGAAGGATTAGCCAACATGCGTCACCTTGGAAAATGCATCGATTGGCTTGGCAAAGCCATTGTCCCCAATATAGATAACTACCCAAATTCATAACTGGGCGGTTAAAGTCAAATTAATATGCGCCTTTTTCTTTTATTAGTATTTGTTTTACCATCTTCTGTGTCTTATGCAGCAGATGGTAAAAATATGATGGAAAAGAGATGCGGCACCTATTAGACCATCTAAAGAACTCTGATTGTGAATTTAATCGTAATGGTAAATGGTATGAAGCCGATGAGGCTATAAAGCATATAAATGAGAAGTATAACTATTTGAATAAAAGAGGCCTTATAAATTCAACAGAGCAATTTATTAAACGCGCCGCCTCTGAAAGTAGTATGAGCGGAAAACCCTATATGGTTAAGTGCGGTAGCGTAGAACCAATTAAAAGTCCTGTTTGGTTCAACCTTGAGTTAATGTGTTTTAGAAAAAACCAGTAGTCAGGTTAACTGTTAGATTCGACTATCTCTTAAGGAAGGATGATGAGGAAAAAAGGGCCGTGCCTTGATGACACAGTTCTTTTTATCCTGTTGCATGTTTGTCATATTCTCTTTTTATATATAGTAGTTTTTCTAAATAATCTTTATTAAAATTATTGTATTTTACTCTATTGAATTTATCATGGATGAGTTGTTGTAATTTGTAAAAGTCAAAGACCTCCCGGACAGTCAGCCCTCTCGGGTCAGTGATTATTAGGCGGCCTCCTTTGACAATTCTTCTCGACGTTTTTTACC
>CAJINA010000248.1 GCA_905176665.1 Olavius algarvensis Delta 4 endosymbiont | reverse complement strand
GGTAAAAAACGTCGAGAAGAATTGTCAAAGGAGGCCGCCTAATAATCACTGACCCGAGAGGGCTGACTGTCCGGGAGGTCTTTGACTTTTACAAATTACTTTACAATTGTAGGATTAGGCGAAGGCATGCTATTGATAGGCTGTTTCTTTAACCCGCAGAACTTCCTGCATCTATGGTTTCAAAACATATTTGCCCTATAAAGCTGATCACCCTTATTGCACTACTACTCTGGCCCTTTACCGGTAACTGATATGCGGATTTGAACGCCAAAGTTTCACAGCAAATCAAGCATAGGATTTCAGCGCTAAACTCCGTCAAGCAGTATCGGATCATGGGCTATCTGATCGCCGCTCGCAAAACTATCACCAAACTATATGAACGGCGCAAATATGAAAAGCTCTGGCAGCAGCCGGGTTGTGTCGTCCGCTTAGCTGTAAAAGTCAAAGACCTCCCGGACAGTCAGCCCTCTCGGGTCAGTGATTATTAGGCGGCCTCCTTTGACAATTCTTCTCGACGTTTTTTACCAAG
>CAJINA010000247.1 GCA_905176665.1 Olavius algarvensis Delta 4 endosymbiont | reverse complement strand
GGTAAAAAACGTCGAGAAGAATTGTCAAAGGAGGCCGCCTAATAATCACTGACCCGAGAGGGCTGACTGTCCGGGAGGTCTTTGACTTTTACAACTTAGCACCGTCAGAAGAATCTTTGAAAAATGAAATGGACAAATATACGCGGTGGCTGAACGAGGAAATCGCAAAAGCTCAACAAGTGTTGACTATACCGTTGACTGAAACGAAACAAGGGGCAGCGACCTAAATCGCAACCCCTTGTTTTCTTTAACCTAACATGGTGCCGAGGGACAGAATCGAACTGCCGACACGGGGATTTTCAGTCCCCTGCTCTACCGACTGAGCTACCTCGGCCTGGGGCTTCCGCGAGCGGTTTGATCCGCTCTCAGAAAAGTCGGATTTATACTCGTTTTCAGGTATAAGTCAAGTAATTTCTTAGAAGCTGTTTAAAATTGCGTCTAAGGGCCAATCTCTACGTTGGATCGTTCAATCTAATCCTCGATATATTTCATATATTCCTCCGGTTAGATACAACAATCCGCCTTGATCTTGACCCTGATCCACAACTTTAAACAGCTTCTATTATTCTTTTCCTTTGCACAGTTTTCTGTGCACCATGTGCACAGCATTTTGTGCAATCAAATTCACACCGGAAATTTGCCGCATCTTTTCGCTCCTCACCGTCGAAGCTACCCATGATCACAACCAACTGTTAATACATAGTAAAATTACAACTATGGATCATTTTTTAAAAGATCTACAAAGTCTGAGCCCGCTGGCATACTTCGTGGTTATGTATAATGGAAACCTGGATGGTGCGATCCTCCTCCTTCCCCAGCCCGATAACCCATCCCACCAGGGAGGATCGCCCATTTAGGCCAGACGCCGCCTCTACAGCGCAATTTGGCCCGATCTCTTTGTTGGGCGCGCGTTCCAGCACGAAGTGCCGGTTTTCAAGCCGCCAGGCGCAACCCTCCGGCGCTATCCTCAAAATACTGACGAGTATTTACCACGCAAGGCATTGGCTTCGCTGGCACCTCCGGTTTGAACTACGCGTCCGCCGCGACCTCAAACCAAATTTCACTTTTGAGGCGGCGTCTGAGATTAACTTAATTCTTTGGGTAGACGGAATCTAAAGGTGGTGCCGTCGGCTTCTGTGGAGGTAAAGGTAACTTTCCCGTTCAAATAGCGTTCGCCGAATAGCTTCATGGAAAACGTGCCCAGACCGCGGCCGAAATTGGCCTTGGTGCTGAAATGGCGTTGGAATACCCGTTTTTGGATATCTGCGGGGATAAATGCACTGTTCCAGATTTCCCAGGTGATGTGGGCCGTCTCGACCAGGGTGGTGAGTTTGACGGTGTCCCCCTCGGCCGATGCTTCCAGAGCATTGATGATCATATTGCCCAGCACCCGGGAGACCAGCAGGGCATCTGTTTGCAGTCTAATATTTTTACGGGGCCACTTTTCCACGATCGTCCTGCCGTTGGCGGCCCGGTGTTTGTGGATCAGGATGCCCGTCTCCTGTTTAATCCGGTCCGTGGACGACTCTGCAGATTGAAGAGGTAGATATTTGGCATCCTTGCGGCTGGAGAGACTCCTTTGCAGCACCATCTCTTTTTGCAGCCTTTCGATGGCCTCATTGACCTTGCTCACCTCTTTATTGTCGGGCAGGTCCATGGCCAGGATTTCGCCATAGCCGCTCAAAGTGGATAGGATGTTGTTGATGTCGTGGAAAAAGACACTTTCCAGGTTGGCCCAGAACTGCTGCTGGGTGACATCCTGGGCAATAACGAGGATCCAACGATTGCCCTCGATGGTAATCGGGTGCGCTTTGATCAGCAGTGAGAGATCATGCTTGGCCCCATCCAGGATCGCGGTCAGGGCGCACAGCTGTTCGTCGGCCTTGCCTTCGTTGATGGCCGTCATCATGGCGATGGCCGAACCGCAGGTCGAGCAGTAAGCAGTGGTGCCGCATCCGCCGGGCTGCTCAAAGGCGTGCTCACACTTGAGGCTCTCACCCAGACGCAGACCCAGGACCTTGTCGGGATCGTCTATACCCAGGGTTTCTAAGAAAGCGTCGTTGATAGCCACGACCTGGCGATCTTCATTGAGGACGACAAGCAGGCCGGCCATGGTGTCCAGCAGGGCAGTCATCACCGGGCTCTTACTGACATCTTCAACCTGCTGGTTGAAAACCCTGACGTCTGTTCGCTTGGCTGGTAGATAGTGGGTTTCCATCGTTCACCCTTTCATCGCTTTGCGGCGGAGGTTGTGTTCTTGCCGTTTCCCCGATCTTCGATCAAGGTTCGCTATATCAAATTTTCAAACCAGACGACCAGGAATTATTCTTGTAGACCGTCCCGGACATGCGCAATCGATTGCCAGTCCAGCTGCAAGCGTTCGGCCGCCTCGCGGTCCACCGCCCACGGGTTGCGGCCGGCAATAATCTTGGCTACCGGCGGATCACACTGCCGGCCGCCCAGGTGGTAATCCGCCAGACCGACGCTGGCATCCATCACCGTCAGATCTGGTGTTATATAACGGTTCAAGTCTATGACCGACTGCTGCATGCGGCCGTGGAAAACCGCCTTTTTCCAGCTCCCGTGACGGCCGGAATAATGCTCCGGCGGGGCAAATCCCAGCATGTTCTTCAGGCTCCCGGTCAGCCCGGCCAGGGAGTGGGCTTTGAGGACCGGAACCGAAATAATATAGTGGGTGAAAGCGATCTCCGGCAGGATCATCTCCGGGAAAACAGGGCATTCCGGTCGCTCCCGGGTGGTAAGCGGCGCCCGGTTCAAATCCAGGAGCGCAACCCCGTCATATTTCCGGGCCAGGGCCGCGTACCCCAGGGCGGCAAATACTTCGTCCGTTTCCAGCACACTGTCACCGCATCCTTCCGCGATGACGAGGGGAACATCACAGCGGGCCTGAATATAGTTGATGATGGCCTCACAACAGGCCGCCGGTGTTGTCACGGGATGGGGCGCGTCATTGATCAGGTTGGGCTTGATCAATACACCAGATCGGGTACTGAACTCGTCGCCGACATCGAGGACGTCCAGTGCTCCGGCAACCGAGGTTGCGTATGATTCGAATTCGACAATCGCTACATCCACTGCTCATTCTCCATATAGAACCCATCTTAAAAACCCGATTTTGGTTCAAAATCAAGGCGGTCGCGAGGTTCCCCGCGTTGCGGGACTTCCCGCCATTCAATCCTCAATCGTGAGTCGCAACTCGCCGGAATACTTCAGTATTTTGAGGACTTGAACCGAGCGCCCAACGCCGAGTTTGGGCCAAAAGACTTCTTTGAGATAGGTTCGCGTTGTTCCTTGGCGCAGGCGGCCAACAAATTGGCGTCCGCAGCCAATGACACCTGTGAATTTGATATTATTCTTATCCCAACTGAGGGCGGCACTCTAAATGGCCGGCTCAAGTCCGGTGGCATTGCGGCCGGACTTGAACACCCCTTGTAAATAGGTCGGAATTCACCGCCAAACCTTTCGTCTTCACCGGCCGCTGGGTATCAATCACAGCACAGAACACAGGGGCAATTCTACAAAAAGCATTTTAATTTTAAAAAGTTATTTATGGACCCCCGGATCGCCCCCTTAAACTCGATTGCTTCCAAATTGTGTTCAAACGATCATCAGCATAACAGAGGACAATTAAAATGAAACCTAAAAAACCCCCGGAAAACGACTGGCAATTTTCGCAGGGATCCGTCGTGCGCCGCCGGGATGGACGGGATATCTGCCTGTTCATTCCGGCACTGGACCTGGATGTACGAATTCACCTGGTTAAGTCCTACCAGAAAAAGGACGGCTCCCCCTGGTATGACGATTACGAGGTAACCGGATCGGACGCAATCAACCGCGATGTCGTTCTGGCGCAGGCCAGCTACGACCATGAAGACCAGCTGGCGCTGTCCGCCAGCATCTTGAACCTGGATCTTTTTTGTACCGCAGATACGCTGGAGGAGGCGGTTGTGGATGTGCTCTACAACAGCGTGTGAAGCGATGTGTTAAGTTTTTACGCTACTTTCGGTTATTGTGAAGACTTAAGTCCATTATCGGTATCGGGATCGAGATCGCTATCGAAATCGTTTTACGCGAGACCTCTCCAGAACCGATTTCGATCCCGATACCGATAGCGATTTCGATTTAAATTGAAGCCCGAAAGTTGAATTTTAAGTGTTGGGTGTTAAGATTAAAAACCTAAGTCCACAGTGGGTTCACACTGGGAACATAACAGACTATGGTCGTGTCTTTTACTTCTAAGGCATCAATCTGTAGGAGGTATAGGCGCAAAAAGGGACGGCCATGCTCAGGCTGGGAAAGATGGTCCAGAAGATGTTCGGTGTCCCGACCTGCGAATGTACCAGTATTAGAAAGCCGGCGGCGGCGCCGACCGTGAGGGTTGTCGGCAGCGTAAGCTGGAGGAGCCGGCTACGTAGGCGCCGAAAAATAAACGTGACCGCCTTGATCATCACGAACGTCATGAACATGCTGACGGTGCCCTGCGCCACACCGGAGGCCAGCCCGACCGCCGGGCCCGCCGGCTGGTTGACATAAAAGGCCCAGCCGCCCCAGACCACAAACGCCAGAAGTGCGGCACCCCAGTCATAGCATCGGCTGGTCTTGGCCTGAACGGTTACCTGTCTTCTATCCGTCATAAGAAATTTGAACTATCTGCAGGGGGTGTTTGATTGGGACCTGTTCTCGCGGCACCATGCGCCAGACCCCAAGACCAGGGCCGTCACGTCTTGCGATACTGGGCCACCTGTCTGGAAATTGCCGCCAGTTCGCCGGCCTCATCCCAGATTTCCCCATCCTCTTCCACCATACCGCCGTTTAAAAAACGGGTGCGAAAGACGCATTTGAGCCACCTGGTCTGCGGCCGGTTGCGTATATTGACGCTCATCTCTAGGGTGGGCACCCAGGCCACCATGCCCTGGGTAACGAAAACCGGCGGCGGGAAAGCGTCCGCGACCAGCAGCAGGGCCGACGCATCAAACGTACGGTCGTCCTTGAATTTGATCCAGCCGCGCAACTCCGAACGATCCCCCAGCTTGCCGGTTGTCCAGCCGGCACAATCCGGGTCCAGCAGTACATCCATGTTGTCGAACAGGGTATAGCCCGGCATTTGACCAAATTGCACGCAGTCACCCGGAGGGACCAGTGCCGGGGCCGTCTTTTCGTAGCGGGCATCTGTCGGGTCGGCCGTAGCGTCACTCAGCGTGACCATGGAACGGATCTTCTCAGCCCCTTCTTGAAACAGGCTGACCTGCCAGCGATCGAAGCGCCTCGAGGCGCCCATGGGCTCGGCCACAATTTCGGCCGGCCCCGGCTGCGAACGGGCAATGAAGTTGGCGGTCAGAATGGACAGACCGTTTTTAGGGCTGGTTTCCAGGGCCGCGCCGGCCAGCAGGGCCATCAGATAGCCGCCATCCGGCGTTTCGTTGATGGACCAGCGATCGCTCACGGCAGCCTGAAAACGCCCGGCGCCATTCTGTCTCAGTTGGATATCCTCATCGTAAGCATGCATCCTGTCACCGCTGTTCAGATAGTGGGTTGCTGACCGGCCTTAAGTCGATTGAGGGCCGCAATACTGACCAGGATTAACAATCCGCCCGACCAGAATTGAATCGTTGTCGGATCGCCTAAAAATACAATTCCGACCGCTGCCGTGAATATCACTTCGCTGGACATGAAAACCCCGCCTTCCCATCCACGACAATAGAAGAATCCCTGGTTCATCAGCAGTTGGGCCAGTACGGAAGAAAAAATAATTCCCAGGATCATGAGTCCCTCTACCGGGTTGGCGGGCAAAACCGGATCCAGGGCAAACATCGGCAAGGTCACCAGGGCCCCCATGGTACAAAAGTAGAGATAAATGATGACCGGCCCGTTGTTTTCGCGCAGGGACCGGATCAGGGTCACCGTAATCCCGGCGAAAACGCCACCGACCAGGGCAATGGCCTGGCCGAAGACGCCTCCGGACAGTTCGAAATCGAATAGAATTGCAACCCCGACCATGACCAGGAGGATACAGGCTGTTTCGAGTTTTCCGATCCTTTCGCCGTAAATCAGGAAAGAGGCGATCGCCGCGAAGGCCGGAAAGGAATAAAAGATGACCAGGGCCGTGGACACCGGCAACAGCCTGATAGCGGTAATGATCGATATGAAGGCGATCGATCCCGTACAGCCGCGGATAATCAATAAACGGATGTTTTGCCCCCGATAGGGGTTTTTGCGGCGCCCGAATACAGCCAGCAGGACCACCATGCCACCGAAAAATCGGTAAAAACCAATGTGCCAGACGTTGAACTGAGGGCCCAGCAGCTTCACGAACAAGTTCAGCGCCGTGAACAGCATGGCCGCCGACAACATGAACAGCGGTCCGGCCAGGGCTGCTTCCAGCTTTAATTTTCCATCCGTCTCCATATCGTCACGTTCCGGTCGGCCTTGCCGGGCCCCCGCCGGCTGAATCAGAACATTCGCCGGCAGCCCCCAGGCACTAGAGCCAAGGCCTGCCTGTTAACATTATTTAATCTACCCGGCAACCCCTCACCCGGCGGTATGAATACTATAGGGGGCCAGTCCGGGGGTATGCATATTGTTATTGGCAATGCCGGGAGGATTATGTTAAATTTTTTTTAGCTGTTCACTTCTACCACAGACACCTCAGCTCATACTAAACCTCTTTGGAGCCCCACAATGCGACGCGCGACCGCAGGATAGGCCGGCCCGGTACAATATTCAACCAACAGGAGGGAGACATGCTGACGACAGTTTTCATCAAGCGGCATATGGCGGCGGGTTCCGACAAAGAGTTTCTGGCATTGATCAAAAAACTCCGGGTCAATGCCATGGAACATGCCGGCTACATTTCCGGGGAAACCCTGGTCAGTACCGATGACCCGCAGGAATTGCTGGTCATCAGCCGGTGGCAAAGCCGCGAAGACTGGATTGCCTGGAAGGAGAGCGATGTACGCGAATCCATCGACGCAGCCCTTGAGAAACTGCAGACGGAGCCTACTGAGTACCGGTCGTTTGTTTTCAGCAAGTTCCGCCTCACGGTGCAAAAGGGCTTTCCAAAAACCGAGGAGGAAATCGCCCAGACCGGAACTTGAGCAGCGTTGTCTCAAGGTCGGCATGGCCAACAAGGATCCCCATCTGGATTTGAAACACTTCATACTGGTGGCGGTGATCACTTTGGCAACCGGGAGCTGCATGTCTGCTGACATCCCTTACGAGTGCCCTGCGGTAACAGTGGATCAACATGAACTGTATGCGGTTGTGCAACAGCTGACCAGCGTATATCCGCCCCGCAATTACCGCAATGTCATCTCTTTGGACCGGATGGCCGGTTATATCTACGCCCGTTTCGCAGACTATGGATATCGCCCGGTCGAGCAGCGTTTCAATATCGATCGCCGCAGTTATATGAACATCCTGGCTTCCTACGGCCCTGAAACGGCGCCCCGCTTTATTCTGGGCGCTCACTATGATGTTTGCGGAGATCAGCCGGGTGCGGATGACAACGCCTCCGCGGTTGCCGGACTGCTGGCTGTGGCCGGCCTCTTTAAAAAACATGCCCCGCCGATCGATTTTCGCATTGACTTTGCCGCCTATACCCTGGAAGAGCCGCCCGTTTTCCGTTCGAAATACATGGGTAGCTACATTCACGCCCAATCGCTGCATGCGGCCGGCGCCAAAATTCTGGGCATGGCCAGTCTGGAGATGATCGGCTATTATACCGAAGCCCCCAAATCGCAGGAATATCCCTTACCGTTCATGAAGCTTTTCTATCCTACCCGGGGCAATTTCATCGGCGTGGTGGGAAATTTCGGTAGCCGCAAACTGGTCAACCATTTTCGAGACACCCTGGCTCTGTCTGATCTGCCGGTTGAAAGCCTCAAAGCACCGGCCATTCTTCCCGGCGTGGACTTTTCGGATCATCTGAATTTCTGAAAGTTCGGGTACCCGGCCGTCATGATCACGGACACCGCGTTCTACCGCAATCCCCATTATCACGAACCTTCCGATAGGATTGACACGTTGAACTTCGTCAAAATGGAGGAAGTCGTAAAAGGGCTTTACTGGGCTCTGCTTAACCTGTCCGCAGATGGATCCAACGATTATAGATTTTAGCGCAAGTATAGAGTTTACCTTAAAGTTGAAGGGAGAGACTATGCAGTTTTTGAGACAAATTGGCTCGCTGGCATTTGTCGCCGGTCTTTTTACCACTGTTTTTATCGGTATACCGTGGCATGTCGTGGTAGCCGACAATCCGGTCATCCCCTGGTGGTTGCGCACGGCTGTATTCTGCCTGTTAGGGGGGATTCTGATCGTACTGGTGTCCCTGGCGGTTGAACAGATGTCCCGGGCCGCGCGAACCCCGGACGCCCCAGCGGAGGGAACCGACAGTGATCTGCTGCTGCTGAACTCGGACGAATTGCCCGGGCGAAAGGTGACCCAGGTGCTTGGCCTGGTCCAGGGGCATACGGTATTCGCGGTTTGGCTTGGCAAAGACCTGTCTGCTATTGTGCGGCTTATCCTGGGAGGCGAACTGACCGAATATACCCAGATGATGGGTCAGGCGCGGGCCACCGCTGCCGCCCGCATGCGGGCCCGGGCGACGGAGATGAGGGCCGATGCCGTGATCAACGTACGCTACATGACAACCAGCGTGGTGGGCAGTGCCGCCGAACTGCTGGTTTATGGGACAGCCGTACAGCTTGACCCGCGGGCTGACTGACACCCCTAATCTCTAAGGGAGGCGAACCATATGAAAGGCTGGACCGAAGAAGAGTTTAAAGACAAGCATCTCAGGGCTCCCTGCGGCTTGTATTGCGGTACCTGCGGCGTGTATATCGCCACCCGCGACAACAATGCAAAGTTCAAATCCGTCATGGGCGGTCTGTACGGTACCAAACCGGAAGAGACCGAATGCCGGGGCTGCATGCAGCCGGAACCGCCCAAATGCCTTTACCTGTACTGCCAACATTGTGATCTGCGCCAATGTATCCGGGCAAAAGGCTACTATTCCTGTCACCAGTGTAATGATTGGCCTTGCGACCTGGTGGAAAATTTTGGCCTGGCCACCGGTAAGCGTGTCATAAAACGGGCCATTCCTCTGTGGCGCGAAAAAGTGGCTGCCCTGGGCGATGAAGAGGGCAGTGCCGCCTGGGCCCGGGCCGAATGCGAGCGCTACCACTGTTCGGAATGCGGCAGTCCCTTGTTCCGCGGCGCACAGCGCTGCCGGGCCTGTGGACGGGATGTGGCTGCAGAATTGGATGGATCCCTTTAATCTCCCACCCTGCCCGTTTATCCTGCAGTTCCCAGGGTGGCGGCCAGGCGATCGCGCCTTAAGCGAACTTACGCTTAGATGAAGAATATATAGTAATTACACTGCGTTCCCAAGTACCACCTTGTGGCATTCGGGACAAGATTTGCCGAACGGAGATATACATATATTTTAGGCTTCATATCAAATACTTAGGCACTCCCGCACTTTATCCTTGACAGATTGACCAATCAATTTTATTTTTCAGTCAGTGTTATCTGGACAGTGAACTTATGCGTCGATACCGAAAACTATATAAATATGCCGCCGGGATCGTGGTGGTCTGTTTTCTCACGGCCCTCTCCGGGGTCAGCGCGCTAGCCGGGCATGACTGCTGCGGAAATTGCACGGAGGATATGGCGAACAACCCGGTCAGCCAGCAACCCGTGATGGTAGCAGACAGCTGCTGCCCGGTTGAAATTCCCACGCAGCCGGTCTGTGCCTGCTCCTTTCAATCCAGTGGGGAACAGATCCCGCAGGCATATACGCTTACCCATGTCGGCACTACCGGAGACGACCAGCAAACCCAGATCGGAAGCATCGTTTCCGCCACAGATAGCGCACAACGACCGTCCGGATTCGGTTCCGGAAAACCCCATCTGGAGATCCTCCCCAGACCGGGCCCCATCTATCTAGTCAACCAGTCATTTCTCTGTTAACATTCGCATCTATTCCAGAGCATGCATGGGCCGCTGGCCCATGTTTGAACAGGTGTGCCCGTCCGCTAAGGCCCCTTACCCATTAGCATGCAGCATAATCTAACAAGCTGTTATGTCGGAACCCATACCGGCAATCACCGCTACTATTGCCGCTGGCAATGGGGTTTAGAATTTCGAATACGATATCAAATAGTTACAAAGGAGCAACCACATGTCCAAGAAGAAAAGAAAAATGACCAGTGCCGAAATCCGGTCTGCCAAAAAAGCTGCCGTTCTCAATGAAGGCAAGCGTTCTAAACTGCCCCTGATCGCCATCGGCCTCTGTGCAGTTTTCATTGCCGCCGGGGCCACTATGGTCACCCTGGCGCCTTTCGGTAAAAGCGGTGCTGTGGGCACCTCCGGGGTCACCTCGGCCCCGGATTCAGACCAGGTGGAATATGCCGTCCATCTCTTCGATGATGGCAAGGCAAGGCATTACCGCTATACGGTCGGCAACCAGACCATCACCTATTTCATCCTGAAAAGCTCCGATGGTGTGATCCGGGCGGCCTTCGACGCCTGTGACGTCTGCTGGCCGGCCGGCAAAGGCTATGTCCAGGTAGGCGACCAGATGATCTGCCGCAACTGCGGGCGTAAGTTCGATTCCGTTCGGATCAACGAAGTCAAGGGGGGCTGCAACCCGGCGCCTTTGAATCGCCGCATTGAGAGCGACACGCTGATCATCCAGAAAGCAGACATCGTGGAAGGTATCCGTTACTTCAATTTTTCAAATAAGGCCTGATCATGACACTCACTGAAATTGCTGTAAAAAATATGTCGCGGCGCAAGGCCAAAGCGGCGTTTATCCTGGCCGGCCTGATGATCGGGGTAGCCACCGTAGTGGCCTTGATCAGTTTTACCCGGACCATGACCGCCGACATCAACATGAAGCTTGAAAAATACGGGGCCAACATCTTGGCGGTCCCGAAAACCGATAACCTGCCGCTCACCTATGGCGGTTTGTCCCTGGGCGGGATCTCATTTGAAATGCAGGAGATCAACCAGAAAGATCTGGCCGCGATCGGAAACATTAAAAATGCGGCCAATGTGACCGCCGTAGGCCCGGTGGTGCTCGGCGGCGTCAATATCGGGAATAAGCGAGTCCTGCTGGCCGGCGTCGATTTTGAGGCCGCCCTGATCCTGAAGCCCTGGTGGCGGGTACAGGGCCGTACGCCCGATCCCAATGAAATCATAATCGGCAGTGAAGCCGCCCGGGTTCTCGGTATGGCTCGCAATGACCGCCTCACTCTGGAGGGCATTGATTACCGGGTTTCCGGTATTCTGGAACCGACCGGTTCCCAGGACGACCACCTGATATTTTCGAGGATACCGGCGGCCCAGAAGATTCTCAACAAGGCCGGTCTGATTTCCATGGTGGAGGTCGCGGCCCTGTGCAATGCCTGCCCCATCACCGAAATGGTGCGCCAGATCTCAGGCGCCTTGCCCAGTGCCCGGGTAATGGCAATCCAGCAGGTGGTCAAAGGCCGCATGGAGACGCTGCACCGTTTCAAGAAGTTCTCCTACGGCACCAGCGCAGTGGTCCTGCTGGTGGGCAGCCTGGTAGTCCTGGTAACCATGATGGGCAGTGTCCGGGAAAGAACCGGCGAGATCGGCATCTTCCGGGCCATCGGGTTTCGGCGCAGCCATATCATGCGTATCATCTTTATCGAAGCGGCGCTTATTTCAGCCCTGGCAGGTCTGCTAGGGTATCTGGCCGGTTACGGGGGCACCTGGGCATTCTTTCAGTTCTTCATGGAAAAAAGCAGTGTCGGGGTTACCCTGAACATGGCCCTGTTCGGCGGGTCGGTGGCCCTTGCCATCGCCCTGGGGTTGCTGGCCAGTGCCTACCCGGCCCTGATGGCGGCCCGCCTGGACCCCAATGAAGCCCTGCATAGTTTATAGGAGGAATGATCATGAGTTACATTGCCAGCCAGAACCTGTCCCGGCAATACGGGACCGGTAGTGCCGCCGTGACCGCGGTGGAGGATATCAACCTCTCCATCGAGCTGGGCGAGTTTGTGGCCATCATGGGTGAATCGGGAGCCGGAAAATCCACGCTGTTGTCCATCATGGGCGCCATGAACGAACCGTCGACCGGCCGCTACCTGGTGGACGATATCGACGTGTACGGTTTGAGTCAGGATAGCCGGGCGGATTTTCGGCGGGAGTTCTTAGGATTTGTTTTCCAGAGTTTTCACCTGATGCCCTACCTGACGGTGGTCGAAAATACCATGCTGCCGTTGACGGCGCTCAAGATCAGCCGCCAGGAGAAAAAGGAAATGGCCCTGGAAGCCCTGGCCAACGTCGGCCTGGAAGATAAAGCCGACCGGCTGCCCAGCCAGATCTCCGGTGGTGAAAAAGAGCGGGTAGCCATTGCCCGGGCCATTGTAAACCGGCCCCCCGTGATTCTGGCCGACGAGCCTACCGGCAACCTGGACACCCACACCAGTCAGGAAATCATGGAGCTGCTGCAAAAACTGAACCGGGAGGGTGCGACAATTGTCATGGTTACCCATAGCCATTCGTGTTCCCGCTACGCGAACCGTCTGCTGACGGTTTCGGACGGAAAAATCACGGACGAGATCGTGAACGCCAATTAACCATCTGGATAGAAGGGAGAGATGAACATGCCAAACAAATCGAAGGTAATTCTGATGTTGACCCTGGGCCTGGGGGCCCTTTTGTTGGCGGGCAGCTGGGTAAGTGCCGGGCCGGGCACGCAAGGCACCCCTTATGCCGGGGGCTGCGCCTATGGATCGAGCGGCTGTGGCAGCGGGGGCTGCGGCGGTGGTTATGATACCGGCCTCAATAACGCGCAAATCCAAGATATCCGGCGCGAAAAAGAGGCCTTTTACAACGCCACCCGGAGCTTGCGAAACGCCATAGTAGAAAAACAAAGCGCCCTGGCCGCAGAGTTGGCCAAGCCGGCCCCGGACGCCGGCCGCGCCGGTGAACTGCAGGGTGACTTGAGTGACCTGAAAAGCAAATTCAACCAGAAATACCTGCAGTTTGTCATCGCCATGAAAAAGATCGTTCCCGATTACGGTACCGTTCCCGGGCAAAACCGGGGCGGCGGTGCCGGTGGCAGCGCCCTGCCGTCCTGTTGTGCGGAATAGTGGCTCCTGCCTGATCTGATAGCGGCGGCATATCGGCCTTAGGGACCGGGATGCCGCTGCTGCCGATCTCCCTCGGGAATCGCACTCCCGTCCGCTAATGGATGGTTAGTCCCGAACGCAGCAGCTCGGTCAGCAGGTCGACCAACTGGTCCCGTCCCACGGCCCGTGGATTCTGCAGGCGCAGGTTGCACAGGTTGTCCAGCATGCCTACCAGGGCCACGGCCGTCAGGTACAGGTCTACGTCCTTGATGTGGCCGGTCCGCCGGCCGTTGTCCAGCTGACCGGCCACGCAATCGATATACCGGTTGCGGGCGCGCTGGATGTCGGTCAGGATGTCGTTTTCGATCCCGCTGGAGACTTCGTTGAAAACAATGCGGGCCAGATCGCCGTGCTGCAGGTACAAATCGACATTACAGGCAATCAGTTTGCGGAAATGTTCTTCAAAGGGCATTTCCGCATCCAGCTGCGCCTGAATCTGGATCACAATCGTCTCGATCCCTTCGGTTACCGCTGCGGAAAACAGCTTCGACTTGCTGGCGAAGTTATAATAGAGCGTGCCTTTGGCCACGCCCGCCTTTTCCGCTATTTCATCCATGCGGGCTCGGTGAAATCCCTTTTTCGAAAACACCTTCACCGCTGCCTGCAAAATACTGTCTCGTTTCTTTCCGGGTAGAACGGTTTCAGAACCCATCACGTCTCCAATAGCGCCTGGTTTCTGGCAATGGCTTTGTCCTGGGCGTCTTTGCGCAGGACCACCAGCAGGTCAACGATATCCGTCGGCAAAGGTATGATCTCCCGGCCGCAGGACAGGGCTGTCAAATAGGTCTCGGCCGTCTTCTCCAGCAGCTCAACGTTCAACCAGGCCTTTTCCAGAGTTTCCCCCAGATTCAAGGCACCGTGGTTTTGCAGAATGTAGCCATGACAATTGTTGGCCAGTTTCGCCGTGACGTTGGCAATCAGTTCGGGGGTACCGGATAGCGCGTACGGCACGATAGCCACCTCATTGCCGATATGCAGCGCGACTTCGTCATATAGCGCCGGCAGGGGTGTATCGATCAGGGACAGGACGCTGGCTTTCACCTGGTGCGTGTGGACCACGGCATTCACATCCAGGCGATTGCGGTAGACCGCAATGTGCATGCCGGTTTCCACAGAAGGCGGCAAGTCTCCTTCAATGGGCTGCAATTCAAAATCCACGATACAGATGTCGGTGAAGCTCAGGTCCCGGTATGGAAGGGTGGACAGGGTAACCGCAACGGCCTGTTCGCCGGCTATCCGCATCGAAACATTGCCGCCGGTTCCCCGCAGGGCCCCGAAGTAACCGTGTTCAGAAAGCCACTGGGTGCACGCCAGCACCTCTTTTTTCACTTGATCGTATTTACCCATGTGTATCTCCCGCGTTCGCCGGCCGGTTGTTCAAACCGGCAAACAGTTTGCGATTCTGTCCATACAGCGCCTTGAATGTTTCAAAGAGACGATCATACCGTGGTTTGAATTCTTCGCGCGGTACATAGGTCCGACCGACCGGTATCAGACTTTTAGCGGCGGCAAAGGAGGGAATCAGCCCCAGCCCGACCCCGCAGACAATCGCCGCGCCCAGGGTTCCCGCATCTTGCGGGTTCGCCACGGTTTCAATCAACCGACCGGTCACATCCGCCATAATCTGACACCAGACCTCGGATTTGGCACCCCCGCCGACAAACCGCACCTTGTTTTGACGGGGAATTTTCTTTTCCATGGCTTCCAACATCCAGCGCTTGTGGAAGGCGACCCCTTCCAGTACCGACCGTACCATCATGCGCTTGCCGGTATTCAGGCCGATATTGAAGAACATGCCCCGGACAAACGCATCCTCCCGCGGTGAACGATTGCCGTGCAGCCAGGGCGTAAAGAGCAGGTCGCCCGCCCCGGGTGGCGTCTTGGCCACCTCCCGGCTGAGCAGTTCGTAGAGGTGTCCGATTTCTTCCTCCGGGCCGGCCGCCTGCATATCCTCCAGGTAGACGCCGATTTCATCCCGGGCCAGATGGTCCCGCACCCATTGCAGGCAGACCCCGGAAGTCTCCTGCTCGGCAATATAGTTGTATCCGCCGGGAATAGCGCCAAGGATCGAAGCGATGAAGTTGTTGATATCGACCATCCGCTTTTGCACATTGGCCAGCACCCAGCCCGACGTTCCTACATAAATATGCGTGTCATTGGGCTCTAGAGAGCCGGCGCCGATGGCGGTGAGCGAGGTATCCCCCCCGCCGCCGAAAACCGGAATCCCCGGCCGCAGCCCCATCTGGCGGGCGGCCCGCTCGGTAAGTTCACCGACCCGGTCGGTTGCCTGTACCACCGGCGGCAGATGGTCAGGGTTTACGTTAAAGAGCTTTCCCAGGCCCCCGTGCCAGCCAAATTTGCCCGGACGGGTATCGTAGATAAAGGTCAGGTGCGCCGAATCCTGTGTCATGGCATAATTGCCGGTACAGCGTAAAACCAGATAATCTTTGACGTCCAGCCACTTATGCACCTTGGCGAAAAGATCCGGTTCGTTGTCGCGGACCCAGTGGTATTTCCAGAGAGGATCCTTGGCCGTGGCTGCCAGACCGCCGGTTACCATGAGGGAGTACAGGGTCTTGAATGCGTTCCAGCCGCTGATGCGCAAGAGGCCATGGTAGAGATGGCGCTCGATCTGCCGGGTCGACCGTCCGTCCATATAAATCATTGGATTGCGCAGCGCCCTGCCCTGGTCATCGACCACGATGGACCCTTGCATCTGGCAGCAAAAGGCCATGCCATCTATGGCGGCAGGGTCCGTCCGGGTAGTTTCCAGGATCGTATGGGTGCTGCTGCAGATCGCCTGCCACCACTCGTCCACCTTCTGCTCCGCACCCCCATCGGCGGTCATGTAGAGCGGATATTCCGCGAGATGGCTGGCGAGCATGTCTACCGTATCGCCGATACGGAAGAGACAGGTTTTGTTCCCGGTTGTCCCGACATCATACGCAAGTACCAACACTGTCTGACTCACGGCCCCTCCTTTCATCAGTCTGGCATGCCTTTCAAGCGACGCCTTCAACCTGTTGAAACACTTTCTCGAACCGGTCCAGGGCGTCGTCGATCACCGCGTCGGTATCCGCCATGGACGTATAGAGCCGGCTGCCGGCCAGGGTGACCAGGCCGGCGGCCATGAAGGCTGCGCCCATCTCTTCCATCATGTGCTTGCGCGGCCCGATTTCTTCGAAGATGTTGGGATTGTCAATGTCCAGGAGCATGACACCCGATGTCTCCAGGTGGCAGATCGAACCGTGGTTGAAAACCACAAAAGGCAGTTCGTAACTGTCGATGAGGCGCTGTAGCCCCCGGCAGAGTCGATCACCGGCCTGCCCGGCCTTCAGGTGGGCCTGCGTTTTTTCAATCTCCTTTATAGCGTAGTAGCCGGCCGCGCAGCTCAACGGGTTGGCCGCCAGCGTTCCGCCGATATAAACCCGCGGCTTGCCCGACTCGAGCCCGGCCGCCAGGGTAGACATGACTTCCCGGCGTCCACCCAGGCCGCCGGCGGCCGGGTAACCGCCGGCCACACATTTACCGAAAACAGTCAGATCAGGTTTCACATCGAAATATCCCTGGGCACCGCCCAGGCCGACCCTGAAGCCCGTGACCACTTCGTCAAAAATCAACAGGGCCCCGAACTCATCACACAGTTGCCGCACCTTGCGGTTGTAATCCGCCATCACGGGCCGGGTTGCGCTCTCCGGCCCCAAAGGTTCAACGATGACGGCCGCCGTACCGCCGCTGTCGGCATTCTCAACCAAAAGGGCCCGCAGGCCGCTGGGTCCGTCAATATCGTTGGGATATACTTCCCGGGTATGTTCAAGACATCCGGCAGGAATTCCATGGGCCTCGAAATTGGCCGTGCCGGGGATGTGCAGGCCGAAGACCATCTGGTCGCTCCAGCCGTGATACGCACCGCCCACCTTGATGACGGCTGAGTGGCCGGTGAAATTCCGGGCAGCCCGAATCGCGGCCATGACGCTCTCCGTGCCGCTGCCCAGCATGCGGAACATCTCGACATTCGGCATGTGTCGGTTTATCAGCCGAGCCAGTTTCAGTTCGTATTCGTGAAAGAGCCCGGTAACCGGCCCGCATTCTTCAATCAACGCCAGGACTTTTTCCTGGACCGGCTTATAATTGCTCCCCAGCAACGTGGGGCCCCCGGCTTGCAGAAAGTCAATATACCGGTTGCCGTCCGCATCCCACAGCCAGGCATCCCGGGCTCGGGTGATGGCAATCGGAAATGGGTAGTTAAACGCCAGGTTGTGCTGGACGCCGCCGGGAATATACCGGCTGGCTTCCGTGGTCAATTCACGGGACCGCGGGCATTTTTCGTCGAAATACCGCATGACTGCATCCATGCTGTCTCTTTTGAGGGGGCGCATGGGCTGGCTGACCAATTGTTTGAGGGCCGCGAGGATCGCCCCCGTATCCGGCCAGTCCGATATGGCGTAAGCAGCTGAATTGTGCATGGTGAGATGTCTCCCGATTCATGATTGACGAAATGGTATTTTTGCACTGACCAGTCAGTACAAAATTCGACCGGATTTGTCAACTTTTCATCGCCCGCTGTTGCGCCGGATACGGTTTTGACTCTTGCCGGCCATTGCTTTATGGTGTCGCTGCCATGCCCCTGAATGAAACATCGCCAAATAACCCTGCCACCCGGACTGCTGCTTTTTTCGACTGCGACAATACGCTTATCCACGGTGACAGTCAGGGACTTGAAATCGAATTCCTGGTCAAACGCCGCCAGATCTCATACCGGACGCTGGTTCCGATCCTGATCGCAAATTTTCTCTTCAAACGGGATTTAATCGGAGCGGACCGCATGGTACGAACCTGCCTGCGGATCTATCGGGGCCTGCCGGCCGACCGGCCGGCGGCCTGGATTGGAGAATTGTACCACGACATGATAGGCCCCCGGGTGTCAACCGCCATGGCGGACCTGGTGCGCGCACACCGGAACAAAGGGCATCTACCGGTTATCCTTTCGGCTTCGCTGCCTCATCTAATCGAGCCGTTGGCGGCCGAACTGGGCATAGCGCACATTCTCTGCACCGAACTGGAAGTCGATTCCAAGGGCCTGTTCACCGGGCGAACAGCGTGACCCGTGTGTGTCGGCCAACACAAGGCCGATCAGGCCGTCCGCCTGGCCCATAGGTTGAACGTGAACCTGGCCGCTTCCTACGTCTACTCCGACCATCATGCCGATATGCAAGTATTTACCGCCGTGGGTCATCCGGTGGCCGTGTCACCAACTCCCCGCCTGCGGCAGACGGCGCAGCGCCGGCACTGGAAAATCGTCTCGCGTTGATGCCGGCGCGGGACCGACAAATCAGCCATTGCGCAGACGCATACTCTGCAATAAACCCAAGTCCAGAGGGCCAGACTTTGGATTTCCCCTGAAAGGGGGGCTGTTTTGCCATCATACCATGGAAAAACCATGCATCGCGCAGAGGCGCAGAGTCGTCCTCCTTAAACTTAGCATCGATGCACAGTCCAGCGAAGTCGAGAAAGCAAAACCAGGATTTCGTCGCACTAGCGTGCGAAAAACCTTTTTAACCTCAGGGCTTCAAATGCCTTTTGGTTTAGACCGGCGAAGCCGGAAGCCATCTGCTTTTCTCTGCGTCTCTGCGCCTCAGCGCGAGAATATGCTTTTACGGCACAGCCAAATGGCTTTGCCAGACCCTGAAACCCGGTTTATAAAGACTGAATAAACGAGAGGCGTGGGTAAAATCCAGGCGGGGTCAATCTTGACCGTCTCCCAGGTCACCAAAGAGAAACTGGGCCAGCGTCCCGGCTGCCAGGGTTGCTGTTTCGGCCCGCAATATACGCGGTCCCAAGCTGACGGATTGGAACCCGGCCCGGCGGGCTTGTTCGATCTCGGCCTCCACAAATCCACCTTCGGGCCCCAGAATGATAAAGACGTCCCCTTGCGGCAGGCCGCCTAATTCGGCAGAGCGCAGAGGGGCCGACTCCGCCTCCCAGAATATCAATTTTACAGCGGCGGACGCTGCCAACTGCAGCACTGCACTGAAATCTGCAGCGGGCTCTATCTCTGGCAGCTGGGACCGACGGCATTGTTTGAGAGCTTCGGTAGCAATCTTGTGCCACCGGGCAGTCCGTTTGCTCAGCCTTTGGGCATCGGGCCGCGCCACCGAACGGACACCAAAGTAAGGTACCCAGCGACTGATCCCCAGTTCGGTCAGCTGGCGAATGAGCGTGTCCATTTTCTTGTCTTTCAAAAACCCCTGAGCCACCGTGATCCGTGCCGGCGATTCAGCCAGGCCCGGACGGCTGTTGTGCACGGAAAGCCGCACTTCCCCGCTTGAAATCGCCTGGATGACGGCCGCATATTCCCAACCGGTCCCGTCGAACAATACAACCCGGTCGTCCGCTTTGAGCCGCAGCACGTTGATCATGTGTTTGGCGTCCGGACCGGTAATGACGCAGGTATTGCCCTTGATCCTACCGGGGTCTATTTTGAATCGTCGCATGGATGTTTGACCTCTATGGGTAGCTTTAGGAATCGCTTGAGCAATACTCTACTGCTCGGGTCTCAATCTGTAAAGGGGTTGCTGGCCGTCATCCTTAAACAGCGATAGTCAGACGTTTAGAAGCAATACTGCGTATAAAACCGCACCAGAAGGTAAACCAGCTTGACATAATTAAAGCAAGTTGCTAATATTTCTCAAATTATAGCAATTCGGAAGCGCTACAAATACACACCGACAAGTTTGGGGGGCGCATGACTGACAAAGATGAAATCATCGACCTGACGAAAGTTGTGCCAGAGGACCCAGCGGGTGAAGAAGGAATAGTCGATCTTACCCAGAAGGTTTCCGGCCAGGACGTCGGTGAGGGTGTCATTGACCTGACAAATCAGGTGGCGGGACCGGATACTGGTGACGGTGTTGTCGACTTGACCCAGAAGGTAACTGCACCTGAAACTGACGATGGCGTTGTGGACCTGACCCAGAAGGTGACCGCACCGGCGGATGAAGCGGTTATCGATCTGACCGCGCAAGTCAGCACGCCAGCCGATGAAGGTGTGGTCGAGCTGACCCAGAAAGTAGACGCACCGGAAGCCAAGGAGATCGTAGACCTGACGGAGGCGGTGGAAGCGCCGGAAGCCGGGGAAGAGATCGTCGAACTGACCGAAGAGGTTGCGGAGCCTGAAATCCTGGCCGACGATATTGTTGAACTTACCGAAGAGGCTGCGGAGCCTGAAATCTTGGCCGACGATATTGTTGAACTTACCGAAGAGGCTGCGGAGCCTGAAATCTTGGCCGACGATATTGTGGAACTTACCGAAGAGGCTGCGGAGCCTGAAATCTTGGCCGACGACATTGTGGAACTTACCGAAGAGGCTGCGGAACCTGAAATCTTGGCCGACGACATTGTTGAGCTTACCGAAGAGGCAGCAGCCCCCGAGGTCGTGGAGGAAGGGATCGTTGAACTGGATGAACCGGTAGAGGCGGCGCCGGACGGAGCTGAAATCATCGACCTGACCGCGACAAACGGATCCGTCGATGTGGAACCCGAGGTCATCGATCTCAATGATCGCCTGGAAAGCACCGCCGCCGGAGAAACGACTGAAGTCACCGCGAGCCCTGCGCCGGAGGCACCGGAAGAAGAAGTGATCGATCTGGCCGCGGCGCTTGCGACGGACGCACCGCAGACAGATCAACCGCCGGAAGCCGCCGGTGAACCAGCTACCGATGCCGAGGGAAAGGCCCCGGAAGAGGAAGCCGTGGAGACTGAACCTGCTGCAGAAGAGACCCCGTTGGCAACCCCGACACCAGAAGAAGAGGAAGATGCCATGGACCTGGATGAAACCGCCGCGGCACCGAACGAAGAAGACGAAACCCTGGCCGAAATCGTGGACCTGGACGAAGAAGTCCTCGAGGACGAGATCGAAGACGAATATGAGGACGAAGATGATTTCGATCTCGGCATGGAGATTGGTGAGGCCGCAGAAGATGAGGAAGGCCCGGATGCCGAACAATTGCAGCCTGAGCCTGCGATGCCTGACGCTGCCTTGGAAGAGGCGCCCGCGGCCCCGGCAGCCACGGAGGCACTTGCCATAGATCCGGGCCAGCTGGAAGCCGCTCTCGAAAAGGCGGTTGAAAAAGCGTTTGCCGGCAAGATTGAACAAATCCTGGTTTCCGTTGTCGAAAAAACGGTCAAGAATGAAATCTCCCGGTTGCGGGATATGTTGATGGACGAAGACTAGAAGCGATCACAAAGAACACCTTTTAACCCAATTTCGGCCTTTGGCGCTCATATCAGATCCTCGAAATACCCCTCATCTCCTCCGGTCTGATATTCACGGCCGCCTTGAACTTGGGCCAAAATCCGCTCTTTGAGATCGCTTCACATAATAGCAAGGGCGCTTTCAATAACCTGACGGACGTATTTATATTGAGCGGGGATTAACTGATTAATCCCCGCTTTCTATTCATACAGATTGACAAACGGTTCAAAATGGTTTTTTTTGGTGGTTTCGAGAACGATTTCTGATTTCAATTTGCAGGCGCAAGGAGCGATAAAAGATGTGTGCTGATATGCTGGAAAAGGGGTATGAACCCGGAAATGTTGAGAAAAAATGGTACGCTGTTTGGGAGCAGGAGCAACTTTTTGCAGCAGCGGATACCAGCACCCGTCCCAGCTATTCGATCGTCATACCACCACCCAATGTAACCGGCGTTCTGCACATGGGGCACGCGCTGAACAACACCATGCAGGATGTGCTCTGCCGGTACCGCCGCCTGAAAGGCGATAATGTCTTGTGGATGCCGGGCACCGACCATGCAGGCATCGCTACCCAGAATGTGGTCGAACGGCAGCTGGCCGCAGAAGGCCTGACCCGGCATGAAGTCGGCCGGGAGAAATTTATCGAAAAAGTGTGGGACTGGAAACACAAATCGGGCAATGCCATCATCAATCAGCTCAAGCGTCTCGGAGCCTCCTGTGACTGGAAACGCGAACGCTTTACCATGGACGAGGGCCTTTCCGCGGCCGTACGCAAGGTTTTTGTGCAGCTCTACGAGGAGGGGTTGATCTACCAGGGGGATTACATCATCAATTGGTGCCACCGGTGCCACACGGCCCTGGCCGACCTGGAGGTGGAACACGAGGAGCGCGACGGCCATCTTTACCATATCCGGTACCCCTATGCGGACGGCGACGGCTATATCGTGGTGGCGACCACCCGGCCGGAAACCATGCTGGGGGATACGGCCGTGGCGGTTCATCCGGAGGATGAGCGCTATGCCGACCTGCCGGCCGGCCAGGTCACCTTGCCGTTGTTGAACAAAAACATTCCCATCATACGAGATAGTTACGTCGACATGAGTTTTGGAACCGGCGGCCTGAAGATTACCCCGGCCCACGACCCCAACGATTTCGAACTGGGCCGCAAACACGATCTCCCCGCAGTCAAGGTCATCGACGACAACGGCTTCATGACGGCGGAGGCCGGCCAGTTCGAAGGTTTGGACCGAGTTGCCTGCCGCGACGCAGTTATCAAGGCCCTCGAAGCAGAGGGCCTGCTTGAAAAAATCGACCCCTATCAACACAGTGTGGGCCATTGCTATCGCTGCAAGGAAATCGTCGAACCGAACTTGTCCCGGCAGTGGTTTGTGAAGGCCAAACCGCTCGCCGACAAGGCCATCGCAGCCGTCAAGACCGGTCAGACCCGCATCATACCCCAGACCTGGGAAAAGACCTATTATGACTGGCTGGAAAACATCCGGGACTGGTGCATTTCCCGCCAGATCTGGTGGGGCCATCAGATTCCGGCCTGGACTTGCGCGGCCTGCGGCCGGATGGTGGTCGCCGTGCAGGCGCCGGAAAGCTGCCCTGACTGCCGGAGCACCGACATGGTGCAGGATACCGACGTGCTCGACACCTGGTTCTCTTCCGCCTTGTGGCCCTTTTCGACCATGGGCTGGCCTAAAGAAACCGATTTGCTGAAAACCTTCTACCCCACCTCGGTACTGGTGACCGGATTTGACATCCTCTTTTTCTGGGTGGCCCGCATGATGATGATGGGTATTCACTTCATGGGTACCATCCCGTTCAAGGATGTGTATGTCCATGCCCTGGTGCGCGATGAAAAGGGTAAGAAGATGAGCAAGTCCAAGGGCAACGTCATCGATCCGCTGACGGTTATCGAGTCTTATGGAACCGATGCGTTCCGGTTCACTCTGGCGGCCTTCGCGGTCCAGGGCCGGGATGTAAAAATGTCCGAAAAACGGGTCGAGGGCTACCGGCATTTTGTCAACAAACTCTGGAATGCGGCCCGCTTTTCCCTGATGCACATTCAAACGGCCGGGGGTGAAATAGACCGTGGCAAACTGTCCCTGGCCGATCGCTGGATCCTGTCTCGCCTGAGTCGCCTGAGCCGGAAAGTCGCCGTCGCCCTGGACGACTACAAGTTTAATGAAGCAGCCGGCGCGCTGTACAAGTTCATATGGCATGAGTTCTGCGACTGGTACCTGGAGGCTTCCAAACCAGCCCTTTACGGCGAAGACGAAGAGAAAAAACAGAACACGTTGAATGTGCTCTACCGGGTTCTCAAAGACACCATCGTGATCTTACATCCCCTGATGCCTTTTGTTACGGAAGAAATCTGGCATAAACTGCCCGGGACCGAAGGCTCGGTCATGCAGGCCGCCTACCCGGCCGGCGACACCGCGGGCGTTACCCGTGACGACCAGGCCGAAATCGACATGAACCTGGTCATGGGCATTATTACCGGCATACGCAATGTCCGGGGCGAGATGAATATTACCCCGTCCATGGAACTGGCCGTTCAAGTCCAAACACCGGAGGATGCCCAGCGGGAAACCCTGGCAACCTACACGGATCTGATCTGCAATCTTGCCCGGGCAACATCCCTGGACATATCCGTACCGGCAGATAAGCCCAAATCTTCGGCAGCGGTTATTGTGGAAGGCGCCACCGTTCTGGTAAATCTTGAAGGTATTATCGATTTTGCCAGGGAAGCCGCTCGTCTGGACAAGGAGATAGCCAAGATTGCCAAGGAGTTGCAGGGTGTTTCCAAAAAGCTGTCCAACGAGGGTTTCCTGGGCAAGGCGCCGGCCGATGTCATTGAAAAGGTACGCGCGAAACACCAGATGTTGACGGAAAAGCAGGAAAAACTTCAGGCAAGCAAGGAACGCTTGCAAGGCATGGTCTGATGCACATTGTAAAACAACTTATCGAAACCGCCCTGGCGGAAGATATCGGCTCCGGCGATATTACCACCGACAACCTCGTGCCCCGGGGTAAGGCCGGCACGGCCGAGATCATCGCCAAACAAGCCCTGATCCTGGCCGGCCTGGATGTGGCCGTGCAGGTCTTTACTACCCTGGACCCGGACTTGGAAATTAGCACCCACTGTGCGGATGGGGACAAGCTTGACGCAGGGGCCGGCATATTGAGCCTCGCCGGAAATTTGAGATCGCTGCTCTACGGTGAACGGACGGCTTTGAATTTCCTGCAGCGCCTGTCCGGCATTGCCACCCATGTACGCCCCTATGTCGAAGCCGTGCAGGCGCACCCGGTAAGGCTCGTAGACACCCGCAAGACGACCCCCGGCTGGCGGGTACTTGAAAAATATGCCGTCCGGATAGGCGGTGCCGCCAACCATCGCATGGGTCTGTATGACGGGGTGTTGATAAAGGACAACCACATTGCCGCCTGCGGCAGCATCACTACGGCGGTCACGCGTGTGCGGGCCCACACCTCCCATCTCGTCAAAACCGAGGTTGAAGTGAGTACCCTGGCAGAAGTCACCGAGGCCTTGCAGGCCGGCGCGGACGTCATCATGCTGGACAACATGGACCTGGATCAAATCCGCACGGCCGTAGCAAAGATCAACCATCAGGCCATTGTGGAGATATCGGGGAATGTGAGTTTAGAAAAACTCCCGGACCTGGCTGCCACCGGTGTGGACATCATTTCTGTCGGAGCCCTGACTCACCAGGCCCGGTCGGTTGATATCAGCATGCGGATATCGCCTACTGTAAATTCTTAGCCCTCGCAGGTAATATCGGTAGTCCCCAAAACAAGCGCTGTCAATTCAACTGGCCTTGATCTTCACCCTTTGTGACACGACCCACCATTGAGTATTAAAACTGGCGGGAAGTCCAGCAACGCAGGGCACCAAGCAGGAGAGAAGGGTGCCCATAGTTTGATATAGCGACGCTCTGATTATCTGAGCATAGTGCGCCTCGAAGCGTCCGCCCGCTCGAGAAGCACAGGGGAACGCGCCGGGCCGCCCAACACGGACGTATTCTTTTGGTTCGTTTTCTTTCACGCGAATGAAAATGAACCCAATGGTGCATTGCAACTGCAGACCGAACCAGATAAAAATGAGGCCGTAATTTTTTGATTTCTCGACCGCATCAGTCATATGACGCATGCGTTTTGAGGTAAATTCAGAACTGATAATAAACTAACCCATGATACCCATTCGCGACACCGCACCTTCACACAACTATCCGGTCGTTACCATGACCCTGATCGGAATAAATGTCGTGGTATACCTTCTGGAAATGGCCCAGGGCCCTGAGCTGAACCGCTTCATCCATCTCTACGGCCTGGTCCCGGCCCGTTACACAGTCGACCGCATTGCCGCCTATTATACCCTGCCCCAGCAAGTCTTCGCCTGGCTGTCGTTTATGTTCCTGCACGGCGGTTTCTGGCATCTGCTGGGCAACATGTGGACCTTGTATATCTTCGGCGACAATGTCGAAGACCATCTCGGGCATCTGCGCTACCTGGTCTTTTACCTGCTGTGCGGCCTGGTGTCGGGCATCAGCCACATGGTCTTGAACATGCAGTCCCCCGTGGCCGTCATCGGAGCCAGCGGTGCTATCGCCGGGGTAATGGGGGCCTATTTCCTGCTCCATCCGAACGCGAAGATCCTGACCTTGATCCCTATTTTCTTTATCCCTTGGTTCATTGAGATTCCGGCTTTCTTTTTTCTCGGTTTCTGGTTTGTACTGCAGTTTATCAACGCTGCCGGCAGTCAGGCCGCCAGCCAGTCCGCCAGCGGCGGGGTGGCTTGGTGGGCTCACATCGGCGGATTTGTGGGCGGTATGGTGCTCCTGAAAGCATTTGCGCGGCTGCCGTCAGCCGGTATGTCCGCCCGGCTGCGACAGGCCACCGGAAAAAAACGCACCACCCGCCTGCAGGTGGTCAGGCCCGAGGCTTCCCCGGCGGAATTGAACCTGTACGGCACTATTGCAATCACCCCGTACGAATCTTTCACCGGCACCCGCAAACTGGTCAGCATCCCCCTGGGGTACAAGAAAAGAATGCTCCGGGTGACCGTCCCGCCCGGGGTCAATCAAGACCAGAAGCTACGCCTGAAAGGTCAGGGGAAGATAGCCCCTGATGGTAAGGCCGGCGATCTCTATTTAAAGGTGAATATAGTCATGCAGCCGGCCGGGTAGAACGCATCACAAAAAAGTCTTCCTGTCGGGCGTCTTGCCTGAGGGAGGAATGAATTTTGAACCAATATCCGTTTTTTAGATAGGTTCTATTGTGGTGTTCGAGTGGAATGAATAGATTGGGGGTTGGGTATCAGGCTCTGCTTGTGGGCGGGTTTGATTTTATCTTGGCACAAAACAGTTAAGACGGATGCATACGGCTTCAGCCAAACGCATCAATACTGAATCGTCACGATATTCCGGCCTTTCGTCTTGGACCCATACATGGCCTGATCGGCCCGCTGCACAAACGCCGCGATATCTTCTCCATTCACATACTCGGTGACCCCGACACTGATGGTCACAGCAACGTTGGCTTCCTCACCAGGATTGTGCGGTTCGGACTCGATCTTTCGCCGGATACGTTCCGCCACGGTCCGGGCCTCCTCGCCGTTGGTCTCCGGAAGGATGACCGTGAACTCCTCACCCCCATAGCGATAGGCCGAATCCATGCCCCGCAGGCAGTCTTGTATGTTCAGGCCGATCGACACCAGTACCTTGTCGCCCTCCAAGTGGCCGTAGGTGTCATTGTAGTCCTTGAAATGGTCGATATCGAGCAATAGCAGGGCCAGGGGGTGTTTGTAACGCCGGCAGCGCCCCACTTCCACGTCCAGTTGGTTGTAGAAATGCCGTGAGTTGTAGAGCTTCGTCAGACCGTCGGTAATGGCCAGGTTCTGCAACTTGCCGAGCATTTTGGCGCGCTCTTTGGTCAGACGCCTTTCCTTCAAGACCCGCTTCAGGCGCAGGAGCAACTCTTCAAACCGGACCGGCTTGAATACAAAATCGCTGGCGCCCTTATTGATGGCCTCTTCATAGGAATAGTCGCCACTGTAACCGGTCATCACGATTACATCGATGTCGTAGCCGGACTTGATGTAGTCGGTCAGTTCCAGTCCGTCGCGGCCCGGGAGGATGATATCGGTGATGGTCACATGGACCTCTTCCTTGGCGAGCAGTTCCATGGCCTCCTCGGCACTGCCGGCCGAAAAAGCGGTATAGCCGGATCGCTCGATAAACTCCTGCATGGAATCCCGGATGGCATCATCATCATCCACAATCAGGATGCGATTATCCAGATTTTGGTTGTTCGATCCATTATCTTGGACTAAAGCTGTAGGCATCGTCATTACAAGTCGCAGTTGCAGGAAATGGTGTTATCTGATAAAAGGGCGATTTTTATATAATATTTAGGCGAATATACCTATATTCACATATTGTGTCAACCGCACATTGATTGACCGTGCCAGATGAACGGTTAGATTACCAAGTATGAGACAGATTCGAAATTTCAGCATAATCGCACACATCGACCATGGCAAATCCACCCTTTCCGATCGTCTGATTCAGGCGACCGACGTGGTATCGGAGAGGGATTTTCAGGACCAGATCCTGGATACCATGGATATCGAACGTGAGCGGGGGATCACCATCAAGAGCCAGACGGTCTCCCTGCCCTACACTGCCGAAGATGGCCACACCTACGAGCTCAATCTGATCGACACCCCCGGGCATGTGGATTTTACCTACGAGGTCAGCCGGGCCCTTGCCTCCTGCGAGGGAGCTTTTCTGCTGATCGACGCAAGCCAGGGGGTGGAAGCTCAGACCCTGGCCAACCTCTATCTGGCGCTCGAACACGACCTGGAAATCATTCCGGTAATCAACAAGATCGATCTGCCGGCTGCGGATGTGGACCGGGTGAAATCACAGATCGAGGAAGACCTCGGGCTCGATGCAGAGGCCGCCATCCTCACGTCGGCCAAGGAAGGTCTGGGGATCGTTGACGTACTGGAGGGTGCCGTAAAACACCTGCCTCCCCCGCAAGGGGATCCAGAGGCGCCGCTGAAGGCCCTCATTTTTGACAGTCATTACGACCCGTTTCGGGGCACGATCGTCCACTTTCGGGTATTCCACGGGGTTATCCGGCCCGGGGACAAGATCATGTTCATGTCCAACCAGGCCGAGCACAAAGTTGAAGAGGTCGGCGTATTCCAGATCACCCGCATCCCCCAAAAAAAGCTGTCCGCGGGCCAGGTGGGCTATCTGATTGCCGGTATCAAGACCGTCAGCGATACGCGCTGCGGGGATACCATCACACACCGTAAAAAGGGCTGTGAAGACCCCATGCCTGGTTTCAAGGAAGCCAAACCGGTCGTTTTTTCATCGATCTACCCGGTGGCCTCCGATGGCTACGAAGACCTGGCCGTGGGCCTGGAGAAGCTCAAGCTCAATGATGCCTCCCTGATCTATGAAAAGGACACTTCCGCTGCCCTGGGATTCGGATTCCGGTGCGGTTTTTTGGGGCTCCTGCATCTTGAGGTCGTCCAGGAACGGCTTGAAAGGGAATACGGCCTGTCGCTGATCCTGACCGCCCCCTCGGTGCAATATCGCATCGGGCTCAATGACGGCTCTGAAGTGGTCATCGACAACCCGGCCCTCTACCCGGATCCTACCAGCATCGAGTATACGCGCGAGCCGTTTATCCGGGCTGCCATCATCGTGCCGGACCGTTACATGGGCGCGGTCATGAAACTCTGCCTGGACCGGCGCGGCATCAATAAAAATTACCAGTATTTGACCAACGATAGGCTGGAGATGATTTTTGAAATGCCCCTGCCGGAAGTGATTTACGATTTTTATGACAAGCTCAAATCCGTCACCCGGGGATATGGCTCGTTTGACTATGACATTATCGATTTCCGCGAAACGGACCTGGTCAAGCTGGACATTCTGATCAATGGAGAACGGGTGGACGCCCTCAGCCAATTGGTCCACAAGGATCGCGCGGTTGAAAGGGCGCGTCACGCCTGCGACAAGCTCAGGGACGAAATCCCCCGCCAGCAGTTCAAAATCCCGATCCAGGGTGCCATCGGGGGTACCATTATCGCCCGGAAAACCATATCTGCCTTCCGCAAGGACGTCACCGCCAAATGTTACGGCGGCGATATCTCCCGGAAACGTAAGCTACTGGAAAAACAGAAAAAAGGAAAAAAACGTATGAAAATGGTCGGCCAGGTCATGATTCCCCAGGCGGCCTTTCTATCGGTGCTGAAAACGGATACAGACAAATAAAATCGGTTCAAGGCTCAGGGCTTAAAGGTTTAGAGGTTTTAACCTGGCACGGAAACCGTTGAACGCGGAACCTTTCTCAATATAGAGGTAACAAAAAATGGGCCAAACCATTGCTGAAAAAATATTTGACGCACACCGGGTGGATCGGCCGGCGGCGGGTATCGAGGTGATTGCCCTCGATGCGGTCTTCTGCCATGAAATCACCACCCCGATTGCCATAAACGATCTGGTGGCCCGGGGTAAAGACCGCGTATGCGACCCGGAAAAAATCAAAGTTGTCATCGACCATGTAACGCCGGCCAAGGATTCCAAGACGGCCCTGCAGGGCAAAACCCTCAGGGAATGGGCCCGGCGCCAGGGCATCGGCGACTTTTTCGATATCGGCCGCAACGGCGTGTGCCATGCGATCTTTCCGGAAAAAGGTTTTGTCCGTCCCGGCTATACCATCATCATGGGCGATTCTCACACCTGCACCCATGGCGCCTTCGGGGCGTTTGCCGCGGGTGTGGGAACCACGGATCTGGAGGTCGGCATTCTCAAGGGGGTCTGCGCGTTCAAAACCCCGCAGACCATGCGCATCGATATTACCGGCGAATTGCCCCAGGGCGTCTATGCCAAAGACGTCATCCTGGCTGTCATCGGCAAGATCGGGATGGATGGCGCGACCAACCGGGTAATCGAGTTTACCGGACCGGTGGTGGACGCCATGTCCATGGAAGCCCGGATGACCCTCTGCAACATGGCCATCGAGGCCGGGGGCACCTGTGGAATCTGCCGGCCGGACCAGACCACGGTGGACTACCTGTGGCCGTTTATCAGCGACCTTTACACGGATAAGGCAGCCGCGTTGCAAGAATTTCAGCGTTTCACAGCGGATGAGGATGCCGTCTACGCGGAAGTCATCGATTTCAATGTAGACGAACTGGAGCCGGTGGCCACCTTCGGTTTCAAGCCCGATCAGGTCAAACCGGTGTCACAGATGGAAAATACCCCGGTTGACCAGGTATACATTGGCTCCTGCACCAACGGCCGCCTCGAAGATTTGCAGGTGGCCGCGGCAGTGTTGGCAGGCAAGCGCATCGACGACCGGGTGCGGGGCATTGTCTCCCCGGCCACGCCTAAGATCTACCGGGAAGCATTGGCCGGCGGGATTATCCAGACGTTCATGGAGGCCGGTTTCTGCGTGACGAATCCCACCTGCGGGGCCTGCCTGGGTATGAGCAACGGGGTCCTGGCGGACGGTGAAGTGTGCGCTGCGACCACGAACCGTAATTTCAATGGCCGCATGGGCAAAGGGGGCACGGTTCACCTGATGAGCCCGGCCACGGCAGCAGCGACGGCAATTACGGGCAAGATTACCAATTCGCCCCTATATAAAAAATAGCATCTCCAGTCTCACTGGAGAAGATGTTCGCGGTTCCGGGTTTCAACCTTTGAACCCTGAACCTTTGAACCTTGAAACCTTGAGATTCCCGGAGGGCAGCGATGAAAACCTTCAGCGGCACCGCCTTGTTTCTGGATCGTGCGGATATCAACACCGACGAAATCATACCGGCCAAATACCTTACCGAAAATACCAAGGAAGCCCTGGCGCCGTTCCTTCTGGAAGACCTGAAACTGGAGGGGTTCACACCGGGGGAGAATATCCGCGATGCATCCGTCATCGTAACCCGCGAAAACTTTGGCTGCGGATCGTCGCGTGAACACGCGCCTTGGGCACTGGAAGTCAACGATATCAACCTGGTCATCGCTCCCAGTTTCGCCCGGATTTTCCGGCAGAACATGTTCAACTGCGGCATGATGGCCGTGGAACTGCCCGCCGAAACGATCGATCAGCTCTTTTCACGTTTTGCCGGGCGGCCGACAACCATCACAACGGATTTTGATAAAGCGACCCTCGCCATCACGGCAGGCGATGTTTCTGAAGCGGTACCGTTTACGATCTCACCTTTTGACCGTTCCCTGGTTGAGGCCGGGGGGTGGGTTGACTACGCCGATACGAATTACTAGACACCTTTAGGGTCCTCAGAATCTTCCGCAGAATTATATTTCCTTGCCCCCATGGTGCAAACTCCCTATACTTTGCAGATCATGAGGCCCTAGACAGCTGCGTTCTACACTCGCACAAGATCGGCATGCACACACCTGGCCGGAAAGGCAGCGGACACCATGGTTCTGAAAAAACTGTTTGGCCATAGCTCAAAGAAAGCCTATGGCTCTGAAAAACGGGATTTTGTCCGCCTGGTCTATCCCCCGGATAAGCGCCCGGTTCTGACGGTGGGTGACAATGCCTTCGAAGTTTTGAATATTTGCGAAACCGGCATAAAGTTTCTAAATCACATGGAGAAGTCCTTTGGAAAGCAGGTTTTCGGTAAAATCACTTTCCAAAATGGCGGGTCCATCAAGATCAATGGAAAAATCCGCTGGGAGGGCGGGCGTGAAATCGGCATGTTTGTCACCCGGATTCCAGCTTTTGTCATCAAGCAGGAAATTCGTACCTTCATTCGCAGGGAAGCCAATGCAGATACTTTGGTAACGAGCGGTGCCAGCATCGAAGCGGCTAAACAGGAAATTGATCTGGAAGACAACGAATAAATCTCTACCTAAAAGCCGCTTCTCTATCTATACGCTGGCACTTCATAATGTAAGCTCACTTTGGGTAATTTGGTGTATCACACGACCCGATTGCGAATCGTGCCAACCTCGCTGACGCGGCACTCCACAACATCGCCTCGCTGCAGGGTAATTGGGGGATCTCTGAAAATACCGACCCCGGACGGTGTCCCGGTTGAAATGACGTCACCAGGCACCAGGGTGATATCCTGGCTGATGTTCTCCAGGATGGTGGGGATATCAAAAATCAGATCGCGAGTATTGCCGGATTGCATGACCTCGCCGTTCACCCGGGCGGTCAGGGTCAGGTTCCCAAGATCTGTAATCTCATCGGCGGTTACCAGCGCCGGCCCCATAGGCGCAAAGGTATCAAAGGCTTTACCGCGGAACCATTGCGAATCAGCGAACTGGGCCTCCCTTCCGGAGACGTCGTTCATCACCATGAATCCGGCCACGTAATCCAGGGCTGCTGATCTGGCAATGGCTTTGCCGCGGCGGCCGACCACCAATGCCAGTTCTACTTCCCAGTCGACCTGACCGCTGCTTTGGGGAATCCGGATGTCATCGAAGGGACCGCTGACAGTGTTGGGGGTCTTACAGAATATCAGGGGCGTCGCGGGGTTGTCGAACCCCCCTTCCTTGGCATGTTCGGCATAATTCTTCCCCAGGCAGATAATTTTGGACGGCGCCGGAACCGGGCTGCCCAGGCGCACATCCAGTTTTTCACCCGGAAGATCGCACCCTGCCACCCTGGCCAGCCACCCTTCTTCAAAGAAGGCTTCACCGATAGCGGGTATCCCGGGAAATACGCTGTCCAGATCGACGATGCGGTCATCCCGCTGCAAGCCGGGTTTCTCCCGCCCCTTTTCACCGAACATTACGAGTCGCATGGTGATTCCTCCGTTCCCTTTTTTTCGTCCTGCCCGTCCCGGATACCGTCGCGGTAATTCTTGCCGGCATACCAGTCGATTTGGCGGCAGATGCCCCTGATGATGCTGACCTCGCGGGCCCGCAGCTGCAGGCGATTCAGAAAGCGCCGGATTTTGTTCATCCAGTAGTCGGGATTTTCAGGATTGATATAGTTAATCCGGACCAGGATGTCCTTGACCTGGTCATACATGCCATCCAATTCATGCCGGTTGGCCAGGCGGGGCGCAAATGTATCGACTTCCTTGAGCGAGGCCTTGAAGAGTTCATAACTGAGAATCATCACTGACTGGGCTAAATTAATGGATGAAAACGCTGCTGTGGGGATATGTACCAGTTGGTGACACAACCGCAGGTCTTCGTTGGTCAGGCCCCGGTCCTCAGGGCCGAATACCACCGCGATCCGATTCTCACTGGACAAGGGGGCCAGTTTCTCAGCCATGACCTCCGGTGAATTCAGAACAGGGCGTTGTCCGCCCAGGCGGGCGGTCGTTCCGACCACGTAATTGAATTCCGCCAGGGCGGTCGTCAGATCCGGAAAAATCCGGATCCCTTCAACCACCGCTGCGGCCGCATGGGTGGCCAGTTTGTTGACCCGGGGCAGATCGTAGTTCTCCGGATCCGCTACCCAGAGACGACCGATCCCCATGTTGCTTACCGCCCTGGCGGCGGACCCGATATTTTCCGGGTATCGGGGCCGCTGCAGGACAATGGTAATATTGTCCAGATTCAGTTGGTCCGTCATCAGCCTGTGATTTCAAATGCGTTGAAAAAGTAGCCGATTTCAAAGGCAGCAGTTTCGGGAGCGTCGGAGCCGTGTACCACGTTTTTCTCGATATCGGTGGCAAAATCCGCCCGAATGGTGCCCGGAGCCGCTTCCTTGTAATTGGTGGCCCCCATAAGCTCGCGGTATTTGGCGATGATATCCTCCCCTTCGAGTACCATGACCACAGCCGGTCCCGAGCACATGAAATCGGTCAGGCTCTCGAAAAAGGGTCGCTCGCGGTGCACGGCATAAAATCCCTGGGCCTGGGCTTTGGTCATGTAGATCATCTTCATGGCGGCGATTTTGAAGTTGCTGGCTTCCAGGCGCTTGACGACTTCGCCGACAAGACCGCGGCCAACCCCGTCCGGCTTGATGATTGAAAGTGTCCTTTCCATGGCTTTATCCTTTCCGTTTATAAATAAGAGTTTGCCTTAAATGTGATAACCTTTCAATAATGTGTGGGGTGCATAACAGACCCGATATGGCAAGTCAACATAGTCAGGACTCATAGAAGGTATCAGAAATTACTGCAAATTAAAAAAAGACCGTTTTTTTCCAATCCATGCCCTGCGAACGCGCAATCCAAACGTAACCATCAGATATCATATAAAAAATATCCATTTTGCAATAACACGCCCTGTGTCATTCCAAAATACTTAACAAACCAATATACGTCCTTATTCACATACGTTAGCGGTCCCGCGCCTGACGATAGATTTGTGCCGGCTCGAATTGACAGAATTCGGTTTATAGCTTAACTATAGAGCTCTATTTAACAGCGAGGTTTACAGAACATGCGCAATAAAAAAGTGGCAGAAACGATTGGCGCCTTTCTAGGCTCTGATTCCGAATTCGAGGGCCAGCTTTCGTTCCGGGGCACGATCCGGATTGACGGTCGCTACAAAGGCAATATATCGGTGGACGGCACGCTGATCGTAGGCCCTTCCGGCAGCTTGAATGCCGATATCAGTGCCTCCAACATGGTGATCAGTGGCGAAGTCACCGGCAACATGACGGCGAAAACCAACATAGAAGTGCATGCCTCCGGTAAAGTCTACGGAAACTTGGTCGCACCTACGGTCACCATTCACACGGGTGCCGTGTTTCACGGCAACTGCCACGCCGGAGAAAAAAGAAGCGCATCCCAGGATTCAAGGCCCCGGCTGCATACCGTCATAAAGGAAGCGCCCTTGGATGAACCGCCCAAAGAGGATGACGAGGTCATCAAATCCGCGTGATGATGCGTAACTGCGCCGACGGCTGAGCATAGAGGCACGCATAATCCGCCAACTCAGGAAAAAGAGCTGAAAATGCCGATTTATGAATTTTATTGCCATCAGTGCAATACCATTTTCAATTTTTTCTCCAAGACCATCAACACCCGCAAGAAACCGACTTGCCCGCGTTGCAAACAAGTAAAGCTTACCCGCCAGATGTCGGCCTTTGCGACGACCGGCCGGGCATCGGAAGACGCGTCGATGGCCGATGCGCCCTTTGATGAGCGCACCATGGAAAAAGCCATGGGCATGCTCGCCTCGCAGGCCGAAACGATGGATGAGAGCGATCCCCGCCAGGCTGCCGACCTGGTGCGCAAGCTAACCGACATGACCGGCATGCAGCTGGGTCCCGGCATGCAAGAGGCCCTCGACCGCATGGAGAGCGGTGAAGACCCGGACAAAATCGAGGCCGAGATGGGTGATTTGCTCGAAGAAGAAGACCCGTTCACCCTGGCCGCTAAAAAAGGGCGTGCGGCGACCGCAAAAAAGCCGGCTCCGGATCGGGACGAAACGCTGTACGACCTATAGATAATCTTGAGTACCCCTTAGAAGCTGTCTTAAAAAAGTCTTTTGACCCAATCTCGGCGTTGGGCGCTAAATTTAAATCCTCGAGATACTATATGTATTCACCACGCAAGGCATTGGCTTCGCTGGCACCTTCGGTTCGAATGTAGCACCCGCCTTGCATGTCAGGCAAAGTTCGCCGAGCGAAGACCGGACCTTGACCAAAATCCGTTTCTTGAGACAGCTTCTAATCAAACGACACGACTACCGATCACAGGAGCAAAAGGTCACTTTGGGTTTGACCGCCCCTTGGTAACGTGCCGCGCGTTGCGGAAAAGGGTGCCCACTATGACTGACCCAATCCCAAGACTTGAGGTTTATCAGGGCGATATTACCCGCCTGAAGGTTGATGCGATCGTCAATGCGGCCAATACTCGGCTATTGGGTGGCGGTGGTGTTGACGGAGCCATCCACAGGGCGGCCGGGCCGGAGTTGCTGGAAGCCTGCCGCAAAATCGGCGGGTGCCCCACCGGTGAAGCCCGCATTACGGCGGGCTACGGACTGCCGGCTGACTGGGTCATCCATACCGTGGGGCCGATTTATCGCGGCGTTCCGGCTGACAGACAAATGTTAACCGCCTGCTATCGCAACAGTCTGGAACTGGCCGCGCAGAAAAATGTCGGGACCGTTGCCTTCCCGGCCATCAGCTGCGGCGTCTACGGGTACCCCATTGAAAAAGCCGCCCGGATTGCGATCGAAACCACCCTGTCTTTTCTAAACAACCACCCATTTCCGGGACAGGTGATATTCGCCCTTTTTTCCGAAAAAGATACCGAGATATACCGGGGATTTCTAACTAACCTGCCGACATAAGTTCCTTATTGACAAATACTGAGGACATACTTACATTGGTTTGGCTTTGAAGAATGGAACGGCCTGCAAAGCTCTTGCAGGCCATTTTAATTAATAAGGAGGATATTATGGTTGAGGTAACCCCTGCGGCGACCCAACAGATCGCAGAATACTTTAATGGTAAGGAAGTGGCGCCCATCAGAATTTTTCTGAATGAAGGCGGGTGAGGCGGCCCGTCGCTTGCAATGGCTCTGGATGAGTCTAATGAAAACGATGAAGTTTACGACATCGATGGTTTCTCTTACGTAGTGAACAAGAACCTGCTTGAGAAAGCCACCCCCATCAAGGTGGACTTCTCCAATTACGGTTTCCGTCTGGACTGCTCGATCGATTTCGGCCCCGGCGGCTGCGGTGGCTGCGGTTCAGCCAACGAAAACACTGAGGAAGGATCTTCCTGCTGCGGTTAAGACTGACAGTGTCACCATATAAATCAAAGGGCGCCCTGTTCAAGTAGGGTGCTCTTTTTTATTTATCCTCTTTGAAGGGGCGGCGTCCTATTTTAATTGACACTCAGTTTTAGATCATTCATGGTACCCCAAAATCAATTCTTGAAACAATAGATACACCAATCGTGGGGAGGAATGCTATGTCTCTGGTGGAATACAACGTTGATGAAACAGTGGCGATTGTAACGCTTAACGATGGTGAGAACCGGTTCAACCCTGATTTTCTAGCTGCCTTTCTGGACACACTGGACCAGGTCGAAAACGATACCGAGGCCCTTACCCTGGTCGTGACTTCGGCCCATGAAAAGATTTTTTCGAACGGTATCGATCTGGAATGGGTGATCCCAATCATCCAGAAAAACGATATCGATACCGCCAAGGCTTTCTTCTACCAGCTGAATGCCCTCTTTAGACGGATCGTCACCTATCCCCTGCTGACCGTGGCGGCCATTTCCGGCCATGCTTTCGCCGGCGGTGCCATCATGAGCTGCGCGTTCGATTTTCGGTTCATGCGCAGCGATCGCGGCTACTTCTGTTTTCCGGAAGTGGATCTGGGGATTCCGTTTCTGCCCGGGATGAATGCGCTGCTGTCCAAAGCCATCCCCCAGTACAAGATGGAGGAAATGGAATACACCGGCTGCCGGCTGACGGCCGCACAATGCGCCGAACACCACATCATTACCAAAGCCTGCCAACAGGATGACCTGCTGAATGAAACCCTGGCGTTCGCCAAGTCCCTCAACAAGAAACGGGCCATCGTGCAGGAAATGAAATTGCGGTTGAACCAGCCCATCATCAACGCAATCGACAAAGAAGATCCCCCCTATATTGAATCCGGTCAGTTCAATATCGGCTGAGGAGACACAATGGAAGGATTTCTGGATTTTATAAAAACCCGCCGCAGCATTCGCAAGTATACAGACCGCGATGTTAGCGACGCAACCCTATCCGAAATTTTCGAAGCCGTCCGCTGGTCACCTTCCTGGGCCAACACCCAGTGCTGGGAAGTCGTGGTTGTCCGCGATCCGGTCACTCGTGAGAAATTGCAGGACCCCATCGGTCCGAAGAATCCAGCCACCAGGGCCATTACAGCCGCACCGGTGCTTATCGCCCTGTGCGGCCGGCTGAAGCGTTCCGGTTTCTATAACAATGCGGTCACAACCAAGTTTGGGGATTGGTACATGTACGATCTGGGCATCGCCACCCAGACCCTCTGCCTGGCAGCGCACAATGCCGGCTTGGGCACCGTGATCGTCGGACTTTTCGACCACGAGCGCGCGGGCCGAATCCTCAACGTGCCACAAGATGTTGAACTGGTAGCCCTGATCCCCATGGGGTATCCGGCCAAGATCGGCCGGGCTCCTGATCGCCGGGACGCCGCCGACTTCGTGCACGGCGAGTCCTTCTAAGATGACACCGGAGCCGGATAGCCTCCTTAAGGTATGCCAGGTGATCTTTTCCCTGAGTTTCGTAGTGGCCCTGACCGGGGCCATGGCGCCCGGCCCTCTGCTGACCTACACCATCGTTAAATCCGCCCGGAGCCGGGGGCATGGCTGGCTGATGGGAGCCTGGATCATCGCCGGGCACGCCCTGCTGGAGATGGTGATCATATTTGCCCTGCTCTTTGGTTTTTCCTTTGTACTTAAAAACCAACTGGTGGTAAAAGGTATCGGGCTGGCCGGCGGCCTCATCCTGATCTGGTTCGGCCTGTCGATTATCCGGGATATTGCCCACCGCAGGATCTCCACTACATTTTTAGAGGAAACCGATAGCGATCAGCCTAAACGCGCGACCGACAATCCCGTCCTGGGAGGGGTATTGATCTCCATGGCCAATCCTTACTGGTGGATCTGGTGGGTGACCATCGGGTTTGCCTTCATGCTCGAATTCAAGATCAGTTTTCAGAACTGGCCCCGCCTGTTGGCCTTTTTCCTGGGGCATGAAGCCGGTGACCTGGCCTGGTACCTGTTGGTTTCCACCCTGGCCTATTTCGGGCTGCGGCACCTCAACCGCAACATCTATTACGGCTTCCTGGCGCTGTGCGGACTTTTTATGATTGCCTTTGGATTCTACCTGGGCAGTGCCCCGTTTCTAACCCCCTGGCGCTACTGAGATGTGTGTTCGGCCAGCTTTTCCCAATAAAGTCGAATTCAAATACCAGTTTGGTACAGCCGGTAAATCTTGGGTATCAACAGATAAAAACAAAAACGCTGTCCGTATTGTGAGTCAATACTTAAAAGGGCATTGACCTGCCGGTTCCCCTGTTCTAACCTATCCACTTGAAAACACATACACATTTGGGGTGATATCGTGAAAAAACCGACAGGCCTTGCAGTGTTGCTGGTTCTTGTGGGGTGGTGCAGTGTTTGGGGTGGTGACAAACCTGACGTTGATGCAATCAATGCTGAGATTGAAAAACTACTGAATGCCGGCCAGTATCAACAGGTCGTCGATAAATTTTCTGATTTGCATCTAAATGATGGGGTCTTCCAAAACCGATTAGGCTATGCGCACGACCTGTTAGGGAACTATGACAAAGCTATCTGGTATTACAGAAGGGCTACGGAACTATCGCCTTATGAACCGGTTGTCTGGAGAAATCTTGGGGTCGCTTATAAAAGCAAAGGCGATATACCCAATGCTGTTTTTGCACTCCAAATTTATGCTGACAGACTACCTGACGGTGAGCAAAAAGAGAAAGTGCTGCAATGGATTAAAAAGCACAAGTGAACAATTCAGGACCCAGCATAATCCCCACTACCCGCCTCAATCCAAACTGGATCAAAATCCATAGTCACTATTTCCATTAGGCTCCCCGGTGGAACCGAAAGGGAGAAAGACACTATAGACGTATATTATCTAATAGTTATCGATATACTGATACATTTTTTTACAATTCGATACAATTTACCAACAGACGGCCCTTTTGCCCTGTGGTAGGTTCCCATACCATCGGAACCGGCTTCAGGGCCCCGCCCCGATGCTCGGTAGACCACCTTGCCGCCCCCCATCGGCGGCACTGAAGCCGGTTCCCCTTAAAAGATGCTTGACAATGCCCGGGGGTCCATTGTATTTAGATATCCTAAATATTAAACTAACAAATAATTAACAAGGGCATTATTTATGACTTCTAATAAAAATATCGATCTGGCCTGGCAGATATTTATCAACGGCCGTAAAATCCATGAGTGGGTATTCCAATTGGAAAACCGCTACATGGTCAAAACCGGCGTCAGCAACGCCTTTGGAGAGCTGTCGTTTGCCCAGATGCGGGCCCTGAAATTCGTGAAATCCAAAAGGCAGGTATCCATTACCGAACTGGCGGAACTTTTGAACGTCTCCGCCCCATCCGCCTCGACCATGGTGGACCGCCTGGTTGAAAAAGGTGTCCTGGTCCGCGAACCGGATCCGGCCGACCGCCGCAAGGTAATCGTTACTATTTCCCAGGACATGGTGGCGATTACAGAACAGATAGAAAAGGAAATTTTCAGCAACTTTGTCGACCTGGTGGAAAAACTCGGCCCGGAGTTCGCCGATGACTGGCACCGGGTAGTCGATAGAATTGCGCAGGTATTGGACAATGAAATGTCACCAATCGCAGCACAGAGGGAAGCGTCATGAAGAATCTTTTCAGGCAAATAAACAGCCGACCGGTAGTCAAAAGGATTGTTATCTGCGCCGCCATTCTGTTTTTCGGTTTCGCGGGCATGTCTTTGCTGGCTGCTTTTAAAAAGCCGCCAACCGAGGCCAAAACCGAAGAACGGCCCATCCGGGTTGAAGTTTTAGAGGTCAATGCCGAAACCGTCCCGGTAACGATAACCGGCTATGGTGAGACCCGGGCCTTGAGCACGGCGGTCATCGCCCCCGAGGTGACCGGTAAAATCGTCGCCACCCATCCGCGGCTGGAAACCGGGGAAGTCATTCCCGCCGGTGAGGTGCTGTTTAAAATCGACCCCCGGGATTACGCGGCCAATACGGCCAACGCCCGGGCCACTGTCCGGCAGTTGGAAAACACTGTGCTGCGGCTTCAAAAGCAATATGAAATTGACCGCAAGCGGCTGAAAACCCTGGAACGCAACCGCGACCTGGCCGTCGGTGAATTCGAGCGGCTCAAAACCCTGCTTGAGAAAGACGCCATCGGTACCCGCTCGGGAGTGGATGCAGCTGAAAAAGCGGCCAATGCGGCCACCGACCAGCTCGACCTGATGAACCAGGCCATTGCGTTGTATCCCATCCAGATCCAGGAAGCCAAGAGCGGTCTGGCCGCCGGTCGGGCCCAGCTTGAAATCGCTAAGGCGAATCTCGAGCGGTGCACCGTCCGGGCACCCTTCACCGGCCGTATCAGCGCCGAAGCGCTGGAACTGGGCCTATATGTAAACCCTGGATATCAGGCCGTCACCCTGGCCAACGACGCAGTACTGGAGATCCTGGTCCCGCTGGACAGTCGGGATGCCCGCAAATGGCTGCGCTTCGACGCTCAAAGTGGCCCGGCCACCGCCTGGTTTCAGAATCTGGCGCGAACCCCAAGCACGGTCCGCTGGACCGAATCCCCCGCAACCCACGCCTGGGAGGGCTTTTTGGACCGGGTGGTCAAATTCGACCAGGAAACGCGCACCTTGACGGTCGCCGTGAAAATCCCGGCTGCCAATGCGGTAATTTCCGACCGCACGCTACCACTGGTGGAAGGGATGTTCTGCTCCGTGGAAATTCCCGGCCTCCCAATGGAAAATGTTTACCGGCTGCCGCGCTGGGCGGTCAGTTTCAGCAATAAGGTTTATACCGTCCAGAACAACCGCCTCAAGACCATTGCCGTAACGGTTGTCCGCAGCCAGGGAGAAGAGACGTTCGTAGGCGCGGGTCTCAAACCCGGTGACCGGGTCATCACGACCCGCCTGGTCGACCCTCTGGAGAATTCACTATTGGAGATTGTAGCAAGCAAATCTTGACCGTAGCACAGCCCGTAGGCCTTTGGACTGAAGCGGCTTAGGCGGTTGATCCTAACAGTTTTCAGTCTGAAGGCCTGGAGTACACGCCATGAAAAAAGTCCTAGCCGCATTTGCACGCAATACCGTTTTTGCCAATATCGTGCTGGTCATGATATTTGTGGCCGGCTGGTTCGCCACCCAATCCATGATCCGGGAGACCTTCCCGGAGTTCTCGCTGGACATGGTCATCGTGTCAGCCCCCTACCCCGGTGCCGACCCGGAAGAGGTAGAAGAAGGCATCAGCCGCAAAATTGAAGAAGCCATCGAGGGCGTGGAGGGCATCAAGCTTTATACCACTGAATCGCGCGAAAACCAGGGTTCGGCGAATATCGAGGTCAAAGAGAACTACGCTGTCAACGAAGTCCTCGACGACGTTCGCACCAAAATCAATGCCATCTCGACCTTCCCCGTGGATGCCGAAAAACCGGTTATTTACGAGCTGACCCTCAAAGATCCCGTCATCATGCTTTACCTGTCCGGCGACATGAGCGAGCGCCGGCTGAAAGAGTGGTCCGAACAGCTCAAGGACGAGATTCAGCAACTGCCGCCGGTCTCCCAGGTCGGTATCTTCGGCACCCGGGAATATGAGATCGGCATCGAAGTTAGTGAGCAGCGGTTGCGTGAATACGGACTCTCGTTCGACCAGGTCACCGACGCGGTCCGCCGCAGCAACCTGAACCTGGCCGGCGGCACCATCCGCACCAAGGGCGAAGAGATCCGCATCCGGACCATGGGCCGTAAATACAGCGGCCCGGAGCTCTCTTCCATCGTGGTCCTGGCCACTCCCAAGGGGGACGTCATTACCCTCGACCGGGTGGCCCAAATTGTCGACGGATTCTCCGAGGATCCCATCGATGCCACCATCAACGGGGACCCCTCGGTGATGCTGATTGTCTACAAGACCAAGGAAGAGGACTCTTTGGCCATCTCTAAAGCCGTGCAAAAATTTGTGGATGCAAAAAACGACATCCTGCCCGCCGGCGCCAACCTCAAAGTTTTGTACGACAATACCAACATGCTGCGGGACCGGATCAACCTGCTGCTTAAAAACGGCATCATCGGACTTTCGATCGTGTTCGCCCTCCTGTGGATGTTTCTCAACCTGCGCTTGAGCTTCTGGGGCGGCATGGGCATCCCCATTTCCATTGCCGGTGCCCTGGCCATAGTCTGGGCCCTGGGGGGTACCATCAACATGATCTCCCTGTTCGGCTTCATCATGGTGCTGGGGGTCATCGTGGATGATGCCATCGTGGTGGGTGAAGCGATCTATGTCCATCGGAAGAGCGGCAAGCCGCCGTTGCAGGCGGCGGTGGACGGCGTCTGCGAAGTCGGCATGCCGGTCGTGGCTGCCGTTGTCACCACGATCGTGGCCTTCATCCCCCTGGCCTATGTAGGCGGCATCATGGGCAAGTTCATCTCTATTCTCCCCGTCGTGGTCATCAGTTGCCTGGCCGTCTCCCTGGTGGAATGCCTGATCCTGCTGCCGGCCCACCTGAGCCACCTGCCCGACCTGAACGCGGAAGAGCAGAACATGAGCAAACTGCAGCGCCGTATCGATGTGGTGCACCGCATCACCAGCCGGGGGCTCGAGTGGTTCGTAAAGAACATGTACTACCCATTTTTACGGCATGCCCTCAACTGGCGCTATGTCTCTTTGTGTACTGCTATCGCCGTCTTGATGATCACCGTCGGGTTGGTCCGGGGCGGCATCATCAAGTTCCAGGTATTCCCATCCATCGATGGTTTTATCATGACCTCCCAGGTGGAGTTCCCGGCCGGCACGCCCCCGGCTGTGACCCGCAGTGCCCTGGACCAGGTGGAAGGCGCCCTGCTGCGCCTGGCGGAAAAATCCCAGACCAAATCCGGCGAACCGCTGCTGGAAGACCGCCTCACCCTGGTGGGCGGCACTCTCAGCGATATCCCCAGCTATGGGCCGCAATACGGGGCGGTCCAGGCCATCTTACTGCCGTCCGAGCGGCGGGGCATCCACGTGGACGATCTCATGGTGGCCTGGGAGAAAGAGGTCGGCCGCATATCCGGTGTGAAGTCCCTGACTTTTGAGGGTTTGTCGGCCGGCCCCCCCGGAGCGCCGATTGAAGTCTGGCTCCAGGGAAACGATATGGACCATATCCTGGCCGCGGCCGATGACCTGATGGCCCGTTTAAGCAAATTTGAAGGTGTGTACCAGATCCGTTCCGACTTCCCCCCCGGCAAAAACGAAATGCGCCTGACGCTGAAGCCCGAGGCCCGGGCCCTCGGCCTGACGGTGAACGATCTGGCCCGCCAGGTCTACGCCGGTTACTACGGGGATGAAGCGGTCCGGCTCCAGCGCGGCCGCGATGACATCCGGGTCAAGGTGCGTTACACCGCCGATGAACGCAGCCGCATGTCGGACCTGGAACGGGTCCGCATCCGGACCCCGGAAGGCCATGAAGTGCCGCTCTTTTCGGTGGCCGAGGTATCCCTGTCCCCGGGCTTTTCGACCATTACGCGGACCGACGGCCTGCGCCGCGTCACCGTCAGTGCGGACGTCGATACGAACAAGGCCAATGCCAATGAAATTTTCGCCGCGTTGATCAAGAATTTCTTCCCGGCCCTGAAAGACAACTACCCGGATGTGCGCGTGGCCCTCCAGGGTGAACAAAAGAAAATGCGTGAATCGTTCAGCAGTCTCTACGTGGGATTCCCCCTTGCAGTCCTGGGAATCTTCATCATCGTGGCCACGATGTTCCGGTCCTACGCCCAGCCCTTTGTCATCCTGTTTACGATCCCCTTTGGGATTATCGGCTCCATCTGGGGCCACCTGCTGCTGGGATACGATCTGTCCATCATGAGCATCTTCGGCATGGTCGCCCTCACGGGTGTTGTAGTAAACGATGCAATTGTGCTAATTGAAAGGATCAATGAAAATTTTGCCGAAGGGCTGCCGTTTTTCGAAGCCATCCGGACGGGCGGCGTCCGCCGGTTCCGGGCCATCTTCCTGACCTCGCTCAGTACGGTGGGTGGGTTGGCGCCGATGATCATGGAAACGAACATGCAGGCCAAGTTTCTGATTCCCATGGCCCTCTCACTGGCCAGCGGGGTGGCCTTCGCAACGGTGCTCACGTTGGTGCTGATACCGAGCCTGCTGGTCATACTGAGTGATTTCAGAAGGCTTGTCTTCCGGTACAAGTATGGTCACTGGCCGACCAGCCGTGAAGAAGTCGAACCGGCCCGGACCAGATACCAGGACCCGCTCGAAAGAAAGTTAACGCCCAGCGGTGAACTGACGACGGTTTGAATGGAATGAAAATCACTAACTACAGTTGGGTAGGAGATCTTCAATGCAACGATTCAGAATTCATTTTGCAGCCATACTGCTCGTAATGTGCCTGATACCTACCGGTACCCCTGTCTGGGCAGGTTCTGAGACCGGCAGCAACGCCGGCACAGACATTCAGTCGATCAAGGTGCTGGACCTGGACATGACCGCCAAGATTGCCCTGGCCGAGAGTCCGACCCTGGCCGCCGCCCAGCAGCGGGTCGAACAGGCACGCCAGCTGGTCAACCAGGCCCGGGGCACCTACTGGCCGAACATCGTCGCCGATGGCTCGGTAAACCGCGTGGAGCTGTCCGAGACCCAGTACAAGACCCAGGTCGCCAGCGCCCAGGTATTGAACCCGCTGGCAACGATCCAGAATCCGGATGACTACTACAAGGCCGGTGTAACGGCCAACTGGACGCTGTTCGACGGCTTCCGCCGCAAATTCACCAATGCTGGTGCCCGCCACGGCCAGGAGCAGAGCGAGCAGGCCCTGCTCGACGCCCGGCGCCTGCTGCTTTCCGCAGTGGCGGCCAGTTACTACCGGGCCCAGTTGGCCAGCGAAGGCGTTGCCATTGCCATGGCAGACGAATCGTTCAACCTCAAACAGGTTTCCGATGCCAATGCCCGGCTACGGGTAGGCACCGGGGCCCTGAGCGATGTGCTCAATTTTGAAATCCAGGCCAACGCCGCCAAAGACGACCTCATCAATGCCAGACAGGAGTATGTGGCCGCCATGACAGGCCTGGCCGCCCTGTTGGGGATTCCGGATGCCAGGTTCCCGGAGGGCCTGTCCCTGGCCGCTCTGGAAGAAGAGTCCGGCACGATCATGGAGATGCCCAAGCAGGCCACGCAAATCACCTACGCCCACGAAAATCGTCCCGACATCCTGGCCACGGCCAAAGGGATTGAACGCGCGGACGCTGACATCGGCACGGCCAAATCCCGCTACTACCCCGCGCTGGTGCTGTCGGGAAACGTCAGCGGCGAACATTCCGAAAGCCGCTTTTTTGAGGGGGATGATGTCGGCAACTCGGTGGGCCTGTTTCTAAACTGGGATCTGTTCTCCGGCGGTGCAGACAGGGCCCGGATTGCCGAGGCCAAGCACAAGAAAAAGGAAGAGATCAAGAACCTGGATGCCCTGAAAATCTCCGTGGCCAATGAAGTCAACGATGCCCTGATCGGTCTCAAGGCCGCCCAACAGCAGCTGGAGCTGCAGCGCAAGAATGCCTCCCTGGTTCAGCGCAACCGCGACCTGGTCGAAAAAGAATATGCCGCCGGGCAAGCCTCCCTGGTGCGGCTCAACGAAGCCCAGCGGAACCTGACCCAGGCCCAGAGCCGCCTGGCCTTTGCCCGGCTCTCCCTGCGCTTTGCCTGGTCGACCTTGTACACCGCCACGGCGAAAAGTCTGGACCTGTATAGTAAATACTAGCTGGCCCGTTGGGCCGGGTTGATAAGGTTCAAAGGTTTTGAGGTTTCAACCTTGAACCGGGAACCCTGAACGATGAACCTTTCGTTATTCACAGTATATCCTTCGTTCGTCATTGCGCTTAAAATTTAACGCGCGTTACCACCAGGTAATCCCCATGTGCGACACCTTCGTAGCCCTGCCGCCCACGACTGCCGACGGCAGTATCATCTTCGGTAAAAACAGCGACCGGGAACCCAATGAAGCCCAGGCCCTGGAGTTTCACCCCGGCCGGACCTACCCACCGGGCACCACCGTGTCCTGTACCTACATCGAGATTCCCCAGGCAACCGAAACCCTTCCGGTGCTCCTCAGCCGGCCCTTCTGGATGTGGGGCGCCGAGATGGGGGCCAACGACAAAGGGGTCGTGATCGGCAACGAAGCCGTCTGGACCCGCATGCCGATTAACCGTCAGGGCGGGCTGACCGGCATGGACCTGTTGCGCCTGGCCCTGGAACGGTCGGACGATGCCCCGGCGGCGGTGGAATGGATCACGCACCTGTTGGCAGACCATGGACAGGGGGGGATCTGTGGCTATCAGGATAAAAAGATGGCCTACCACAACAGCTTCCTGATTGCTGATCCCCAAACAGCCTGGGTCCTGGAAACAGCCGGACCGCTGTGGGCTGCCCGCGAGGTAAAAACGCATTACGCTATCAGCAACGGCCTGACCATCGGCGCAGAATTCGACCGCAGCCACCCGGACCTGGTGGCCACGGCCCGGGAAAAAGGCTGGCTGAAAAAAGGGGCGGCCTTCAATTTTGCCGGGTGCTATTCAGACTGGTTCTTTACCACCTTTTCGGCCTGCCGCCGGCGGCAAAGCCGGGCTGCCGAGCTGCTCGAACAGCAAACCGGCCGCCTGGATCTGGTAGACGCCTTTGATATCCTGCGTGACCATGGTGAAACTTCCTACCAGCCGTCCAGCCATTTTTTAGGCAACCGGATATGTGCTCATGCAGCCAACCCCCTGGCCCGCAATGCCACCCAGACCACCGGCTCCCTGGTTGCCCAGCTGGATGCCGCCGCACAGACCTACTGGGCCACCGGCACCGCGGCACCCTGCACGTCCATGTTCAAACCCATCCGCATCGGCCGGCAAACCCTTCCCGACCTGGGCCCGGCACCCGGCCCGAACTTTGATCCTGCTAATTTATGGTGGCAACACGAGTTGCTTCACCGAGCCCTTTTGTCCGATTTTGCAGTTGGGCGCAGCAGCATTGAAAAAGCCCAGCAGGCCCTCGAGGCAAGCTGGGTGGAACGCGCAAACCGCGTGGCGCTGGAGAATTTTTTTGATCTGACCAGCGAGGCTTTCCAGCAGGCCGCAGCCGCGCTTCCCGATTGGATTGAGCAGGTCAAATCTATAAATTCCACCATTACTTCCGGCTGGTTATACCGAAAATACTGGGCCAGGCAAAACCGCGCGGCTCAAATCCCAGCTTAGCACCTCACTCCCACAAACTGATTCGTTACCGGCCGGCGTTGGGCGGGTCCGGCATTCCCGCGATACCTGTTGACATTAAGTAAAGCTTACTTTAGATCTAAAAATTCAGTTTAAATTTGACTGCCAGAGCTTAAAACATTTCAGGCTTGCCTGCTTTACGATACCCGGATAAGTCTGTAACTCAATTAAAACCTATCTCAAAAAACGGATTTTGGTTCAAAATCAAGGCGGCCGTGAGGAATGAACCGGAGGAATAAATCAGGTATTTCGAGGATTTATTCCGAGCGCCCAACGCCGAGTTTGGGCCAATAGACTTTTTCGAGATGGGTTCTAACAACCCCACCGTGAAAGGAGATGCAATGCCCAAACGCGACGACATCCGTAAAGTACTCATCATAGGATCCGGCCCTATTGTAATCGGACAGGCCTGTGAATTCGACTACTCCGGCACTCAGGCGTGTAAAGCGCTCAGATCACTGGGGTATGAAGTTGTTTTGGTCAACTCGAACCCGGCCACCATCATGACCGATCCGGGTACAGCGGATGCAACCTATATAGAACCATTGAATGTCAAAATCCTGACCGAGATTATCGCCAAAGAGCGTCCGGACGCCCTGCTGCCTAACCTGGGGGGGCAATCCGGCCTGAATCTGTCCTCGGATCTGCACCAGGCTGGCGTCCTCGCCGAATACGGCGTCAAGATTATCGGGGTAAACGTGGATGCCATCCAGCGCGGTGAAGACCGTCTGGAATTCAAAGAGACCATGAACCGGCTCGGCATCGAGATGGCCAAGAGCGAAGTCGTCAACACGGTTGCGGAGGCGGAGGCGGTCGCCGAGGGCCTCGGCTACCCGGTGGTCATCCGCCCCGCTTATACCATGGGCGGCGGCGGCGGCGGCCTGGTCTACAATGTTGAAGAGCTGCGCACGATCGCGTCCCGCGGCATAGCGGCCAGCCGGGTCAACCAGGTTCTGGTGGAAGAATCCGTCCTGGGCTGGGAAGAGCTTGAACTGGAAGTTGTACGCGATGCGAAGAACCAGAAAATCACGGTCTGTTTCATTGAAAACGTGGATGCCATGGGGGTCCATACCGGAGACAGCTATTGTACCGCCCCCATGCTGACCATTGCACCTGACCTTCAAAAACGGCTGCAGGACTACTCCTACGCCATTGTGGAAGCCATTGAGGTGATTGGCGGAACCAACGTCCAATTTGCCCACGACCCTGCCACCGGACGGGTTGTCGTCATCGAGATAAACCCGCGGACTTCGCGCTCTTCAGCCTTGGCTTCCAAGGCCACCGGTTTTCCCATCGCCATGGTCTCCTCCCTGCTGGCCGGGGGCCTGACCATGGATGAAATCCCTTACTGGCGGGACGGAACGCTTGAAAAGTACACCCCGTCCGGCGACTATGTGGTGGTTAAATTCGCCCGCTGGGCCTTTGAAAAATTCGCCGGCCTGGAAGACAAGCTCGGCACCCAGATGCAGGCCGTGGGCGAAGTCATGAGCATCGGCAAGAATTATAAAGAGGCCTTCCAGAAAGCCATCCGCAGCCTGGAAATCAACCGTTACGGGCTCGGGTTCGCCAAGGACTTCAACGAACTGCCCCTGGATAAACTCCTGAGCATAGTCGGAACCGCCACCAGCGAACGCCAGTTCATCATGTACGAAGCCCTGCGCAAAGGCGCCGAAGTCCAGAAACTGTATGAGCTGACCCACATCAAGCCCTGGTTCATCGAGCAGATGCAGGAACTGGTACAGCTGGAAGAAACGCTGCTGACCCACAAAGGCCGGATCCCGCCGGACGACCTTTTCCTCCAGGCCAAACAAGACGGCTTTGCCGATCGCTACCTGGCCCAACTGCTCGATCTCCCTGAAGAAGATATCCGCGCCTGTCGTATCGCCCTGGGTGCCGCCGAAGCCTGGGAGCCGGTGCCGGTCAGTGGGGTGGAAGATGCGGCCTATTACTTTTCCACCTACAATGCCAAAGACCTGGTATCGGTCACCGACAACCGCAAGATCATGGTCCTGGGCGGCGGTCCCAATCGAATCGGCCAGGGGATCGAATTTGATTACTGCTGTGTGCATGCGGCCTTTGCCATCCGGGATGCGGGGTTTGAATCCATCATGGTCAACTGCAACCCGGAAACGGTATCTACTGATTACGACACCTCCAACAAGCTGTACTTTGAACCGCTCACGACCGAAGATGTGTTGAGCATTTATGAAAAGGAAAAGCCGGAAGGCGTCATCGTTCAATTTGGGGGCCAGACGCCTCTAAATATCGCCGGGGAACTGGCCGCAGCCGGGGTCAAGATTATCGGCACAACCCCGGAAACCATCGACCTGGCTGAGGACCGCGATCAGTTCCGCAAAATCATGAAGAAACTGGGTATCCCCCAGCCCGAGGCCGGGATGGCCAGCAACATGGATGAAGCCCGCGCCATTGCCGACCGTATCGGCTATCCGCTCATGGTCAGGCCATCCTACGTTCTTGGCGGTCGGGGCATGGAAATTGTACAGGATGAAGGGATGCTCAAACGTTACGTGGATGCTGCTGTCGAGATTTCACCGGAACGTCCGATCCTCATCGACAAGTTTTTAGACAATGCCATCGAAGCTGAAGCGGACGCCATTGCCGACGGTACGGACGCGTTTGTTCCGGCCGTGATGGAACATATCGAACTGGCCGGAATTCACTCCGGCGACTCGGCCTGCGTTATCCCGCCCATCAGCATCGCCCCCAAACACATAGAGACCATCCGCGAGTATACCCGTAAAATAGCCATCGAGTTGAATGTCGTGGGCCTGATGAACATTCAGTATGCCATTTTCGACAACACGGTCTATGTACTGGAAGCCAACCCGCGCGCCTCGCGGACCGTGCCCATCGTATCAAAAGTATGCAACATCTCCATGGCCCGTCTGGCTACCCAGGTCATGCTGGGCAAGTCTCTGGCAGACCTCGATTTGAAGACCCGCTACATTGCGCATTACGGCATCAAGGAGTCCGTCTTCCCCTTCAACATGTACCACGGCGTCGACCCGGCCCTGGGCCCGGAGATGCGTTCGACCGGGGAAGTCCTGGGTCTGTCCCACTCCTTTGGCCGGGCCTTTTTCAAAGCCCAGGAGGCCACCCAGACCGCCCTGCCCACTGAAGGAACTATCCTGCTCACCATCGCCGATCGCGACAAGACCGCTGCCCTGGAACCAGCCCGTCTGTTCCGGGAACTGGGTTTTAGGATCATGGCCACGGGTGGCACCCATCAGTTCTTAAAGGAAAATGGCATCGAAACCGTGCCGGCCCGTAAACTGGGCTATGGCCGCCCCAACCTGATCGACGCCATTAAAAACGGTGAGGTCAATTTGCTGGTGAATACACCCTCCGGCCGCCAGAGCAGCAAGGACAGCTCGGACATTCGCCAGGCGGCCATTAAGTACAAGGTGCCCTATATCACCACCACAGCCGCCACCATCGCCGCGGCCAAGGGCATCGCCGCCCGCCGTGAGGATAAACCGCAGGTACGGTCGCTGCAAGAATATCACAAAAGTATCGTTTAGAGGCCCTCCCGCTAACAGGCCCTCTTCAATCTGCAAGCCGACTCCCGCATGGCAGGGAGTCGGCTCGACAGAATCCTCTTTACTTTCCTCCCAAAGCCATTTATCTCCATTCTGGTAACAATTATTGGAATTTTAAAAAAGGCTGCATATAGATGACCTCGCGTGAGTACCATTACAAAGTCCAGATTTTCTATGAAGATACCGACCACTCGGGTGTGGTGTACCACGCCAATTACCTGAAGTATTTTGAACGGGCCCGGGAACAGATCATGGGCGCCGCTGAACTGGTGCGGCTCTGGCGTGAGGAAGGACTGGGCTTTGCCGTGTACAGGGCGGATATCAGTTACCACGAAGGAGCGGAATTCGGCGACGAGCTGGATATCCGCACGACCTATGCGAAGGAAAGCGACTATCGCCTGATCTGGACCCAGGAAGCCTGGCGGCCCGGGGGCCATAAACCGGCGGTCAAGGCCCTCATCCACCTGGTCTGCCTCGACCGGGACAAACAACTCAAGCCAATCCCCCCCATCCCGGATTGATATTCAGGGAAGGTGTACCAAAATCTACAGCTTGACTGCCGATTTTACCGACCGGCCTTGATTGAAAGCACTTCATACCGCCACACGAATTCTCCCTTTACCTTTAATAGATCACCGAATACATAGATTGGTTCTTTAAAGGTTTCTTCCTGGCCTGGCGCTATGGTGACGTAAATCGTTTCATGGCGTTCACCGATGACCCCGCATGTGCTGGTATCTGATCTATCGGCACAATCATAAAACACTAGTCGAATTGCAACGCTCCGCAGAGAGTACCGTTTAGATCTGTTTTCAATGCGGCCGGCAAACACATAGCCATCCTGGAGGGACGGCTGTATGGCCACGTCTCGAAACGCCAACTCGGTCTTCGCTATATTGGTGCTGGCTGATCGGTCTTCCTGCTGACCGTCGGCAAACAGTGCCTGTGCGGCAGAGCCGATTAGAACAGTGGTAACCAACCAATGCTTTAATGTGAGTAAATTTGTCATGCGGTGGATATATTATTCGAAAATCTGCTTCAGGTTCGCGCCGTTCTGCTGCATGATCTCCAGAAAGTCTCCGCCTTCGGGAACATTGCCGCAAGGATCGAAAACCACACTCCCAACCCCCAGATCAACCAGAAGCTGTACGGCCGCCGGCAGGGGTTTACCTTCCCAAACCATCCATTTGGCCGGATGGTCCGCTAACATCTTTTCCAGCTCTATAATCTGACCTGGCATTGGCCTCTGGTCCGGTTCCCAGTGGACGGACCGGGCGTTGAGGCCATAGCGCTGCACGAGGTAATCATAAACCGGGTGACTGACGATCAGGGGTGTGGCCTGGTGCCCCGCTACGGTCTTCTCTATATGTCTATCCAGGTCGGCCAGATCTTGCGCCAGTCGGCCGTAGCCGGCCTCGAAGTCAGCCTTGAACCGGGGCCGTTTGCGAGTGAATGCCGCCGCCACGGCCCTGGCCTGCGCCGTCGCCAGGCTGAAGTCGATCCAGGTCGTGAAGGCCAGGTTCTCATGGGCATGCTGACCTGCGGCCCCATGGCTATGGGTGGTGGTCTCTTTCACCGTAATCAGCCGATTCCTAAATTTTCTGGATGTGTCAACCGTTTTCGAACGCGGCAGGCTGACCTTGTCCACCCACTTGGCATATCCGGCACCGTTCAACAGAATCAGATCAGCTTGCTGGTAGGCCCCGATTGTCGCAATGTTCGGGGTCCAGTATGCAGGATCTTCGTCTCCGGGAACTGGAAAGGTAACCTTTACATGTTCACCACCGACCCTCTCCGCAAAGTATTTCAACGGGTAATTCACCACGTATACGCTCAGCTGACTGTCGGCTGCGGTGACTGGCGGCACAAAAAAGAGTAGCAGTAATGCAAATGAGGCCAGATAGAATCCAATTCTTTTTAGGGCGTTTGATGACATGACGATTCCATTTATTGAATGACAAGCAGTCGTACTAGATCGTTGGTGTAAAGATGCAGGGGGATCATAAGCAAAACGTTCAAAATGGCACTGGCTATGACTATAATCAGAATTTCCGCGGTAATTAATCTGGCTATGGTGGCTCGGCTGCAGCCGAGCTTGAAGATGGTTTCGATCTCGCGCTGTCTTAACCGGAGAGACAATGCAAAGACCAGCACAATGGCCATGACGGTTGCCAGGGCCACAACGGATATGACGGCGTCCAGGACATTCTTTATCCGGAAAATGTTCTCCAACAGGCCGTCGATAACGGTCCGGGGCTTGATAATCTGTTCACCGGCCTCCTTCGATAAATAACGCCCCTGCAAGATCGTACCTGATTTGGGGTCATATGGCACCGCGATGACGGCTGTCACCGGATACACGGACAGATCGCCGTGAAAGTGAAACGTACCGATATTCTTCTCCGTGATTTCCTGAAAATGGAAAAGCTTGGCACTGGCCGCAACGTTTTCATCAGTCTTTTTGAGGATAAGCGTTTGGTCACTGATCTTGGTTACATCCTGATGCCCGTGCCCCAGTCCCTGGATCACCCAGGCCGTTTTCAAGTCGACAAAAATGCCCAGGTCATCCGGAGAGTGTGATTTTTGGAGGATCCCGGTCACCTTCATTTTTAAGGGATAGATACCTGCCAGGTCAAAAAGCGTCTGCGGCGATGAAACCAGGCTGTCCCCCGGCTCCACATTCAAGGCCTTGGCAGCCGCGGCGCCCACAACACAATCGCCCAGAACGGCAATCTGCCGCCCATGGGCGATCTTCAATTTCCTAAATTCAAAATAGTCCAGCGTTGTCCCTACGATGGGATAGTTGCGTACATGAAAACGAACATAGAGGGGAATGGGCAGCGCCAGATCCGTATCCATGACCTGGTCCGTCGCACTCATCGAAATGAGCTCCGGTACTTCATCGTCGAAGTATAGGGAGTTCATGACCAGGTCCAGGGCACTGCCCTTGGCACCCACCACAAGCGGCGTGGACACCGCCCGCGACATCAGCTGTCGTTCGCTTTCGTTCAACAAAAGCTGCAACGCTCCCGGCAAAAATGAAATCAGCGTAATACAGGCGATAAGGGTAACCGTCTTTACCTTGTTGAAGGAGAGGTACTTCCAGGCCAAATAGAGGCTGTCGATCATGCGGCCTCCTCAACCTGGAAATCCCTGAAGTCAATCACGCGATCAAACTTGTTTAGCAGTTCATGATCATGGGTCACGGCCAGAAGCGTGGCTTTGTGCTCTGCAACTGCTTCAAACAACAGATCAAGAATCCGCGTCTTGTTCTCGGGATCGAGGTTACCGGTGGCCTCATCTGCCAATATTAATCTGGGAATCGGCAAGAGCGCTCTACAGATAGCCGTACGTTGTTTTTCACCGTGGGAGAGCTTGCTGATGGCCCGCTTGAGTTTATCACCAAGGCCCATGCTTTTCGCCAGAGCAGCAGCACGCGCTCTTACATTCTGGTCAAGCGTCAAGGCCGCGTTAATTCTGTAGGGGTGCAGGATGTTGTCGTGGACATTCAAGTAGTCAATCAATTCGAATTCCTGGAAGACGAATCCAATATTGCAAATTCGAAAGTCCCGCCGCTGGGCATCGGCAAGTTCATTGATAGCATATTCGCCGACTTTTATTTCCCCTTGAACGAATGGGGTGATCCCGGAAACCAGGTTGAGCAGGGTTGTCTTTCCGGACCCACTGGGGCCGATGACGGCTACTTTTTCACCTTTCGCAACCGAAAAATCTGATAGAGAGAGAGAAAAATTACCCGTCGGGTAATGAAATTTGAGATCCTTTATGGCAAGCATATTGATTTGGGGGGCCTTTTTCTCAAGTTGATTTCTTTGATTGGGCGACCCATTCCAACGCGTCCTGGCGCTTCCGGAATATTTTGCAGGCCTGCGGACTGTTCATCTGGCAGGCATAGGCCTCCCATACCCGGGCAAGGCCAAACGTAAGATCCTGAGGGCCGACGACGGCAATGCGTATGTCGGGATTGACACCGAAAGCATATTGATCCTGATGGGCCAACTGCTCGAGATCTTCGCTGGAAAGGTCGATATTATCAATGGTCGCCAGGTCTACTATCTGATAGCTGATTGCTTTTATTTTCTTTTGGCTGGCGTATACACTGTCGTTAGCGCTTTTCAGGTCCGTAAAGGTGACGACACCCGCGCCCTTGAAGGCCACCCCGTTGTCCTCCAAATATTCAATCCTTATGGGCATGGGGCTCGCTCCTAATTCGAAAAACAGGTTGGGTTTTTTAATCTTCCTTAAAATCTACACCGCCGACCTGAATTCCGCAATCTCAAATTTAAATTGAAAAACCGTCATCTAAAATTCGCTTTCCAAAATCTATACTTAAAGGGTCCTCTTTTCGTCAAGCAGTTCGACATTACGAACCTCCAGTAACCACCACCGTTTATAAAGGTAACCCGGGCATGATACTGGTTCTGCCGGTAATGGATATGACCGTAGTGGCGCGCTGGGCGATCAGGCCCAAGATAATTATAGCCATACCGGCATTGATAACCCTTTTTGAGATCATTATACTTTTATGCCATACAACCGGAGACAACCCGCGCTATTACAATGGATCGAAAGGCATTAATTCTGGAGATGAAATTGCTGCAGATGACCGCAATCAATCGTTGCCGTGGAATTGCCTGATCTGCTTCTCCTGGAAGGTATAGGACCAGTGACGGTATTTCATGAACCGGGCGGCACCTTCACGGTCCCCGGCCTCTATAAATTCTATGAATGTATCGTGCTCGGCGCAGTTGCGCTTTTCCCACTCTACATTGTAGCGGTGGCGGGGGAAATCATATAGACGCTGCTTCAAGGGCGTGATGAGGCGCATCAAGGTTTGGTTATGGTACAGATCCAGAAACACTCCGTGGAACTCGAGGTTCAAGCGATAATAGCTTCCGTAGTCTTCTGAATCCAAAGCCGCCCGCTGATCCTGGTTCAGTTGTTTCATGTTGCGGATATGATCCGGCGAAATCTGGTGAAACACATCCAGGACCACCGATGCCTCCAGGGCGCCGAGGATGTCGTAAAACTCACGGACATCTTCCAGGGTCAGCTTGTTGACCCTGACACCCCGGCGCGGGAGGATGGTGACAAATCCCTCGGTTTCCAACTGGATCAGGGCATCGCGCAGCGGTGTCTTGCTGATGCCCAGTTTTTGGCTGATCGCATTGAGGTTCAACGTGGCGCCGGGTGCCAGGTTTCCACTCTGCATCTCGTCGCGCAGGTAGAGATAGATCTGCTCTCTTAGAGATTGCGTATTGATCTGCATGTCAGCCCGCTTTCTCGATGGCTTTTTGCACCGCGGCCACAATCTGGTCCACCTGTTCTCGGGTAACGATCAGAGCCGGTGCAAAGTTCATGATATTGTTGAAGCCGGGAATGCTGCTGTTGGTCCGGCCAGCCAGAACGCCCTCGGCCATCAGGTTGGCCATAATGCCTGCCATAGCAGCCTCGGATACGGGTTCTTTGGTCGCCTTGTCCGCTACGAACTCCAGGCCGCAGAAAAGCCCTCGGCCGCGTACATCGCCGACCAGCGGCAGATCGGCCAGGCCCTGCAGACACTCCAACAGATAAGCTCCCATGTTCCGGCTGTTTTCCACCAGCTTCTCATCCTCGATAATACGGGTATTTTCCAGGGCCCCGGCAAAAGCCCCGGCGCAGCCGCCGTAGGTGCTGATGTCCCGGAAATAATCAAGCCGGGTCTCCGCATCGGCCGGATCGTTTAAGAACCATTCGTATAGGTCCTGTTTCACAACCGTGGCAGACAGGGGCATATACCCGCCCACCAGCCCTTTGGCCAGCGTTACCAGGTCCGGGTCCACATCGAAGTGTTGGTATCCCCAGAACTTGCCGGTCCGGCCGAATCCGCAGACGACCTCGTCCATAATGATTTTGACCTCGTAGCGAGAGCAAATATCCTGGAGGATCGGAAAGTATTCGGGCACCGGCACAATGATGCCGCCGCCGGCGGTTATCGGCTCGACAATCAGGGCGCCGACACTCTCCGGGCCTTCCCGGGTAAGGGCCTCCTCCAGTACACGGGCACAGTCGATATCGCAATCGGGGTATTGCTTGTCAAAGGCGCAGCGATAGCACAAGGCATGCGGGATGGCGGCAAAACCCGGTACCAGTGGTCCGAAATCTCTTTTGCGTTCTTCCTGACCGGTGGCACTCAGGGCCGCCAGGGTGGTGCCGTGATAGTCCCGGTCCCGGTAGAGAATCTTGTAACGACCCTTGCGCTGGGGAACAATGGCCGCGGCCTGCCGGATAATCTTAAAAGCCTTCTCGTTGGCTTCGCTGCCGCTGTTGGAAAAGTAGACCTTGTGCAGGGTCGGCATCAATTCAACCAGCTTGGCGGCGAATTGAATGGCGGGCACGTTGCCGTAGACACCGGCAAAATAGGCCATCTTCTTCAACTGGTGCGCCACGGCATCGGCGATGCTGTCGCGCCCGTAGCCGGTGCTCACGCTCCAGACACCCCCGGAGGACGCATCGAGATACTCCCGCCCGCGGATATCGCGAACCATCAGGCCATCACCTTCCACAATGATCATCTGCTCCTGGTTTTCAAAAAGCTTATGTGGCTTCAGGTGGTGCCACAGGTAGTCCCGATCACCCTGAACCACCGCTTCGATGTCGTCGGCGTTCTGGTTTTTGGTCGCTGCCATGGTTTGCTCCTTATTCAGGTTATAGGCCGAAGTCGATTGGCAACCCCTTTCCGATAGTCGCCCACCTGCGTTCTTCAGCCTTCCATCTTCAGTCTAAACACCTTTTTGACCCCGCATATCCGCAGCATCAATCCCCGCCACCGCAACCGGTTTTTTCATAGCATCGCGCCGGAAGGGTTCACCCAACTCCTGGTTGGTCAGCACTTCGATAAACGTGGTTTTGCCTTCTTCCATCTGGGCCTTGATGGCGGTGCTCAGTTTCGCGGTCAGGTCTTCCATGGTGGCGGCGCGCCCCCCCTCGACACCACAGGCCTTGGCGATCTCGGCGTAGTTGACATTGGGGTTCAGTTCCGTGCCGACAAAGTTGTCGTCAAACCAGAGGGTCGTATTACGTTTTTCGGCACCCCACTGGTAATTGCGAAAGATGATCATGGTGATGCCCGGCCAGCCGTCACGCCCACAGGCCGTCATCTCGTTCATGGAAATGCCGAAGGCGCCGTCGCCGGCAAAACCGACCACCGGTACATCGGGCTGGGCAATCTTGGCACCGACAATGGCCGGGAATCCATAGCCGCAGGGCCCGAACATCCCGGGTGCCAGGTATTTACGGCCGGCTTCGAAGGTCGGATAGGCATTGCCGATGGCGCAGTTATTGCCGATGTCGGAGGTGATGATGGCGTCAGTGGGCAGGGCGGCTTTAATGGCTCGCCAGGCCATGCGGGCCGTCATTTTCTCTGGTTCGCGGTCCCTAGCCCGCTCGTTCCAGCTGGTCCCGGGATCGTCTTCTTCATGGTCCATGGTGGCCAGTTCCTGATCCCAGGCAGCCTTGGTGGCTTCAATGGTTGCTTTGCGTTCTGCGCGTCCAGTGTCACCGGCTGTGTCGGTAAGTTGGTTGAGGATTGCGCTGGCCACTTTTTTGGCATCTCCCACGATACCGACGGTGACGGGTTTGGTCAGCCCGATCCGGTCGGCATTGATGTCCACCTGGATGATCGCCGCATCAGAGGGCCAGTAATCGATACCGTATCCCGGCAGGGTGGAAAAAGGATTCAGCCGGGTGCCCAGGGCAAGTACCACGTCTGCTTTGGAAATCAGCTCCATCCCGGCTTTGGAACCGTTGTAGCCCAGCGGGCCGGCAAACAGGGGGTGGCTACCCGGAAAAGCATCGTTGTGCTGGTAGCCGCAGCAGACCGGGGCGGCCAGGCGTTCGGCCAGCGCGATGGCGTCTTCAATGGCACCGCCGATCACAACACCACCGCCGTTGAGGATCACCGGAAATTTGGCCGCGGACAATAGCTTGGCTGCCTGGGCAATGGCTGCTTCGCCGCCATCCGGAAGTTCGAATTCCACAATGGCCGGCAGATCGCTTTCGATCACCTGGGTCCAGAAGTCGCGGGGCACATTGATCTGGGCCGGGGCCGAAGCGCGCTTGGCCTGCAGGATCACCCGGTTGAGCACTTCGGCGATGCGGGCCGGGTGCCGCACCTCTTCCTGGTAGGCGACCATGTCTGCGAAGATGGCCATCTGGGGCACCTCCTGAAAACCACCCTGCCCCATGGTCATGTTGGCGGTCTGCGGGGTCACCAGCAGCAGGGGGGTGTGATTCCAATAGGCCGTCTTAACCGGGGTGACAAAATTCGTGATGCCCGGACCGTTTTGGGCCACCAGCATACTCATCTTGCCGGAAGCCCTTGTGAAACCGTCGGCCATCATGCCGGCATTACATTCATGCCCACAGTCCCAGAACGTAATGCCGGCTTTGGGAAAGAGGTCCGAAATCGGCATCATGGCCGATCCGATGATACCAAACGCATGCTCGATGCCATGCATCTGCAGCACTTTGATGAAAGCCTCTTCCGTGGTCATTTTCATGATTGCCATTGGTTAAATCCTCCTGAGTCTACGAATAATTTAGATAGAAAGGGTCTTCTGATATCTGATACATCAGACATCAGAAGATGTCAACATGCTCGTCATCTTATTTAAGTATCTGATAATTTAGTCATTTTAAAATATTGACAACTGCGGGGCATATTTCTATGGTGCGTACCTGATGATGGTTTCGCGGCCCCTGCTCGCATGGGGGTCTCATTTTTAAAATTGGAGCAACCGGTTTAGATGATGAATTGCCTGGTCGTTGCCGCACACCCCCTGCCCGAAAGTCTTTGCATGGCACTCACCCAACGGGTGGTGAACCAGCTGAAAGCAGCCGGACATACGGTTGTTTTAGAAGACCTGTGTGCCGACAACTTTGATCCCTGCCTATCCTCCGCCGAAAGGGTAAGTTATTACAGTTCCGCCTATGATGCCGCGCAGGTAGCCGGCCAGGTAGAACGGCTGCTGGCGGCGGAGGGTTTGGTGCTGCTCTTTCCCACCTGGTGGTTTGGCTTTCCTGCGGTACTGAAAGGCTGGTTCGACCGCGTGTGGGCACCCGGGATTGCTTACGACCATGCCCGCAACTTCGGGCCCATCAAACCCCGGCTGAAACATCTGAAAAGAGTACTGGTAGTCACCACCCTGGGAGCACCCTGGTGGGTGGACCGGCTCATCATGCGCCAGCCGGTCAAAAAGGTCCTTAAAATCGCCCTGCTGAGCACCTGTGCCCCCCGGTGCAAGTTTGAAATGTTGTCACTTTATAAAGCCGAAAACCTGCCGCCGGCCAGGGTTGAACGTTTTAGGGCCCGGGTTGAAGAACGACTCGCGCGCTGGCCGCGCGCCTGATTAAAGGGATTTCATGGAAAAAAACAAAACCAAGCTCATGACCATCGTCAGTGTCCTGCTCGTCACCGGCTTTCTGGTGACCAGCCTGGCGGCCTACTTCGTGTCCCGCGCTTCTTTGCGGTCGGAGATCGCCGACAACTCCCGGCCCCTGACCGGCGACAACATCTATTCAGAGATCCAGCGCGATCTGCTGCGGCCGGTGTTCATCTCCAACCTGATGGCCGCGGATACGTTTTTACGCGACTGGGTCCTGCAGGGTGAACAGGATGAAACCCAGATTCGGAAATATCTCAAAGAAATCCAGACCCGGTACGATACGTTCACCAGTTTCTTCGTATCCGACCGCACCAACACTTACTATCACGGTGACGGTATCTTGAAAAAAATATCCCCCACCGAATCGCGAGATCGCTGGTACTACCGGGTCAAGAATATGCAGACCGAATACGAATTGAATATCGACCCGGACATGGCCAATAAGGACACCATGACGATCTTTGTCAACTACCGTGTGTATGACTATAAGCAGAATTACATCGGCGCCACCGGCGTGGGGCTGACCGTCAGCGCGGTAAAAAGCCTCATCGGAAAATACCAGCAAAAATACGACCGTCAGATCTATATAATTGATAAAGCCGGCGATGTAAAACTGGCCGGGACCAGTTTTACAAAAACCGTCCGCAATGTATTCAAAGAAGGACACCTGACCGACTATGCCCAGACCATCATTGCCGGTGGGGAAAGCTCCTTCAGCCATCACACCGGCAGCGACACGATTCACGTCAATGCGCGCTTCATACCGGAATTCGGCTGGTACCTTATCGTGGAGCAGGCCGAAAACAAAGCCACCCGCCAGATATTCACCACCCTGCTGATGAACCTGGCCATCTGCCTGGTGGTCACGGCTGTGGTCCTGGTGCTGGTGTCGCTCACCATCAAGGCCTATCAAAACCGGATTGAAACCCTGCGAGGCATCGTCCCCATCTGTTCCTTCTGCAAACAAATCCGCGATGACCAGGGTTACTGGAACCAGGTGGAAGCCTATGTGTCGAAACACACGGACGCGACCTTCAGCCACGGGGTCTGCCCGGTCTGCAAGGAAAAACACTATTCGAAATTTCTGAAGAAAACGGAGAAAGGCTGATCTTAATATGCCGAACGAAGTGGTAATCAAATACTGCCTGGTGTGACTGCACAACTATCGGTATGCCGTCCGGGTGGCGGAATATCTGCATGCGCGGGCCGGAATAGAAGTACGACTGAACGCGCGCGGCCGGATAGGCGAACTGACCGTCTGGGTGGGAGACAAGCAGGTGGTCAAAAAAGGCTTCTTTAAATTCCCGGAGAAAGAAGCGGTCCTGGCCGCAGTTCAGCAACAACTGGGCGCTAATCATCAAGCCAGGGTTTAGCAGCGCCGGCCTATTTGCCGGGCGTCATTGCCCCCCGCGAAACGCGCCGCGTATGAAACGCATCATCTCCTGGATAATGCGTTCATCGTCCCGGGCTGCTTCCGGTCCAATAAAAATCTTCATTCTTTCCTTGAAATAATCGGAGGCGTAGGAATACTGGAGCATCATGATGAGGTTGTCGAGGCAGAAAGAGGCCACCCGGATATCGACACCACTAGCTACCTGACCCGTGGCTGCCGCCTTCTCGATGAGCACCCGATAGAGGCGTGACGAGATGGTTTCCATCTGGCCGGACAGCTGACGCGAGAGGTGGGACAATCCTTCCGAGGTCATATCCAGGTATATCTGGGTCAATTCCGGATACTGTTTGGAATATGATTGGGCGGCCCGCAGCAATTTTTCGATGCTATCAAAAATATCATCTTCCGCCTGCGCTACTTCATTGATAACGCCTTCGAGCAGGGCGTGCGCCCGGTCGACAATCGTGAGAATCAGGTCATCCTTGGAACCGAAATAATTGTACATAGCCCCGATGCTGATTCCGGCCTTCTGGGCAATCCGGTTGATATTGGCGCCGGGAAATCCTTTGGCCGCAAACTCAGCCGTGGCGGCATCCAGAATGCGGGTCTGTTTCTCTTCCGAAATCTTTTTAAATGCTTCCTTGAAATGTTTTCCCATCAGGTACCTTTCTGCCGGTGGATCAGAACCCGGGGCCATGGATCATAGTGAGTGATAACTCACTCATATTACTTTTGTCAATAAAAAACGTCGGGTTATAAATTTTTTCTCATAAGCCGAGCAAAATTTTCTCTTGACATTTTATGAAATATCTAACATGGTATCCCAAGCGAGTGAGCAATCACTCACCCGGATCCTGCACGTGTTCCCGCTACCAGCAACGAGACCTTTCCAGAAAACTTGGACAGCGAGGTTTCCATGGCTAAAATCAGCAGCTCCGCCTATACAACTTATCGCGACGCCATCGAAGGCCTGCGACTGCCCCTGGCGTTTGTAGACCTGGATGCGTTTGACGCCAACATCGCCTATGTGGCCGCAACGCAAAAGGCGTCCGGCAAAACCATCCGGGTCGCCTCCAAATCGATCCGTTGTATCGAACTGCTACAACGGGTTTTTGAAATCGGCGGACCAGCCTATCGGGGCATCCTCGCTTTTACGGTAGAAGAAGCGGCCTTTCTGGCGAAAAACGGGTTTGACGATATCATTGTGGCTTATCCTTCCGTCCAACCGTCGGATCTGGACCTCATGGTCAGGCTGACCCGCGAGGGTTCCCGGCTTGCGCTGGTTATCGATTCCCGTGATCAACTGGAACACATGTCCCGGTGCGGCCGTGAGGCGGATATCACCCTGGCGGCCTGCCTCGATATCGACATGTCCTGGCGGCCACTCGGCAAACTGGCCCACCTGGGCATTCGCCGCAGCCCGGTGCGCCATTCCGACGAGGCCTTGAACCTGTTCCGGTATGCGGCCGAATTGCCGAACGTTGCCATCGAGGCAGTCATGGGATACGAGGCCCAGATCGCCTCGGTCAATGATGCAGTCCCCGGCAAACGTCTTATGAATTCCCTCCTGCGTTTGGTGAAACGCCGCTCCATGCTGGAACTGGCCCAACGGCGCGCAAGAATTATAGATGTGCTCCGCACGGCCGGCTTCGATATCAAGGTGATCAACGGGGGCGGCAGCGGCAGCCTGGTCGCCACCGGCCGCGACCCCTCGGTCACCGAAGTAACCGCCGGATCGGCTTTTTTCGCCCCGGGTCTTTTCAGGCACTTTTACGAAGTCAGCTTTCAACCGGCGGCTTTTTTCGCCCTGCAGGTCGCCCGGATACCGGCGCCGGGCATGGTAACCTGCCAAGGCGGGGGGTATATCGCTTCGGGGGAAACCGACCTGAACAAACGCCCCTGGCCGGTGATGCCCCCCGGGCTCACTTACATCGGAATCGAAGGCGCCGGCGAAGTGCAGACCCCGCTGGTCCTGCCGGCCGCCTGCCCCGCGTTGTCCGTGGGAGACCCGGTATTTTTCCAGCATGCCAAAGCCGGGGAATTATGCGAACGTTTCAACAGCCTGCATCTGCTACAGGATGGCCGCCGCACCGGCGAGGTGGCGACCTATCGCGGCGCCGGTATGGCGTTTTTATAAAAAGGAGAACTGCTGTGCATACTGTCCAATCCCAGACCTATGATTTCATTTTTGTCGGCGCCGGGATATCGAGCCCCTTCATTGCCCACGAACTATGCCGGGCGGGAAGCAATTGCCTGATGATCGAAGCCGGCCCGCACTATACCCACCACACTTACCCGCGGAATGAACTGGACGGCACCTCACAGATGTACTGGTCCGGCGGACTCGAACTGTCTACCGATGCCAAACTGGTTTTTCTACGCCCCAAGGTGGTCGGCGGGGGTTCGATCGTCAACCAGGCCCTGGTCGATCGCTTTGACGATGATGCTCTCGATGCCTGGCGGGCAGCCTCCGGCGTGGACTTTTTCAATGTGAACGACATGGATGCCTGGTACGAAAAAGCGGAGGATGAAATCGCCATCCAGGAAATACCGGCAGACGTCCGCAACCAGAATGCCAGAATTTTTCAGGAAGGCTTCGAAAAGCTGGGGTATCATCTGGCCCCCTTGCACCGGGCCCAGAAAGACTGCCGCTACGGAGATGGCAACTGCTGCATAGAATGCCTGAACGGCTGCCGCATCGGCAGCAAACAGAGCACTCCGGAGACCGTTTTAAAAAAGGCTCTGGCGCATGGACTGCAGTTGGTGCCTGAAACGGAAGCAGAGCAAATCTCTGAAAATGACGGCGGCGTGCAGGTACAGTGCCGGGATCGGCTGGGCCGCCAGATGACGTACCGGGGCCGCCACCTGATACTGGCCGGCGGGGCCATCGGCAACTCCCGGCTGCTGCTCAACTCCGGATATAACCGGGAACTGCCCCATATCGGACATGATTTCTACTGCCATCCCCAGTATATGAATTTCGGGATATATGCCGAACCGGTAAATGCCCACATAGGGGCTTTCCAGGCCTTTAAATCAGATGATCCAGGATTCCGGCATGAAGGCTTCAAGCTGGAAAATGTGTACGCCGGCCCCTCGGCCATTGCCATGCTGGTCAGCGGTTTTGGTAATGCGCATCACCGGTTCATGGAAAAGCTGTCCCATTTTGCCTGTATCGAAGTGTGCACCCGGGACACCCAGCCCGGCCGTATAAAAGTCAATCGCAAGGGTAAGCTTATCATCCACAAAGAGCGCAGCCAGACAGATATGGACCGTTTTGAAAAGGGTACCCGGGTCATTGATGAAATTTTTCGATCAACCGGGGCCCTGGAGATCGTACATGGGTCATTTGGAATCGGTCTGCACCTGATGGGCGGTTGTGTCATGGGGGCCGATCCGGTCCGCAGCGTTGTCGACCCCGAGTTTCGCCTGCACGGGAAAAAGAATATCTTTATTGCCGATTCAAGTATTTTTCCGAATGCGCCCGGCATCAATCCGTCGCTCACCATCATGGCCCTTTCCAAAATGGCCGCCGACCGAATTTTGAGGAATGTGCAATCATGAAAATATCGCGCTATTTTAGCCGCAACCAGCTCCTTGGACTTCTTAAAACAGGCGACGTCATCCTGCCCGGAACCGAGCAGTCACCCTCTTTTTCACAAACCGGCTGTATCGAGCATATCGACCGGATGGCGGCTTTCCTGAGCGCAGATGACCTTTCAGGGTTGCGGATCCTGTTCTCCATTTTTCACTGGTCCCCCCGCTGGCTGATTCGGCTGCTGATGCGAATGTGCACCCACAACCGGTCCTATCCCGGATTTCTCGGCGCCGGGCTCAGAATGCTTGAGATCGGCCTGAAAGGCGCGACCATGAGCCTTTATTACGCCAACCTGACAGGCCCGGGCTATCAGGACAAAAAGGTCTTCGAGGTAATTGGTTGGAACCCCAAAATTGTGCTGCGGGAAAGCGATTTGGCCCCGGGAACGTCTCCCGGACCGGCCCTGAATTACGATAACCCGGCTCCGGAGGATGTCGCCGCCATTTACAAGCGGGCGCGGCAAGCCCAGCCGGACATCGAATCGTGGGGCGTCGCCAAACGTCTTGAATTCATCTCACGTTTGAAGGATATAATTATCTCCCGCCAGGCGTACATCCTGGATCGTATCCAACAGGATACCGGCAAGTCTCGCACGGATGCCCTCACGGCGGAAATTTTCGGGACACTCGACCACCTGGACTACCTGGAAAAAAAGGCCCGGAAAATCCTGGCCGATCGCAAGGTCCCAACGCCTTTTGCGCTCATGGGTAAAAAATCACGGATTTACTTTGAGCCCATGGGGACCACCCTCATTATCTCACCCTGGAACTATCCGTTTTATCAGGCGATCGTTCCTATCACCCTTTCTTTTACCGTGGGAAATGCCGTCATTTACAAACCGGCCAGCGCCACCCCCTTGAAAGGCTTGGTGGAAGACCTTTTAGCCGAGGCCGGATTTGAGCCGGATTGGGTCCAGGTGGTATATGGTCCCGGCCGTCAAGTCGGGGACCGGTTGATCGAGCAGCGCCCGGACAAGATCTTTTTTATCGGCAGCCAGTCGGTTGGTCAGCATATCATGCGGCGGGCCGCGGAACACCTTATTCCGGTTGAACTGGAGCTGGGTGGCAAGGACCCCATGATCGTTTTTGAAGATGTGGACCTGCCCAGAGCCGCAGCCGGGGCTGTCTGGGGTGCCCTTACCAACACGGGCCAGTCCTGCACCGCAGTAGAAAAGCTGTTTGTCCATCAAAGCATCTATGACCGTTTCATGGATGCCCTGGTGCGCGAAACATCCCGGCTGACCCTGGGCACGGACCCCGCGGGCGGCGCCGACATCGGCCCGATGACCACCCCTTCCCAGGTCACCGTTATCGCTGAGCAGGTTGCCGATGCCAAAGCAAAGGGTGCCCGCTTTCTAACCGGCGCTGACTGGGATGGCCGGTCTGCTTCTATCCCGCCCATGGTCGTGGATCAGATTACGGAAGGCATGCAGCTTGATCAGGAAGAGACGTTTGGCCCGATTCTACCGGTTATTCCATTTGCTGAGGAAGCCGAGGCCGTGGCCATGGCGAACGCAGGTGAGTTTGGGCTGTCCGCCAGTGTCTGGTCGGATGATCTGAAACGCGCTGACCGGGTGGCCCGCGCCATTGTGACCGGAAATGTCTCCATTAACAACGTCATGCTGACGGAAGGCAACCACGCCCTGCCGTTTGGTGGCGCCAAAAAAAGCGGTATCGGCCGCTATAAAGGCGAATTCGGATTTTACTGTTTCGCCAATATCAAATCAATTCTGATCGATGGCAACAGCAACAAGATGGAGGCCAACTGGTTCCCTTACTCCCCAAAGAAATTTAGACTGTTTACCGATTTAACCACACAGATCTACTCCCGTGGGGTTCTCTCTACCGTCAAAGCGGCCGTCAGCGGCTTAAAGTTGGAATCTTATGTAAAAAAAGTCGCTAAGAAGCATGCCCGAAGCCGTGAATCTTGACAGGATGACCGCCTTTCATTTATACAGTCCATAACAGTTTAAGCCGTGCCGACAACCGGCAAATTCGAGAAAAGGATACGGCCGCTATGAAACCCTCTACAAAAACAGCTTTTGCCCTAGCCTTTTATCTGGTTCTCATCGGATGTGCCGGTGAACCGGTCTACCGTCCCTTCAGGATTCTGTACGATCTGACAGTCAGCTTCGCAGACCCGACCTGGGATGGGAAAAATATCCCGGCGGGGCAGCAATGCCCTGATTTCGGCGGCCAGGGCGCCACCCCGGCCCTGACAGTGTATAACATACCGCCCAAGTCTAACGCCTTGATCCTCGTATTCAGCAACAAGAGCCATATCCCCCTGGACCAGGGCGGCCAGGGCCGCATCGGTTACCGGTTTGCGCCTGGGACCGAAACCCTTACCTTGCCGCCGGTTCCCGGCAACACGTTCGATCTGCCGGAGCCCTTTTTTGTGATCGCGGCTCACCGCAAGCCCTTTCAGAGTAAACCCGGCGCCTACCTGCCCCCCTGTTCCGGCGGTCGGGGCGATCTGTATTACCTGCTTGTGAAAGCGATCTGGATTCCGGACTCGCCGGAGATGGAGGCAGAGGTGCTGGGGCAGGGTAAGCTATTCCTCGGCCGCTACTAAGAAGCGGTTTCAAGGCCCCTCACAGGCTCAATCTCTGCGTTGGACGCAAACATCCAATCCTCGAAATACGCGATGTATTCCTCCGGTTTGATATTCGCATCCGCCTTGACCTTGAACCTGTGAGGGGCCTTGAAACCGCTTCTAAGTTATATAAAACCCCAATCCTTAAATGGCTCCTGGAATAGTTAAAAACCATACCCCCGATGTTCCATTATCATTTGACCGAAGTACCGCTAGGCAAACTCCCGGCGATATTGCCCCACGTATTCTTCGATATTTTCTTTGTATTCCTCCGGTTTGATATTCGCATCCGCTTTGACCTTGAACCTGTGGATGTCTTTAAAACCGCTTCTGCGTTTATTTTAAAAACCAATTCAAATTTAAGTAATGACTTTGGTTGATTCCGGATTGTTCAAGACGGCTTCTATCTATTCTTCTGGAGAATCAACAGAGTGATGCTATTCCCGCAGAGCGGGAGGCATCAGAGGCCCCCTCAAAAGATGTTGACGGTCTAATTGGGTTTGAACTCCCCTTTAAGATGTGCCGAGCATCGCAGGAAAGGGCGACCAGAGCGAAGCGCTTGTTTGAGCGTAGCGAGTTGTGCTGAGCGCGCCCTTTCTGAGAAGCGCAGGGTAGCCCGCAGGGCCACGTCTTATGGGCTTTTCTTTTGGTCACTTTTCTTGTACGCACAAGAAAAGTGACAAGAAGATACATTATATAACAAACTGCTACACGGGTCTCACAGTAAACATTGAAAAATCAATTACCCCCGGATTGGGAAAACCTCTCCGGGTCCTTCACCTGTGGTGGATGGTTTAGATCAGAACTAAACTTCTACCATTTTGGCGGCGATTTCTTTGAGGAGTTTTACGGCGACCAGGGCGGTGATGCCGGTGGGATCTTTTAGTGGATTGTATTCTACGATATCGGCCCCGATAAGCGGGGCATCGATCGCCTGGATGATATCTACCACTTCGCGGGTGCTGTAGCCGCCCGGTTCGGGATGGGAAACGCCGGGGGCAAAAGCAGGGTCCAGGACATCCAGGTCCAACGACAGGTAAAGCGGTGTTCTGGATTGCGGCAGTTTAAAGCTCCGGCGGTCTTTCATCTCGCATACCTCTACATTCCAACGATCGGCCTGTTCACGCTGGTGGGGGGTAAGGGTCCGGATACCGGCCTGGATTAATTTTTGGGCCAGGTTTTCCTCCATGATCCGGGCAAAGGGACAAGCATTGGAGTAGCGGCTGCCCGCGAACGAGTCATATAGATCGGCGTGGGCATCCAGATGCAAGATCGTCAAGTCCGCATAGCTATCAGCATGGGCGCGCACCAGGGGATAGGAGATGGAATGGTCCCCACCTAAAAATATGGTTCGCATCCTCCTGGAGAGTAATTCGGCCGCGAAACCTTCAATCTCCGCCCGCCAGTTGCCCCCGGGACCGGGCCGCCGGTTGCCGGCATCCGCAAACCAATCCACGTTTGCCAGATCGAAACCGTTTTCACAGCATTGGTTGGTCGAGTCTGAGTGATAGGCCGCCCGGATACGGTCCGGGGCTCCGGCGGCACCCGGCATGAAAGAGGACTGCCCGTCATAACAGATGCCGGCTACGGCAACCGTGGGATGGTCATTTGGCAATGTATCAGCGGATAATCTTTGCATGCTGTTTCTTATTTGTCCGGCGGCACAAATCCATAGCCGCGGTAAATTTCTCCTGCTGCCGGGCTGGTTATAAATTCAATGAACTTTTCAGCATTTTCGGGATTCGGCGCCGCTTTCAAACGGGCAATGTAGTAGTTGACCCGGTCACGCTGATCAAGACCTGCCCCGGGTTCCACGGCATCGATTGGCTGGCCGGCCGCGCGCGCATGCTGAACTTCGGTGGCCCAGACCGGACCGACATCCACGTTGCCCAGTTCGATTCGCAATGGTGTTTCACGGTGGTGCACCCGGGTAAATATTGCCGTACCGGCGTCCCTTTTTTGCTCCATTATCCCGTGGACCAGTTCCTCGCCCCCGGCCGACCGGTACATGTCCATAATATGAAAACCAATATCTTCATTGGCCGGGTCCGGTTGCGAGATCCGGATATTCCCCTGGTCGAGATCCGTTACGGTCTCAATTTTAGCGGGGTTGCCGGCAGGCACCATAAGGGTCAGCCGGTTGTGCAGGTAACAGGTAAAATCATCGGGCTCCAGGTGTCCCGCGGCCACCAGTTTCTCCATGGCCGACCTGTTTACCGATGCATACACATCAGCCCGAACGTCCAGATGCTGCGCTTTGAAACGGGCCCCGCCGGCCAGGATCTGTTTCAAAGAAAGCCCCGGTGGCAGGGTCTGGTAATAAATGCGCTCAATATCAGGGTATTGTTGCCGAAAGGCCTCGATCAGAGACGGCATGACCATAAACTGATTCCCGGCCATAAATAGGACCAAATCCGCTTCACCCATAATATCCAGGTTGTGCAGATCATCGGCCCGATCTTCCGGTATTTCCGGTAATTTTTGCAGGTCCGTCATATGGCAGTCCTCCGCTTTGCGATATGAAAATCGGTATCCTATGATCCCCGTTCCGCCATAATTCGGCGGCACCCGGGCAACGCATGTATTGATCTAAGCTACAGGGAAAGCCCTGCGCTTAGTTCCGTGATCCCGCGGCGCTGGGCGAAGCAATGTTCAATTGTTCGCGGCCGGGGGAAACTTGCGATCAAATCGTTCTGTGTCTTCTATCAGATCGATACCTTTCTCAGTGATTGAGGCGGTGCAGGCCACGAAAGGGGGCGCTTCGATGGACTTGCCCAACTCGACGAACCCCCATTTTTCCAGATAGACGATGTTCCAGTTCAGCGATTTGGGCTCCACCTGACAATGATCGGCAAGCATTTCCATTTCAAGGGGGGCATAAGGAAATTCCATGAAATGAGCGTAAAGCAATTCGATAATGCTGCGCCGTAATCGCAACCACTGTTGCATATCTGAATGTTGCATGTCGTTGTCCATTGAAACTCCGAACCCGGTATCGTCCTATGCTTTGGGACTAACCATCCAGCAGATCGAGACAGCTTCAAATCGATTTCTAAAACATGCCGTCTACAGGGTCAAGCAGTTTAAACTCGAGGGCAATCGAAGCAAGGACGCAACACCGCATGCATTTTTCTAAACAAATTTAATTGACTGGATATCACTATCCCCGGAATAACCAAAACAGCAATGAATGCCGGAAAAAAGTGCCGGAATTTTGGCACGCTACAGATTATGCTGCTATGTTTCAGATACTGGTATGTGCTGAACGTAAAAATCCCTGGACACTTAGCACCAATTTAACTGCCTGTAATAATATAGTTTTTAGATATTAACCAGGAACTGATCGGCAAACTGTAAAAGTTTGCGTGTCAAGTGGCAAACTTTTTGCTAATATTGTCCTACAACTTTCCGAGCGCCCGGTTACACGCATTGGAAGTGGAGTGGAAGCTCTTGTTGTCGTGAGAGGATCAAGGTTAATCACCGCATTTGAACTGATATTGTCACGGGGGGGGGTTGCATGGACGCACGAAAGCCGATCACCAGGCGGCGCAAATGGAAACGGTTTAAAATAAAAGGCGGGGCCATTGTGCTGCTTCACAAGCCCCGTCTGCTGGATGTCGGCAAACCGAAATTGATAGAGTTGGGCCCGGTTATCGACATCAGCATGGGTGGCCTGGCGGTCCAATTTGTAGAAAGCAAAAACCGCCAGCATGAATCGGACACCATTTCCATCTCTATCCCCTCCATAGGCGTAACCCTGCCGGATTTGCAGTGCAAGGTCATCTTTGAAAAGATCATGACCACCTTGCCCAATGGTAAGAAAATTTATAACCGTTGCGTTGAATTCGTAAAACTGACTAAAGTCCAGAACCTGCAACTGGAATCCTTCATTCGCAAGCACACATTTCATACAATTCCCGACCGTCGTTCGGGCAAGGATCGGCGTGTTTTCAAGGATCCGAATTTCAATCCGGCAGATGATCGACGCTCCGGAATCGAACGCCGGGTTTATACGCGTTAGCAGCCTGCAGTACACGGTGGTTTCGAGACCGATATCCACACCGGGACAGATCCGCCGCAGGGTACCCGGCGGGCGGCTTCCCGGTGTTCAACCCTTTGACATCTTCATAAATTTCAACTATAGTAGTTAATCGCTTTTCCGTACTATCACGCAAATCTTTCAGGGCGTTATCAATCATACCAAAAGGAGCCTGCTACCAGTGGACGCCGGTGTTGGAGGTCAACTACAGGGGATCAGTTTAGATTCGTTTCTGCAAATGGTTCAGATGGAAAAGACCACCTGTACGCTTAAAGTGGTTTCCGGCAAGAGGGAGGGCTTGCTCTACATCCTGAAGGGCGATCTGATTGCGGCCGAGACCCAGGACCTGCAGAACATGGATGCCGCCTGTGACATTATCAGTTGGGACGATACGGTTATCGAGATCGACAATTCCTGCGCAAAGACGGAAAACGAAATCAACCAGCCCTTGATGCATGTATTGATGGAGGGCCTCAAGCTCAAGGATGAAAAATCTGCCGCTGAGCCGGATGACGGCGAGGGGCAGACGGTACCCTCCGACACGCCCACCACCGCACCGGAAGGTGAAGAAGATCAAGAAGGCGCGGAAGAACAGGAAGATTCAGCCAAACCCGTCGGACGCGATTTATCCAAGGAAAGCGAAGAGTTTGAATTACACGTGGCACCCAAGAAGGAAGGCGGGCTGCCCAAGGTTCCCATTATTCTCGGTATTGTCATAATCGCTGCTGCTGTTGCAGCCTATTTCGTCCTTTTTTCCACGGGTTCCCAAAGTCCCGACCAGATTTACCAGGATACTATAGCCAAAGTTGACCTGACCGATGATACGAAGGAGCAGATTCGGCTGTTGACGGAGTTTCTCGATACGGCCGGTGATGAAAGCGAGTGGGCCCAGGCAGCCCGGGTTAAAATTACCGAATTAAAAACAATGCAGGCCAATGCCGCCTATCTGGAAGTTTCTTCACAGGCCGATGCACTTGCCGAAGCTAAAGAATATGCCCAGGCAGCCAACCTCTACGAGAAGCATTTGCGAAGTTTTCCAGGCGGCCCCAACGCGAACGAAATCAAGGCTGCTATATCCAAGCTTGCTGATCTGGCCGAAAAAACCGACTACGCCGCGGTGAAAACGGCAACTGCGTCCGGTTCCATCAACCGTATCGATGCTTACCGCCGCTATCTCAAGTATCATCCCCAGGGTCAACAGACAGCGGCAGTCAAAAAGCTAATCAGTGCGATGGAAGGTGAGTATTTCGCCTATACGGAAAAACAGATTGCCAAATCCGCCATGCTGGAAAAGTGGGAAAAATGTACCCAGCAGGTGAAGAAGTATTCCGAAATCTACCCGAACAGCCCCAAGACAACGAAATTAAAGAAATTTCTGCCGCTATTTGAGAAAAATCACCTGGCATTTGCCGACTATGAAACGTCCGTCAAGAAAGCCCAGGCAGCCGGTACCGACTATGCCCAGGCCCACAAAGTCCTGTCCGACTATCTGCAGTCGTTTCCCAACACACACTTGGCGTCCAAAGTCGAGGAGCAGATTGCACGCTATAAAAAAATGGATGAAGAAACCAAAATTAACGCGCGCATCGCCAGTCTCGATAAATTGCTGGCCCAGAGCGAGGGACGGTTTAATTCCAATGGCGATGGTACCTTTACTGACAAACGCACCGGGCTCATGTGGGGTACCCTTGATTCAAAATCGGTCCTGGACAGTTGCCTCAATTATGAATCGGCCACCACATATATAAAGTCCATGAATACCGGCGGCCATCGTAACTGGCGCCTGCCCACGCCGGACGAACTTAAAACGCTATTGAAGGTCAAACCTTATTTCCCGGCCACGCCGGCTACATGGTTGTGGACATCCAAGGTTTTGAGAAAATATGAAGGTGAGTGGCTGATAGATGTGACGGTGGTTACCGCTGACAACAGCCCGTCGCCAAAGAAAATGGTCAAGGATTCAAGGCTTTGTGGGAATGTGCGGGCTGTCCGGCGCGCATCTCGCTAGAAGCCATCTCAAAAAAGTCCTTTGGCTCAATCTCGGTGTTGGGCGCTTAATCCGAGTCCTCGAAATACAGCAGTATTGCTCCGGTTCGAATGTAGCGCCCGCCTTGACCTTGAACCAAAATCCGTTTTTTTAGATAGCTTCTAATCCATCCGCAAAATCAGAGCGGCAATATGCGCTTGGCCGTCCAGTAGTGTTTTTTCCAATAGCTTGAGTCAATCCGCGACACCGTCACACCTTTTTTAGACGAGGTGTGCACGAAATCACCATGCCCCAAGTATATCCCTACATGATCCAGTTTTCCAGGAGGGTTGAAAAAAACAAGGTCGCCGGGTTTCAGCTCGCTGCGCTTTACACGCAACCCCCTGCCGGACTGTTGCCGGGCGGTGCGGGGCAACTGAATACCGAATAAATCCCTGTACATCTGCTGCACAAGACCGGAACAGTCTACGCCGCGCCTATCACTCCCGCCCATTCGATGCGGGGTCCCCCGCCACCGGGCCGCTTCTGCGCGCAGCTGTTGTTCAACTTCACCGGCTTGTAGGGACGCTCCGCCTGGATGAGGAGCACGGCCGACATCCTTGATGACCTGTTTCTGGCCGCAACCCGCCACAAGTAGAATCACCAGGCAAGCCGTTACAAACCATTTGGGTCGTATCATGTAGGATCCTGTCCGCAGGCTGACACGCCTGAAATGCAGAGTGCGTTAGAGCGTAGGATGCGTATGATGTGCTGCTTTATAATGTAAAACCGAGTAGTTGTACCATGAAATCGCTATCAGGTCGCAATGGTGTCGGGATCGATGTCGGCCACCTCGCCTTCCTGGTCATCATTTTCATCCTCCTGGTCCTGATCGTCCTGCGTTTCTTCTTTGTCCGTGGACTCGGTTTCGTCAGGCACTTCAGGCAGCTGCCGTTTTACAATCGTGAAAGCCGTCACAAATTCAGCTTTCTCGACCTCAATGCGGTGCCGGGCGAGCTTTTCACCCCCGAGTTTCAGGTACATCACGAGGGTCTGCAAAAATGCCTCATCGGTCTGAAGTTCAACCGGCATCCGTCGCATCAGGCGCCGGAAGGCGCCTAGATATTCATCCGGCACTTGAAAATCGTCGATCATTATTTTTCCCCATTACCCGGTCATAGATTATTCGTGGCGATTTGCATCCCCGACCACCTTCATCAGTGGCGCTACCACTGCCTGACGCCCACAGCGCCGTGCTGGCGCCCGGTCTCAAGCGCTTGGGGGATGCTGAAATTTAGCTGTCATATATATAGTCAATGTAAAGTGATATGGTAAAAAAAGTAGGTGCCATTTCAATAATGGATATTGGCTGCGGTTCGGGTTAAGCACTGCGAGCTGCAACCCTGCCGGCAAGGCGGATACGAATATCAAAATAGAGAAATACACGAGGTATTACGAGGATTTGATATGATCACCCACCACCGGGATTTGGCTACCGGGCTTTATTGAAATGGGTTCTAATTAGTGTCCATTCAGAAAGGGTAGATTTTGATTCAGCGCACGTGCCCGACGAAGCCCGGAGGCCAAGACGGAAGGCTTGAACGATTTTGAAACCGCAGGTGCCGGCGAAGCCAATGCCTGTGGTGCATAGCAGGTTATTCCGAGGAATCCAAAAGAGCGAAAACGCCGCTCTGGGCCAAAAGATGCCGTTTATGGATGGTCACTAAATATAATTGACAGATGATGAGCGCCCTCATATGTTGGATTTTTCATTTATTTAACCGTAACATTCGGCCCAGAAAGGCAAAGGTTGGCAAGCAGATGATACTGCAATTTTTTTCGAGCCCGATCGGTATTGCCGCCATTTTGAGTTTTTTTATCGGTTCGTTCGGCTATGTCATCATCAAGATGTGGATCCAGCCGCTCATGCGCTATCGGCTACTCAAAGCCAAGGTCGGCGCTTTGATGAATACCGCCGAAAATTTGTCCGGTGAAGGCCGGCCGGCCGCCTTCCCGGCTGAAGATATCCGCCGGACAGCTGCCAAACTGGCGGATTGCCACAGCAACACCTTGCCGCAATGGTATCAGCTCGTGCTTGCCAACCGCAATGAATCCCCTGATTCAGCTGTCGCCGATTTGATGGCCCTGGCCAACGTGAAGGACCGGCAGCACGCGCCCAAAAGAATCGCCAAGGTTAGAGCGGCCTTGCGACTTACCCTCAAAAAATAAAAAGGGACAACATGAAGTCTTTTGAAAACCTGTTTGCAGAACTGAAAGATAAGGTGGCCCGCCAGGCACCTGACTCCGGTACCGTGCGTCTGCTTGGAAAAGGTCGGCATGCCATTGGAAAGAAAATCATCGAAGAGGCCGGAGAAGTCTGGATGGCGGCCGAATACGAAGGCGGTGCAAAAACCGCCGAGGAAATCTCGCAACTGCTCTACCACCTGCAGGTGATGATGCTCGCCTGTGACCTGGAACTCGAAGATGTGTATAAATACCTGTAAAAGGAACTTGTAATCATCATGCTCAACATTGCCCTTCCGAATAAAGGCAGTTTATCCCAGGACGCTATCCAACTGGTGAACGAAGCCGGCTATACCTGCCGGCGTTACAGCCGGGAACTTGTTGCCCGGGACAGTGCCAACGAGGTCGAATTCGTTTTTCTGCGACCCCGGGATATCGCCATCTATGTCGGCAACGGGGTCCTGGACCTGGGCATCACCGGGCGGGATCTGGCCATGGACAGTGGTGTGGACATCGCCGAATTGTTGCCGCTGCAATTTGCCCGCTCCGCATTTTACTACGCCGTCCCGAAGGAAAGCGACCTGACCCCGCATGAATTCGAAGGCCTGCGGATTGCCACTTCCTACCCACTGCTGGTCCAGCGGGACCTGGCGGCCCGGAACATTCACGCGACCGTCATCCGCTTGGATGGGGCGGTCGAGATTTCGATTCGCCTCGGCGTAGCCGACGCGATTGCCGATGTAGTGGAATCAGGTCGCACCATGGTGGAAGCCGGTCTCAAGCCAATCGGCCAGCCGCTTTTAAAATCAGAGGCCATCCTGGTTGCCCGGGACCCAAAAGCCGTCCAACAGCCTGAAATAGAATCCTTTATATCCAGACTTCAGGGAATCGTCGTGGCCCGGGAATATGTCATGGTGGAATACGACGCCCCGGAGCACCTGCTGGAAATGGCCTGCATGGTCACCCCCGGCATTGAATCGCCGACCATAGCACCGCTGAGCAAAAAAGGCTGGGTGGCGGTAAAATCCATGGCCCGCAAAGACGAAGTCAATGCTATCGTCGACAAACTTGCCAAGCTGGGGGCCAAGGGGATTATCATTACGGACATACGAACATGTAGGATTTAATCAGGCATAGGAAGTCAGGGGAGTGTAAGCTCATAACTAAGCATTAGAAAAAACATCCAACACTTCATTTTCAATATCCAAACAAGGTATCCGGCCGTTATGATTTGATTACAATCAGCAGCGCGGAGCACTTTCACACTTGGGCATTCGGCATTCCGTGTTGGACATTGGATATTGCTTTTTCAAAGCAACCCAATCTATCGATGCAATAAGAGGTACAGAAGCGCCATCCGAATATAGAGCCCGTTCTGGGCCTGTTCGAAGTATTGAGCGCGGGGGTCGTCATCTACCGCCGGCGGTATCTCGTCTACCCTGGGCAGCGGGTGCATGATGATTGCATTTTCCTTCATCAGCCGCACGTTTTCCGGCCCCAGGATGTACTTACCAGCGGCTTCCACATAATCTTCATAGACATTGAAACGCTCTTTTTGAATTCTCGTCATGTAGACGCAATCGACCTCGGGCAGGACTTTTTCAAAATCTGTCTCTTCGAACCAGGGAACCTGGTATTTGTCGAGGTATGCCTTGATATCGTTTTCCATCTGACAGACGGTGGGGGCCACGAAGTAAAGTTTCACATTATCGAACTTGGTTAAAAGATAGCTCAACGACCGCACGGTCCGACCGTACTTCAAATCGCCGACCATGGCGATGTTTAGGCCTTCGATTCCCTGGAAGCAATCTTGTATCGTGAACAAATCCAACAGGGCCTGGGTCGGATGCTGCCCGGCCCCGTCACCGGCATTGATGATAGGGATATTGGAAACCTGGGCTGCTTTCTCGGCGCTACCGGCCTCATTGTGACGCATGACGATAATGTCGGCATAGCCATTCATAATTCGGGTGGTGTCATGCAGGCTCTCTCCCTTGGAGGCACTGGAGAACTCCCGTGCATTTTCTGTCGTAATGACACTGCCGCCCAGCCGCCGCATGGCGCACTCAAATGAAAAGCGCGTCCTTGTGGACGGTTCGTAAAATAGCGACGCCATGATCTTGCCGGCCAGGCTGTACCGCAACTGGCCGCTGCCCGACAGGTCTTCCTTCATTTGCGAGGCTACGCTGAACACGACGTCGATAAGCTCCCGGTCAAACTGCTGTGACTCTACTACATGCTGAAGGTTGAATTTGGTCACGATGTCTGTCTCCTCATGCTACGGGTTATTGGATGCTATGGACGCAAACACTCAATGTTCAGAATGTAGGACTACCGGCTGATGGCCGCCAAGCTGTTTTGCTGCCCCGGCAGGCGCGGAGGTGTCAACCGGCCACGAACTCGGTCCCGGCCCGGCCGTTCACCGCGGCTGCGATGTCACCGATGGAGGTGATCACCGCGCGCTGACCGCCATGACCGACAAACTGCAAGCAGGCCTCGATTTTAGGGGCCATGGACCCGGCCGGGAAAACACCCTCCACCAGATGGCGGGCAGCATCTTCAAGGGTCAGCCGGCGCAGCAGACGCTGGTTGCGGCTGCCGTAATCCAGCATAGCACCCTCCACGTCGGTCGCAATAACAAATGTATCCACCCCGACCTCTTCGGCCAGCAGGGCACTGGCCAGGTCCTTGTCGATCACCGCGTCCACCCCCTGAAATGCGCGGCCCTCCCTTTTCACCGGGATCCCGCCGCCGCCGCAGCAGATCACGATAAAATCCATCTCGATGAGCTTCTTGATCTCCCGCTTTTCAACGATTGTCACCGGCTGGGGGGAAACGACGACCCGCCGGTGCCCCTTGGCGGTTTTCACGGTCGGGAAGGATTTTTTAGCTGCCTCCGCTTCCGTGTAGACGGGCCCGACCGGCTTACTGGGCGTCTCGAACGCCGGATCGTTTTCGTCCACAACAACATAGCTGATCAGGCTGACCAAGGGTTTCGTGTTGACGCCGAGCTGCATCAATTCCTGGTCCAGGGTCGATTCGATCATGTAGCCGACCTGTCCCTGGGTCTGGGCCACCAGTATCTCCAGGGGCATTTCCGGGACTTCCCGGGTACACTCCTGCTGCAGCAGCAGGTTGCCCACCTGGGGACCGTTGCCGTGCGTGATGATAATCCGGTAGTCTTCTGCCAGGCGGGCAATTTGCCGGATGGGCAGCTTCAGGTTCTCAAGCTGCTGCCGGGCCGATCCCGCTTGCCCTTTTCGGATGAGGGCGTTGCCTCCCAGGGCCACCAGGACTATCGGCTTGGATTGTTTTTCGGCCGTATGCATGCTGCCGTCCTCACTAGCGCCTTACGCCTTTTCATCCCTGTTGTGATCCAGATGCTGAATCAACAGGCTTTCCAGAGTCGGATCGCTATTGTCACTGTATTCGTAGCGGACGCGCAGGGTCGGCTTGTTGATCTCGATCAAACGGGTCAAATCGATGGGGGTGGCAAAAAGCACCAGGTCACAATCGGTATTGTTGATGGTTGTCTGCATGTCCTGGACCTGGCGGGGGCTGTAACCCATGGCCGGCAGCAGGGCACCGATCCCCGGATAGGATGCGAATGTCTCTTTGAGCGTACCGGCCAGGTAGGGCCGCGGGTCTACGATTTTGGCCGCCTGATAACGCTGGGCCGCAATCGTACCGGCGCCGTAGGCCATTTCACCATGGGTCAGCGTAGGGCCGTCTTCAACCACCAGGACCCGTTGGCCCTCGATCTGGGCCGGATTATCCACCAGGATAGCGGAATCCGCCAGGATAATATCCGCTTCCGGGTTGTGCTGTTCGATTGTTTGGCGGACCTGCGCGACCTTTTCAGGCGCGGCGCTGTCCACCTTGTTGATGATGGCTATATCGGCCATGAGCATGTTGGTCTCACCGGGGTGATAGGTGGTTTCATGCCCTGCCCGGTGGGGATCGAAAACCACGATATTCACATCGGGATTGAAAAACGGGGCATCATTGTTGCCGCCGTCCCAAATGATCACATCGGCTTCCTTCTCGGCCGCGCGCAGAATTTTCTCATAGTCGATCCCGGCATAGATCACCGCGCCCATGGCCACTACCGGTTCATACTCTTCCCGTTCTTCGATGGTACAGTTATGTTTTTCCAGGTCCGCATAGGATGAAAACCGTTGCGTGATTTGACGGGTCAGATCCCCATAGGGCATGGGATGTCTGACCGTCACGACCTGCTTGCCCATTTTCTGCAGGATCTGGCACACCTTGCGGCTGGTTTGGGATTTACCGCATCCGGTCCGGACCGCACAGACCGACACGACCTGTTTCGATGAGGTCAGCATCGTATAAGGCGCACCGATGATGATAAAATCCGCACCGGCGGCTGTGACCACCGATGCCTTGTGCATCACCTCATTGTGCGGCACGTCGCTGTATGAAAACGCCACCAGGTCGATGCTGTGGGTTTTGATCAGCTCGGCCAGTTTTTCGTCGGTATGAATGGGGATCCCCTCGAGGTACATCCGGCCGGCCAATTCCGGAGGATAGCGTCGGCCGTCAATATCGGGGATCTGGGTGGCGGTAAAGCCGATCACGTTGTAGCGTTTGTTATCGCGAAAATAGACATTGAAGTTGTGGAAGTCGCGACCGGCGGCTCCCATGATCAGTACTTTTTCAACCATGCGGCTTCTCCTTTTAAAGAATCCTGGCCCGGCGGACCAGGCTTTGGATTGCCCCTGGAAGGGGCGTACTACCAAATCGCGCTGTTCTGGCGTGGCCGGATTCAGGGCATCAGGCCGAAGACAGAAGGCTGAAGGAAAATCTCAGAATTTAGCTTTTAGCAATTAGCGATTCGGAAGTGCATTGCTTTTTGCATCTCATCTAAAAGCTAATGGCTATCAGCTAATAACTCCCATCCATGATTTCCAATCGTGGAGAGGCACTACCTTCAGTCTTCAGACTAAACACCTGGTATCCGTTACCCCGGCATAGCCAATTATCTCTGACCTGGCCCTGAGGACCAGATTTGTAACACTGAATCAACTCGTGCGGGCCCCGGTCACCATCAGCATGATGGCGTTCTGGGCGTGCATCCGGTTCTCTGCCTGGTCGAAGACGATCGATGTCTCCGATTCCATGACTGCATCGGTTGTCTCCACATCCCGCTCGGCGGGCAGGCAGTGCATGAACCGGGCCTGGTCACCGGCGGCCGCCATAAGCTGGCTATTGACCTGAAAATCTGCAAACCGGGCAGCTCTTTCCGCCGCCTCATGTTTTTGCCCCATGGGCGCCCACACATCGGTATAGACAATATCGGCCCCTTTGACCGCAGCGGTCGGGTCATGGGATATTTCGATCCGGGAGATCCCCGCCGCCCGGGTAGCGGTGACCGTTTCCTCGTCGGGCAGGTATCCTTCCGGGCAGGCGCAGACGAAATGCAGGGGCAGCCGGCGGGCCAGGTGCAGCCAGGAATGGACGATGTTGTTGCCGTCCCCGACATACACGATCTTCAGGTCGTTGAGCCGCTTTTTATGTTCCTGGATGGTAAACAGGTCCGCTAATATCTGGCACGGGTGGTTATAATCGGTCAGGCCATTGATGACCGGCACATCGGCATACTGCGCCATCTCAAGGATATGGCCATGCTTGAACAAACGCGCCATGATCAAATCATTGTACCGGCTGATCACACGCGCTATGTCCTTGACGGCTTCCCGCTTGCCGATGGAGATGTCATCCGGACTCAGATAAATCGCATGCCCCCCGAGCCGGTGAAAGCCGGTTTCGAACGATATGCGGGTCCGGGCCGACGGTTTGGCAAAGATCATGGCCATCGTTTGCCCGGCAAAGGGCTGATAGGTTTCCCTGGATTTAAAACGGGCCTTGACTTCGGCGGCCAGATCCAGGGTCTCATGTATCTCTTCTTTGCTAAGATCGCTGACATGCAGGAAATCACGTTTCACGGTAAAGCTCCTGTTTTATAGAGGCTATCTATTCATTGGTTGCTATCATCAGCCGGCAAGAACGGCTGAAATTTTCTCCATTGCCCAGTCGATATCATCACGGGTAATTACCAATGGTGGCGCAAACCGGATGGTATGGTCGTGGGTTTCTTTGCAGAGGATGCCTGCTTGCTGCAGCTGTTCGCAGTATTGGCGGGCACCCCCGGCCGCGGGATCAAACTCAACGGCAAGCATCAACCCCCGGCCGCGGATCTCTTTGATCTGGGCATTGTTGATCTGCCGCAGTCCTTCCAGGAAATAGGTTCCCATCCGGGCAGCGTTTTCAACGAGGTTCTCTTCGTCCAGAACCCGGAGTGCCGTTCGGGCCACGGCACAGGCCAGCGGGTTACCACCGAATGTGCTGCCGTGCTCACCGGGCTGCAGTACATCCATAACCTCCTTGTTCGACAGGACGGCCGACACCGGGTAGTAGCCGCCGGACAACGCCTTGCCCACCAGGGTGAGATCGGCCTCGATACCCTCGTGCTCTTCGGCCAGCATTTTCCCGGTTCTCCCGAGTCCGGTCTGGATTTCATCGAGTACCAGCACGACGTTATGACGGCTGCAGATCTCGCGGGCGGTTTTCAGATAACCCGGGGGCGGAATGATCACCCCGGCCTCCCCCTGGATAGGCTCCACCAGAAACGCTACCGTGTTGGGCGAGATGGCCGCTTCCAGGGCATCCGCATCACCAAAAGGAATAATTTTAAATCCAGGCGTGAAGGGCCCGAAGCCGCCGCGGGAGTTTTCATCCGTGCTGAATCCCACGATGGTAATGGTACGGCCGTGGAAATTATCCGCACAAACGATGATCTCGGCCTGGTCTTTGGGAACGCCTTTCACCTGGTAGCCCCACTTGCGGACCGTTTTAATAACCGTTTCCACCGCCTCGGCCCCGCTGTTCATGGGCAGCACCTTGTGAGAATTGGTAAGATGGCAGATCTCTTTATAGAAAAGGCCCAGTTGATCATTACGAAAAGCCCGGGAAGTAAGGGTCAGCCTGGCGGCTTGCGCTTGCATGGTCTTTAGAATCTCCGGGTGGCAGTGACCCTGGTTCACGGCCGAATACGCTGAAAGGCAGTCCAGGTATTTTTTGCCTTCCACATCCCATACCCAGATGCCTGCGCCCTTGTTCAGCACCACGTTCAGGGGCTTGTAGTTGTGGGCACCCAATTCGTCTTCAAGGTTGATATAGTCTGCAGTTAACATGATTCCTCCTAACACTCATGGTTCAGCATGTACCGGTTAAACCGCCGCACGTGTCCCTGCACCAGGGATTTTACGACAGTAGCCTGCTTTTTCTCCAGGGCCTGTACAATTTCATACAGGTCCTCATAATTCTCTTTCAATATTCGTTCGTCTTTGAGCGGGTATGCCTCGTAGTAACGCTGGATGTTGTCATGCACCATGCGCAGCACAAATCCATAGACAGAGTTGCCGCTGGCCGCGGCAATGGCCACGTGGATGGCGTTGTCTACATCGCAAAAGGCCTCCCACGCAACGATTCCCTGGGCTACATATTCGCGGGCAGTTTCCAGCAGTTCCCTGAGCTTCCGGATTTCTGCGGGTGAGGCCCGCCGGGCAGCCAGGGCCGCCACATGGCCCTCCACCCCTTCCCGAAACTCGGCAAGTTCTTCCAGCGAAACCTTCTGGTGTTGAATGAGCAGAGCCAGACTTTCCGTGACCGGCTCGGTATCGACCGCCTTGATGACCGCCCCGCCGCTAACACCCAATTTGATATCAATCAGGCCCTTTTGCTCCAGAACCCGCAGCGCTTCACGCAAGGAAGCCCGGCTGGTCTGGAACATCTCAACCAATTCCCGCTGGGGGGGCAGTTTGTCACCCACTTTTAAACGGCCGTCTAATATGGCCCCTTCGATTTGATTGACCAGGTCTTCAAACACCCTGTGCTGGTTGGTTTTTTGAAACATTGGCTGGCATCCTGTCTTTGGACTGAAAGGGAAAACTTAATGGGTCACCCATTAGACCATCCCGTTCTGCCTGTCAACTGAAATCACTGCCCATGGCGAGAAGTAATCGAGGTTCATCTCCAAGCTACTTGATATTCAATATGATATTGGTTACCACCATAAATGGACGCCTGCATGACCGGCACCGGGAGATAAAGATGAAACCCACGCGACCGCTCTTCAAAAAACCAATGAATCGCCGGGCCTTCCTGAAACATGGCTTCCGGTTCTCTGTGCTGGGGCTATTGGCATTTATGTTTACCCGGCGTGACAACCTCGCGGTTGAAACCGTCCGGCTCAACTACCCCAATTTGCCGCCGGTCTTCAACGATTACCGCATAACTCAGATTTCGGATCTGCATGCCAGTTTCTGGGTAGGTGAGGACTATTTAATGCGGGTAGTTGAGCGCGTCAACCAGCTCGACAAAGATCTGGTGGTCGTCACCGGGGATATCATTACCGGAGCGGTAAACGATTTCTGGAAAAAGTGGCTGCCGATATCAAGCCATGATTATACGGCCATGGTGGCCCGGGTCCTGGGGAATTTGAAAGCCGGTAAAAAGCTGGCCGTCCTTGGAAATCATGATCAATGGGACGGCCTGGACACGGAAAAGCGACTGGTGGCCGAACTGGAAAAGGTTGGCATCCAGTTTCTGCGCAACACCTCAACACCGGTTGTCCGCGGCCAGGAAACTATACACATAGCCGGCATCGACGATGTCTGGTTCTCTCATGATCTTCCGGGCTCCTTACGTGATATCCCGATAGAACAATTCAAGATTCTCCTTTCCCATAGCCCGGATATCATGACCGATATAAATAAGAAGATGGGTATTGACCTGACGATCTGTGGGCATACCCACGGCGGGCAGTTGGCCATCCCGTACCTGACCCATCATTTTATGCCCATCGACAACCCGGCGCGCTACATGGCCGGCCTCGTCAAGGAAGACCACGGCTACACATATGTCAATCGCGGTATCGGCACCCTGGTTTTTCCCTTCCGGCTCGGGGCGCCGCCTGAAATCACCCGTTTCAGGCTATTCACCGCTAAAAACCACCCCGCCCGCAACACTACAGCGGCTACCTGAGTCATTCGTCCGTATACCTGAACGCATCTCACCCGGCGGCCGCAATCACACAAAGGCAAATGGTGTACGTACGGCATCACCATGCTCAAAACGGGCCGAACCCGGAGGCTGCCGCGGCCTTTATAAGCTAACTGCTGAACCCTGATTATAGCCTGCAGGTCCTGAAATACATGGAGCCGCCGCCGTTTATCCCCACCCGGGTTTCCAGCATGAAAGAAAAAACCAAGCTTCCGGCCGCCGTTGCCCGATGGGTCACGGTAAAAAAATGGAATTGCGCACAGGCCGGTATTTCAAGAAAAAAAGTCGGCAATGTATTTCCCGGCCACCAGCAGTATGCAAATGCATAAAATGGTGTTGATTGCCGGAGCCGGTATGAATCTTTGCGTCCGCGCGCCGCAATACATGCCTAACACGCCCCCCAGCCCGAACAGGGAGCCTAACAGCCAATCGGGCGAGACTGATAGGCCGGGGTAAAATCCGGCCAGGAACTGGTAAAATAGAACTCCCGCGACAGACGTGACAAAGGTCCCCATCAAAGCAGCCCCGGCTACCGTATGGACCGGCAGGCCGACGATGGCAACAAAAAAGGGGGCGACGATGGCCCCGCCCCCAATACCGTAGATCCCGCCTGCTATGCCAACCAGAAAGCAGATGAAATAAACAAGTGGCGGGGAAAAACTATAGGTCTCGGAATCGAATTCAAACTCAACCCGCTTGAAAGTTGAATGTATTACCCGCACTGTAAAGGAATCGGCCGAATCTGTTGGGCGGGCCTTTTCTTTCCTGCGCAGGGCATCCTTTGCCAGGCGCAAACCAATGTAGAGCAGAACTGCGGCTACAAACAATTTGAAGTGCCTGGGCTCGGGAAGATACTCGATGCGCACCCAGGCACCGATGAATACTCCGGGAAGCGTTCCGATGATCACAGCCAGGGTCAGTGGCCACAGCATGCGTCCTTCACGCAAATACCGATAGACCCCGCTCGGGATGGCAATGATGTTGAAAAGCTGATTGGTTGCACTGACCGATGGGGCCGTGTAGCCAAGCACACTGACTTGGAAAGGAAGCAGCAGGAAAGCCCCGGACACGCCGCCCATGGAAGTCAGGAAAGACACAAAGAAAGCCACCACGAATGGAATTACCGGACTGACCTCAACCCCGGATACAGGAAACAGCATGGCATCGTCTCTTAACGTTTGAACTAAGGGGCGCCGCGACCTTTAGCGTCCCACTTAAGTGATATGTTGTACCCAGTTTTCGGTTACTGAATAATTGACACCAAGATTTTTCGGGTGATCATTTGGATTCATTTTCTTTCTTCATAAATTGAAAAACTACGACCTCTGGCCATTTTCCTGAAACACTTACAATTAGAAAAAAATGGCCCAGAAGATTACAGGAATAAATAACTTGTATTCTTTCAATGTAAGTCCGGAATTAAACATATCCTGTAAAAATAAGGCAGACCAAACACCAAATAAAATACAACCAATGACGGATATGATCCTATAGAATGGTTTAATTTCAATCATTTAGTAGTATAATTTTGTGTATAATAGTTGTTATCGTTTGTTTCTAAAGCAAAAAGCTGAAAATAAACCCGGCGGTCTGAATAGCTTAAGACCCGGGAACATTTCTACCGTCTGATTTTCTCCTCCAGGGCCTGATTGAATTTCTCCGCATTGATGACAAAACGCTCGTGGGTTCCCTTGCCGATCAGGCCGGCCTCGTCACGGGCCTCCACCTCGAACACCAGGCGTTTGCGGTCGACCTCGATCAATTTGACGGTGGCACTGACTTCCATGCCGGGTGGCGTGGCTGACGTGTGGCTGATGTTGACCTTGGTGCCAACGGTCTGCTCCGCCGGCCAGTCGATATGCGGGTTCACTGCCTGAATGCAGACCCACTCGATGAAACCGACCATGAAACCGGTGGCGAATACTTTGGGCATTACCGCGAATTCCGGCGCCTCGGGATAAAGGGCCGGGACGGTTTTAGATTCCGGCAGCTGAAAGGTAAAGGTGTGTTCAAGGCCGGGTTGCAGGGTATCTTGCATGGTCGCACCTCCGATCGTATTCCAATCGTTAAAAACGTTTCTCCGAAGACATGTAAAAAATCCTGGCCCGGAGAACCAGGCTTTGGCTTGCCCCAGGAAGGGGCGTGCTACCAACGCACGCTTATGCTGGCGTGGCCGGATTCACGTGTATAGGCGATAGGCATTTAGGCTGTAGGAAGATCTCGGGGTTTAGCTTTTTTCGATTTGCGATCCGGAACGTCATTGCTTTTTGCATCTCAGTCAAAAGCTAATGGCGAACAGCTAACAACTCCCATCCATGGTTTCTAATCGTGGAGAGGCACTACCTAACAGCCTTCAGCCTACAGCCTAAGTACCTGGAATCGGCCCCCCCGGCATAGCCAACTTTCTTAGAAGCGGCCCAGGGGACCGGGCTTTTAAACGCAGAATCAATATGCATCACCGTAGCATATTCGTCTCCGCTAGGCAAAGCGGGCAAATGCGCCATAAAGGCAGTGCCCCCGGGTAGAAAACATGCTATGGTGACCGCCATTGGACTTGGGCCGCCTAACCGCACAGATAAAGGTAAAATATGATCCTGGACGTCCTGGCCATTTTCTGGAATATTGTGGCCCCGGTATTTGGCGTTATCCTCGTCGGGTACTTCGCCGGGCCGCCGCTCAAGTTGGAATCGCGGACGTTATCGAAGAGCGCCTACTATGTATTCATTCCGGCCTATGTGTTCAACATCATCAGCGCGGCCAATGTTGAGTTCGGGCTCATGGCCCGGGCCATGGCCTACATCGTTACCGTAACCCTGGCGTGTGCAGCGGTTGGCTACCTGACAGCCCGGATGCTGGGACGCTCCCGGGAGATGATTGCGGCCTATATCACCGTGGCCGCGTTCGGAAACGCGGCCAATTTCGGTATTGCCATCATCGATTTCAAACTGGGGCCTGCCGCGGTGTTCACCGCCACCTTGTATTTCGTGGCCATCAACGTGGCCGCCTTTTTCGTCAGTATCAGCTATATCAACTGGAGCCGCGGCGGCGGCCTGTCTGCCAGCTGGCGGGTTTTCAAAACTCCGGTAATTCTGGTTGTCTTTCCGGCGTTGTTCTTCCCCCTGACCGACTTTGATTTGCCCCTGATGGTCTCCCGGACGACGGGCCTGCTGGCGGATGCCATGATCCCCGTCATGCTGGTAGCCCTGGGAATGTTCCTGGCCGAAGTCAAAGCGTTCAAGATCGACCGCGATGTCATCATCGTGAGTACCGTGCGCCTGATCGCAGCACCGCTGCTGGCGACCCTTTTGGCCACCCCTTTCGGCGTTAACGGTATCGAGAAAACCGCCGGTATCCTGCAGGCCGGGATGCCCGCGGCCATATTGACCGCCATCATAGCCATGGAGCATGACATCGCGCCCCGCTTTGTGGTGACGGCCCTGTTTTTTTCCACCGCCTGCAGTATGGTCACCCTCACGTTGCTGCTTGCCTGCCTATAGACGCGGTCAAAGATCCGGTAGTGAAAATGTCGACATGCTGGGGGATAACGCATTGCCCGGAGGAAAGGTGGCGGCAGGCTATGACGGAACTGTAAAGAATCCTGGCTCAAAGAGGCCGGCAGCCAGAAGACGCATTCATGGCATGGTCGGATCCAGGGGATTAGGTCAAAGCTGAAGGCTGCAGAAAAACCTCAAACCCAATCTGGTCGAATTGACTGCATTGAAAACAATGTCGGCCCTGAATCGAACGAGCCTTGGATTTATGGCTCTTTCAGCACTTTCACCATCAGCCTTCAGATTTCAACCTTTATACCTGAGCAACTTTACGATCTTTTACGGCAAAGCCGATTATCTCTGACCAGGCCCTGAGCACCAGGTATTTTAAAGCCTGAATAATATAAAAAGTGCGCATGAACGCCCGCGTCAATTCGCACGGTTGTTTGCTGAACAGGTCTAACCCAGTGCGCAGTTTACCAATTGCTCGCGGACTATTTCGAAAACATCTCCAAACCGCAGGACACCGGTTACATCGTCTCCTTTTCTGACGATCAACGGCTGGTGCACGCCCATAACGTAGTAGTTCATGGCAAGCTCAAGAGTATCTTCTTCCTTGATGTATTCCGACTTTTCAGACACATGCATGGCATCGGCAACTTTCAACTTCCCGCCCCGTTCGCAAATGGTCTCAACTGGATCCAACCAGAGCTTGAAGTCTTTGACCGCTTTTTCCACGAAAGCGTCGGTCAGGGTCTGCTGTCTATCTCTTTCGTCCTTGGTCTTGCGGTAGTTGGGCTCCAGGGCCCTAAAGATATCGATCATGGTTACTTTACCGACAAACCGTCCGTTCTCGTCGACGACGATGGCATCCCTGTGGGCATGTCCCTGATCGGCGGCCCGCCGATCCTCGATCGCCCGCAGGACATCGGTCAGATTGTCGTCTTTCTGGACGGTCACATAATTGGAAATCGGGATCATAATCTCTTTTACCAGAATGTCTTTCACGTCTGCACCTCATTCAAAGCTGGATAAAATTTGTAAGGAATCTGAGGGACTATTTAACAATCAATACGTTATAACAAAATTTGCCAAAAAGATAAACCTCAACATACCGGGTCACGTTAGACGGCAAGGCCGGCGCCATCCATCCGGCAGCGCATCCGATTACATCACAGACCGGTGTAAAACCACCCAAACGGATCGGCGGCACCGGGCAGGCACAAAAAAAGGAGCCGGGCAGGCCGGCTCCTTTTTGATGGTTCATGCCTTGGCACCCGTCTGGGGCCGGCTTAAGCCTCTTTTTTCTCAGCCTCCTCGTCACGCCCGGCCAGCTTGGCGAGCTTGGCGTATCTATCGGCAAATTCCCCTTCGAGGCGGTCATGCAGGGTTTTGGCCTCTTCGGGAAACAGGCTCTCCAGGGCGGCGTAGCGAACCTCGCCGCGCAGGAACTCCCGCAGGTTGCCGGTTGGCTCCTTGGAGTCCAGGGTAAACGGGTTTTTACCCTCTTGGGCCAGCAGCGGGTTAAACCGGTAAAGCGGCCAGTAGCCGCACTCGACGGCCAGCTTGGTCTCTTCCTGGGTCTTGCCCATACCCTTTTTGATGCCATGGTTGATGCAGGGCGAATAGGCCATGATCAGAGAGGGACCGTCGTAACTTTCCGCTTCGACCAGGGCTTTCATCAGTTGCTGCTTGTTGGCGCCCATACCGACATTGGCCACATATACATACCCGTAGGTCATGGCCATGCCGCCCAGGTCTTTCTTGGCCGTTTTCTTACCGGAAGCCGCGAACTTGGCGATCGAGCCGGTCGGCGTGGCCTTGGAAGACTGGCCGCCCGTATTGGAATAGACCTCGGTGTCATACACGATGATGTTGATATCTTCACCGGTGGCCATGACATGATCAAGACCGCCAAAGGAGATATCGTAGGCGCTGCCGTCCCCGACGAAAATCCAATAGGATTTTTGGGTAAACAGACGGCTGTTGGCATTGATCTCCGCCAGCTGCGGATTGTCGGTCATCCCCGGCAGGAGGTTCTTGAGGATGTCACCGTACTTGCGCGAGCCGGCCGAATCCTTGACGTTGTCCAGCCAACCGGACAGGGCCTCTTTGACCTCGGCGCTGATGTCGGTATCCAGGGCTTCTCTGGCCAGGTCGGCCAACTTGTTTCTCTGCTGCAGTTCACCCAGGAACATGCCGTAGGTGAATTCGGCCGGGTCTTCGAACAGGGAATTGCCCCACGTGGGCCCGAAGCCATCCTCGTTCACACAGTAGGGGACGGAGGGTGCGCTGCCGCCCCAGATGGAGGAGCAGCCGGTGGCATTCCCGATCACCATGCGTTCACCGAACAGCTGGGTAATCAGTTTGGCATACGGGGTTTCGCCACAGCCGGAACAGGCGCCGGAAAACTCAAGCAGCGGCTGGCAGAACTGGCTGCCCTTGACGCTGGTCCGTTTGACCAGGTTGTCGCGCACCGGCAGACTGGAGGCATATTGCTGGCAGGGCACCTGTGTCTCCAGCTGGGTGTCGATGGATTTCATTAACAGGGCCGGTTTCTTGGCCGGACAGATATCGGCGCAATTGCCGCAGCCCATGCAGTCTTCGGCGTACACCTGGATCCGGAATTTGAAATCATCTTTCAGTTCCTTTCCCAGGGCCTTTTTCGCTTCGAAGCCCGCCGGCGCAGCGGCCAGTTCCTCGTCGGTGACCAGTACCGGGCGAATGGCCGCATGCGGGCAGACCATGGCGCACTGGTTGCACTGGATGCAGTTGTCCATGACCCACTCCGGTACGTTGATGGCCACGCCACGTTTCTCGTACTGGGTGGTCCCAACCGGGAAGATCCCATCCACGGAGAACGAACTAACCGGCAGTTTGTCGCCCTGGGCGGCGATCATCGGGTTCATGACGTTCTTTACGAATTCAGGCAGGTCGGCATCATCTTCGGCGTCCCCGGCGGCATCCGCCCAGCTGGCCGGGTAATCGACTTCCACCAGGTTCTCCAGGGTGCGGTCCACGGCATCCCAGTTCATCTCGACGATCTTGTCGCCCTTGCGGCGGAACAACGCGTCGATCTGGCCCTTCAGATAGCCAATGGCCTCATCCACCGGGATAACGTTAGCCAGCTTGAAAAATGCGGTCTGCATAATCATGTTGATCCGACCGCCCAAGCCGACTTCGCCGGCGATCTTGACTGCATCGATATTGTAAAACTTCAGCTTCTTGGTCGCGATGGTCCGTTTCATGACGGCCGGCAGCCGCTTTTCCATCTTCTCCATGGACCACTTGCTGTTCATTACAAAGGTGCCGCCGTCCTTGATGCCCTCCAGCACATCGTAAATGTTAACGTAGCTGGATTTGTGACAGGCTATGTAATCGGCGGCATCGATACAATAGGTAGACTGAATCGGTGTTTTCCCAAAACGCAAATGCGAAATGGTGACGCCCCCCGACTTCTTGGAGTCATAGGCAAAATAGGCCTGGGCGTACATATCCGTGTTGTCGCCGATGATCTTGATGGCGCTTTTGTTGGCACCGACGGTACCATCCGCGCCCAGCCCCCAGAACTTGCACTGTACGGTCCCTTCCGGGGCCACGTCAAAACCTGGCGTGACCTCCAGAGAGGTGTTGGTGACATCATCATTGATGCCCACCGTAAAATGGTTTCCGGGCTCGGCGGCCTTCATGTTGTCGAATACCGCTTTCACCATGGCCGGGGTAAATTCCTTGGAACCCAGGCCGTAACGCCCGGCCAGAATCCGCGGGGTGACGCCTTTTTCAACACAGGCCGTACAGATATCCAGATAGAGCGGATCGCCCAGCGCTCCCGGTTCCTTGGTTCGATCCAGGACCGTCAGGATTTTTACCGAAGAAGGCAGTACCTCGAAAAGGTACTCCGGTGCAAACGGCCTGAACAGGCGCACCTTCACCAGGCCAACCTTTTCACCGGCCGCCGCCAGGTGGTTGACCACCTCTTCGATAGTCTCGCAGGAACTGCCCATGGCCACGACCACGTTTTCAGCGTCGGCAGCGCCCACGTAATCAAAGGGTTTGTAGTACCGACCGGTCAGATCGCCCACCTTCTGCATGTACTCGGCCACAATGCCGGGCGTTTTCAGGTAGAAGGGGTTGGCCGCTTCACGTCCCTGGAAATAGATGTCCGGATTCTGAGCGGTACCGCGCAGTTCGGGACGTTCGGGGTTGGTGCCTCTCTCGCGAAAGGCCCGGACCGCATCCATATTGGTCAGCTTGGCCATGTCCGCGTAGTCGATCATCTCGATTTTCTGGATTTCGTGGCTGGTCCGGAAACCGTCCATGAAGTGCAAAAACGGCACGCTGGCCTCAATGGCCGCCAGATGGGCGATCAGGGCCATATCCTGGGCCTCCTGGACCGAGGAAGAAGCAATTAAGCCGAAACCGGTCTGACGGACAGCCATTACATCCTGGTGGTCGCCGAAGATGCTTAGTGCGTGGGCTGCAATGGCCCGGGCGGTAACATGCAGCACGCCGGGCAGCAATTCCCCGCTCATCTTGTACATGTTCGGGATCATCAGCAGCAGCCCCTGGGATGCGGTAAACGTAGAGGTCAGGGCACCGGCGGCCAGGGCGCCGTGCACCGATGCAGCTGCACCGGCCTCGCTCTGCAGCTGACGTACCAGCAATTGCTGGCCGAAAATGTTCTTCAGGCCATCCGCCGCCCACTCATCGGCGATTTCACCGATCGGAGATGACGGTGTAATCGGATAGATGTTCGCAACATCACTCATAGCATAGGCCACGTGCGCTGCAGCTGTGTTTCCGTCAATGGTTTTCATCTTTTTTGCCATGGGACTGCTCCTTTAAATGTTTCCTGTATACAGGCTGATTCAAAGATAATATCTTTGTTTGGACCGCGGCTTATCCCCGGTCCGGTCTTTGCATCTATCGCTTGAAAAGATTTACAATATTTAATACCCAATTATTTGTAAAGAAATACCTTTTTAAGTGTACTTTAAAAAATGAACCTTTCACTAATGTAATGGTCGGTAGCGCACCCTGAACCCGGCCGGCGCATTATCCGCAGCGGACGCATCGGCCATCCCCCGGCCGTCGGTGGACAGCCCGGCAACATGGCACCAAAATTGCTTTTTCCCTTGGTAAACAGCGGACAGCCGTATCCTGCGGCCGCACCCTGGAAATAACCTGGAGGCGCAATATCATGACCGTGCAAAATGTATCCCCCCCGTCGTCACAGTCGCATCCCATGCTCTCCGACCTCACCCCGGAAAAGGCCAAAAAAGGGAAGGTCGTTACGCCCGCGGAAGCCGTCCGAATTATTCGGGATGGTGATACGGTGGCCACCGGCGGATTTGTCGGGATCGGCTTCCCGGAAGAGTTGGCCATCGCCCTGGAAACCTATTTCCTCGCAACCGATGGCCCCCGTGACTTGACCCTGGTTTACGCGGCCGGCCAGGGGGATGGCGGGGAGAAGGGTTTGAACCACCTGGGGCATGCCGGCCTGGTAAAAAAAGTGATCGGGGGACACTGGGGACTGGTTCCCAAACTGCAGAAGTTGGCCGTGGAGAATAAAATCGAAGCGTACAACCTGCCCCAGGGCGTAATTTCGCATATGTACCGCGACATTGCCGCCCATAAACCACGCACCATTACCTCCGTTGGATTGGGCACCTTCGTGGACCCGCGCCAGGGAGGCGGTAAAATCAACGACCGGACGACCGAAGACCTGGTGGAACTGGTGGAATTTGACGGGCGGCCGTACCTGGCTTATAAAACCTTTCCCATCAATGTGGCCCTGTTGCGCGGTACGACCGCCGACACCGACGGCAACATCACGTTTGAAAAGGAAGCCTTGACCCTGGAAGCTTTGGCCATTGCCACAGCGGCACGGAATTGCAACGGCTTTGTTATCGTGCAGGTCGAGCGCATAGCACAACCGGGCACCCTGAATGCCCGCCAGGTCAAGATCCCGGGCATCATGGTCGACTGCGTGGTTCTCGCCGAGCCCCAAAACCACTGGCAGACCTTTGCCGAACCATACAACCCGGCCTTCAGCAGCGAGATCAAGGTCCCCATGCAGACCATCGCCCCCATGGAAATGAACGCCCGCAAAATCATTGCGCGCCGGGCGGCCTTCGAACTGGCACCCAACAGTGTGGTCAACCTGGGAATCGGAATGCCGGAAGGAATTGCCAGTGTTGCCAACGAGGAAAAGATCCTCGAATACATCACCCTGACGGCCGAGCCAGGCGTTATCGGCGGCCTGCCGGCCGGGGGACTCAACTTCGGTGCCGCCACCAATACCGAGGCGGTCATCGATCAGCCCTCGCAATTTGACTTTTACGACGGCGGAGGTCTTGACATCGCCTTTCTGGGCCTGGCTCAGGCCGATCGCTCCGGGAACTTGAATGTCAGTAAATTCGGCCCCAAACTGGCCGGGGCCGGTGGTTTCATCAACATCAGCCAGAATGCCAAGAAGATCGCGTTTGTGGGCACGTTTACAGCCGGCGGTCTGCAAGTCGCGGTCGACGCAGGACGGCTTTGCATTGACCGGGAAGGCAAAACCCGGAAATTTATAGAAAGGGTCGAGCAGGTAACCTTCAGCGGGCCCTATGCGGTTGAGCGCGGGCAAACGGTGTTATACATCACGGAACGCGGTGTTTTCCGGCTTTCCGAGGCCGGTATGCAACTGGTTGAGATCGCGCCGGGTGTCGACCTGCAGCGGGATATCCTGGACCAGATGCAGTTCACGCCCGCGATTGCCGACCCGTTGCCGGAGATGGACGCCCGCATTTTCCGGACAGAACCGATGGCCCTGCGGGAAGACCTGCTATCCCTCTCCCTGGAGGAACGGCTGAGTTATGATCCCGTCGAGAATCTTTTTTTCGTAAATCTCGAGGGGTACGCCGTAAGGTCCCTGGATGATGTTCGCGAAGTGGGTGAAAGCGTGGCGGCCATCCTGGCGCCCCTGAATCGCAAGGTCCACACCATTGTCAACTACGACAATTTCTTCATTGCGCCGGAAGTGCTCGAAGCCTACACCGACATGGTCAAGGACCTGGTGGATCGCTTTTATTCAGGCGTTACCCGCTATACGACCAGTACCTTTCTGCGAATGAAGATCGGCGACGCCCTGGCCCGCCGGGATGTGTGGCCCCCCACATCTACGAAAGCCGCGCCGAAGCCCAGGCGGCGTTAAAGAAACAATCCTCCTGAGCCTGGCAACCCCAAAAAACGCCCTCAGGTAGTTGTATCAAATTTGAGACACCATGTATCGGCAAGGAGAATCCGTATCAAAAAAGGATTTTGGTTCAAAATCAAGGCGGCCGTGAATATCTAACCGGAGGAATACTATCGTATTTTGAGGATTGGATATTCACGCCCAACGCCGAGTTTGAGACAAAAGGCTTTTTTGAGACGGGTTCTAATCTTCGCCATCCAACGCAATCCCGTACTTCTTCATCTTCTTATAAAGCAATGTCCGATGGATACCCAGCAGGTTCGCAGCCTGCGCCTTGTTGTTATCCGTTTCGATCAGGGCTTCACGGATAGCCTTGGTTTCGGCCCGCGCCTGTACATCCCGCAGCAAGGTAATTTTATAGTCCGATTTGAGCTTCCCCTGATCCTGCAGGAAGAATGGAAAATCGTGCCGCCGGATACGGTCTCCTTCGGCCGATGAAAGGGCCCTCTCGAGCACGTTCGACAGTTCCCGCACATTCCCCGGCCAGTCGTAACCCGCAAGGGCCTGCTCGGCCGCTGATCCCATCTGCAGATCCTGGGCAACGCCCTCCTGGGCCTTTTCCCTGAGCAGGTGACGGGCGGTCGGCACGATATCGCTAGGCCGGTCCCGCAGAGGGGGGATGTGCAATGAGATGACGTTCAACCGGTAGAACAGGTCCTTGCGAAAGCGCCGTAATTTCATCAGGGTGTCCAGGTCCTGGTTGGTAGCGGCAATCAGGCGAAAATCAGAATGCATAACTTTGTTGCCGCCAATCCGCTCAAATTCCCTTTCTTCCAATACCCGTAAAAGTTTGGGTTGCATTTCAAAGGGCAGGTCCCCGATCTCATCCATAAAAATCGTACCCTTGTGGGCCACCTCGAATTTACCGGGTTTGCCGGCCGACCGCGCACCGGTAAAGGCGCCTTTTTCGTAACCGAACAGCTCGGATTCGAGCAGGTCCCGGGGAATGGCCGCGCAGTTTATACGCACAAACGGGTAGAGTTTGCGGGGACTGCCGTGGTGGATGGCCTGGGCAAACAATTCTTTTCCGGTGCCGCTCTCGCCTGTGATCAAAACCGGAAATTGATTGGCCGTGGCTTTGAGGGCTTCCTTTTCGAGGGCCTTCATGGAACGGCTGCGGCTGATGATACTTTCGAAAGTATACCGGGTGGACCGCAGGTTGATAAGTTCCTGTTCGTACAGTTTGACTTTCGACTCCAGCAGCGATAGCCGGTTGGCCAGTTTGGTCACATCCTTAATATCCTTAAACATGACCTGACCGAAGACAGCGATGACCTTACCGTCCTTCCTAATAGGTATCCGCTGAACCACCATGTTCTGCCCATTGATATTGTGGCTCAGGTTAATCTCGGACTTGCCGGTCTGGGCAACGAGGTGCATACGGCTGTTCTCGACGGATTCAGTGCAGTGTTTGCCGATCTGGGTTTCAGGATCGAGCCCCAGGAACTGTCCGTAAGGTTTATTGAAGTGGGTAATGTAACCGTCAGCGTCGGTCACCAGGATGCCATTGTGAATGCTGTCGATAATGCGTTCGTACATCTCCAGGTCGGCCCGCAGGGCCTTTATTTCCCGTTCTTGATTGCTATTTGCCATCCCGTCCCCCTCCAGGTTCAAGTGGATGTCAACCACGGAACCAGAAGCTCATTTAGCTCAAATATTATAAAGGTATGACCTTATATAAAACACCCTGGCAGTTGCCCGGCTCATTGATAACTACTCAATTATTTAATAATTTATGCGTTTTAAGAGATTATCAAGCGCCGATTAATTTTATCTTGACAAGATAAATGTTATTCAATAAATATTGGTACTACCAATTCACCTTGATCCCCTTGTTGTCTTTAGGGACCAGTGTAGCACGACAGCAACATGTATAACTATTGATACACTTTTTTATGCAAAATGTCGAAAAAAACATGCATCCCGACCCCAGAAAACTTTAATGCAAAAATTAATCCGTCATCATTGCACGTCTTTTGCCGCCTGAGGCCTGAGAACGCCTGATAACGGATTCCTTGGCCCCATAATTGCTATTATTTATTGAATCGCATTCATGTCGCTCGCGCACACAATCCAAGGGACCAACTGAATGAAACCCAGGAGGTAGAGGTTCATGGAAATTAAGGAGCCGGAAATCCGCGCTGAGGAAGTCTTAAAGCTCGAGGATGTTGATTTTAGCCCGGATAGTGTCTGTATCGTGAGCGGCTGTGGCACCGGCATCGGCCGGGCAACCGCCATTGCGGCCGCCGCCAACAACCTGATGACCGTGGGCCTGGATGTCAACCCTGAGGAAGGTCGGGCCACCCAGAAAATGGCCCGGGACATGGGCGGCCAGATGATTTTCATCGAAACCGACCTGGCCGATGACGACGCCATTGAAAACGCGGTCAAGGAAGCTGCCAAGCTCGGTCAAATCCGCTACCTGGCCAAGATCGCCGGGCTCCAGCACATCGACGCCGTTAAAAATTTTCCCATGGAAAAATACGACCTCATGCAGAAAATCATGCTGCGGGCGCCCTTTTACCTGTCTAAACTGACCATACCCCATATGAAGCAAAACGGGCAATGGCACGGCGTCATCGGCAACATGGCCTCCGCCCACGCCCATATCTGCACCGTCAACAAGCCGGTTTACAATATCACCAAGTTCGGCCTGAAAGCCCTGAGCCAATCCATATCCGCCGAAGGGGATGGCAAGATCCGTTCGTTCACCATCAGCACCGGCCTTGTCAAAACCCCGCTGGCCCTGAACCAGATACCGGCCCAGGCCGAGCAGCGCGGCATAACGCCGGAAGCGGTTGTGTCGGAGGTCATGATGGGCCGTTCGCGGATCAAAGAAATGATGGCGCCCGTGGATGTGGCCAACCTGTTTATATTCGGATTTTCCCAGTTCGCCAAATACCTCATCGGGGGGGATCTGCTCTTTGAGGGCGGAATGGTCCTGACATATTGACAAACCTTTAAACCCGGCCGGCTTTTTTACGTTGCAGCCCTGCCGGCTTAGGATCTTATGGCGATGAACCGGTTCTCGTAGTCCAGCAGCATCTTTTGGCAGGTTAACAATTATAGAGGAGGAGAAAATGAAGAAAAAATCGATGCTCAAGTTTATGACCATGCTGATGGTGGTACTTTTCCTGGCCGCCGGCTTGATGGCAGGCTGCGCCAAAAAAGAGGAAGCCAAGAAAGAAGCCATGGCCAAAAAGGTGAAATTGGATGTTCCGATTTGTTTTTCCACCGCCCTGCCGGGCTTGGGGACTTCCATTGTAGAACTGGCCGATTCACTTAAAGAAGCCAGCGGCGGCAGTGTTGTGATGAAAGTGTACGAACCGGGCAAGCTGGTGGCCCCGTTTGAAATCCTGGATGCCGTTGCCGGCGGGAAGGTTAATGCCGGTTACTATGCGGCCGGTTACTGGGAAGGCAAGATGCCCGGCATCTCCCTGTTCACGGCAGTGCCCTTCGGCCCCGAAGCCCCGGAGTTTCTGGCCTGGATGTTCCGCGGCAACGGGTTGAAACTCTACCAGGAATACTATACAAAGAATGGGTATGATGTCTGGGCCATGCCCGCCTGCCTCCTGGCCCCGGAAACCGCCGGCTGGTTCAGCAAGCCGATCAATTCGGTTGACGACCTCAAAGGCCTGCGCATGCGCTTTTTCGGCCTGGGCGGTAAAATCATGGAGAAACTGGGTGTCTCCGTCAGCATGCTGCCGGGTGGCGAAATCTTCCCGGCCCTGGAAAAAGGCGCCCTCGACGGGTCAGAGTTTTCCATGCCCGCCATCGACCAGCGCCTGGGTTTTTACAAGGTCGTCAAGTACAATTACTTTCCGGGTTGGCATCAGCAGGCCACGTTTTTGGACCTGATGATCAACGGCAAGGTCTGGCGCGGTATGACCGATGCCCAGCGGGCTCTGATCAAAATGGCCTGCATGGCGAACCTGACCAACACGCTGGCCCATACGGAGGCCATCCAGGGCGCCGTTATCCGGGAAAATGCTGAAAAACGCGGCGTAAAAAACATGTACTGGTCGGATGAGATGCTCGACGCTTTCAGGGGCGCCTGGGCAGAGGTTGCCGCCGAACTGGCCGTCAAGAGCCCCCAGTTCAAGGAAGCCTATGATGATCTGCAGGCTTTCCGGGAAGACTACAAGTATTGGGAAGCGCTGGGCTTTCTGCCGCGTGAGAAACCGAGCATGTAAGGTTCCATCCCTAGCGGAAGATCCTGAATCTTCTGCTACCTGTTGAATGCACAGGGGGCGTTTGTGAAAATGCCCCCTGTGCGCAACTTTTAGAAACTCTCTCAAAAAATTGATTTCAAGGAAAATCTGTTTTTTGAGAAGGCTTCTTGGTAGGACTTCGTTATCGTAAACATATATGGAGATTAAGAATGAGTGCTGAAGAAACACAGGAACAGGTCCCGCATAAATTCTGCGATGGCCTGGACACCTTCATCCGGCGCATCGGCCATTTCCTCATGTGGACCAACGTCATCTTGATTTTTGTGATTATTTTACAGGTATTTCTCCGCTACGGCCTGGGTCGCGGCCTGGTGGTCCTGGAGGAGATCCAGTGGCACCTTTACGCCGTGGGCATCATGTTCGGGGCTTCCTATGCCATGATGATGGATTCCCATGTCCGGGTGGATATCATCCATGCCCGTCTTTCACCGAAAGCAAAATTGCGCTGGGATCTATTTGGCATCATCTTCCTGCTCCTGCCGTTTATCGTGGTCATCTTTCACCAGAGCCTTGACTTTGTCTACGAATCCTGGCGGGTCAATGAACACTCGGACGCCCCCATGGGCCTGCCATGGCGATGGGCAGTCAAAGGTGTCATACCGGTGAGCTTCGCCCTCCTGTTTGTGGCGGCGATATCACGTCTGGTCAGAATTATTTCGCTATTGAGGAGGGCCTAGCCAGTGGAATTCAATGATTATCTCGTTATCGGCATGTTCCTGACCTTCATTGGCTTGCTGTTTACGGGCTTTCCGATTGCCTGGGTACTGGGTGGTGTCGCCTGTATTTTTACCCTGGTGGGCTACTTTGCCGACATCTATTTCGACACGGCTACCGGCCTGAACTACCTTACTCTGGGCATGTCGGTGAACCGGGTCTATAAATTTATGGACAACTGGGTGCTGGTCGCGTTGCCCATGTTTATTTTCATGGGATTAATGCTGGACCGTTCCGGGATTGCCGAAAAACTGATGACGTCCATGCAGAACCTGTTCGGCAAGGTGCGCGGCGGGCTGGCCGTGACGGTCACCACGATCGGCATCATCCTGGCAGCTTCCACCGGTATCATCGGTGCTTCGGTCGTGCTGCTCGGCCTGCTGTCCTTGCCGGCCATGATGAAGCAGGGGTATTCCAAAACCCTGGCCCTGGGAACCATCGCCAGTTCCGGCACCCTCGGCATCCTGATTCCGCCCAGCATCATGTTGGTGATCATGGCCGACCAGCTGGGATTGTCCGTCGGCGACCTGTTCATGGGCGCGGTTATTCCCGGCGTTATTCTCGGGGGCCTGTACATCAGCTACATCTTGATTTATTCCCTGGTCAAGCCTTCGGCAGCCCCGCTGGATCCGGACCGCAAGCCTTTGGAATGGCGCATGGTCTGGGATGTCTTCAAGAACATCCTGCCGCCGGCCGCCCTGATTTTCGCCGTACTGGGGTCCATTTTCGCCGGGATTACGACCCCCACCGAAGCCAGCGGCGTGGGTGCGCTGGGAGCCAGCATCCTGGCCCTCATGAATAAGAGGCTGAATTGGAAGGTTCTGAAAGAGGTGGCCCAGGCCTGTTTCAACACCACCGCCTATATTTTCGCGATATTTTTGGGGGCAACCTGTTTTGCGCTGGTTTTACGCAGCCTGGGCGGAGACGAGTTTATCGAAAGAGTGCTGACCGGCATCCCCCTTGGCCCCTATGGCATCATGGCCGTGATCCTGGGTGCCATTTTCCTGCTCGGCTTCTTCCTGGACTGGATCGAAATTACCCTGATCGTGCTGCCGTTGATTGCACCGGTCGTGTCCAATCTGGGATTCCAGATTAACGGGTATGGTGTTATTGACAATCCCGAACTTGTCTGGTTCGTGGTCTTGATCGCCGTCAGTCTCCAGACCTCCTTTCTCACACCACCAGTCGGTTTTGCCCTATTCTACCTGAAAGGCATCTGTCCTCCGGAAGTGGAACTGGTAGACATCTACAAAGGTGTCATCCCCTTTATCATCTTGCAGCTGATCGGCCTGCTGATTGTCGCGATTTGGCCGCAACTGGTCATCTGGCTACCAGCCGTTGCCTACGGTTAAGAGAATTAAGCCGTCACCCGCCACCGGTGGGTGACGGTCCGCAGTATGCGGTTGTCGAGCCGGACAGTTCGGGTTTTCACCTTCGCTCTTTATGGGAAGGTATCGGGAGGACCCGTCATGCAGAAGAAACGTTCAACGAATACATGTAGCTTCGGGTGGCTGCTTGCGCTGCTGGTATTCCTTTACACAGGGAACACCTTTGCAGCGACACCTTATCCCCTGGGCGTTGCCTTGGGGCTTACCGGTACCGGCGCCCCCTATTGCAAAGAAGCCGCCGAAGGGCTGGAAATCGCCGTCAATGAAATCAATGCCCAGGGCGGGTTGCTGGGCAAGCACCCCATCGAGTTGTTTATAAGGGATACCCAAACCCGGCCCGCTACAGCCCAAAAAGTTGCCCGGGCCCTGATCGAAAAACATGGGGTCCGTTGCATTATCGGAACATACTCCAGCGCCTGCGCCCTGGCGATCAAGCCGATCTGCCGCAGTGCTCGAATTCTCCATATCGCCCCGATCAGCAACTCGGAGAACATTACCCGGCTCGATCCCAGTCCCTATACCTATTCCGTGGTACCCAACACCTACATGATGTCCAAAGCGGTGGTGACCGGCATCGCGGCTCTGGCCCGGGAAAAGGGCTGGGCCCGGTACGTGACCATTGCCTCTGACTATGCCTGGGGGCGTTCCAGCCAGGAGGTCCAGGTCGACCAGTTGCGGGCGATCGCACCGGGCATCACGCTGACGGAGACATACTGGCCGCGCCTGGGGCAGACGCGTTTTAATTCGTTTATTGTCGATATCCTGGCCCAGAAGCCGGACTTTGTGCTCGGCTCCATTGCCGGGGCGGACAATGCTTTTTGGATGCGGGATTGCCGGGATTATCGGCTGTTCAAGGACGTGGCTTACCCGGGGGGGTTGGTCAGCGTGACCGAACTGGCCAAGCAAGCCCGCAGTATTCGCCGTGGAATCTACGGACGCTGCCGGGCGCCATTCTTCGCGCACATGGACAATCCCCGCATGACCGCTTTTGTCAATGCGTACCGGGCCAAATTCGATCGCTATCCCAGTGACTGGGCTGTCCTGCTCTACGATGCGGTCTATACCTTGAAACAGGGCGTCGCCAAGGCCGGCAAAATTGATACCGCCGCGGTCAAAGACGCCCTGCATGGACTGACCATCGATACAACCCGCGGACGCTTCTTTTTCCGCAAAGTTGACAACCAGCTAAGCTGCTCGGCCTACTTCGGGAAAGTCGCCGATGACCCCCGCTACCCTTTTCCGATTTACCATGAACTCATGGAGTTCAAAGGGTCGGAGATCTGGCGCTCGGAAGCTGAGATTCTCAGGGCACGCGCGAAGTAATCTAGACTCCATCTCAAACAATTCTTTTGGCTCAAACTCGGCGTTGGGAGCTCATATCAAATCCTCAAAATACTGCAGTATTCTTCCGGTTTGATATTCGCTGCCGCCTTGATTTTAAACCAAAATCTCTTTTTTGAGATGGGCTCTATTGATTTCTTTCTTGGAGAAGGAGAAAGCCGGCCAGTAATGCACAACCTCGAAGCGGGAGGCATCAGTGAGCCTCTCAAAAGGGGCTGTCCTTGATTTTGGTTTTTGACTTCCCCTTTAAGCCGCGCCGAGCATCGCAGGAAAGGGCGAGACAAGCGAAGTGCTTGTTTGAGCGCAGCGAGTTGTGCTGAGCGCGCCCTTTCCGAGAAGCACAGGGCAGCCCGCAGGGCCGCGTCTTATGGGCGTTTTCTTTTGGTTACTTTTCTTGTACGCACAAGAAAAGTAATAAGATGATTCAATATAATAACAGAGAGTTAAGTATAATATCAGACCAAACTTAGTGATGTAGATTCTCACCGGCTTATTGGAACCCTTCCGGTCCTCAACCAGGGGTGGAGGGTTTAGATCTGAACTATAGCCGGGTTCAATTATTGGAGTCGGCGCAGCGTCGTCGCACAATTGGTAACCGCCGACCCGCCCACATTGAAAACAACGCCGATCTCCGGTGCGCCCTTGGCAGGCATCACGCCGATGGGTTCACCGATCAACTGTTTGTAGGCCAGTGCATGCATGGAGGCGCCGGTAGCCCCGACCGGGTGACCTTTGGATTTCAAACCGCCTGAGAGGTTAATTGGGCACTTATCTTCAGGGGTATAACGCCCGTCTACAAAATCATGCCCACCACGGCCATCTTCAGAAAGCCCCAGGGCTTCAACACTCAGGATCTGGTTGATGGTGAAACAGTCGTGCACCTCGGCGAAATCAACATCGTCAATGGTAATCCCGGCTTCGGCAAAAGACTGGGCCACCGCCTTTTTGCCGGCCACCAGTTCATGCATGTTCGGACGCACGTCGATAGGCAGTCGTTCAGTGGTCATGCCGATGCCGGCAATTTCTACAACCCGGTCTTTGCCGCGCACGTCATCGGCGGCGGACAACACCAGGGCCGCCGCCCCATCGGTCACCAAAGAGCAGTCATGCAGGCGCAGCGGGGGGGCGATCATCGGGTTACCGCCTCTGCCCGCTTCCGGCAGGTCCATGATGGCATCAGCGGTAACCAGCCCCATTTTCTCCGGGGGGCTCCCCGGTCCGAAATGCGCCAAAGGATTCTGGATACCGTTGCGATAGCACAAGGCGGCCACCGAGGCCAGCATGTGCTGGAGTTCTTCATCTGCAAATTTGTAGTGGGCCTGGTAACCCTTGGCATATTCGGCGAACAGCCCGGGAAAGGTCATGCCCTTGGCGCCCTCGGTGGGCCAGTGGGAGCTGCAGGCCAGGACATGGGTCATATCGCCGGTGCTGAGCAGGTTCATCTTCTCCACGCCGATCACCAGGACCCGTTTAAACCGGCCGGATTCAATCCCGTATACCGCGTTGTAGAGCGCCACCGAAGAAGAGGCGCAGGCGCCTTCGGTACGGCTGGTCGGTAAAAAACGAAAGGCTTCCGGGGCCACCTCCACCCCCAGAGGGCCGACATGCTCCTGGTTCAGGAACATGGAGGGTGAGCAAGACCCCACCCAGATGCCGTCAATCTCTTCGGGCTGCAGGCCGGCATCTTCCAAGGCGCCCTGCCCGGCCTCCACCAGAAGTTCATAGTAGGACTTGGTATCCTTAATTTCCCGGGTTTCCCGGTTCTTTTCCACGAACGCGCCGAATTTGGTATTGTACGCGCCAATAATACTTACGTTACTCATCATACACCTCTTCTTTTCGATTTATATGCATACACTAAATTTAAACCAAGGGCCGGTATGTTCTAAAGCTCCTTATATTTCCACTTGGGCCTCACCATAAGGGGCAGCTTTTGGTGCGGCAACAGTTATCCTCGGGAGCCCAGGCGCAGCCCCCCGTGAATATAGAAAACATCTCCGGCCAGGGCTTCGTTGCGATAGAGTTCACCCGCCAGGGAGGCGAGTTCCTGGGGATCGATCAAGCGCCTGATGGGCACATCCTTGAGAATTTTATCCAGGGCGGCCTGGTTCATGTTTTCTAGAATCGGGGTGGCGCAATAACCCGGCGCAATAGCCACACAGCGGATCCGGTCGGCAAATCCGCGCCGGAAAAATTCCGCGGTCAGCACTTTGGGCATGACCGACATGGCTGCCTTGGTGGAAGAGTAGTTGATCTGTCCGGCGGTTCCCAGCGAGCCGGTAGACGAGACCAGGCAGATAAGGCCCCGGCAGTCATGATTGATCATCTGCTCGACGGTTTCACGGACGGTCAGGAACACGCCCGTCAAGTTGATGTCGACGACTTTCTGGAACTGTTCCAGGGACATCTTCTTTTTCACCTTACCGGTTTCTCTGTCCGTGGACAACATCAGGCCATCCATGATAATCCCGGCAAAGGGCGCCACCAAATTGATTTTCCCGAATTCCGCAATGGCTGTCTCGGCCAATCTGGTACAATCGGCTTCTTTGGTAACATCGCAGACGACAGTGGCCACGTCACCCGACAGTTTCGCCTGAGCTTCGGTTAAGGCTGATTCAGCCACATCACCGAGCACGACCTTGCCGCCTTGTTCTACCCAGTAATGCGCGATCGATAGACCAAGTCCACTGGCGCCACCGGTAATGACGGCTACAGAATCTTTAATCTCCAACATATAAAGTCTCCTTCCTGATGATGTTACGGTAGGGCCTGGGCATATTCATCCCGTAGTTCCTTCTTCAGAATTTTTCCCATGGCGTTGCGTGGAAAATCGTCCCAGATAATGACCTGGGACACGCGTTGAAACTTGGCCAGTTGCGAGTTGAGCCACTGGGTGATCTCCTCTGCGGTGGCCGACTCACCCGGATAAAGCACGACCAGGGCCACGGGTGTCTCGCCCCATTTTTTGTGCGGGACGCCAATGACGGTGCTGCCTTGTACACCGGGGTGTTTGGCCAGCACCTCTTCGATATCGCTGGCGAAGATATTGATCCCGCCGGAAATGATCATGTCCTTTTTACGGTCCAGGATGTACAGGAAACCATCTTCATCGATTTTACCCATATCGCCGGTTTTCAAGAAGGTCTTGCCCTGTTCATCGCGCCAGATGGCCTCGGCGGTCTTGTCCGGCAGTTTATAGTATTCCGGCATGAGAAATGAACTGAAGGCGATGATCTCCCCTATTTCCCCGGACGGCAAACGGTTACCGTCATCATCAATGATGCCGACATCCCAGCCTACCGGCGGCAATCCAATGGACCCCATTTTGGCCTGCATATCCTCAGGCTTGAGCGTGGTGGCGACACCTTCGGTCAGGCCCCAGAGCTCAATGAGTTCACCTGGAAAGCGTTCAATGATGCTTTCTTTTTCCTGTTTCAGCAACGGGGACCCGGCAGATAGCCACACGTTCATGGAACTCAGATCGTACTGGTCGAACGCCGGCAGTTCGTTCAGCATATTCAACTGGGTGGGTACCATAAAGGTGTGGGTGCATTTCTCGTCCTGGATCAGGCGCAGGCACTCGACTGTGTCAAACTGGGGCATGATGACCAACGTGCCGCCCACGAACATGGTCGGTAAAAAAGTCAGCCAGGTGCCGTTGGCGTAGAGCGAAGTGGTCACCAGGTTCCGCGCGGCGGAATCGATCCGAAAGTCGATGGCGAACATGGCGGCAAAATGAAATCGGTTGTGATGGGTGTGCAGGATCCCCTTGGGCACACCGGTGGTGCCGGATGTGTACATGATGTTGAAGGGGTCTTCGTAAGTGAGCTCAATGTAGACTTCGGTTTCAGAACTGTCGGCCAGCCACTGTTCGTAATCCCGCCACCCTTCCGGAACCGCACCCACCGCGAAGAAACCGTCCGCAGCAATATTTTTGAAGCCGGGGCGGTGGGGCTCTATTTCCGAGATCAATTTATCGGCAACAAACAGGAAACGGGAATCCGAGTTGTCGATCATGCGCGCCAGCGAGTCTCCGGGCACCATGGCCGACAAGGGCACGATAACGCCCCCGGCCTTGACCGTCCCGAACAGGATTTCCACCATTTCGATACTGTTGGTCATCAGCATGCTGACCTTGTCGCCTTGCTTGAGTCCCCGGCGGATCAGCCCGTTGGCCACCCGGTTGAGACGCCGGTTGAACGCATCCCAGGTCAAGCGTTTGTCGCCGCACACCACAGCCGTTTTACCGCCGCGCCAGCGAGCGTGTCCGGCCATGGCCGCGGTAATTATCACATCGGGATTGTTGAATCGTTCCATGCCACCTCCTTAGCAGTCACCAGTTCATTTCAGGGTTATTGATAAGCAATTGGCATACCATTTCTGCAGAACCTGATCGTCATTCCCGGTATCCATTCAAACCACCTGAATCATAGTGTAAATCAAGGCACTGTATCCATTGCCGACATGCGGCCCAATCCCTACAACCATTGGTGTAGTGAATCTGCTACAGCCCGTTCTATACTATGAATCATTGGCCCACTAAGAGGGATTTGGGAAAAAGAACCGAATCGGGCAGATCAGGGCCTGGTCGGGGCCGCTGTGGGTATGGCTACCCGGTGACAACGACAATATTCAGTTCCCGGGGTCCATGTGCCCCGTGAACCATAACCAGCTCAATATCCCCGGTTTTGCTCGGCCCGGAAATAAAGGTCAGGCAGTTGGTGAGCCCTTCACGGCCGGATTGAAGATCGCCCCGCAAGACAGTGTAGAACTCCTGCAGATCAGCCAGGACCTGGTTCAACCTGATCACCGCCACGTGGATGGAAGGCACCAGGGAGGTACTGCGGGGCTGGCCGGGCCGGGTGCGCATGACCAGGGTGGCTGTATCCGCCAGACAGTAGTCGGCCGCTGTGACCCCGATAAAAGATCCAACCACCTGCTCGCGGTGCCGGCCAACCGGTTCCGACTGGTTTTGTAAGCCGTCGCCTGGGGCGAGCATGACCGGTATCCCATCCGGCTGCAGAACCTTTTCAAGCTCCAATTGGGCAATCAAAGGATGCTGCCAGGCCGCAATCTGCTTTTTACCGCCCCATTCCGGTTCTCTGGCGTGTACCAGGCCGGCAATGAATTCAGCGGCGGCCCCGGGATCAGGTACCGCGACGACCTTTAGATTCAAAGGTTGGCCGCGTGCGGTAAGCCGGGACAGAAGCTCCAGTTGCTGCTTTTTTGACCGTTTCGAAAGTGTTTTCAAGCGGTCTGCAACCCGGGTGGTTTCCGGCTCCGGAAAAATGTCTTCAAATCGATTTGCTCTGGTGCCCCGGCGTCCTATAGCCGCCTGGACGGTATGCATAAATTGTCGGCGTGCAGTCATATTTCACTCTCTATTTTCGGCGTCCCCGCCAGTTACGCACAAAGCTTTTGGAAGCCAGGGGCGGCATATCCCGACCGGCTGTCCAGCCACCCAACCGGCCCGGCAGCTTCCCAATTCGTCCCTGCGCATGGGGCAGCAGTTTCTGTCCGAGACCACCGGTCCTCAAAAAAAGATCGTAGGCCGGGCGGCTTTGGATCAACCAGGACCAGAATCGAACCACCGCTTTTTCAACCGGATCGGCCCGGCGCACGTCCCAGGCCGCATCTCCGTCCGCCAGTTTGGCCCGCAGAGCCAGCAGCATGCGGGGGATATTGATGTTGACCGGGCAGGCGTCCTGGCAGGCTCCGCACAGGGTCTCGCCCTGGCAAAGATCCTTGGCCCGGTTGATCCCCACCATCAGGGGCGTGATCACCGCGCCGATGGGCCCGGAGTAAGGATATCCGTAGGCATGTCCACCGATTTTGCCGTAGACCGGACAGACATTCAGGCAGGCCGCACAGCGTATACAGCAGAGAATTTCCCGGAATTCCTCGTCGGCCAATATGCGGCTGCGGCCGTTGTCGATGATGATCAGGTGAAACGCTTCCGGACCGTCGGCCTGTCCGGGCTGCCGGGGACCGCCGATGTAGCTGACATACCCGGCCATGTTCTGGGCGGCCGCGCCCCGGGCCAACAGGCGGAACAACACATCGTGGTCTTCCAGCCGGGCCACCACCCGTTCCATGCCCATGAAGGCCACATGCACTTTAGGCAGGGTGGTGGACATGCGGATGTTGCCCTCATTTGATACGGTGGTGATGTGCCCGGTTTCGGCGCAGGCCAGGTTGCATCCGGAAATCCCCATATCCGCATCCAAAAATTTTTCCCGCAAAGCCTTGCGGGCTGCCTGGGTCAGGGTCGGAGGGTCCTCGGTATAGGGAATCCCCAGTTTTTCGGTAAACAGGCGCCCCACCTGCTGACGGGTCTTGTGGATCGCCGGGGCGATGATATGCGAAGGCCCCTCACCGGCCAGTTGAATGATGTACTCGCCCAGGTCGGTTTCCGCAACGTCGATACCGGCATCCTCGAACGCTTCATTGAGCCCGACCTCTTCGGTCACCATGGACTTGCCCTTGACCACCCGGCGGACATCATGTTGCCGGGCCACCTCCAGGCAATAACGCACGGCATCCGCCCCGTCCCGGGCGAAATAAACCCGGCCGCCGTTCTTCTGGACATTGTCGGCCAGCGTTTCCAAAAGGACGTCCAGGTTTTCAACCGCCCGCATACGGATATCATTCGCCTTGAAACGCAGTTCCGGCCCTTCGGGCAAATTCTGGTAAGCGGCCGCCGTCCCCTTGCCCAACCGCCCCTGGACATCGGCCAGCGCGTTTTGCAGCACTTCATCCTGAATCGCCTCAGTTGCCTCCTGCCGGTAATGTTCCGTTCTTATTTTTGCCATAATTTAGTACCTATCGCGACACGCCTATAAAGCCTGAATGGCTTTCGGTTCACCCCCAAGAAGATTTAACAATCTAATTGGTTTTGACCTGCTCCCTTTAAGACGCGCCGAGCATCGCAGGAAAGGGCGACAAAGGCGCTCTGACTGTCCGAGCGCAGCGAGTTTCAGAGCGCCCGCCCTTTCCGAGAAGCGCAGGGCAGCCCGCAGGGCCGTGTCTTATGGGCGTTTTCTTTTGGTTACTTTTCTTGTACGCACAAGAAAAGTAACACAACGCTTCATTAATCATTTATGGATACCAATTACTACTTTCCTTCCATTTACTACGAAAGATTTAGCGTCAATGGAATTAGGACCCTCCAGCCAGCAATTGCGCTATATGCCGCACCTTAATATCCGACCCAACCCGACTCAACCGCCCCTGAATATTCATCAAACACCCCATATCGCATCCGGTCACCGTATCCGCTCCGGAAGCCACAATATTGGCCACCTTCTCATCCACCATGGCCGTGGATATCTCCGGGTATTTAACCGCAAAGGATCCGCCGAATCCACAGCAGCGATCGGATTGGGGCATCTCTACAAATTCCAGGTCTTTTATATTTGCCAGCAGCTTCCGGGGCTGCTCGGCGATTTGCAGGCCCCGCAGTAAGTGGCAGGAATCATGATAAGTCACCCGTCCAACGTATTGCGCGTCGACCTGATCCAATGCCAGGACATCCACCAGAAACTCTGTGAATTCAAAGGTTCGTTGACCGATATCAATCGCCCGGGCTTTCAGCCGGGGATCTGCGTTAAAAAGATCACCGTAGTGATGCCGCACCATATTCACGCAGGAACCCGAGGGGCACACAATAGTCTCGGCATCCCCAAATACTTCCATGAAGTGCCGGGCCGCCGCCCGGGCCTCGCCCTGGTAACCGGAATTGAAGGCCGGCTGACCACAGCAGGTCTGCTCGCCCGGACAGACGACATCGATTTCCAGTCGCTCCAGGACGCGCACCATAGCTTCGGCGACTTCGGGAAATACCGCGTCAATGATACATTGGATAAAAAGCGTCACCGTTTTAGGTTTGGCCATTTTTACTGTTTCCTATTTTTATCTTACGTTCCAAATTTCCGTGCGCACCGAAAGACAGGGGCCCGACTGGGGTCACTATTTTCAAACCGTCTAACAAGCGCACTTCCTCCAGTAGTGCCTGGGAGACATCCAGATCCGCGATCTCAAGGGTATTTTTAATATGCACCACCCGGGCCTTGTCAGGGGGAATGGCACCAATGGTGTCCAGGGCCGCCGCAATGGCTGCCCTGTCCGTTGCCAGCGCTATGGGGAGGCGTCCCTTTTCCGGTGTCATGGCCGCCATCGCGTTGGTCGCTGTGGCCCGGTGATCAATTGCGGCAGCCAGTTTCTCGGTCGTATAATCCGCCAGGCCCACACCAATGGCATTTCCATGGGAAGCGGGTGTCAGGTCCAAGACCACTATCCGGGTGATCCGTGGGCGAACCGGTTCGGATTCACCCACGAACATGATGCGCCCGATCACGTTGGTATCCATGCCGGTGCCACTGATGTTCTTGCCCATCTCGTCGACAATCAGCACATCGATGGCATCGCAGGGCAACCGGGCCATGAGGGACTTGGCTTTTTCCAGCAGGCGCTTTTCGCCGGATTCGAATTGGTCAGCCGGCAGTGCCTTGATATGTGCCGTCCGGTCGTAGATATTCTCCACGATGCCGACCCCGAAAAGTACCGGCAACTGCTGCCGGACCACCCGCCCGATTTCAGGAATGACGTCTCGATAGCCGAAGTTGACGGTCTGCTTATGGACCTGAAAACAGCCCTTGTGCTTGCCCATGCCGATGGCCATCATTTTGGCCAGGCCGCTTTCCAGGGGGCCTTCGAACTCGGTATGCGGCTTGATGCGGTTCACCACGACGATGCCGTCGGCCTCGGCGGCGTGCCGATCCACCAGGACAGGGAAACCGTGTGACGAGGTACCGATATTCACAACGTCCATCGAAGAAAGGATCGGGACCCCGATGGAAGCTTCGGTAATGCCGATACCTTTTAATATTGCCAGCTGGCCTTCCGCCGTGCCGCCGCCGTGACTGCCCATGGCCGGGAAGAGAAACGGTTGGCCGCCGAGCTGTTTGATGACCTCGGCCGTGCGCCGCAGGATGCGGTCGATAGCGTCAATCCCCCGGCTACCGGCCGTGATGGCAATCCGGGCTCCGGTTTTGACGAGTTCATGGGCCCCCACAGCGGCCAGTTCCCGGTCAACAGCAGCGTCGATGTCCTTTTCTTTTGGCGCCGCAACAACCTGCCGGATATGGAACATTTCTGGAAATTGCAAATTTCGGCACTCCCCTGCAACTGGGCAAGCAATCCTATTGCGAATTCACATTTGGAAAAATGCCTTCCAAACTGAATGTAAGTGATGCATCTATCTTTTTCAGAACCTCCGGCATCTTTCCATGCTTTGTCAGAATATGGAACACCGCCCAGGGCCTCAACCGGATGGCCGGCTAAAATGTGACCAAACAGCTTCTACCGCCACAGACAGACAAATGACGGCTATGGCAAGCACCTGCCAGGTAGTGAGTTGCTGGCTCAAAAACAGCACTGCCAGAAAGGCCGCGATCACCGGCTTGAGAAAAAAGAGGTAGCTGCCGCGGGTGATGTCCGGAACGGCAGCGAGTCCACCGATCCAGAGAAATTGCGTAATAGTCGTGTTCCACAGGGCGATGGTCACCAACGAGGCCGCCTGTGAGGCTGTGCGGTCAAAAAGGGTCAGAGGGTTGACCCAGATTTTCCAAAAAAGGCCCACCACCACCCACACGCCGATCGCCCCCATAAACATGGTCACGGCCGTAATGCGCAGGGCGCCGTAACGGCCGATGACGGGACGTACCAGGACCGAATAGGCGGCAATCACCGCCGCGCAGATAAACGCCATCATGACCCCGATCAAGTTCTCGCCGGCGCCGGCCAGTTTGGCCAGGTAACCATCGGTAATGAGCAGGGCTACGCCCACCATGGCACAGATGCCGCTGACGATCTTGGCCCCGGAAAACGGCTGTTTGTTCAGCCACAGATTCACTAGCCCGACACAAATGGGGATGGTCGTCACCATGGTGGCTACCTGGGGGACCGTGGCAAAATCGAGGGACCAGTGGAACAGGAGGTAGCCGAATGCCACACCCAGCAGGGACAACCAGACCAGTCGCCAGCCGTCCGTCTTGAAAGGTTCCCAGAGATTGCGGCTGGCCGGGAACACCAGCGCCAGGAGCACGAGTCCGAAGCCGCCCAATAAAAACCGCCACACGGAGAGTTCGGGACCGCCCACCCCGGACAAAACAGCTACGAATTCGCTCGAAGCGTGTCCGGTGACCCCCAGCAATACCGCCAGGTAGGCCACCGTCGGATAGCGATGCCAAATACCCATTAGCGCACCTCCCGCGTGAAAGCCAGCAAGGCCGCACATAGGGCTTCAGGTTGCTCGCCTGGAATGAGGTGCCCGGCATCGGGCATATCCAGACGCCGTCCGTCCGGCAACCGGTCAAATAGCTGCGCGACGCTGTCGTGCTCTAAAAAGACATGGTCCTGCAATCCGGTGATCACCAGCGTAGGCAGGGTCACCTGCTCGTAGGGCAAATCCCAATCAGCTGTCCGGCCGGCTTCCGCCAACAGCTTGTAATGCCCGGATTCTTTTTCAAGAGCCGTATACGTTGGGTCCGGTTTTAGAAACGCACCCCGGTTGGTTTCCAACCACTGTTCGTTCATTAAGAGCGGTAGAAAGAGGTCGCGAAAGAGATCCAGGCCACCCACTTCTACAGCCCGTACCAGGGCGTCGCCGATCCACTGCAGGCGCGGACCATCTTTGCGAAGCGTGTTAATCAAAACCAAACCATGGGCCGACGTCCCCTGCAACCATGCACGGGCGGCAAAAAGTCCCCCGATCGACAGACCTACGAAAATCGGCCTTACAGGGTTTACCGCCGCCAGCAGGTGTACCGCATCCTTCACGATAAGATCGGCGTCCAGCGCAACACTGGAAGAAAAGGGACTGTCCTGTTGCCCGCGCATATTATAAACCAGGGTGCCGTGCCCGGCTTGCCGGAGCCCCGGACCTATCACAGACTCCCAGGCGCTGGTGTCGCCGGTCAGCGCATTGAAAAAGACAAAGGTATACCCCTGCTTGTCTTCAGGGATGGTATACTCGTAGTAGAGGGCATCATGGGGGCCCACGTTAAATGTCGTCATGCTATCCTCCTCCTAATCAATCCCCGACTGCTCGCGCACGGTGCGCGCAATGGCCGAAATATCTTCTTCAGCATGCCCCCGGGCTATCAGGCCGGTCTCCACCTGCTCAATAAAAGCAGCTACGGGCAAGGTCACGCCCAATTCCCGGGCCACCGCCAGGGCAATATTGAGATCTTTGCGGTGCAGTTCAACTTTGAAACCCAGCGGGTAGTCGTTTTTGATCATATTGCCGCTGCGGTTGACCATCGCCCAGGATCCGGCGGCGCCCCCGCCGACTGCCTTGACCACGTTTTCCATATCCAGCCCGGCTTTAACGCCCAACGCCACCCCTTCGGCGACACTCCAGTAGGTGCCGGCTACGACGATCTGGTTGATGGCCTTGGTAAGCTGTCCGGCGCCAATAGGACCCACGTGGGAAAGGGTTTTGCCCATGGCTTCCAATACCGGTGTGGCGGTGGCCACATCATCCGCATCTCCGCCGATCATAATCGACAGGGTGCCCTGCTCCGCCCCTTCGGATCCACCGGAAACCGGGGCATCGAGCATGCGAATATCCTTGGCAGCCAGGGCGGCGGCAATTTCCTTGGTAGCCGATGGACTGATGGTCGACATATCAATGACCAGGCTGCCGGACCGGGCGCCGTGGATGACCCCATCCGGGCCGAGCACGAGGTGTTCTACGTCCGGTGTGTCACTCACACAGGTGATGGTAATCTCCGCTTCCCGCGCCGCGTCCGCAGGTGTCGCCGCCCGCCGGGCGCCGGCTTTTTCAGCGGGAAGTTCCCGCTCCCGAGTCCGGTTGTGCACCGTCACCTGGTGGCCGGCCTGCAATAAATTCAACGCCATGGGCAGGCCCATGGTTCCCATTCCGATAAATGCTACCTGCATGGATCTTCTCCTTTTTTTGAGAAAGCCGCTAATCGTATTGCGAGCATGGAACACCTCGGCCCAACGTCAAGATTGGACCCGAGGGAAGGCTTTGAAGACGCTTCTATCCAGGTAGACGGATAGTCAATACGGGCAATGCACTGCGACGCACCACCCGCCGGGCCGTGCTGCCCAGCATGGCATCGGCTACCAGCCCCTGGCCGTGGGTACCCATTACGATCAGATCGCTCCGGGTCTTCTCGGACAGGTGTAAAATACGTTCTACAGGCTCGCCGTGTTCAACGAAGATGTCGGTCACGATGAAGGGGCAATCCGTAAGTTTGGCAGTCATCATTTCACAAAAGGCGTCCAGGCGCCGGTTGATCTCGTCCCGGACTTTCTGAACATTCTCATCCTGAAGGGCCTTCCATTTATCCGCGCCCATTATTTGGGCGACGTGGATATTGGCACTGTGGGACAATTCTTCGATGACATGCATAATATTGATGCTGGCACCGAAACGATTGGCCAGGGTGGCGGCATAGCTGAAGGCATGCACCGCATTCTTCGATAGGTCAGTGGCATATAGAATAGTTTTAATCTCGGGTATCATGGTCTCCTCCTCGGTATGTTGAAGCAGTTCCGTGCTGGCACTGGATGGTGATGTTTCTCCCGCTAATTGTGAGGTATCAGGAAGCCCCCTCATAGTGGGCTTACCCTCAACTGGTGCTCTGCCTGTCTGGAGACGGCACGTGCGTCGGCTGACCAAAGGCTACCTTGGCGAAGTTTGCCTCGGGTCCCACATGCGCACGCCAGTGCGCCCCTTTTGGGGTTTTGTCTTCCTCTGCGCCTCTGCGTCTCTGCGCGAGGAAGGGTTTTTAGGGTTTAAGGTGAGCAAGAACCCATGCATCGCGCAGAGACGCAGAGGCGCAGGGAAACCCACATTTTGTTCCGGCTTCGCCGGTTAAAACCGAAAACCCTGTTACTAAATCTTTGAAATCTTTTTTTCCTTGCGGGCGCGCAAATCCTTGCGAATAATCTTGCCGGTGGCTGTCATCGGCAGCCCCGGCGTAAACTCGATCAGGCGGGGATACTCGTGCGCCGCCAGTCGGGTGCGTACAAACTCTTTGATCTCATTTTCCAGGCGGCTCTCACCTTCCAGGCCTGCCTTCAAAACGATGAAGGCCTTGACGATCTGGGTGCGAACTTCATCCGGCACGCCGATGACTGCAGCCATGGACACCGCCGGATGCTTTAAAAGGCAATCCTCGATCTCACCGGGCCCGATGCGATAGCCCGCGCTGGTAATCAGGTCATCATCGCGACCCACAAACCAAATATAGCCATCCTCATCCTTTTTGCCCAGATCCCCGGTCAGGGCCCAATCGCCGATGTACTTATCGGCGGTAGCCTGGGGGTTTTGCCAGTACTCCAGGAACATGACCGGATCGGGGCGCTGCACGGCGATGCTGCCGATGGTCCCGGGCGGCTGCGGCCGACCGGCACTGTCGATGATCGCGACCGTATGGCCGGGAATCTGCTTTCCCATGGATCCGGGCCGGATGGTCATGATGTCGGCGCAATTGCCGACCACCAGGTTGGCCTCGGTCTGCCCGTAGAATTCGTTTATGGCCACCCCCAGGGAAGACTGTCCCCATTCCAGCAGTTCCTCGCCCAGGGTCTCGCCGCCGCTGCCGACGCTCCGCAAGGAAAACTCGTAGCGCTCTTTAGGACGGGGGACCTGGCGCATCAATTTCAGGGCGGTCGGCGGTATGAACGCGTTGCGCACACGGTGCCGGGCCATGAGGTCAAAGGCAAACTCCGGATCGAATTTACGGGCCCGGTAGGCGAGAACCGGTATGCCGTGGTGCCAACTGGGGAAGAGAACGTCAATCAGTCCGCCGATCCAGGCCCAGTCAGCGGGGGTCCAGAACAGATCGCCCGTCTGCGGAAAAAAATTGTGCGGAAACTCTACCCCCGGCAGGTGCCCGAGCAGGACCCGGTGCGCGTGCAGGGCGCCTTTGGGCGGGCCGGTGGTACCGGAGGTGTAAATGATGAGGGCCGGGTCGTCGGCCCGGGTCTGTACCGGATCAAAGTCGTCCGCGCCCTTTTTCAGCGCTTCCCAAAAGTCTACCTGACCCCCGGCCTCGCCGGTTGTAACGAAGACGGTCTGTAAATCGGGCAGCTCGGAATGAATTTCCAGAATTTTTTCCAGGTTCACCTGATCGGTAACTACAAAACGGGCTTGGCTGTTGGCCAGGCGGTATTGAAGGGCATCCGTCCCAAAAAGGGTAAACAGAGGAATGGCGACCCCCCCGGTTTTATAGGTGGCGATATGGGCAATGGCCGTTTCGAGACTCTGGGGCAGCAGGATGCCCAGGCGATCACCGGCCTGCATGCCATGCGCCGTGAGGGTGTTGGCGAAGCGGTTGGACAGCTGCCGGAGGTCATGGAAGGTATAAGTTTGGACCTGTCCGTCTTCCTGTTCACAGATCAGGGCCGGCCGCTGTCGATCGCCGGCGTGCTTGTCGCAGATATCCACCCCGATGTTATAGTGCTGTGGGATGTGCCACTGAAACCGGGTGTACACCTTCCGGTAGGACGAATCAGGTTTGAGCATCGTGGTACCCCTTGCGCAGCCCGGCAATAACTATTCCGTTTTCTTTTTCTGGTCCGCCAGCAATTCGGCCAAATGCTTCACTTGAATCTTGCTGCCCCGCTTGTCCAGGCCGCCTTTGAGCTGCATAACACAACCCGGGCAATCTGTCACCAGTACGTCGGCCCCGCTCTGCTCGACCAGGTCCAGTTTTTTGCCGAGGATCTCGGCCGAGATCTCGGGAAAGTCGACGGAGTAGGATCCGCCGAAGCCGCAGCAGACATCTTCATCCTTGGAAGCCACGTAGTCCGCGCCGGATGTTTCAATCAGTTGGCGCGGTTCGTCCACCACCTTCAGACCCCGGCACAGGTGACAGGGCGCATGGTAGGTCACCTTCTGGTCGGACTTTTCGAACGCCTGCGGTTGCAGCTTGAGAACATTTTGCATGAACGCTGAAAAGTCGATCAATTTGTCGGCAAACGCAGCGGCCCGACGGCCGGCATCCGTAGCGTCGTCCAGGATCTTGCCATAGTTATGTTTGATGTGTGAGGCACAGGAAGCACAAAGGGTGATGATATAGTCATAGGCATCCACATCAAAAGCAGCGGCATTCTGGAGCGCGAGGTCGGCAGCGGTCTCTTCTTCAGCCGCCATGAGAGCCGGCAGGCCACAGCAGGTCTGCTCCATGGGAAATTCCAGATTCACCCCGTGGTCATCCAGCAGGTCTACCAGGGCCTCGGCCTGTTCCGGGTAAATGAAATCGACTGCGCAACCGCCGAAAAACCCCACATTCAGAACCGGGCTGGCGACCGGCTTTTTGATCGCCTGCCACCTGTCGCGCAGCGGTGTCCGGGCGATGACCGGCAAACTACGAAAGCCGTGGGCCTTCTCGAAAAAGTGCGGCAGATGCCGAATCATGGGCGCCCCCTTGCTCAAAGGCCGCTGGGCCAGGGACGCTTTTCTAAGCAGGAAGTGAAACAGTTTGCGATTCTTCATGACGCGGGCCAGAAAATGGTTCTTGACCGGTTTTTTCCCCTCGGCTTTCAGAACCGCCTGATAGGTTTTCTTGACCAGGTGCGGTAGGTCGATGGCCACCGGGCAGACTTCCTTGCAGGCCTGACAGTTGATGCAGTTCTGGACGATGGCCCGGTCGTTCTCGGCGCCATGGTAGAACAGGGTCAGAATCAGTCCGATCGCACCGATGTAGACATGTCCGTACTTGTGCCCGCCCACCTTGCTGTAAATGGGACACACGTTGGCACAGGCCCCGCAGCGGATGCAGCGCAGGCTGGAGGCAAATACCGGGTCGGCAGCCAGTGACAGGCGGCCGTTGTCCAGAAAAATAATGTGCAATTCCTTGGTACCGCTATCGGCCACACTGCAGGCATTGGCCCCTTTTATCCAGGTGACGTAGGAGGTAATGGCCTGTCCCGTGGCATTGCGGGGCAGGACCTTGAGAATGCGGAGCGCCGATTCCAGATCCGGCACCAGTTTGTCGTAGCCCACCAGGGCCACGTGGACCTTGGGCAGGGTGGTCACCAGGCGCATGTTGCCTTCATTGGTTACCAGCCCGAGGGCTCCGGATTCAGCGATGGCGAAATTGGCCCCGCTGACCCCCATGTCGGCTTCGAGGAAGGCCGGCCTGAGCTGCTCGCGGGCCACTTTGACCAGTGTGTCGATATCTTCCGAGTCCAGATCGCGCCGGGCAACTTTTTCAAAAAGATCGCCCACCTGATAGCGCGACAGATGAATGGCCGGCATGACCATATGGGAAGGACCTTCCTTGCGCAGTTGGATGATCCATTCCCCCAGGTCCGTCTCAGTGACGACCAGGCCTTCGTTTTCCAGGTGATGGTTGAGGAAGGTCTCCTCCGCGGTCATGGATTTTGATTTGACGATTTTACGGCTGCCGCTCTCTTTGGCTATCTTGGCAATCAGTTCATTGGCCTGTTGGGCATCGGCCGCGCGGTGCACCTTGGCGCCGGCCTTTTCCGCCTTGGCCTTGAAATCGGCGAACAGGTCTTCCAGCTGGGGCAGCGCCGCGTCCTTGCCGGCGGCAATCTCGTCCCGGAGCCCCTCGAAATCAATACCGGCGTACACATTGGGCCGGTTCTCCCGGTAAACGGTATTGAATTTATCCAGGGCCGAACGGAGAAAGCCATCGGCCAGCGCCTCTTTCAGCTGTTTCTTATAGGATTTGATGTCCTGTGCGGTCTTGGTCATATCAGTCCCCTTTGTGAATGAGGATGTGCAGTTCCTGCGGCCCGTGGACGCCGATGGCCAGCACCCGTTCGATATCGGCGGTCCGGCTGGCTCCGGTGATAAAGGCCGTATAGGAAGGTGAATCGTCCATCAGGATCTCGTTCAGGTGCCCTGCGATGGCTGCTGAATCCGGTACGATGCGCGACTCGGCCAGCACCGCGATGTGAACCTCGGCCAGCATGGTGGCCAGGCGGATATCTTCCGACGCGGATTTCAATACCAGCGTACCGGTCTCGGCAATCCCCCAGTCGGCGGCCGTGAGGGCCGCGTGAATCTGCTGGGCCTGATCGTATAAGGGGCTTTCGAGCAGGGTGAGTCCGCCTGCCTGGCAGGCCGGCGCCAAAACAGACAGCTGGGTGTCATCCAGGCCCGGGGCCGCAACCGTCTCGTAGGCCTTTGTGCGGGCCAGCGCCACCGTATAGGCCACGGCTTCATCGAACGACCCGATCTCGGACACGACAGCCTGGACGGCACCGGCTTTGTCCGCCATCAGTTGGTTTATCATCTCCTGATCCATGTCTCCTCCCTACCGTACTGTACTGGTCGGCGGTCTGAATAGCAACAAATCCAATGGGTTTAGCGGTTGCTGGCACTGTGCTTGAAATTGGTTATACCATTATTACTGTAGGGCTGTGACCGGTGTCAAGGCCTAATCGGTAAAAATCCCTTGTAAACGCTTTAACTATTTGATAGTCATATCAAATAGTGGAATTCAAACGCCTATTAAGCTAGGATAAATATTGGTACTACCAATACTAATTTGTCGCTAAATGTTTCTACCAGCAGGGGAAAACAATGCTCAGTAAAACACTGCTCGCCGAGTTTCAAAAAATTCTCGGCCAGGAAAATGTGTTCAGTGACCAGGCGGACCTGGTCACCTATTCTTATGACGCGGCGGTACTGGATCAGGTCCTGCCCGCCATTGCCGTGCGGCCCACTTCTTCCGAAACGTTGGGACGCACGGTGGCGCTCTGTCACGCAAACGGCCTGCCGGTCACGGTGCGCGGCGCCGGCACCAACCTCAGCGGCGGAACGATTCCGGTTGAAAATGGGGTGGCCATCATTACCAACGGGTTGAACGCCATCCTGGAAATCAATGCGCGGGATCTTTACGCGGTTGTTCAACCGGGCGTCGTCACTGCTACCCTGGCTGCGGCTGCGGCGCAAAGAGGCCTCTTTTATCCCCCCGATCCGGGCAGCCAGGCGGTTTCCACCCTGGGCGGCAATGTGGCCGAAAATGCCGGAGGTCTGCGCGGCCTGAAATACGGGGTCACACGCGACTACGTCATGGGGCTTAAATTTTTCGATGTGAACGGCGAAACGGTCATCAGCGGCTCCCGCACGGTAAAATGTGCCACCGGCTACAACCTGACCGGTCTGATGGTCGGATCCGAGGGGACCCTGGGCGTGTTTGACGAAATCATTCTGAAACTGATTCCACCGCCCGCCCACCAGAAAGCCATGGTGGCCGTTTTCGATGAAATGCAAAGCGCCTCGGAAACGGTGGCCGAAATCATTGCAGCCCGCATTGTACCGGCCACATTGGAATTCATGGACAACTTTACCATCCGGGCTGTCGAGGATTACAGCCGGGCCGGATTGCCGGTGGACGCCCGGGCCCTGCTGCTGATTGAAGTGGACGGCCATCGGGCCCAGGTCGAAGAGGAGGCCGCGAAGATTGAATCCATCTGCCGCCGCAAGGGTGCCGGCTCAATCCAGGTAGCCCGCAACGCCGCCGAACGGGACAAGGTCTGGGAGGCCCGGCGCACGGCCCTTTCCGCGCTGGCCAAGCTGAAACCAACGCTGGTCCTGGAAGATGCCACCGTCCCCCGGAGCAAGATCCCGGAGATGGTCGGCGCACTCGAAGAGATCGCCGCCAGGCACACCCTGACCATCGGTACCTTCGGCCATGCCGGTGATGGGAATCTGCACCCGACGATTCTAACCGATAAACGCGACCAGCACGAATGGGAACGGGTCGAAACCGCCATCGACGAAATCTTTGACCGAGCGCTGGCCCTGGGCGGGACCCTGTCCGGCGAGCATGGCACCGGCATTGCCAAGTCGCGCTACCTTAAAAAGGAAACCAGCCGCGCCACCATTGCCTATTCAAAACGAGTGAAAGCGGCGCTCGATCCAAAGAATATACTCAACCCGGGAAAGATCTTCGCTTAATCACCGTTGATTAAAGTATCCTGGCTTAGAGGGCCAGGTTTTGAGGTTCCCCACGAAAAGGGGCTTTAAGGCCAAACACAATGACGAAACCATGCATCGCGCGACCCACCATTAATAATCAAAGTAGCGGGAAGTGCAGCTCGCCTGCCAGAGGCGCAGAGAACAGCAAAAATAAGATTTGGTCGCACTTTTGTGCGAAAAGCCGTTTTTGGCTTCAGGATGCAGAGGCCTTTTGGTTTTTCCGGCGTAGCCGGGTAAATTACTGGTTTTCTCCGCGTCTCTGCGCCTCTGCGCGAGAATCTTGTTTTTGAAACATAGAACCTCCGGGAATTGATCCACATACCTGATCTAAAACAACTCGCCGCACTCGTTAAAGAACTCGAGGACCAGACCATCGTCTGTATGCGCTGCGGTCTGTGCCAATCGGTTTGCCCGGTGTTTGCCGAAACCGGGCGGGAATCCGATGTAGCCCGGGGCAAATTGGCCCTGCTGGATGGTCTGGCCCGTGAAATGCTCCGCCAACCCGCACAGGCCGGCCAGCGGTTGAACAAATGCCTCCTGTGCGGGTCGTGTGCCGCCAATTGCCCCAGCGGGGTCAATGTGCTGGAGATTTTCATGAAGGCCCGCGCCATCCTCGCGGCTTACCAGGGACTACCGGCGGCCAAACGGCTGATCCTGGAAAAAATGTTGGCCCACCCCCGGGCCTTCGACCGGATCCTGGAATGGGGCGCCCGGTTCCAGAACCTGGTCAGCCGTCCGGTCAGTAAAACCCTGGGTACATCGTGTGCCCGGGTAGCCTCGCCCCTGATCGGCAACCGCCATTTTGTACCCCTGGCACCGCAACCGTTTCATAAGCAGCTCGCCTCCCTGGATACCGAAAAGGGGGCCAGCGGCCTGAAAGCGGCCTTTTTTCCCGGCTGTCTACTGGACAAGTTTTTTCCCCATGTCGCCCGGGATGTCGTGGATGTCCTGACCCACCACGGCGTCGGCATCTGGATGCCCCCCGGCCAGGGCTGTTGCGGTATTCCGGCTGTATCGGCCGGCGATATGGCCACGTTCGAAAAACTGGCCATGCACAATATCGACCTGCTGGAAGAAAAGGAAACGGACTACCTGGTAACCGCCTGTGCCACCTGCACGGCCACCCTGAAAGAGGTCTGGCCGGCCATGCTGGGCAACCTGCCGGCCGACTACCAGGACCGGGCCAGGGCGCTGGCCGCCAAAACCATTGACATCCATCAACTGCTGGTTGACCACGTGGGCGTTGCCCCGCCCCCCGAGGAAGGTGAGCCCACCGTAACGGTTTCGTACCACGACCCGTGCCATTTAAAAAAATCGCTCGGCGTTCATCAGCAACCCCGCGAGCTGATCGCAGCCAGCCCGGGGTATCGATTGGTGGAGATGACCGGGGCCGACAAATGCTGCGGCATGGGCGGGAGCTTTAATTTGCAGTATTACGAAATATCGTGTAGTATTGGGGCCCTAAAAAAGAGAGCATCCAGGCCACCGGGGCCGCTGTGGTAACCACCGGGTGCCCGGCCTGCATACTCCAGATATCCGACATGCTGTCACAGGCGAATCTGGATGTCGCCGTCAAACACCCTGTAGAGTTATATGCGGAGACAGTAAAATATCATGGCCGTACATCTTAAGCCCATCAAACCCCAGCGGATTTCTGACCAGGTTTTCGAACAGCTGCGCGAACTCATTTTCCGTGGCGAGCTGCAGCCCGGTGAAAAAATGATGCCGGAAAGGGAACTGGCCACGGCCATGGATGTCAGCCGCACCACGGTGCGCGATGCGATCAACAAGCTGGTGGCCATGGGGCTGATCGAGCAAAAGCAGGGTCAGGGCACCTTTGTCCGCACCCCGGACAAACAGAGCACCAGCTTTTTGGCCGAGGCCATGAAATCCGAAAACGCCACCCTGGTGGACCTGTTGGAAGTCCGGATGGGGCTCGAGTGCAATACGGCTGCACTGGCGGCCAGACGGGCGACGGAACAGGACCTGCAATTCATGCAAGAGCAGATCAATGAAATGGATACCGCTGTCAAAGCCGGTCGCCTGGGCTCCCAGGCGGATGTGGCCTTTCACATGTCCATTACCTACGCCTCCCAAAACCCCGTCCAGGTCTTCGTCATGAAGCGTTTTTATGACTTCCTGTTCCTGGGGATCAAGGAAAACCTCCAATACCTCTACGAAGACCCCCAAAACATCGAGTCGATCATCAGCCAGCACAAGCAAATCCACGCCGCCATCCAATCCCGGGATTCGGAAAAGGCCTTCGAAACCATGCAGGGTCATATCCGGTTCGTCATCGATTTTTTTCGCAATCGGAATCGCGGTTGAAAAACGGATTGGCCCCGTGTAATGTCTGCGCATGACAACCACCCCACCCCAGACGATTTCTACCGGCGACTTCCGGATTCCCGAAACTGAAATTTCCCAGCGCATCGCCACGCTGCAAGCGTCATTGAAAAGGCACAAGATCGATGCGGCCCTTTTAGCGCAGCGTATCGATATCCTCTACTTCTCCGGCACAGCCCAGTCCGGTTACCTGTTCATCCCGGCTGCGGGAGCGCCCAGGCTGTTCATCAGGCGACATTTTCCGCGCGCCGTTAGTGAATCACCCCTGGTAAACATCCACCCCATAGACGGACTGAAGGACCTGCCGGCACGCTTGAAAGATCGCTACGGCCAATTGCCCGGCACCCTGGGTCTCGAGTTTAACGTCCTGCCCGTGCGCACGTACCGCTATCTCCAAAAACTATTCCCGGACTCCGAATTTGAAGATGCAGCGTCGCTCGTACACCAAACACGCATGATCAAATCACCCTGGGAAGTGGCGCAGCTGGAGTTGACGGCCGATCTTTCCCGCAGCGTATTCGATTACATGCGCTCGGCTATACGACCGGGCCAGACAGAAATGGAATTATCCGGAATTATCGAAGCGTATGCCCGCAAGATCGGCCATGGGGGCGGATTGCGCTGTCGAGATTTCTTGACGGACCTCTACTCCTGGCACATCTTAAGCGGCAGCAGTGGCGGCCGGCTGGGTCACCTGGATTCCCCGGCCAGCGGGGCGGGCACCTCCGTGGCGTTTCCATGTGGTGCGGGCTATAAAAGGTTGGCCGCGAATGAACCGGTGATGATCGACTTTGGCACGGTCTTGAACGGCTACCACATGGATGAAACCCGGATGTTCTCCCTGGGCCCCTTGCCGGAAGAGATCCATGCCGCCTGCCGGGCAACCATCGAAATTTTGCAAACCCTGCAACAAGCCATGCAGCCCGGGGTTACCATGGATGCCGTGTTTCAGCTGGCCGTCCAAACTGCAGAGGCCCTGGGGTACAAAGAGCAATTTCTCGGCCCCCCGGGATTCAAGACGACCTTCATCGGCCATGGCGTTGGCCTGGATCTGGTCGAACCACCGATCGTGGCTCGCGGGCGTCAGGACAAACTGGAGCCGGGCATGGTGCTGGCCATCGAGCCCAAGATGGTTTTCGAAAACCGCTTTTGTGCGGGTATCGAAAGTATGCTTACCATAACTGAAACCGGATGCCGCCTTTTAAGCCGTGTCCCGGAAGATATTTTTTTCTGTTAGTGCGGTTGTCGCAACATTTATGCTAAAGACCAAATCCGAATTTCGAAACGCGAATATCGAAACAAATTCGAATGACCCAAATTAAAAATCCGAAAAAGGGAACGCGTATATTGTTCCGAATCTGAGTCTGGTATGTGATTTAGTTTTGGTCATTTTGTCATTAGTGTTTATGATTTGTTTCGGATTTCTCATTTCGATATTCGTATTTTATTTATTCATGAATTATCCTTCAGGTATTAAATAGGAGTAATATGCAACCCGAAACCAACTCTTTCGAACAGGGCCCCATCCGCCCCCCCAATGAGGCCCGCAGCCTGCTTTTACGGGTTACCCGCAACTGCCCCTGGAACCACTGCCTTTTTTGCCCGGTTTACAAGGGCCGCAAGTTTTCACTGCGGACCGTCGACGAAATAAAAAAGGACATCCAGATTGCCCGCAACATGGCCGACGACATCATCACATTATCGGACAGCCTGGGTTTTGGCGGCAGCCTGAATCACCAGGTGGTCAGTGCCGTCTTTGCCGACAGCCGCTATTCAGACCAGCACCGCCAGATGACGGCCTGGCTGTTCAACGACACCGGGGCCTGTTTTCTCCAGGATGCCGACAACCTGATCATGAAAACGGATGACCTGGTGGAGGTGCTTGACTTTCTGACGGACAACTTTCCGGAAATTAAACGCATTACCACCTATTCCCGCTCCAAGACCGTGACCAAAAAGTCAGTCGACGCATTGAAGCGCATCAGAGCAGCCGGCCTGGACCGGGTGCACATCGGCCTGGAAACCGGCTATGACTCACTGTTGAAATTGATGAAGAAGGGCGTAACCGGGGCCCAACAGGTGGAAGCCGGGCAAAAGTTGAAGGCGGCCGGCATGGAGGTTTCCGAATATGTCATGCCGGGGCTCGGTGGACGGGAAATGTGGAAAGAGCACGCCGTTGAAACGGCCCGGGTGATCAACCAGATCAATCCACATTTCATTCGCCTGCGCAGCCTCCGGGTACCGTCCCGCGTGCCCCTGTATACCAAACTCCAGGAGGGGACCTTCACCATGCAGACGGATGATCAGGTCGCCGCGGAAATCAAACTCTTTATCGAAACCCTGGATGGTATCACCAGTACGGTTGCCAGCGATCACATTATGAATCTTCTGGAGGAAGTGTCGGGAAAGCTGCCCGATGACAAAGAGAAAATACTGCAGGTTATTGACGCCTATCAGGCGCTCAACGAAACAGAACGCCTGATTTACCGGACCGGCCGCCGGGGCGGCACCTTCCGCTCAACAGAGGATCTCAAAACGGAACGCGCCACCTATCGCAAAATCAAATCCCTGGTGGATAACGTCACGGCCAAATCCGGTCCTGAAGGGATGGAAAAGTTTCTGAGCGACATGGTGGACCAATACATATAGAAGCCATCTCAGAACAGTTTTCTTGTCGGGCGTAGCTCGCAGAGCGAAGACTGATTGGCCCAATCTTGGTGTTGGTCACTAAATAGGCGAGTGAATCGCTCCCGTAATAATTTCTATTGATGCTCCTCCCGCAGAGCGTTAGGCATCAGGAAGCCCCGCAAAGGGTGCTGACGATCTACTTGGGTTTGAACTTCCCCTTTAAGACGCGCCGAGCATCGCAGGAAAGGGCGAGAAAAGCGAAGTGCGTGTTTGAGCGCAGCGAGTTGTGCTGAGCGCGCCCTTTCCGAGAAGCGCAGGGCAGCCCGCAGGGTCGCGTCTTATGGGCGTTTTCTT
>CAJINA010000246.1 GCA_905176665.1 Olavius algarvensis Delta 4 endosymbiont | reverse complement strand
TCCCCTGAATCCGGTCATTTTAGAACTATGTTTGTCAGGGTGTTCGCCCCTTCAAGGGGCAATCCAAAGCCTGGCCCTCAGGGCCAGGATTCTTTACGAGTGGGATTAAGATTAAGAGCAAGAGCCTATTTTAGGTCCGGAATTTTATAGTGGCGGGTATTACGAGTTTTTCTTGAGCGCCTTTTTAACCTTGCGCTTGTACATCTCCCGTTTCAGCGCACTGATTTTATCGATGAACAGTACGCCGTCCAAGTGGTCGATTTCGTGCTGCAGGACGATGGCATGCAGGCCGTCTGTATCGATTTCGACCGGCTGGCCGTCTCTGTCAAGGGCCTCCACTTTAACGCGTTCGAATCTATTCACGTCACTGCGAAAGTCCGGAACGCTGAGACACCCCTCACTCTCCGAAAGCTGGGCGCCTTCGGATTCCACGATTTCCGGATTGACCAAAACTTCAAGTTTAGGATTATCTTCTGGTCCGGAAATATCATAAATTATTATTCTTTTATCAATTCCAACCTGGACGGACGCCAGCCCCATACCGGGTGCGGCGTACATGGTTTCGGCCATGTCGGCGATGATCTGGCGGACCTCATCGTCAACCGTCTCTACCGGCGCGGCCTTGCGACGCAGCCGCTTGTCGGGATAGGTGATGATGTCAAGTAGCGTCATTGGAGATCTCCAGCCGGGTTCCGGCAAATTGTCTGATTTTTACCCCCGTCAGCACCGCTGAATACATACCGGCGATAATGATGGGGAACATCTGGACGGCATGATTGGCCAGGGTGAATCCGGCCGCTTCCCGAGCCGGAACCCCGAACAGGGCCATGGCAAACACGCCGCCAGCTTCCCAGATACCCCAGAAACCGGGTACCGAAGGAAGTGCTATGAAAAAACATATTATAATCATTGCGGCCGACAGTTCAATGAAGGTGAGTTCCAACCCCGGACAGCCCAGGGCCATCACGTAGTAGGATACGGCGGAAAGCACCCAGATCACCACGGATAAGCCCGTGACGGCGGCCAGCTTGACCGGTGATTTCACCATGGCGAACCCATCAGCGAAATTATGGATGATGCTGATGAAAAGGGCGCATACTTTATTGCGCACCCAAGCACGCTGGCGCTCTTTCAGGAAAAAAAGCCAGCCGGGCAGGCGTTCGATCAGGGCAATCAACAGGTTCTGGGTGGTGCCGATACTGATCACGAGGATTCCGGCGATGCCGACCAGGCAGAGTCGGAACATGCCGGAGCCGATGGCCATCAGGGTGTCACGGTTGAGCGTATATTGGCCGAAGGGGATGCTCACCTGCGGGTCGATATCCACAAAGGCCAGGACAACGGCAAAAAAGGCGATCAACAGTCCGGCATCAAAAACCCGTTCCGTGGCCACCGTGGCCAGGCCCGCGGTAAAAGGGACCCCTTCCTTCTTTTTCAATATAACCGGTCGGGCCACCTCGCCGATACGGCCGGGGAGGATACAGTTGATCATGAAGCCGATCATCATGGGATGATATGTGGGCCAGAAAGCGATCTTTTGGGTGGAGGCGAGGATGATTTTCCAGCGCAGGGCGCGCAGGGCAAAACTGATCAGCACCACGGCCACGGCCGGTATGATCCACCACACGTTGATAGCCGCCAGGTAGGCGGTCAGGTCCTTTAGGGGTACATTCCGAAACGCCAGGTAGAGTGCTAGGGCGGAGATCGCGATGCTCAGCAGCAGGGAGACAGTAGTTTTTCTATTCATAACAGATTGTTAGATGTTTGCTAAAATTTCCCGGGCCTGCACGACATCCTTGTTGATCTGCTCGGAAAGTTCATCGATGCCATTGAATTTCTGTTCCGCTCGCAGCCGGTGGATGAAGTTCACACGGATATCTTCTCCATAAATATCCTGATCAAAATCGAGTATGTGGACTTCGACAGTGAAGATGTGGTCGTCAAAGGTGGGGCTGTAGCCGATGTTGGCCACGCCTTTGAATTGCTTGTCACGGCATTCCACGGTAACCGCGTATACGCCTGTTTTGGGACTGAGTTCATCCTGGAGATTGATGTTGGCCGTGGGAAAACCCAGCAGGCGGCCGCCGCGATTGCGCCCGGTCGCGACCTTGCCCCGGATTTGGTAATAGCGGCCGAGGTGTTTGCGGGTGCGGGCCATGTCGCCGGCCATCACCAGTTCGCGCACCCGCGTGCTGCTGATGCGGTCGGTCTTGTTGTCGGGGCCCTGGATCCAGTCGCGGACGATCACTTCGAACCCGATCTCACCGGCCATTTTTTGTAGCAGGGCCAGGTTGCCTTCGCGGTTGCGGCCAAAGGAGTAATCAGAGCCCACGACCATGGCCCGCATGCCGATCCTTTTCACCAGGATATCCGCCACAAACTCCCGGGCCGTGAAAGCTGCAAATTCCATTGAAAAAGGGATGACGATCAGGACGTCCACCCCGGTGCTATCGATAAGTTCGGTCTTCTGGTCCAACAGGGTAATCAGGGGGGGATGGCCGTTTTTCTTGAGGACTCGAATGGGGTGCGGTTCGAAGGTGATGGCCACTGAAGTCCCACCTATGGCATCAGCGCGCTCAATGACTTCGTGAAACAGGGCCTGGTGGCCGAGGTGAACCCCATCAAAGTTGCCGGTGGTCACCACGGCATTTATAAAGGGCTGGGTAATGGCATTCAGGTCGCTGATAAGCTGCATGTTTTCTCAATTTCGTTAAATATTGCCTTGACAGTGTAAACGAAAAAATATATCTAAAGCATCTTCTGAACTAAATCAAGGCTTTTAGTCAGAGCAGGTTCTGCAATAGTCTGAAAGTAAAGTCTCGTGCCGAAGTGGCGGAACTGGTAGACGCGCTAGGTTCAGGGTCTAGTGGATGTATATCCGTGGAGGTTCGAGTCCTCTCTTCGGCACCATAAAAAATAAGCCCGGGCTTTTCAAGCCCGGGCTTTTTTCGTTCTGTAGCAGTCCCCCGCACCGGCTGTCACCGTGTGCGCTGCCAAAGCTTATTTAATCTGAAAAGACTCCCTGCGTTCGGAATCATCATTCCGGTAGTCAAAGCCGTCGCGGCGGTCATTCCCGCTGCGGCGTTCCTTTCCACTGCGGCGTTCCTTTCCACTGCGGCGCGCCTCTGCTACCGCTTCTTCTATATCCGCCTGTCGTCGTTCTGCCGCCTCTTCTATATCCACCTGTCGTCGGTCGATGCCGCTGCGCCGTCCCCCCTTATCGGCAACTTCATTCTCTAATTTGTCCACGCGCACCTCCCTTACCCAGCATCAAAACTATTTGATATGTATCAATACTATTGTCCGTAAAAGGAGCTGTCAAGGGCAATGTCGATCTCGGTGCCGGGTCCCTAGCGGCCTCCGTGTCAGGATTCGGAATCCTGTAAGAGCATGGTGGCCGGGTCGAGTTGAACCGGCAGTTTATGGCCGGCCCCGCTTTCACCCTTCAAGGCCCGCACATTGATTTCCTTGCCGGTGGGTTCCAGTTGCAGAATGACGCTGAACAAGTCCTGCAAGGGCGCGAAATTTGTCGGCAAGCCATGTTGTCCCGGCGCTTCATGCCGGTGGGTTCGGACCGTAAACCAGGCTTGGATGTTCTGGGTTGCGGCAAATGCTTTCAGATCATTGAGCGCAGCCGGTCGGGACTCGTCGAAGGGCAGGCCGTCGATGATCACCATGTCCGGTGTGAAGATCTCCTGCTCAGACAGATCGGTGAGTCGCTCTTCCAACTTGGGCACACTGAAGCCCGCCACCTTGAATGTCATGATCAGGCGGTGGGGCAGCAAGGATTCCCAGAGATGTTCGATCTGCCGGGCGTCATATTTCTTGGAGAGATTGCCGAATACTTCCCGATACCAGAGAGTCACCTTGTCGACCGGGTCATTTAGGCTGACATGGAGTACATTCTTGCCGCTTAGCAGCGTGTTGAGGGCAATCTGGACCAGCAGGGCGGTTTTTCCCACCCCGGCCCGGGCCAGAATGGCCCCGAAATCACCAGGCGACAGGATGTCTTCCGCATCCCGTCCCATGAGCCTGAGCGGGTTGCGCTGAATCAGGTCGTTGGTCAGCATGTGCAGGTTCCTTTCTTTTAAATATATGATGCTTGCGTGTCCCGCGGGGCGGAACTTTTCGCGAAACCTGTTTCTTAATTTCAGTGTATGAATCAATTAAGCTACTTTCTTTTTGTCCTCGGCCGCTTTTTTGACCAGGTCTTCCGCTATGGACTGGGGGACCCGTCTGTAGGTCATGAATTCCATAGTGAACTGCGCCTTACCCTGGGTGGAGGATCGTAATACAGTGGAATAACCGAACATTTCTGCCAGGGGCACCTGGGCCTCCACCACACACATGGGACCTTCGTCCTGGGACCCGACGATAATGCCGCGACGCTGGTTCAGCAACCCCATGACCGCGCCCTGGAACTCGGTGGGTGTCTCCACGACAACCTTCATGATCGGCTCGTGGATAACCGGCTTGGCTTTGGCGTACCCCTCAAGAAACGCACCTCGGGCAGCGGCCTGAAAGGCCATTTCGGAACTGTCCACGGCATGGGCGGCACCGTCGTTGATCTCGACCTTGATTCCGGTTACCGGGACTTCCATCTTGGGCCCCTTGGCCAGGCATTTTTTAAAGCCTTTCTCACAGGCGGAAATATACTGGGTCGGAATGGCACCGCCGGTAATCTTGTTTTCAAAGACGAATTCGGCGTCGGCCACCGGTTCCAGATAGCCTGCGATGCGACCATACTGACCAGAGCCACCGGTCTGTTTTTTGTGGGTATAATTGAATTCCGCGCGCTGGGTAATGGTTTCCCGGTAAGCGACCCGGGGTTGCCCGGTTTCCACCTGGGCCTTGTATTCGCGCAGCATTCGTTCCACGTAAACTTCCAGGTGCAGCTCACCCATACCTTCTATGATGGTCTCACCGGTTTCATCACTGACGAAGGTCCGGAAGGTCGGGTCCTCCTTGGTGAAACGGTTCAATGCCTTGGACATGTTTACCTGGGCCTTATTGTCGACCGGAACGATGGACAATGAGATGACCGGTTCGGGAACAAACATGGAGGTCATGGACAGGCTCTGGCCTGCAGCGGCAAACGTATCCCCGGAAGAGCAATCCACACCAAAAAGCGCTCCGATGTAACCTGCCGGGATCATTTCAATATCTTCCATCTGGTCGGAATGCATGCGGACCAGGCGGCCAATTTTGACTTTTTTTCCGGTACGGACATTGTAAACCGTGTCCGCTTTTTTCAGGGATCCCTGGTAAACCCGGATATAGGTCAGTTGACCATATTGCCCGTCTTCCAGCTTGAAAGCCAGGGCGACGACCGGTGCCTCCGGATTGCTGGATAGAACAACCGGCTTTTCATCCTGATCGGTATCCAGGGCTTCGTTTTCAATGTCGGCCGGGCAGGGCAGCAGTCGGGTGACCGCATCCAAGAGTGGCTGGACGCCTTTGTTCTTGTAAGCCGAGCCCATGAATACGGGTGTGATTTTCCGGGTGAGAACACCCTGGCGCACAGCCGCGTAGATCAATTCCTCCGGTATTTCCCGTTCTTCCAGGATAGCTTCGGTCAGGTCATCGGAGAAGAGCGAGGCGGCATCGATCAGGGCTTCACGATGGTGCTCGGCCTGCTCCAGCAGGTTGGTGGGAATTCGTTCGATCCTTACAGTCTCGCCATTGTCGCCATCGAAGTAGAGGGCCTGCATGGAAACCAGGTCCACCACGCCTTCGAGGTCGGCCTCCAGGCCGATGGGAATTTGCATCGGTACGGCATTGTGTCCCAGTTTTTCTTTCAGCTGGCGGGCCACCCGGAAGGGATCGGCCCCGCTGCGGTCGCACTTGTTGATAAAGGCGATGCAGGGCACCTTGTAGCGCTTCATCTGCTGGTCCACCGTGATTGACTGCGACTGCACGCCGCCAACCGAGCAGAGCACCAGAATGGCGCCGTCCAACACGCGCAGGGACCGCTCCACCTCGATGGTAAAGTCCACATGCCCGGGTGTGTCAATGATGTTGATTTCGTGGTTGTCCCACTCACAGAAAGTGGCGGCTGAGGCGATGGTGATGCCCCGTTCTTTTTCAAGTTCCATGGAGTCCATGGTGGCGCCGACGCCGTCTTTGCCTTTCACATCGTGAATAGCGTGGATCCTTTTTGTATAAAAAAGAATTCTTTCGGTGAGCGTGGTTTTACCGGAATCAATATGCGCACTGATGCCGATGTTCCTGACGTGTTCGATATCCTGTTTCATGATCTCTTCCTGCTGTTCTGCAATTTTCTGGTAATGATTGATTCTATTATGCTGTCGAGTGTTTGGCGGTGAAAAACCTTGCCGGGAGCAGCAAAATAAAAAAATCCCGCATTTGGAATAACACCGCGTGAGGGATCAGCTTATAGGCCAGATGTTAGAAACAACTAAATATATAGACAAAAAATTTGGTGTCAATAAAAAAATGGGTATAGATGCTTTTTTTTTGTGAGAAAGGCGAACCATCCCGTTCGGGTGGGGTTGCCTGACCGGCGCGCCCCCCCTATGCAGCCAGGTCCAATCGATGCTGACAGCCGGATAGAGTTTGTGCGCGGTCATACATGCATCGGCCGGGTACGACCCATGCGCGGTGCCGTCCGGGATACCACAGAAATCTTGACTAATACGCTGGATTAGTATGAAATGTCTCACAATTACTATAGGCTACCTCAAAAATGTCTTTTGACCCAATCAGCCCGAGGCGGATAAATCTCTGCGTTGGGCGCTCGGTTCCAGCCCTCGTGATATTTGAGTTTTCCTCCGGGTGGCATCGAATGGCCGCTGCGCTTTGAGCCGGAATCCTATTTTTGAGACGGCCTCTTACACCCGAGTGAGGAGTGTCGGCATGGACCTGAAGTCTGCTTTTCCCCAAAAGGTGGTGACGGCCGCAGAGGCAATGACCAAGATTGCACGGGGCAGTCGCGTGTTTATCGGTACCGGTTGCGGTGAACCCCAGCACCTGATTCATGCCATGGTCAAGGATGTTGCTGTCCAGGACATTGTGGTCTACCAGATGCTGTCCAACACCTTATCGCAGTATGTGGATAACCCCGATTTCATGGAGCGGTTTTCGCTGAAGCTGTTTTTTATCAGTGCATCCCTGCGCAAGGCGGCCTTTGAAGGTAAAATCGACTACCTGCCGACCTATCTTTCCCAGATTCCGCGACTGTTCGCAACCCATCGCATCGGGATCGATGTAGCGCTGGTACAGGTCAGCTCCCCTGACCGATTCGGCTATTGCAGTCTGGGGGTCAGCGTGGACATCACCCGCAGCGGCATAGAGAACGCCGGCCTGGTGATTGCCCAGGTAAACAACCGGGTGCCCCGCACCCTGGGGGACAGCTTTGTCCACCTCGACGATATTGATTACCTGGTCGCGCACGATGAGCCTCTGGTTGAGTCGCTGCCGGGTAAAAAGGACCCGGAGGTCGTCAAGCGGATCAGTTTTTATGTCAGCCAACTGATCGAAGACGGGGCGACCCTGCAAATCGGATTCGGACACCTGCCGTATACCATCCTGCAGCATCTCGACGATAAGAGAGACCTCGGGATACACACTCAGGTAATCTTCGACGGAATTATTCCGTTGTTTGAAAAAGGCGTCATTACCAACCGTAAAAAGACCCTGTTGCCGGGTCGAGCGGTTGCCTCGTTGTGCATGGGGTCAGAACGGATCTAGGATTTCGTAGACAATAACCCGATGTTCTATTTCCGGTCCTCCGAGTTTGTAAGCGATCCGGTGGTCGTGGCCCGCAATGACAATTTTGTTTCCCTCAGCAGCGCCCTCGAAGTCGACTTGACCGGGCAGGTGTGCACCGATTCCATGGGGTACCTTTTTTACAGCGGTATCGGGGACCAGGTGGATTTTCTGCGGGGCAGCGCCATGAGCAAGGGTGGGTTTTCAATCGTGGCCTTGCCTTCGACCGCCCAAAACGGTCAAATTTCCCGAATCGTGCCCCATCTGAGTGAGGGCGCCGGCGTAGCCACCACCCGGGGAGACGTGAATTTTGTCATTACCGAGTATGGCATTGCAGAGCTCCAGGGCAAGGGCATCTACCAGCGGGTGATGGAACTGGCCCAGATTGCCCATCCGAAATTTCGCGAGGAGTTGATTGATGTCGCCCGGGAAAAACACTATATTTTCTCTGACCAATTGCCGCCCACCCAGGACGACCTGCTGTTTATTGAAGGATACAAGAGTACCCTGGCCCTGCCGACCGGGAAGACCATCGAATTCAGGCCGCTGCTGCCGTCGGATGAATTTTCCTACCGCAACTTCTTTTATTCGCTGCAGGAGCGTACGATCTACTATCGTTTTTTTTACAAGATGCGGAATTTTACCCATTCCGTGGTTCAAGAACAGTGGGCCAGCGTCGATTACCGCAAAAACATGTCCATCATCGGGTTGACCAGGAAAGGGGGGCACAAGGAGATTGTGGCCATCGGGACCTATGCCGAAGAAGAGAAGCACTGCGCGGAGGTTGCCTTTGTGGTCCGGGAAGATTTTCAGGGCATGCGGATCGGATCCTACCTGCTGGAAGAACTGGAAAAAATTGCCAAGGAGAATGAATACAAAGGTTTTACGGCAACGGTTTTGAGTGAGAATGCCGCCATGATCAGGGTGTTTAAAAAACGTTATCCCCATGCCGAAACGGTTGCCAGCGGCGGTGGTGAGATGAACATCCATATGGACTTTGATGATGCGGTGGGCATGACCGACCAGCATTCACGGGGGAGAGGCGACGTTTGTATTGAAAACTCCTGACGAACCGGGATCACAGCAATGGAGACAGCTGATAGCCGCGGGAGCCGTTGAACTGGGACCGCAGGTAACCGCGGCCCAGATCGACGCCCTGGCCTGTCATGCCGCCGAGCTGGTGAAATGGAACCAAAAGATCAATCTTACCCGGATCAGTGATCCGTCCGAGATGGCCCGCAAACACTATGTGGATTCCCTGGCCTGCGTACCCTACATCCCGGCAGACGCCAACGTTCTGGATATCGGCTCCGGCGGTGGTTTTCCGGGCATTCCCCTGGCAGTCGTGGCCCAACCACGTTCGGTGCTGATGATAGACAGCGTCGGTAAAAAGATCAGTTTTTTACAGCACGCTATTCGTCTAATGGGGCTGGTCAACGCCCAGGCACGCCACGTGCGAGCTCAGGAGCTGCGGGCCCAGCCTGATTACCGGAGCTTTTTTGATCGGGTGGTCTGTCGGGCCCTGGCCGACATCGAGCAGATCATTGAACTGGCTTTTCCCCTGCTCAAACCCGGGGGGATGGTGGTGGCCCTCAAGGGGCGCATGGGCCGGGTTGCGCAGGAAAGCCGCCGACTGGCCACTGCCGGTCAAAAAATGTCCGGGCCGGCGGATATGCGCATTGCGACCTATCAACTGCCGGGTTCGAATGTGGAAAGAAACCTGGTCCTAATCACCAAATGAATCCGGGCCTGGCGTTTGTGGATACGTTTCGTCGTTCGGTGCTTGCAGTAAGCTTCGAGATGCAGTAGGTTAGAAGCTACCTCAAATAAGTTTTTTGGCCCAAACTCGGTGCTGGGCGCTTGGTTCAAGTCCTCGAAATACTAAAGTATTTCTCCGGGCTGAACCGTGCGGCCGCCTTGCCTCCCGGGCGTAGCTCAAAGAGCGAAGACTGGATTTTGAACCAAAATCCGTTTTTGAGATAGCTTTTATAGCTAACTGCGCTTTGAATTGAATAAATGACTGTGGTGACACGGCTTTTTTATAGATGATTTAGCCAAACGCCATAAACAGAGTAAATTCGGAGGGTAATATGATGGAATGGTGGCCTGTTCGGCAAAAATGGAAGCAAGCTCACTGGTTAATTGTCACGGCGCTGCTGTTTCTGGCACTGGCGTTAAACGCGCATGCCCAGCAGTTTCGCGGTGTTTCGGTTGTACCGGATGAGGAAAAACGTTCAAGCATTCATGAAGTTGATGGATATGCCTATCTTTCGGAGACCATGACCCTGGAGCAGGTTCGCCACGCGGCGATCGCGACTGCCAAACGTCAGGCGGTTGAAAGGGCAAAAACCTATATTGAGTCCAATACGACCATTGAAAATTTCGAGGTAACCCAGGATCGGATCAAAGGCAGGAGTCACGGATCCGTCACGGTCCTCGAAATGAAAGATCTCGGGGTTGTCGATAACACCCGTTACCACGTGTGGATCAAGGCCGAAGTGGAATACGGCATCAAACCGGTGAGCATGGCATCCGTCGGAGACCAGACCAATGGCAACCTCTCTTCCACCCATCTTGACCCGCAAGCGCCTCTGACGGTGCGGGTATGGACCAGCAAAAAAGAGTACCGCGAGGGGGAACACATTATCGTGTACATGCAGGGCAACCGTGATTTTTATGCCCGCATCGTCGATATTACCTCCAATGGTGACATTATCCAGCTGCTGCCCAATGAGTACCGGCAGCAGGACCGGTTCGCCGCCGGCCAAATATACCAGATTCCGGGTGAAGGCGACCGTTTTGACCTGAAAGTCACACCGCCTTTTGGCGAAGACCGCATTGTGGTGTATGCCAGCGAAGTGCCGCTGGGCAATGTGTCCATGAATTCTGCCGGGGCCGGTCTGGGGGCCTTTGGCGGCACCCAGGAATCTTTGGGTATTCGCACCCGCGGCATTTCCGTGACAGCGGCCGGCAACCAACCGGCAGCCCAAAAAGCCGCCGCCTTTTACGAAAGTACCTGGAAACTGAGCACCGGGCCATAAAGATAGGCGCACCGGGGCCCTGCGGCCGCCGGGCGAGTTCTAAACGCGCAAATGGCAGTCTCGGTTTTCTCGCCGGGCTGCCATTTCTGTTTGGGAAAACTTGGCGGCTATCTCAAAAAAGTCTTCTGGCCCACTCGCGGTGCTGGTCGCTTTGATTTGATCCTCGTAAGACCGGATGTATTTACCACGTAGGCATAGACTTCGCTGGCACCTCCGGCGCAACCCGCCTTAGCAAATCGATCAGTTGGGAAGTCCCGACTCGGGGAAATCTTCGCGGCCGCCTTGCCTGCCCAGGGTAGTTTGGAAGGCGTAGATGGGACCTTGGGTCAAACCCTATTGTTGAGATAGCCTCTATTTGAACCCGGCCACGTTTTCGGCAAAGGCCGGATCCTGGAGAAGTTTTTTTGCAAATTTCAGGTATTTAGAAGTGATGGACCGCACAGCCAACTGCAGGGCATAGGGCCTGACCGGTTTCTCGAGCAGGTGGTTTACATCCGAGGCCACGCACATGTTGACCACATCGTCATTGGCATTCCCGGTAATGATGATGGTATCTTCATGGGCTGTCGGAAATTTTTCGCTGATCATATCCAGGAAGAAGAAGCCGCTTTTCCCGCCCAGGAAGATATCCACGATAAAAATTGCCACGCCGGTCTCGCGTCCAAGGCAGTATTCAATCGCCTTGTCGGCGTCTGAAAAGGAAATCACATCCCCCCAGGTATAAAAGCGCTTGACGATTTCGGTTAAGACTTCACACACATCCGGGTCATCATCAATAATGATTACATCCAATCCTTCGGGCATTTCGGGGGCCTCCTTTTGGAAATAAAGTTCTGCGGGCAGGGGAGCGCCCTTTCAGGGATTCTCTGAAGATATTTTAGCAAATTCAGGAATAAGGTCCATAAAAATGTCATAATAGTATGGATCGAATTGGGTTCCCCGTCTTTTCAACATATAGTCGGCCACCTCGTCGGGGGGCAGGGCTTCCGCGTAAACCCGGTCGTGGCTCAAAGCGTCGTAGACATCCGCCAGCGCCACAATGCGGGCCGCTTCCGGAATGTCTTCGCCGGACAGGCCGGCCGGGTAGCCCTCCCCGTTCCACCATTCATGGTGGCTCAGGGCAATATCATGGGCCATCTGCAGCATGGGATATTCCGACCCTTCCAGGATCTGTCCCCCGGACGTGGTATGGTTTCTGATGATCTCGAACTCTGCGGAGTTCAGTTCGCCCTTTTTTTTCAATATGGCATCGGGCACCCCGATTTTACCGATATCGTGCATGGGGGCCGCCAGGCGGATATCGTCGACACGCTCCGGTGTCCACCCGGCCGATTCGGCGGTCCGGCTGCTGAAAAGGGCAATGCGGCGGACATGTCCGCCGGTTTCTTCGTCGCGTTTTTCCAGGGCCGTCAACAAGCGGAAGATCGTCTCTTCCTTCGTTTTTTTGATAACGGAGGTCTGGTGCTGCACCAGTTTTTCCAATCCTGTGTTGTACTTGCGCAGTTTTCTTTCCAGGGAGACGGTCCGGGCCCCGACACTGATCCTGGCCCGCAGCAGGTCCGGGTCAAAGGGTTTGGTGATATAGTCATCCACTTCTCCGCCCAGAAGACCTTCCAGTATGTCCTGTTTCTCGGCCTTGGCAGTGACCAGGATGATGTAGATGTAAGCGGCATTGGGCGTGTTTCTGATATTGCGGACCAGTTCGAGCCCGTCCATCTCGGGCATCATCCAGTCGGTTACCAGTATGTCCGTGTTGTTGGAAAGCGAGAGCTCAAGAGCCTCTAGTCCATTTTTAGCCGTGATGACCCGGTAGCCCCATTTCTCGATGAAATGCTGCAGGCGTTTGCGGGTGATGGTTTCGTCTTCGGCAACCAGGATATTCATGCCGTGTCTATTCCCTTATGAGTCGTTTGAGTGCTGTTTCCAGGCTGGTGACTTCACGGACCAGGCGTTCAAATACACGCCGGCCGCCGTCGCTGGTTTTATTCTTGCCCATGGATTCCAGGGCGAAGGCGTGCCCGACGGCTTCCTCCGCCTGGAAATTGCCCAGCATCCCCTTGAGGCCATGGGCCGTCCGGCTCAGCTCCTCGTGGTCCTGATCCGTGATAGCACTCTCTATGGAGGTGATCATGGGGGGGTAATCTTCCAGAAACATGCCGACCGCCTCACGGAGAAACTCCATATCATCATCGAACGCGCGCAAAAGCTTGTCTGTTGCGAAGGATGCATTTTCGGCGGCGGGTTCTGCCGGGGCGGGTTGGTCGGTACCTGATCCTGATTCTGGTGCGAATTTAACGATTTCCGCTTTCAGCAACTCCGCTGATATCGGTTTGGAGACATAACCGTCCATTCCGGATTCAAGGCAGCGTTCCCGATCGCCTTTCATGGCGTAAGCGGTCATGGCGACGATCGGCAGATGCGGCAAATCTAGGGCCGCCTCCTTCTCCCTGATCGACCGGGTGGCATCAAACCCGTCCATTTCAGGCATCTGGACGTCCATCAGGACCAGGTCGAATGTTTGCTCATCAAGTTTTTCAAGGGCTTCGCGACCGTTTTCAACCACCACTGAATTCAACTGCCAGCGTTCAAACAACCGGGTGATAAATTTCTGGTTGAAAGGCGTGTCTTCGGCGACGAGAACTTTCAAATTGGATGGCAGCTGCATTGCGTCATCGGGTACCACGCCGGTGTCGGGGACCACCGGGTCGGCGTCGGTCTCAGGCTCGGTGGCGGCGATGATGGTGTTCAACAGATCCAGGGGCAATACCGGCTTGGTAATGGTTTTCAATCCGGGCAAAATAGCTGTGTCCGGGATGATCCGTTTACCGGCCAGGGGCAGCATGGCGATCACACCGGGCGGTGGTTCGAGTCGGCCGAGAAAACCGTAGAAGTCGAGCAGGGGCTCTTCGGGAAAGTCGTTGTCCACAAGGACCAGTGTGTAGGGGATGCCGTTGCCGCTTGGCGCCGAGATCTCTTGGCGCGCGGCCCCCAAGTCGTCGGTAACGACATGCGGCACCTTGATCAAACTGCTCAGGGTGTCCGTAAGAACCTGGCGGGTGGCCGGGTTAACCGCAGCCAGTAAAAGGTTCTGATCGGAAAAAAGGACATCCGGCAGCGTCTCTAAAAAGCGGACCTCTTTTTCAATGCCGAACCGGGCGCTAAAGGCAAAGGTACTGCCCCTGCCAAATCGACTTTCGACCGAGATGGCGCCGCCCATCATTTCCACCAGTTGCCGGGAAACCGCCAATCCGAGTCCAGTGCCGCCGTATTTGCGGGTCGTACTGCCGTCGGCCTGTTCAAAGGCATCGAATATGCCCGCGACATTATCCGGGGCGATGCCGATGCCGCTGTCTTCAACGGCGATGAGCAGTTCGACAGTATTGGCTTCTCTGGTCTGGAGGGTTGCACGCAAAGTGACCGCTCCCGCATCGGTAAATTTGATGGCGTTACCGACCAGGTTGAGGATAATCTGGCGCAGGCGGAAGGGGTCGCCGATGACCTTTACCGGGACCTCGGATTCTATCCACGATTCAAGGGCCAGCTTTTTTTCATGCGCTTTGGTAGCCATGATTTTGGCCGAATCTTCCACCAGGCTGCGGATGTTGAACTTGGTGTTCTCCAACTCCAGTTTGCCGGCTTCGATCTTTGAAAAATCGAGGATGTCGTTGATGACCGTCAGCAGGGAGTGGGCTGCGGACAGGACCACATTGAGATCCTCTTTCTGGCGGTCCGTCAGATTGGTTTCCACCAGCAATTCGGTCAGGCCGATGATGGCGTTCAGCGGGGTGCGGATTTCGTGGCTCATGTTGGCCAGAAATTCGCTCTTGGCCTTGTTGGCATATTCAGCCGCACTTTTTTCCTGCTCCAGGGCTTCGGTCTTCTTGCGCTCGGTGACATCCCGCAGTACACCGCGGAAACCGACCGGATCGCTGGCGCGGTTGCGAATCAGGGAGATAGACACTTCAGTATACACCGGAGTTCCGTCTTTGCGGGTGATCAGCAGGTCGAAGATGCTGGCGGGCTGTCCGGTCGTCCAGACATCATTGATGGCATCGTAAGCCCGGGGAGATTGTTCCCGGTCGAAGATCATCCCCTGGTCGATTCCTTTGATTTCATGGGAAAGATAGCCCAGGATGTTGCACAGCGCATTGTTGAAAAAGGTGATCTGGCCATCTTGGTTCAACTCAAAATAGCCGTCTTCGATATTTTCCAGAATCGTCCGGTATTTTTCCTCGCTTTTCTGGAGTTGGCGTTCAACGATCTTGCGCTTGTTGATGGTATACTGCGAGTGCGAGCCGAATATAATAAAGAGGCAGCATACAATGATGCGGGTCCAGACCTCATCTAAATTCAACCCGGTTACATGGTAGAAAAAGTCGACGTCGTAACTCAAGAACACGTACAGGACCGAGTCCAGTATCCAATAGAAGATCGCCAGGGCGAAACCGAACAGAACCATGTGGTCGGTCAGATAAACCCGGACTTTTTTTTCATCACTCATCAGGAGGCTCCTCCCGTGAAATTCAACCCCTGTTGTAAGATTCCCGTTTATCCGGATGGATAAACAGTAGAGCGCAGCCCAGCGTCGAGCGTGGTGTCCACAACCCGTGAGTCAATAACCTAAATCAATACCTTGTAACCATTTCTTATGCAAGAATAATTAGGTAACGTGTCGATATCGGTCGATATTTCTTGACAAAAGTTGATTACTGTGGTGAATATAGTAAATTATATCAAATTATAGGGGCCGCCAGGCAATGCCATGTTGCAGGCTGGTGCACGTGCGTTTGGAGAGCAGATTTAGCTAAAAATGACGAGATCACTTCCACTGAGAAGCTCCTTAAATTGATCAGAAAAAAAGGTGCTCGTCCGGATGATTCCGAGGCACCCCCGCCGGTCAAGAAAAAGCTGTTTCAGCGCAAGGCCAAACCCGCCACCGCCCGTCGTTCCAAGAAGACCATCAAGGTCGGTATCGATATCAATGCCACGGATCTCACCATTGCAGTGGTGAACCAGGTTTCCGAGGGTCGGCACAAGCTCCTGGAGATCCAGCGGGTCGCCCTTGGGGCGGAGTTGAAAAAAGGCAGTCCCGAATTTGCCCAGTTGCTGAAAGGTTCATTGCGAAAGCTGGCCGGCAAATACAAGGACCCGGCGATATGGGCCACCATTTCGTCTGCGGAAGTGGAAACCAGGTTTCTGCAGATACCGAAAGTACCGGCCCGGCAGATGGCCAATGCGATCCGGTGGGCCTATCAAAAAGAAGTGTCCATCACGGACACGCAGATATTCGACTTCCAAGTGGTCGAATCCGCCTACGCGGACGGCGAGCAAAAGAAGAATGTCATCGCCTATACCGCCCCTAAAAATCAAATTAACAGCACCCGCGAACTTTTCACTAAGGCCGGCTGGCCTTTGAAAGGCATTTCTATTGTCCCATTTGCCATTCAAAACCTGCTCAGGGCCGGTTGGATAAGCAGTTCCGGAAAGAACGTCTGTACCCTCTTTATCGGCCGGGATTGGTCGCGGATTGCCATCTTCTCCAAGAATGCACTGATTCTTTCACGGGACATAAAAGCCGGAGCCCGCAGCATGGTCCAGGCGATTTTAGAGACCCTGGACAGGAAAAGCCCACCAGCCGAGGAGAACATGGGCATGGCCTTGCCGGATGAAGAACTCCCGCTGGAATCGGCCGAGACCAGCCGCAACCAGAAAAAAGCCGAAAAGCTCTTTGCTGAGCTCCTCGAATCCTGACCGGCGGAAGACGGCATGACCCCGGATCTGAGGAGAGAAAAACTGGTTTTCGGGATGGTCAAACCGGCCCTGGATCGGGTTGTCCGTCAGGTGGAGATGACCCTCGAACACTTCGGGCTGAACTTCGACAAAAGCCCTATCGACAACGTCTATATCTCCGGAGATTTGAGCACTAAAAAAAGCGTGGCGACTTATATAGGCAAGGAGCTGGGGCTGCATGTCGAAGCGATGGACCCCTTCGGGAATTTACCCGAATCACAGGCCACGGACCCATCCGGGAAGACCGCCCCGGCCGGAGACCTTTTCGTACCGGCGGCCGGCATGGCCCTCTCTGACAGCGAAATCACGCCCAACTTCATCTTTACGTATGTGCACAAAAGCAAAAAGGCTTTTACCAAACGATTCAATCAGGTGGCAAATGTCATCTTCATAGGGCTGATCCTTGTGGCGATGGGGGTTTTTTACTTTCAAACCCAGCAGGTGAGCGCCATTAAGGATCAGACGAGACCCCTGGAAATGGAACTGGCGGCCTACAGCCCCAAGCTGGATAGAAACCTCATGGCGGCCGTCACGGGCGAAACCGTCCGGAAAATGCAGATCCACAGCGCCGCCGCGGGGTATTACCTGCCCGCAGCTGTCCTGGCCGAAATCCTGGAGATCACGCCTGACAATGTGAAATTAACCAGCGTTCAAGCCATCCTGGGATCGGTCGCTAAACAGAAGATCGAAAAATCCGTCAAGGTGCTCAACATCGAAGGCTTGATTACCGGTAACAGCCGGTATTTTGAAAGAAATATCACTGAATATCTGGTCCGGCTGAAAAAATCGCCGCTATTCAAACAACCCCAGGTAAAGGAAAAGCAGATCCTGGAAAAAGATGGCGGTGAAATCATGCGGTTTGTGTTGAGCGTGGCCATTATTTAAACAGGAAGCGGTGTCCCATGTGGGCCAGCATCCCTAAAAAGTCTTTGCGGAATCTGATCATCTTCACGGGTGCCCTCGCCGTTGTCATCGGATTGATGGTTGTGCCCAGCTATTTCGCCATTGGCAAAGCCGAGGCCAAGCGGGCCAAAATATCCAAGGAAGTCAATGAGCAGCGCCAACTGGCCCCGGTATTCGGGCAACTGGTCAAAAAACGCCGCGAACTCAACGCGTCCAATGCGGATCTGCCGGAGCGCACCGCCTTGCAGCGCGACGCCGCCGGCGGGGTCGCCGATACGCTGACCGGCATGGCGGGCAGTGCCCGACTGCAGATGGCCGGGGTAACGGCTGATTTAAATGCCCTGGTCAGCGATGTCCGTCTGATGCGGGTTGATCTGGTGCTGCGCGGAAAACTCATGGACTATCGCAATTTCCTGGATCAACTGATCGCCGTGCCGCATGTCGAGTTCATCGAGCGGCTGCGCATCATGTCAATCCCGGAGGGGCGGGAATACCGTATGCGGGTTTGGATCGCTCTGCAATAACGGTGGGTCAAAGCCGCTGGTCACAGAAGTTAGGCCTCTAAGGACTTGTAATATAAAGCTATAAATGTCAAAACGGGAAAAAATAATTGTAGGATTCATGGTATTCGCCATCCTGTATGGCGCTTACAGTTTCCTCTTTCCTGATTCAAAGGGCGGCCGACCGAAGTATGCCGCTCAAAAAGCTGTGGCCGTAACGGATTTTGTGACTGATCTGGTTAGGCGCATCCGGGCGGCTGATACGACGGCCACCGATACCTTGATCCTGGAAAGATCTGCGGTCGCGTGGCGCAAGGATCTGTTCGTCGTTATCGACAAAGCTGTCGTAGAAGACGCCAAACCCAAAGAAGCTGAAAAAGTCGACCGCAAGGAACTGGCCGGGTCTTTTAATTATACCGGTTACATGGAAATGGGCGACAGCATTTTGGCGATTATCAACGGCCGGGAGTACCAGGTGGGCGACCAGCTTGCCAGTGAGGGCGCCGTCTTGAAAAAGGCTACGCCGGAAGAGGTGTTGATCTATGTGGACTCCGGGAAGGGCTTGATCGCAGTTCCCATTGTTGAGGCGGTCCAACCCTGAGAGTGGAAAACAGAGATTGGCTTTATGGAGACAATCAGCCTGAGAGATCCTTAATATGAAGAAGCTCACGTTATTTCGCAGATGTCCGGTGCTTGTTATGGGCCTGTTCGTCGCGCTTGTCGTCACGGGTTGTGTCCGGGACAATAAAAACAGCATCGATCAGTCTTACCAGAAATGGAAGGCCAAGGCCGAGGATTCCAAGGGATATTCTCCCAGTTCAAAACGGAGAATGAGCACCCTGGGCGATTCGCAGGGCGATACCAGGGTCACGACTGTCTCTCCGGATGCCGCGGCGTCCTCGGCAACAGAAAAGCTCAGACCACTCCCGACAGCGTCGGTTTCATTGAACATGAGCGACGTGGATGTGGCTGTCCTGCTGCGGTCGCTGGCCCGGGCAGCCGGTTTGAACATCATGATCAACGAAACCGTCAGTGGGCGCGCCAATATCAATATCCGCAAGGCGCCCTGGGATCAGGTATTCCTGGGAATTTTGAAAACACACGGACTTTCCTACCAGTGGGAAGGTGACATTATCAGGATCATGACCACCGCGGATTTTGAGCAGGCCCTGCAGAAGGCCTCTCAGAAAATGGACCTGCGCGAATTGGAACCGCTGGCGACTCGTATTATCCGTATAGATTATACGGATGCCACCAGCCTCAAGACCACTTTGGAAGCGTTTCTGACAAAAAGCAAATCGGGTAACACCATCGGTTCCATCATGGTGGATACCCACACAAATACCCTGATCGTGCAGGCTCTGGAAGATGATATCGACAACATGCTGCCTCTGGTGGAACGGCTCGACCTGCCGACGCCGCAGATTCTGATCGAAGCGCATATTGTCGAAGCCGACAGCTCGACGGCCAGGGAACTAGGTGTTGAGTGGGGTGGCAAGTACGAGTTTCAGGACAGTAAAAATACATACACCATCGGCGATGGTGGTAATGCCTTCAAATTCCCAACCACTACTACTGGTGTAGCCGGGATGACACTCGGCTTTGTGCTGGACAGCGGGGGTGCGAATACGCTGACAGCGACGCTTTCCGCTCTGCAGGTCGAACAAAAACTCAAAATTCTCTCCAGTCCCTCGATAACCACGATTGACAATAAAGCGGCCAAATTCAAGGGCGGACAGGAAGTCCCCTACCAGAGCGTGGACGACGGTAATGTAAAAACTGAGTTCAAAGAAGCGGTTTTGCAATTAGACGTAATCCCGCATGTGATTGACGGGGAAGCAATTAAACTTGATATCAAGGTGAAAAAGGATGAAGTCGGCACTGCTTCTACGGCGACCGGCGGCGTCCCGCCGATCATCACCAAACAAGCCGAGACCAACGTCATCCTTTACGATGGGCAGACCACGGTTATCGGCGGCTTGAATCGCAGTAAGGATGAGCGCGTCGATGCTGGGGTGCCTGGTCTGAAAGACCTACCCTTGCTGGGGGTGTTTTTCCGGGGCGAGGAGACGGATCGGGAAAAGGGTGATCTGCTGATTTTCATTACGCCGCATATATTAAAGCAGAGAATCGGCGGCGGTGGAGCGGCCAACCGAGAGTAATTGTGAAGAATGGAATACTTCAAGCTTCTCAATCTGGACAATGAACCATTTTCCAACTCCCCGGATCCGGACTATTTCTTTAAATTCAGGCAGCACCAGGAGTGCCTGCAAAAACTGGAACTGTCCCTGCGCCTGCGCCGGGGTCTGAATGTCGTCATTGGCGAGGTCGGCACCGGCAAGACCACGTTGTGCCGGCAGATGATCAAAAGATTCAGTCGGGACGAAGAGTTCGAAACCCACCTGATCCTCGATCCCCACATGGCCGATCCCGCTATCTTTTTGAAGTATGTGGCCCAGATGTTTGAACGGGAGCCGGACATTCCCACCGGAGAGGGGGTTGATTACAAGGAGTTCATCAAGCAGTACCTCTACAAACGGGGGGTCGAAGAAAACCGGGTCGTGGTTTTGATTATCGATGAAGGCCAGAAGATACCGGTTCCGATTCTTGAGATCCTGCGGGAATTGCTGAACTACGAAGCCAACGAATACAAGCTGTTGCAGATCGTCATCTTTGCCCAGCGCGAGTTCGAACTGATCCTCGAGCGGCATGCGAATTTCGCCGATCGCATCAACCTGCTGCATGTGCTCGGGCCGCTGAGTTTCAAAGATACCCGGCTGATGATAGACTACCGTCTGCAAAAAGCCGGCGCGGAAAGTAACCTGGCCAGCATGCTGAGCTTCCCGGCGCTGGTGGCCATCTACCGCGCGACCGGGGGTTACCCCCGCAAGATCGTAAACCTTTGCCATCGCATCATGCTGGCCATGATCGTGAAAAACCGCAAGCGGGCGGGCTGGCGGCTGGTGCGGTCGTGCATTGCCCGGTCCAGCGCCAAGAAGTTCTTCGGGCGGTGGCAAAAAGCTGCGGTCGCCTTGCTGGTCTTCATTGGCGTTGTCGGCATTGCCTATGCCGGGTTCACACCGGAAACAGCGGATCTGGAAAAGGAAGCCCCTGTTCGTCAGACGTTTCCGATAGAGCAGCACCCGGTGCCGGCCGCCGCTTCCGGGGAAGCCGGCCAGCCAGCGCCAAATAATACCCCGGCGGATGAGCGGGTCCCGGTTGTACCGGAAGAGACCGGTGACGAAATGGTTGCGAAAAAGACGGCCGACATCCCGGTCGCCAAGCAAACGACGCCGGAACCGGTCGCACCCGCAGCACCGTTAGCGGAACGGACACGCGCAGCGGCTGGTGCCACGGAAGAAAAAACCGATTCAAGCGAACCGTCAAAGGCGGCGGAAGCAATGGTCCCGACAGCCCGTACCCGGCCGCAGTCACTGGGCATGATCCGGATGCGGGACAACGAAACGTTGTCCTGGGTGATGATCAAAGTATATGGCGAGTATAACAATGGACGCCGTCGCCGAGTAGCGGCCGGCAATCCTGCTGTGCGCGATCTGGACAACATCCTCGCGGGTCAGGCCATCGGCTTTCCGGCCATGCCCGCTCAAGGGCTGTATATTCCGGACTATCTGAAATGGATCCGGGTCGGCCGCCTGGAAACCGTGTCCGCGGCTCTGGATGTCATCCGCCGGCATTCTACCCGGGCGGCACCCCTGCGCATCATCCCTTACTGGCACAGTGACCAGGGGCTGCAATTCGATGTCATATTCTGGAAGTATTTTTCTTCGCAAAACGAGGCCGCGCGATTTCTGACGACCCTGCCGGCCGATTTGCAAACGCGGAGCGAGATTCTGGCAGGGTGGCCCGAGGGGGTCGTTTTTTACGCGAATCCTTGCCCAGGTATTGGGTGAAACTAACCTGCGGATCGGCTTGAGGGCCGGGTCCGACGATGCACCGCAAATGCGGTGCTTCGCTTGCACGTCGGCTTTCAGGCCTTAACGTAATGGGAAGTGGGGCCTGTACGAGCTACAGCAAAACAATTGGTATTAAACCTTTTTTGCCGGAATCAGCGTGTGGTTGCCGCACGGCCGGTATGCGTCACGGTGGAAGACGGGAAGTAAATGGCGATCAGAAATAAAAAAAGACTTGGTGAAATGCTGGTGGAAGGCGGTCTGCTGACAGAGGCGCAGTTGGAAGAAGCCATCACGGGGCATAAAAAAACCAAGCTAAAACTCGGGCAGTATCTCGTCAGGGAGGGCTATGTGAGCGGCAACCAGATCGCGGATTTGGTGTCCGTTCAGCTGCATATCGAAAAATACCGTCCGGATAAATATCCGATCGATATGGAACTTTCCAAAACAATTCCGGTTGACGTGGCAACCAAATACCAGGTTGCACCGTTGGTGCGCAGCCGTTTCTTGCTCACCGTAGCCATGGTGGACCCCATGGATATTGCGGCCCTCGATGCCCTTGAAGTCTACACCAATACGGAAATTGAAGCGGTTATCTGCACCGATCAACAGCTCAACCACCTGGTCGGCAGCCTCTATGGCACATATTCCGGTATCGGCGGCGTGATCGAGGAAATGGAAATCGCGAAGGAGGATGAGCCCGAGAAGGCCGAGTTCTCCGATGAAGTGGAAGTGGGTTCCCTCCAGGACATGGTTCAGGAAGCCCCGGTCGTCAGGCTGGTGAATTCGATCCTTTCCCAGGCGGTCCGGGAAGGCGCCAGTGACGTACACATCAGCCCCGAGAAAGATTATGTCCAGGTCCGCTTTCGGGTGGACGGCCGCCTGCACGAGGTGCCGGCACCACCCAAATCGATGATCCTGCTCATTATTTCACGTTTGAAAACCTTGTCCAACATGGACATTGCCCTGTCAAAAATACCTCAAGATGGTCGTTTCACCATCAAGATGGACAACCGCGAAATCAATATCCGAACCTCGACCATGCCGACCATTTACGGGGAAAACATGGTCATCCGGCTGCTGGACACCAGCAGTGGGGTTTATTCCCTGGAACAGCTGGGGATGGCTGAAAAAGATCGTCAGAAAATTGAGGACGTCATCATCAAGCCTTACGGGATGGTCCTGAGTACCGGACCGACCGGCAGCGGCAAGAGCACGACCATCTATTCGCTGTTAAAGATTATCAACAAGCCGGACATCAACATCATCACTTTCGAGGATCCGGTAGAATACCGGATGGAGAAAATTCGGCAGATTCAGTTCAATCGTAAGGCGGGCATGACCTTTGCCAGCGGTCTGCGAGCCGTTCTGCGGTAGGACCCGGATGTCATCATGGTAGGTGAGATCCGCGATGGCGAAACCGCGACCATCGGCGTTCAAGCCGCCCTGACCGGTCACCGGGTTCTCAGTACGGTGCATACGAATGACGCGGCGGGGGCCATCACCCGGTTTTTGGACATGGGGATCGAACCATTCCTGGTGTCATCGGTAATGCTGGCCTCCATTGCCCAGCGCCTGGTCCGGAAAGTTTGTCCGTATTGCAAAAAACCGAGTACCCCGAACCCGGCCGCCCTGGAATTCTGGCAGCTGCAGGATGATGCCGGCGCTGAATTTTCCATGGGCACCGGCTGCTTTTACTGTATGGACAAGGGCTACAAGGGGCGCACCGGTATCTACGAGATCCTGATGATCGACGAAGACGTCCAGAATATGATCCTGGATAAGAGCACGGCCCAGGAAATCACCCGCGCCATGGTGGAGAAGGGCAAGTTGAGCACTTTGCAGGAAGACGCGACCAAAAAGATCTACCGCGGTGAGACCTCATTCGACGAGGCGGCCTCGGCGATCATGATTTGAGAAGGTGTGAAGTTAGATGGCGGCAGGCTGAAGTGAAAAACCGAAACCATCGAAGTCGGGTTTTGAAAAACCGGCCTACGACTAAGGTCGCTCAGGATTTAGATAGCGATTTCGATTCAGCGTTTACCTTCAGTCTTCAGCCTTCAGTCTAATAGTCTAAAGTATTATGGTCACTTACGCATACAAATCAATCAACGAGTCGGGCGCCACCGTAGCAGGTGAAATCGAGGCCGAGTCTCGTGAAATGGCGACCTCCATCCTTGAAGCCCGCGGGTTCATCCCCACGCAGGTGGATGAAAAAGGTGGTGGCGACGCCGCCGGCTTCAGCCTCGATCGTTTAAAAGAGTACCTCACGCCGGTCAAAGCGCCTGAACTGATCATTTTTACCAAACAGTTCAAAACCATGCTCAGGGCCGGCGTACCGATGGTCAGACTGCTGCAAATTCTCGAAAAACAGGCTGAAAACCTGAAGATCAAGCGCATCACACGGGTCATGGTCGACGATATCAGCGGCGGCAGTTCGCTGCACGACGCGTTTTTAAAGCACCCATCGGTTTTTTCACCCCTATATTGCGGTATGGTCCAAGCCGGTGAGGCCAGCGGCGCCCTGCCCACCGTGCTCGATCGATTGACTTATATTATTGACCACGAGCACAAGATCAGGGCCGATATCAGGGCGGCCCTGCAATACCCGATAATCGTGGTCGTTTTTCTGGCGATCGCGTTTTTTGTGCTGCTGACGTTTGTCATCCCGAAATTTGTCGGCATATTCCTGGCGGCCAAGCTGAACCTGCCGCTGCCGACCAAGATTTGCATTTTTCTTTACCAGTTTCTGCAGAGCTACTGGCACCTGCTGCTGGGGGGTGCCCTGGCCGCGGCGGCAGGGGTAATATTTTATTTTCGGACGGAGCAGGGTCGCTATATACGGGATCTGACATTGTTGCGCCTGCCCGTATTGGGAGATCTGTTTATAAAAGCGGCCATGTCGCGGTTTGCCAGTATCTTCGCCATCCTGCAATCGAGCGGCGTATCCGTACTGGAAGCCATGCGCATTTTGGCTACCACGGTCGGAAATGACGCAATTTCAAAAGAATTCAAGCAGATAGGTGAGAAATTAGAAGAGGGGCGCGGCATCGCGGCACCACTTGAAAAGGCCGCCTTTTTTACGCCCATCGTCATTAACATGGTCGCCATTGGGGAAGAATCGGGCAAGTTGGATGAAATGCTGATGGAAATATCTCAGCACTACGACCTCGAAGTCGAATACGCGACAAAAAAACTGTCGGATGCCATCGGGCCCATTCTGACGATTGGTTTGGCGGCTGTAGTTGGTTTTTTTGCTCTGGCAATCTTTCTACCCATGTGGGATTTGATCGGCATCGTCAAATAGCTGCAAAGTGACGATACGATTGGACTGCCCGTTACCAGGAGTCACTTGCTATGGCACTTAGCAAATCAAGATTCTATATCAGTCTCTACATCATCATTCCCATGATCGTAGCCGGGCTCAGTATTATCTCATCCCCGGTTTCCTTTCGGATCACCGAATACCTCATGAAACACGACCTGGGACTCAATACGCCGGTGAACGCCTGGATTTTCGCCATAGCAGTACTCTCCTATCTTTGCGGCATGGTGATTGTTTATATGTTGCTGAACCCGATGAAAAAGTTTTTGAAAGAGGCCGAAAAACTGCCGGCCCTGTCCGCGCATGTCAAGGAAGATGACACCAATAGCAACCAGCAGGGCGATGAGTTGGTCCATTATGCAAATGTTTTCAAACGAATAACCGATGTGTTGAACAAGGTGGACGCCCGTCAGCTGTTCCCCAAGATTGTAGGCGAAAGTGTCGCCATGCGGGGCGTTTTAAAGCAGATCATGAAGGTGGCCCCCACTGATGCAACCGTACTGATTCTGGGTGAAAGCGGCACCGGCAAGGAACTGATTGCCACCAGTATATTTGAGCACAGCAAACGGGCGCAGCGACCCTTTGTGAAAATCAACTGTGCCGCAATGCCCGAGGAACTGCTCGAAAGCGAACTTTTTGGGCACGAAAAAGGGGCTTTTACGGGGGCTGTGTCGCGTAAATCCGGGAAGTTCGAGGTGGCCAACCGGGGCACCATCTTTCTGGATGAAATTGGAGATATGCCTCTGAATTTACAGGCTAAAATATTAAGAGTCCTACAGGAGAGAGAGTTTGACCGGGTCGGCGGGACCAAACCGATTAAAGTTGATGTACGCTTTATAGCCGCAACCAACAAGAACCTGGAAGTGATGGTAAAGGAAGGGCGGTTCCGGGAGGACCTGTACTTTCGACTGAATGTGTTCACCATATTTCTGCCCGCTCTCAAGGAAAGAAAAGAGGACATTCCGCTTATCGTCGAACGGTTTTTGATGGACTCACCCAGTACCACGAAATTGGGAGTGAACTCGGCCGCCCTGCAACTATTGATCGGGTATGCCTGGCCGGGCAATATCCGGGAATTGCAGAACACGGTTGAGAGGGCGGCGGTCATGACGGAGAGTGGTGAAATTGAGACCCAGCACCTGCCGGACAATATCTCCCGGGGATATAGCGGCGGCCTGATTACCCGGCCATCTGAGGAGGGGGGGCAATCCGCTTCAATCGACGATCAGATCAAAGAAATTGAAAGAGGAATCCTTATCGAGGCCCTGAAAAAAACAAACGGCGTCCAAATCAAGGCCGCCGAGCTACTGGGCATTAACCAGAGAAGCCTGTGGCATCGTGTCAAGAAGTATGGTATTGATGTAGAAGAGATAAAAAACAGCAATTAATGGAGAAAAGGCTACAATTATTGTTGCAGAGACCTTTGTTTTGTAAAAAGCCAAATTCCAATAATTACAAGTAGTAAAACAAAATTTAGGCCGAAAAGGGCAATTTCTTGTAGATAGAGGGGAAAAGGAGCCTTTTTGGGCTCTGGGTGTCATTTTCTTTCCGATTCATGCGATGTTGGCACGACTATTGCTCAAAATAACTCTTAACTGGCGGACGATTGGCCAAAAAGTCCGACGTTCTTCTGGTAATTGCTAAAGAATTCGTAGGATACCGACACGTTAACCATTAAAGCGAACATACTTGCCCAGGATGGAGGACAGAACAATGAGGAAAAAGAACTTACTTTCAAAAGATGAAGGTGGTTTCACTCTGATCGAAATTATTGCGGTTCTGGTAATCATGGGAATCCTCGCGGCAGTGGCAGTTCCTAAATTTTTCGATCTGCAGTCAAAGGCCAGGGAAAAAGCGATTTATACGGCCATGTCCGAATTGAAAGTCCGCGTTAACCAGTATTTTGCCCAGAAACTGCTCGAAGGCTACACGTGGGGCGACACGGCAAACATGTCCTGGGCCGCTTCTGATGTCGGCACCAACTTAGGGGACGACTTCCAAATCACCGGATGGACAGTTTCCGGATCGCCGCCAAGTAAGACCGCAGGTACAATCACAGTAACGGGCAATTATATTATCGATGCCGGTGCCGGTACGTCCCAGGCCATTAGCGAGGTCATCGAATTACCGCGATACCAGTAGCTACCGGCTGTTCTAGTGTTGTTGAAAAGGTGCGCATGTAAATGGGCACCTTTTTTGTTTGTAAAAATCGGATAACTTGTCTAGCGGGCACCCTGATCAGGGGGCATTCAATATCCGCTTGATGGTCCGCATCCGCTCAGGTCCGGCGAAATTCCAACGACGATCGTAAATCACCAGCATTTGAGATTTTAAATGCCTATCAATGTTACGATTTAATTCCCCAATGGTTTGCGCTAGCAAGTTTTGTCGGCCGGTTAGATAGTAGAGTTCTATCAACGAAAGAAGCGCCGCATAGTGACCATGGTCCTGCGCCGCTATTCTATTAAATTGTTTTATAGCTTTATCGTACTCTTTTTCTAGCCGGTAACCCTCAGCCTTAATATAACCTACCCCGATTTTATTATGATTCAGGCCACTGGCCAAATCCGCTTCTGCGAACGCACCGTCTACGTCTTTCCGGGCCAGCAGGATATAGCCTTTGATGATATGCAGGGACGAATTGTCCGGGGCGCGGGCGAGGGCCTTATCGATTGCCTGCAGCGCCTTATCGGTTTCACCTAATTGCATATATAGCTCGGCTATATTCTTAAGTGCGTTTATATGATTTGGAGAAGACCGCAAAAACATGGAGAACAGCTTCATGGCCCGCTGGTATTCCATTTTGTAAAAGTAAAAGACGCCCAGGTTGTAAACAGTTGCAAATTTCTGGCTTTGTCTGGCAGCACTTTTTCCTTCCAGCGAGAGGTGCATCTGTCGTTCGGCCTCATTATCCAGCCCGGCCAGGAACATGGCCTTGGCAAGGTTGTGGCGTGGGCGATGCAAGTCCGGGTAAGCCTTTACATTGAGGGTCCAGAAAAAAACTTGATTCCCGAAGAGTGCGTTTTGCATATAGGTTGTGTGAGCCTGGCCAAGTATCCATATGGCCAAACCAAAGACCGCAAGGATTCTTAAGAAGGGAGAATAAGAAAAATATTCGACTACTTTGAAAAATCCAATTGTGGGCAAGAGGAAAAAGAAGAGCGATGGCAGGTAATTACGATGTTCAAAGATGAGTTCGAGGGGAATGAACGAGCCTTCTACGGCGTGGTTTAAAAAGAAAAAAAGATAGCAGAATGAAAACAGGGGCCACTTTTTACTGAACAGCAGGCACATGACGATAATAGCGATTATTAACAGGATAGCCGGCAGCGTTGTCCAGGTTGAGAATACAGATGTTGAAACCTGGAAATCATGCAGAAGTGCGAAAGTCGCTCCGGATGGATTCAGTAGTTGACCAATGTAGAAAAAGATAACCCGCGGCTCGGTCAAGAGTCTATCAGCCATGGTAAATGGCCGTGAACCGTAATTGGCTTGAAAGACTGACAGCCCACCGAGAAAGACGATGATTAGAAGAAAAATCACTACCGGCGGAATCAGGATTTTCAGCATTTGGTTTGTCTGTCGTGAATGCGGTGCTCTTCGAATAAGCAGGATCTCCAAAAGAAGTATGCTGAAAGGGAGCATAGCTGCGTTCTGTTTACTGGCTACAGCGCAGGCCCCCGCGATAGTACACGTTAGGTACCAACCATAAGGAAAATGCCCGTGATCAGCCGGCTGCTGTTTTTTCCGGGCTTTTACATAACAATAGAGAGACAGGACCGTAAACAGGCCTGCCAAGGCAGACATGCGTTGGACGATATAGGTGACCGCGTTTACCTGGATCGGGTGGGTCGCCCATAGAAAAGAAGAGAGCAGGGCGATGGCGTAGGCCGCCTTGTCATATTTTCCATTGAAGAGTGGCAGCTTCAATATGTTGAGAGTAAGGAGAAAAAGAAATGCAGCCGTTGTGTAGTGAACTAGAAAATTGACGACATGGTAACCAAAAGGGTTTGTACCTCCGAAATAGTAGTTCAGGGCCAGTGAAAAATAGGAAAGGGGGCGGTTGAACCGTCGGTGGGTCTGGTCCAGGCCGTAAAAGCTTTTGGTAATCTCATCCGCAGTCAGCGATGTCAGGTGGATATTGGGATTTTCGTGGATATTGCCGAAATCGTCAAGGTACCAATCACCAGAAAACCCGGGCCAGTAGATGGCCAGCAGGCATACCAACAAGAAAAGCGGCGCGAAAAAAAATGCGGCGGTACGACCGGAGACCTTCGTGAAATCCTGATTTGAGGCTCTTGTGGTATTCAGCATGCCGGTCTATTGCCAGTTCGCATCGCTGGAGATGACGAAGTCGCCTTGTCGTATGAAGCCTAATCCTATGTTGGTGATGATTGCAGTCTGGCTCGCGCTGCCGGTGGCCTGGGTAAATCCATAGAGAAAGGTGTCGAATTTATCATGCTGATCAGGACAAAGTCCGACTGTCTGGGTGAGGTGCGGGCCTTTGGCTTCGTAGGCGATACGCGTATCTGCAAAATAGGTGGCGGTGATGTCACCGCAGCCGGCCTGCTGGCACTGGCGAATCCAGGTCTTTAGGGTATACTCATATAACCCCCGGGAATTGGCCGTCTCACTGCGTTCCACCTCCACGCGCACGGCCCAGGGGCTGCTGTTTAGCCAGTTGTCAGAATCAGCGATATCGCCAAGCTCCTCTACGGCTTCACCGGCCAGCAGATCGTCGTAAGAAAAAACGCGGGTTTCGATATTCTGCGGGTTGCAGGATGGCTTGTGGGCGAACACTTTGTTGTTTTTGGAACCGACGTACACGGCCCCGTCGGAGCCCTGGATTGGGCCGGCCGTGACATCCCCATAGAGGTTGAAACGGTCGATCTGGAGCCCGCCTTCATTGTCGACGACGTACAGATGATTATCGTTCGAACCGAACCAGATCGTGCCGTCCTCATGGACCAGAGGTTTGGAGTCAATATCTCCGCCGGTGAGAAAGCGCCATTTCAGCGCACCGGAGGTCCCCTCGTCGGTGATGGCATAGAGATAATTATCGTCATTGCCAATATAAATGGTGCCGTCGGGGCCGATGGTGGGGGCACTATGGGGATTGGTGGGGATAAAATCGTAACGCCACTTCTGGCTTCCGTCCGGATTGACGGCGAACAGGTAGCCCACCCCGGAGCCGCCGTCACTGCCGATGTAAATGGTACCGTCGTCGGCCACCACGGGTGAGGAGTAGATCGGCCCCAGCAAGTCCAACCGCCACTTGAAAGACCCGTCGGACGTGTTGAGAGCATAGAGGTACTCGGAATCGATGGAGGCAAAATAGACCGTGGCTTCATCCGCGCTCAGGGCCGGGGTGCCCTTGATGTCGTAGCCGCCGCCGATATTGTAGGACCACTTGGCGATGCCGGAACTGGGGTTGTTATTGAAGGCGTAGAAATAGCCGCTTTCCGTCCCGAAATAGACGATGCCGCTGCTGTCGATCACCGGGTTGGAGCGGACATCGCCGATTACAGCGGTGAACCAGTTCCAACCGCTGCCGTCGGGTTTAATGGAATCGATATAGCCGGCGCTATAATCATTGCCGATCAGGATCTGGCCGGAACCGTCAACCACGAGACCAGCAAATGAATCGGTGGTGAGGTCAAAGTAGTCGGGTGATGTCCACAGAGTGCTTCCGTCATCCGGGTTAAGGGCGTAGATATCGCCGTTGCTGTTGGCATACAGCGCGGTTTCATCGCTGTTGAGAACCGTTGGTGTGATAACGTCGTGGTTGGTGCTGTAGGGCGACCATTTTTCGCCGGACCCGCCCGTATCGTGCTCGTTGTCATCAAACAGGTCGGCCTGGCTGTCGCCCCAGTAGACATACTGCAGGACGTCCCGATGGGAGGTGCCCAGGTCCGGGTCGTTCCGGCTGCTGTTGACATAGGTGTCGAATTCGAGGGCCATCTTGGGCGGTATCAGACCGGAGCCGATCGCACCGCCGTCGCCGGCATAGGCCAGCAACTCACCGGAACCGCCGCTCCCGCCGGTCGCTCCGACCGAGTTGTCGGTGCCGTTGATCAGGGCAAAGGTGAAGCCGTCGCCGGTGCCGGTGTAATCCAATACGAAAAAGGTGCGCACGCCTTTGTCGAACACACATTTGCCGCCGTTGCAGACCGAGGCGCCGCCAATGGTGACATCCCCGCCGAAGAATACCGACCCGTACGCGGAAGTGACGCCCCCGCCCAGCGTGATTTCACCGGTACCGGTATCCACATCCACGGCCCCGGAATCGGATTCGGCCGGTGTATCCATCTTACCGACAATGGCATCCGTTTCCAGATCCTCGGGCAGGTCAATGGCCGGCGGATCCACATCCTGGGGCGACAGGATGTTCTGTCTATAGTTGGAAGCGTGAAAATTCTCACCCCCGGTGGTACTGCTGCTGGCCGCACCGGAAGCAGCAATCATGTGGTTGCGGGTTGATAAAATGACAAGGTCACCTGGGTCGACGGACACAGCTTCCGACAGGCCGGTAAGTTTTGCTTTTTGTGGAACCCCCGGCACTATTTCTCTTTTCTCATAGAAGTAGAGTTTTTTCTCGGCTAGGTCATCTTCTACGTAGAAAGAGCCGTATTTTTCCGGGAAGAATGCGTTCGCTGCATCTGGTAATTCCAACTCTCCTCCGGCAACGGGGGTTTGAAGCGATCCCGACTTAACGGCCAGGCAGATGGGATCAGCCGGGCGATAGGGGGAAACGGAACTGGCTTTGGCCTCGAAATCATCCGTCAGGTTGATATTGATGGATGAATAGACCACGCTCTGGATTTCGGCGGAATATTTATCCGGTGTACCACTGTAAATCTTCGCGTCGCGGAGACCCTCCAGGTTCACAACCCAGGCACCGGTGGGAATATCGAATTCGTCCGTGGTGATGGTGTCATTCGGAAAATTCCCGGTGCTCGAATTCCATTGCGGGATGTTCAAAGAGAGGGTCCCGCTGGAGGCATCGTAATCGGCTGTTGATTCAAACCATTTGCCGAACACATTGACGGTAAAGGTCCCGACGTCAGTGAGAGTGTACGTTGTGTTGTTCAGGGTGCTGATAACACCTTTTGTGTAGCCTTTGTTTCTGAGCTCACTGACGGTGTAGCGCAGGCCCGCTTCAGCGAGGTACTCGGCGTTGCGGGCATAGTTGGGCGTTCCGGAGCTCATCATGGTCGAGGAGGTAAACATGGAGATCATGCCGGCGCCCAGGAAACCAAAGATCAGGATCACTACGATGATATATATCATGACGGCGCCGGACTGGTCCGGTCCGATCAGCGGTGCGCCTTTGGGGGTCCTGTGTCCCAGTTTAGATTTTGTTAGAGTACGCATCAGTCTAAATATCAGCCATTTACCATGTTTTGTCAATCATCACTCGCGGATAAACCCGAACCTGGAAGGCCGGCATGGCCTCCAGTTCGAATCCGATTGTGATATAAGCCACTTCGTCCAGGGTGTCATTGTCCAGGTCGTCGTAACTTATGGACAGCAGTGGATTGGAAATATCCTCGATCAGTTTATAATCGACACCATCGACTCTGACAAAAAGACTGCCCGACGAAAATCTCAAGGTTCGGCTGCCGCTCAAGGTGGCCTCCGAACTGGTGTAGGCCAACGATGTGTTGGCCACCGGCGCCGACGGGATGCTGTTGATGGTGCGCAGCTCCAGGCTGATCCGGTTCAGTGCCACCTCGGCATTCATGGCGGCGTCAGCCGCATTGCGGGTCGTTTCGTAGCCTGTTAGGCCGACCACCAGGAACAGGCTGGCAAAGGTGGCGAGTATGCCAACGAGTACCAGCGAGGCAACAACCTCGATCAAGGTGAATCCGGCTTCCTTGTGCATGGGCCTCAGTATTTGCTTACCGGGTCATCGGTTTGCGCCCGGCTGTTGGTCAGCAACGTTACCAGTGTATGGCCGGCAGATTGCACCGTCACCTTCAGTGTATCGGTAGGTGGCGAGGCCGGCACCGCCTCATTGCCGCTGCCGTCAAATTCGATGTAGGCCATGGTTACCTCACTGCCGTAAACCAAGGCATCTGCATCGGTCTTCATCAGCGCCAGGGCCGTGGCCGGGTTGGCGTTGATGCGTTTGACATAGTCGGCAATAACCTCTTCCATAAGCGCCTCCATATCCGCGCTATCCCGGACGATGTTGACCGGTCCGGAACTGCCGGTCAGGGCGGTGCCCATAAATTGAAACATCAGGGCGGCCAGAATAGATCCGAGTAGAATGGTGACGATAATCTCAATGAGCGTGAAACCACGTTGTGTTGTCCCTGCGGTCATATCAGGTCCCTCGTTCCACAAAACCCGTTTCCGGGGTAACGGCCAGCGAGCGGGGGCCTATTTGGATGGTTTCAGCCGCCGTGATCGGAACAATAGTGGTAGCCTGGTATTCATAAGGGATGCCGAAGCGATCGAAACAGAGCGTGAAGGCATCCATATCCGGCAGTGCGATTTTTTTATTTTCATTGCCGGGCAGGTAAACCATGTTATTGGTGTCGTTCGGTTCGGCCGCCACTTCGGGGGTGGCCGTCTTGAAAACCCAGTAATCGGTTCCGTCACATTTTATACCCCAGGTCATATCGTTGCTTTTCATGGCCACGATCTGGGCATAGCGGATGTGGTTGCGGACCGAATTAGCCTTGACGGCCAGTTCCATATCGGCAGTACTGGTGATCCGGCTGATAACCACGGCGGAAACAATTCCCAAGAGCATCAGGACGACCATCATTTCGATTAGTGAAACCCCGTGATCCTGTATGTGTATTGGTGAACGCATAATTTGGCGATTCGCCCGATTCCTGATAGTTTCCAGTAATATATCAAGAAAATGCGGCATTATCAACGCATACGGCACTTTCATCCGGCAACGGCCGCGTCCCGGCACCGGTGCCGGTCAGCAAGGGGCTCCAGAAGTTACGTGCAGTTGAAAGGGTGGGGTGGACCGGGTTGACGATAAATAGTGCCCAAGGCCCTAACGGCCGCAGCTTGTCCGGGCGGCTTGACGACGGTGGAGGGAAAGCGTGAGCCGGCTTCAATCATCATCTATGATGACTGCGCCGCTGGCATCCCTTTTGACCTCGAAAATTTCGGGATGTTTTTGCTTGAGAGATGTCTCCGAAGCGGTTTTTTCTTTCACCAGGCGCAGCAGCCGCTGGTTCTCCCGTTCCAGTTCCTTCTGATTGAGGCCCTGTTTGATGGAGACCATCAGGTCTACCACGTTGCAGGGCTTGGTGAAAAACCGGTAGACCTCGCCTTCGTTTATCGCTTTGATGGCGGAATCGATGCGCGCGTGCCCGGTAAGGATCATCCGGAGGGTGTCCGGGTATTTCTGGCGGACAATGGCCAGAAAATCGGAACCGGCCATACCGGGCATCACCTCGTCGGAAATGACCACGTCGACCGGGTGACTCTCCAGAACCGCCAGCGCCTCTTCGGCCGAAGAGGCGCTCAGGACCGTAAAGTGCTCCCTTTTCAACGCGTCTTCCAGAAGATCACGAATCAATTCCTGATCATCAACGATGAGGATGGTATAGTTCATGATAGCCGCGTTCCATGTTTTCGGTTTAGATTTGCATGGTTGATCCAGAGCAACCCCAGAAACATAAAACCTGCCCGCGGGTTAATCCACGCAAACCCGCTGAATTTCCTTTATATCTGTAAGTCCTAGAAATACTTTTGAAATACCGTCCTGCTTGATGGTGGTCATGCCCTCTTCGAACGATTTTTTGAAAAGTTCCTCGGAGGTTGCCTCGTTTTTGATCATCCGCTTGATGGTCGGCGTACCTTCCATCATTTCGTGTACGCCGGCGCGGCCCCGATACCCGGTATCATTGCATTCCTCGCAGCCGACGGTTTCGTACAGTTCCAGGTCTTCACTGAATTCAACACCCGCTCGTGAAAAGGCGTCTTCACCGTAATATTTTACAATATCCTGAAACTGTTCCTCATTGGGGTTGAACTTTTTCTTACATTTCTTACAAAGCCGGCGGATCAATCGCTGGGCCAGAACGCCCAGAAAGGCATCTGAAAAGTTCAGGGGATTGAGCCCCATGTCCAGCAGGCGGGTAACGGTTTCCGGGGCACTGTTGGTGTGCAGGGTGGAGAAAACCAGGTGACCGGTAAGGGAAGCCTCAACACCGATGGAAGCGGTTTCGTGATCCCGCATTTCACCGATCATGATGACGTCGGGGTCCGCCCGGAGAAAGGCGCGCATCACCCGGGCAAAATCGAGCCCGATTTTCGGTTTGCACTCCACCTGGCGCAAACCGGCCTGGGAAATTTCCACGGGATCTTCGGCGGCCCATATTTTGATCCCCGGCTTGTTGATATGCCCCAGGGCGGCATGCAGGGTGGTGGTTTTTCCGGAACCGGTGGGGCCGACCACCAGCACCAGGCCGTAGGGCTGTACGATAATTTTTTCCATGATCCCATGGTTGCGCTCGTTCATGCCCATATCGGCCAGCGCCATGGCACCGGACTCGGCCAGGATACGCAGAACCGCGTCCTCGAATCCGCCGGCGGTCGGCAACGTCGCCACCCGCAATTCGAAGGGTTTGATACCTTTGCGCTTAAACTTGATTTTACCATCCTGGGGCAGCCGTCTTTCGGCAATGTCCAGGCTGCTCATGATTTTAAGCCGCGACATGAGGGCTCGGGCATTGGTGTTGGGCACCTGGAGAACTTCCTGGCAGACACCGTCGATTCGGAAGCGGATATTCGTTTTCTTGGTGATGGCGGACGGTTCGATGTGAATGTCGGAGGAGCCCTTACGGTAAGCGGAAATCAGGATCTGGTCAACCATGCGCACGATTTGACCGGAAGATTCGTCTACTTCTTCATACGCATCATCTTCGCTTTCATCCTCCTCCTCAAAGTCAATGTCCGGCATCATGTCGAAATCGTTGCTATCCTCCGATTCCATCTCCATATCGTCATCAGATTTTTCCTCGTAAACATGCTTGATGACTTTTTCGATCTCTTCCTTGATGCTGACTATGTAATTGACCTTTTTGGCGTTTAACAGACCCGGGATCGGATCCGTTTTGAGCAGATCCGTGGGGTCATCGATCATTACGTCCACCCCGCCCAGTTCCCACGCCAACGGCACCCAGGTGTTTTGCAGGAGAAAGGTCTGCTTGAGGTTGCGGGTCAGCTCATATGGAATCTGCATCTGTGGATCAAATGTCTTGAATGGTAGCTGGAAAAAGAGGCCGAGTGATTTACCGACCTCGGCTATGTCGATGCGGAAGTTATCGGTGAGCACGAAATCAACACTGCGGCCCGATTTTTTGGAAATGGTCAACGCATTCTGCAATTGGGTCGTGGTGACAACCTTGTAACGCAGCAGGTAATCATATTTTGACTCATACGTCGCCGAGGAGAGGGCCGTGGTGATGTAATTCTCGATATCTTCATACTCGGAATCGATCTCCTTGACCGATTCAAAATATTCCAAAGCCAGATCTTCGTGCCCCTTGGCCTGCATTTGCTTTCCGAAAATAAATTTGATTTCGGCGGTGGTCTTGTTATCGAGCTCGTGGTCGGAGATGATCTTTTCGATCTGATCGATCACCCGGGAAGGAGAGTGGGCCTGGAACATACATTCGGCCATATCAGGGAGGATGTCCGTGGAAAAATCTTCGTGCGCGAACAACTTGGAATACTCAATCACAGCTTCCTTGTACAGTCCGAGTTCCCGGTATACATTGGCGCTGCTGATGATTTCGTGGATATTCTCGCCACCGTCATCCCAGGTTTCGCGCAGCAGGGAAGCGTCTTCGGCGGTGATCGTGGTGTCATCCTGATCCAGGCTTTCAAGTTCACCTTTGATATCGGTGACTTTTTTTGGAGTTTGTTCTCCAGAGCCGCGTTCAGGCCTGATTTGCTCTTTAAAAGTTCTTCAAACAGGCCCAAGGCCTCAGAATACAGCCCGTGTTTTTGATAGGCTTCAGCTTCCGCGATTTTTTGCTTGATATCCATTAATCGATTCCAAATTTCAGTCAGTCGCAGTCAGGGGCGTCCGGGGAAATCGCTGGCAGCAATTCGTTGCATTTCAGCCGGATCATTGCAATGGTGGCGAACCAGCCCATGATGATGATGATCTGGCCCAGTTCGGCCCGCCGGTAGAATATCCGGTTGTTGCCGAACACCAGTTCGGCTTCGCGCACGCATTGAAAAGCACTGGTAAAAGCGCTCCAGTCAAAGTGTTTCAAGTCGCCCGCGGTTTGGCCATCGTATTGGCAGAACAATTGTTTCCCACGGTGGGAGAGAAAAATGATGCCTTGGACATCTTCGAGAAGCAATAGATCTTTAAAGATTGTTTTCATCTGGTCGTGCATCATAGTTTCGGTGCCTTACACTTTCTAATATCGCTATCCGTTTACCAGGACGGGCCGGTGGTGAAAATCAGCCCGCATGGGATTCCCGACAGTGGCAACTTCAATGAAATCCAAGTTGGTTTCCAACTGCCGCTATTCATGTTTGACCTTAAACTGCCATCATTCATACAGGAGCCGCCGGATGACGTCGCCGGGACAGTTTTTTTCAAGGACCACCACCGTGGTCTCATCACCCGGCAGCAGTACCAGGCCGTTTTCACGACCCTGATCAATATAGCAAGCCTTGACGTTGCCGGCATTGATGTTGGCACCCAGAATGGCTGTCAGCGACATCAGGTTGTCCCAGGCGGGATCTGCACCGGTGCTGGCAATGCCTTTTTTTTGGGCCGGTGCCGCCGGCGCATGTACCTTTGCGGCTTGCGGCGCGGCTTCCTCCACGGGCTGAGGCGCATCCGGCGGTGCTTCCCGAAAAGCGGATTCGTCCTGACCGGCTTCATCCTTAAGCCGCATGGCATCAAATAGAACGGCCTGGAGATCTTCCTTGATAACCTTTTTGTTCAATACGCAAGTGTCCTGAATGGACAGCGATGGGCTGTCCCAGGAAAAAATTTCGTAGGCCGCCTGTTTGCCATGCATATCTCGTATCCTGGCGTCCAGCAGTTCGCCGCCCTTGAAAAAGAGGACCCCCTGATTACCGGTATCTTTGTTAATCACGCGAATTGTACAGGTTTTTTGTTCCATTTCAACAAGTTGTAGAAACATATCAATTGAAACGGTTTGTAGCGTGCCGCCTTCGGACTCCTTCTCGAGACTGGTGATGACGCGCTCGGCAAGGTCCTCCACAACAAACGGTTTTTCAATGAAGGCTGCCGCACCGGTATCCAGAACCCGTTGTTTGGATTGTGGGGTGCTGTAGGCCGTCAAAACGATAACCGGTATATCCGGGTAGCTTGCGGACATATGGGCCAAAAGTTCAAAGCCGTCCATGTTCGGCATGTGCAAGTCGGTGACCACGATGGACACGGCGTTGTCTTTCAGGCTCTGGACCGCCTCGACGCCATCCGCAGCCAAGAGGGTATTGAAGACACTGGCATGGGCCTGGAATTTCTTCTTGATCAAATGCCTCAAAATTCTGTCGTCATCGACAATGAGGGCGTTTTTTTTCATACCGATCCTTTGGATTTTGGTTTAGGGCATTATATAGGGATTTGTATAATAATTCAAATGTTATATTTTACAAAGGGACTGTTGGTAGAGATGTCGGGGCGGCGACACAAGGGTTATTGAAAGGGCGTCCGGGCCGGCCTGGATAGCCTGCTCGAACAGCATGCGGTTGGGATGGAACTTGAAAGGGGAGCGGTTATTTTTTAAAGAATCGGCCAAAACCGGTAGGTTTTTCGAACTGCGCCTTGATTAAGGGCACCAGGACATCACAATTTAGACGAACCATCGCCATCTGGGTGTCGAAACCGGTCATAATGAGCAGGTGGCCATTTTCTATTTTGCGAATATACAGTCGTAATTTGTCAAAATGGATTTCGGTTTCCTCATTGGCACCAATGGTGTTGATAAATGCGGAAAGATCCATGGGGTTCAGTTGCGGGGCAGGAATGGTATTGTAGCCCTCAATCTTAATTTCACTATTATCATCAATGAAAATAGCGCCTTGTACATCGTTGATACCCAGAATGTCATTAAAGATTTCTTTCATTATTTTCTCAGCGCCTCCAGGACCCGATCACGGGGCCAGTTGCCGGTTACGGCCAGCACAGTGGGTTCATCCCCGGGAATAATGACCAAATTCAATCCTTCCCCCCGGTTGACATAGCACAGTTTCAAGGGCCCGGCCGAAAAGAGCGGGGCGATTATTTTAACATGCTCCAACAATTCAAACCAGGAGTCGTCTACGTAGATATCATCCAGAGAATCGGTTGAGCCTGCGGCCGCCTTATATTTCTGCCGGAGAAGGTCAGGGAAAGAGAGTTCCGCTGCTTTTTGGGGGGCCGCTTTTTTTGGGGAAACTTTCTTTGCAGCTGCCTTTGGAGGGGCTGGTTTTTTCGCTTCGGGCGGTTTTTCCGCAAAGTCTTCCGGGGCACCTTCGGCTTCATCTTTCATCCGCATGGCATCAAACAAGATAGCTTGAAGTTCGCCTTTAATCTTCTTCTGTTTAATCGCGCATTCATCCTGTATGGACAGGGTGACACTGTCCCAGGCGAAAATCTCAGAGGCGGCGTCGTTGCCCTGGCGATTATTGATGCGCGCATCCATCAGGTCGCCTTTATGGAAAAACAGGATACCTTTGTTTTCGGTAATTTTGTTAAAAACCCGAATGGTACAGGTTTTCTGTTCCATCTCGATAAGCTGAATGAACATATCGAGCGGAACCGTTTGCAAAGTACCGCCTTCGGTCTCCTTTTGCAGGGTTTTGATGATTTTCGTGGCCAGGTCTTCAACTACGAACGGCTTTTCGATGTAGCCGGCGGCACCGCCATCAAGGACGGTCTTCTTTGAACTGGGCGTACTGTAAGCCGTCATGATGATGACCGGAATATCCGGATAATTCTCGGAAAGGTGGGCCAACAGTGCCAGACCGTCCATTTCCGGCATCTGCATGTCGGTGACCACGAGAGAGACCATGTTTTCTTTCAGACTATCAACCGCCTCTTTTCCATCCAGTGCCGTAAGTGTGGTAAACGTATCGGCATAGTTCTCGAATTTCTTCTTGATCAGGCGCAGCCAGATATGGTCATCATCTACGATAAGAACTTTTTGCGTCATCGCTTAAAATCCCGCTTCCGCTTTTTCTATCTCTGTGGCGTATTTCTCGGTCCAGGGTACAATGGCCTTGAGCAGAGGATAGTAGATATCAATTTCTTCGGCGATTTCTTTAACACATTCAACTATGCCCCGGGCCAGGATATCAGTACCCGCGTCACCGCTGTAGTCTATCTTTCCGTCTGCGTAATGGAACTCCGCTGCAAACGGATCCAGAAAATCATAGTTGTCGGCTTTTTCGACAAACTTGCGCCTCAGTAAGGTCCTAAAGTCGGCCTTGCCTTTATTGTTGGCATGGAATGTCTCTTCAAAAATACTGAGCAGTTCTTCGATAATTGCAACATTCATTTCTTCGTTCGTCTCGGACGGGGCAGTCGTTTTCTGAGATGTGTCCAGGGTGTCCGCTAAATTATTATGGATCAGCTTGACCTGGTAGACGTTAAACTCACCACCGGATTTTTTACTGGTTTCGATCAACTTTTCCATATCCTGGCGTGAGCTGGTCAAATCCTTACGGTTCCAGGGGAAAAGGGAGCCGTTGATGTTGCCCATATTGAGAAACACTGTTCCGGTTTCCGCTACACCGTTGATGGTAACTTCCACATAACCGGTCAACTTTTCAGATTGCATCTTGATGATAAGTTTCTTCAGGTCGGTAAATTCCGTGGACAGGTTATTGTGGATGACTTCCGCATTGGGTAAATTAGACCAGAAATGAACGTATTCGGGCTCAATTTCGAACACGGTGACTGCAAAGCTGTTCTCGCCGGTGTTGTTGATGATGTATTCAACAGCTTCGGCACCTTCGAACGCTGTTGGTCTATCCTCATAGATCCCACTCAAAATGCTGTGATCATCTACGAAAACCACACCTTCCGCCTTGCTCGCTATAAAGTGGATGGCCCCGGTGGGAACTTCGCCACTAAAATGTTCGATGAATCGTCCAACGTTAAGGTAAAAACTGTTGAGGCCCTCAATAATGGGCCGACTTTTGGGAAAAACTATCATTTCTACTCCTGACTAGATAAACGCATTTCAACACCCGACATCAGGCTGACGCTCAACGTCTTTTTCGCAGTCTTTCAATAGAGAGGCGGAGACTGTCTTGCATCCTCGTAATAGCATCGGCAAGGCTGCCGATTTCGTCTTTGGATTTAATTTTGATTTCGGCATCCAGTTCGCCAACGCTGATCCGGTCAGCCACATTGGTTAGATGCCGGATTTTGGTGACGAGATTGTGGCCATATAGAGTAACTACAAGACTAATAATTACCAGGGTTCCGGCGATAGTGATAAGGTTAAGATTGCGAGTTGTGGTACCGACCTCTTCAGACTGGGCTTTCAAGGCCCTGATCGGACTGGTAAATTCATGGATATAGGTGGTGGCGGCGATGCTGTAATCGGTGCCTTCAATGGGCGTTAGGGTCATGAATTTCTCGCGCATTTGACCATCCGTATCTTTCCACAGGTAATATCCTCTGCTCTTGACATCTTTGCCCTTGTCGGCTGCCGCAATAATCCGGGCAAAACGCGGATACTCCGATCCGAGTAACTTTCTGATGACTTTGTTAAGCACGACGCCGTTAAGTTTTGGGTTGGGATGAACCCAGGCAGTGAAAGGGCCAACTGCACTCAAAACTGTATAACCGGTTGTTCCCACCTTTTGGATTGCCAGCTTTGCGAATGTCGGGTCCGCTGCCATGTCTTCCCGCTTGAGTCCGGGGTTCTGTGCTAAATAGAGTTTGCACTGAGCTGCAACGGCCTTGCCGATATCTGCGATGCCGCGCTCACCCATTGTTTTAACGATTTCGGCACTCTCTGTAGTGATGTCTTTTGTAAGGAGATTCAATTGCTGCTGGGTTAGAAAAGCCGAGACTGTCATGAGCAGGAGTGGAATGACCATGAATAAGAAGATCATTTTAACCCGCAATCCCATGCCGCCTTTGGATTTTCCGCCGGCATCTTTGGTGGGGGCGGCGGTGGCCTTTTCTTCCGGTGCGGTGGCGGCTTCCTGGGCAGCTTCCTGGGCGGATTCCTGGAAGGCCCGCTCTAGGTCGTCAAAATCCTCGTCATCGATATCGTCCACATTGAATTCTTCATCTTGAATGCCTTCCAGGCTGTCATATTCCTGGGTTTCCTCGTAGACTTTCTCCTCTTTCTGAATATGGTGATGTGGCTGCAGTCCTTACACTTGGTTTTGACGACGTCACCTTTTATCTGGTCCAGTTTTGCAATAGGAACATGGTAGACTTTGCCGCATTCTTCACAGATAACTGAAACAGTCATGAGGGTCTCCTTAAGTTCGGTTGATCTTGTTTACGCATTGCATCCGGCGGAAATAAGATCGGCAATTTTCTTCTGACATGCGTTTGCGATTATCGCTCCGGATAATACTACCGGGATTAGAGGCTTAGATGGTTTTTAGCCTGGCAACCATGGCCTGTTGGAATTCCAGCCGTTTCTCTTCGCGCGGGATTTCGTTCGCGAGTCGGGTAATCAGTTCGGCGGCCCGATTCTTGGGAATTTTGGTGGGATCGCCTCCGAATTCCTGAATTTCATCTTCAAAAACAACCTCGGCGATCGGTCCCATGGCATTGGCCAGTTGGGCGATCATAAAATCAATGAACTCTTTGCTGATCCCCGGAACAGATGGAGTCGGTTTTTCGACCAGACCAAGCTCGACGAGCTTGGCGATAACCATTTTCATGGTGGCAAGTTCAATTTTCAGGGCGCTGGCGACGGTACCGATATTTTTTTTACCGTCCAACTGCATGAGCACTTGCAGCATGTGGCTGTCTAAAGAGAATTCGCCGAGATCCCCTTTGATGGACCCCTTTAAAACAAGAGCTGATATGTCACCGGATAGGTCAACCATCTATTCTCCTCCACAGGGTGTTCGGTAGTTTGTCGCGGTCCTTTAGCCTGTGAACCATTCTAGCGCGGTTCATGTCATCTTTCTCCCGATGTTCGCTCTTTATTGCCCCTCCTTCCAGGACATGATTTCTCTTTTCAGCTCTTTAAACTCTGCCTGGATGATCTTTCTGATTTCGTCTATAAAAGTCTGGTAGTTGAAGTCACCCGCAGAAGCCGGCACTGCGGGCGCTGCAGGACTCGGAGTGGCCGGTGCCAGTGTTTTCTTGGCCGTTACGCCTTCTGCTTCTTCCGGCGCTGTGCTTTTGGTCAACATGATCTGGTGCTTGAGACCCTTAAATTTTTTCACTTCTTCGGATAGAATTTTTTTCTTTTCCGTTTCGTCCATGTCCGGGTTCAGCAAAACCTTTTCAAGACCGGCGTGAACGGAATGCAGTAACTTGATTGAATCAGGATGGGCGTCCACTTTTTTACTGGCTATGTATTTTCCAACCGAGCCGTGTAATTGTAAAAACATATACGGCAGACGGGCGTCTTTATACAGCGTTTTTAAGCGTTCAATCTCATTCAGCAGTTTCTCGAGGTTTTCATCGGTTATCTCCCAATCGAGGGAGAGGACAATAGCATCGAGCTCCATGAGCGGGGATGCCTTTTGGGGGGCCGGGGGGCTTTCATCGGAAGGGGCCGCTGATTTACCGCCCGTATCAGCGGGGACCGCGGGCGGTGTCACCGGTGCCTTGGCCTGGCCTTCATCCGTTTCACTGAAAAGATCATCAAGCCGGTCGTTGAGCTCTGAAGTCAATTTGCCCTTGTCTGCATTCAAGTTATTACCCCCCTAGTTCAAGGCGCTTCTCAAGTGAAGCAACGGTAAGCGAGATAGCCTTTTTCATTGTTTCCACAACGTTTTCACCGGTGATCGCACTGGCCGCAATGCTGGGGACCTTCAGTTTTTTATTCAGATCGTTTTCAAGCGTTTCCACCGGCAGGACTGGAATGCCTTCATCGGCCAGATCCCGTTTGTTGTACTGGATGACCAGTGGAATTTTAAAGATGCTTTTATCAAAGGTAGCCAGGTTGTCTTGCAGGTCTTTCAGGGAGATGATGTTCATTTTTTGCCGCAAAGCCATGGAGTCCGCCACAAAGACGATTCCATCAACGCCCCGCAGGACCAGCCGCCGGGTCGCACTGTATTTGACCTGGCCCGGCACGGTGTAGAATTGCATCTTTATATTGTAGCCTTTTATGACGCCGATCTCCATGGGCATAAAATCGAAGAAGAGGGTTCGGTCACCATAAGTTTTTACAGTGGTAAGGTTGCCTTTTATCCTTTTACGGAATTTGTCGAAGATATATTCCAGATTGGTGGTCTTGCCGCCACGTCCGGGTCCGTAATATACGAGCTTAACCTGGACTTCTTTTTTCTTGGGGTTGATTAATGCCAATGGTCTTACCTCACTCTTGTAAGTATCCGTTATTCAGTTATAGGGTTGCCGCTAAAGTATTTCTTTGATTTTCTTGGTGGCTTCGGTGACTTTCAGCCGTAAAAATCCAAGCGACACGTCTTTTCCAAAAATTGTAACGAGCAGCAACTCGTCATCAATTTTACTGAAGTGGATACTTTCACTCTCGCCTTTGTGGAATAGCAGCGAAAAATCTTCTTCGCCCACGATTTTTGCCATGGCACTAACAGCGCCGAAGTTACCCGCGGCTAGAGCAGCCAGGGAATAAATATCGTGCTCCAGATCACCATCATCCAGGTTGACGATAATATTACCGGCCAGATCAATCAACAAGACGCACCTGACGCCGAGTTCAATCAGCTCTTCGGACAGGATCCCTTCAATACTCTCGAACTGTTTTTTGTCTAGATCTACGGTGTAGTCCAACGATTTTCACCTTTCACATTGAGTGGGGATTGAAAACGGGCGGTCGCAAGCGTCCACGGGCTAGTGGCGGTCAGGGCCGGCCGCCTGGCATGAGAATGGGCGCTCCATTTTCCTGATCAAGTTTCCCCTGATGATTAATAAAATAATATGCACTATCAGCAATAAAATACGATTGCACCGGAAGGGAGCGTCGGTTTTAGTACCACCCCTTCTGGCTCACTTGGCCCGGTGCTTTGGAAAATTTGGGGTTCGTCCAAATATTCAGTGATTCTCATATCATATCCATATTGTGAGATCAATACTAAATAGAATCGCACCTAAAATGTACAGTGGGCCGGGCGGTGGGGCGGCCGGGGTCGTGAAATTGCCGACCAGCAGGGTAAACACCCCCGGCGGACGGTTTGGCATGGGGCTAAGAACTGAGGCTTAGCCCGGCATGGGAAAGAAACCTAGGATGATTTCGACCCGGCGATTTTTCTGGCGTCCCCGGGCAGTGCGATTGGTTTCCACCGGGCGGTACTCGCCAAAACCCATGGTGGCGATGCGGTCCGGTTCTAACTTGCCCCGACCGAGCATGTATTCGGCCACTGAGGCTGCCCGGGCGATTGACAGCCCGAGGTTGGAACGGTAGCGTCCCCCGGAGAGGGGAACATTATCGGTATGCCCGGCGATGATAATTTCTCCATCTGTGCCACTCAAGGCCTCGGCGATTTTGTCGAGGAGCGGTTTCATCTGCGGTTTGATTTGAGCTTTACCGGAATCGAAGGTGCTTTCACCCATCAGGCTGATGGCGATCTGATCTTCCCCCACGTTGATGTCGATGAGACTCTGTATATCTTTGAAACGGCTTTCAACGATCTTTTGCAGTTCCTCGCCGATTTGCTTTTTCTCCTGGGTAACGATGAATTCCTGGCTCGGTTTGGGGGGTACGATGGCTTGATCGAAATCTTTCGCTATCATTTTGAGCCCTTTGGGCGTATCGAGCACCTTATCTTTGCGCTGCACCCCGAAGGCTTTTTCAAGGGAGCCGGCGACCTCTTTGTATACCGCCTTGTCCATTTCGGAAAAGCTTAACAGGAGGACGAAAAAACACAGCAGCAGGCTCATGAGATCGCCGAAGGTGACCACCCAATCAGGTGCGCCTTCCTCTACTACGACGGGGGGCTGGTCATTGTTGCTCGCCATGCGAGGTTCCTATTCCTTTTTTTCGCCCACTTTGTCCCGGTCTTTGGGAGACAGATAGACTTTTAACGCTTCCTCGAGCACCATCGGAGAGATGCCGCGGCTGATAGCCACCGTTGCGTCAAGAATGATTTTTTTCTGGTTCAGCTCTTCCTCGCTGCGCATTTGCAGTTTGTCTGCAATGGGCATACAGACCAAGTTGGCGATCACCGCACCATACAGGGTTGTCAGGAGGGCGACGGCCATGGACGGGCCGATACTGGACGGGTCCGACATGTTGGCCAGCATCTGGACCAGACCGATAAGTGTCCCGATCATACCGAAAGCAGGTGCCGTGCTGCCCATACCTTTGAAAATTCGGCGACCCAGATCATGGCGCTGAACCGTCAGCAGGATATCCTTGTTCAGCATGTCTTCAATGAGACCCTCGTCGTACCCATCGGAGAGATAGCGCAAGGCCTTGGCCGAGAACTCATCGGCCGGGGCCTCTTTTTCCAGAGCGATAAGCCCTTCTTTTTTCGCTATCCGCGTAAATTTGATCATCTCTTCTATCACTTCATCGGCCGGCTGCAATTTCACCAGAAATGCTTTCATCGCAACCTTCATTGAGCTTAGGACATCTTTCATGGAAAATTTGATGAAATTTGTCGCAAAGGTTCCACCAAGCACGATTAACAGGCCGGGAACGTTGATAAAAATAAGGGCACTTCCACCAATTATAATCGCAGAAACAACCAGGCTGGTACCTCCCAGCAATCCGATAATTGTGGCGATATCCATGTCTATTTCCTCATTGACTCCTTGTAGACCATGACGGCGTTGCCGATATTTCCCAGTTCAGCGTATTTCATGATTTTATTCAGGGTGGAAAGTGTGACGACAGTGTCCACCGGCATGAGCAGGGTGCCGGTTTTACGGCGAATGCTTTCTGCCAGGACCATGCCGTCCACTAGATCTTCGAGCGGTACCATCTTATGGTTGCGTTTCTTTTCCGCGCGCATATTTTCAACATTGATCTCCAGCACCAGGTCCACGATATCCGGATCGAGTTGATACCCCTTTTGCAACACCAGCCGCTCGGACACATCTTCAAAACCGTACCCCCATTTGTGAATCAGGCCGTCGTAGGTCGAGGCTGCCGATATGATCCTGACGGACAGGGGAATCTGGTCACCGGAAAGCCCATCCGGAAAACCCCGACCGTTGACCTGTTCATGGTGCTGGCGCACGATTTTGGACAGAGGACGTAAATACTCGACTTCCTGGAGTATAATTTCCCCCTGCACCGGGTGGCTTTTATAAAGGGTAAGGTCTTCGCCCGGCAGTTCGGTCGTTTTTTTCAACAACATGTGATCGGGAAAGCCGACCATTCCGATATCGTGCAGAAGTCCGCCGGCTTCGATGAGCGGGTATTCGGTTTCATCCACATGGGGATGGCGCTGGGCCACCTTCAGGGCAGTTTTGGCCACACGCCGGCAGTGCCCACCCAGATCCTCGTTGAAGACCTCGATCAGGTTCGAAAACATGCGGATGGTCTGGAAATAGTTTTTTTCAATGATTTCATACTTGTTGCGCAGCTCCTGCTCCAGGGCCACAATCCGTTCACCGGTAGCGATTCTCTCTCGCAATTCATTGAAATCGAAAGGCTTGGTGATGTAGTCATCTATCCCGCCGCGCAGGCCGGTCACGATATCCTGGTTGGTGTTTTTAGCGCTGACGATAATAAGGTATATGTATCCGGGAAGGTCGGCATTCCGGATGCGCTGGCACAATTCGAGTCCATCCAGGCCGGGCATCTTCCAGTCGGTTATGACCAGATCCAGATCGGTGGAGCTGGCGATATCCCAGGCATCCAGTCCGTTTTGGGCTGCGTAGACGTGGTGGTCCCAGGCTTGGATGTGTTTCTCCAGCAGCCTGAGCGTCACCAGGTCATCATCGGCGATGAGTATGTTCATGGTTTGGGTCCAAAAACCTACACGTTGAATAAAGGTGTCGTTTCATTAAGCTATATCGGCAGAACCTCCCATTCCTTTAGTCGGAAAGGGGTGAATTATGCGCAAACTAATTAGCGGAGGCCAAATGCAGATATAATTTGACTGAATCATATTTTTTAAGCAGGTTTCTATGCAAAGGAATGTGATGGGCAGAAATTATGAAAAGGCGCGGATGTGCAAGCAGATGTCTTCCAGCGGCGGCCACCCGGTCGGCGTTAGACCTGTCTTTCTTTTTTGAGATAGGTTCTAATGAAACAGCCCGATATACCAATAGAAAATGGGTTTGCCGTAGAACAGGTAGGTAACGGCCCCGAAGGCCAGGAAAGGACCGAAAGGAATCTTGCGCCTGAAGTTGGTAAATCGGCCGGCCGCAATCAACATCAGGCCGGCGACCGTGCCCGTCGCCGACCCGGCGAAGATCGTGAACAGAACACCCTGCCAGCCGGTAAGACCGCCGATCATGGCCAGCAGCTTGATGTCACCGCCGCCCATGCCCATCTTACCCGTCAGCAGCAGATAGCTTTTGGCAACTATATAGAGACTGCCGCCGCCGGCCAGGATTCCGATCAGCGACTGCTGCCAGGTGATCCAGTCCACGAAGAATGAACACAGAAAGCAGATGACGGTCCCGGGCAGCGTGATCACATCGAGTATCTTCTGGTGATCGATGTCTATAAATGTCACCACCAGCATCACGGCGACAAAGAGATAGACGACCAAACCCTCCCAGGAATAACCGAATTTCAGCAAGGCCGCGAGTGCGGTCAGCCCGGACAGCAGTTCCACGATGGGATAACGCATGGAAATGGGCGTCCGGCAACTGCGGCATTTCCCGGCCAGGAGCAGGTAACTGATGACCGGGATATTGTCATACATCCGGATCGGCGTATCGCAGATCGGGCAGTGTGAACCGGGAAAGACGATCGATTGATCGGGGTTGGGCAGCCGGTAAATACAGACATTCAGAAAACTGCCGATGCACAGTCCGGCCAGAACTATGAAAACGTCCAGAGCATATATCATCATAGCGGATTCGTTCCGATTGGGGTATGGTTCGACTATTCCGGTTAAAATATTAGTTTTAAAGAAATAAATCAATATAGATATTGTAAAAGGAAAAACCGGTCTTAACTTTAGGGTTTGCAATAGGCACGTATATTACGGCTGCCCGGACTGGGCGGATGGTACATTTTCAGTTAATGACGTTGATACACACTGAGCCCGAGGACGCAGCGGCACGTGGATCGGAACAGGGGTTGGAGAAAAGATGGGCGAAACAGACAAAGACGATCTGATAAGCATTATCGATGACGATGATTTTGATGAGGACCTGCCGACGTCCATGCCGTTGATGCCGGTGAGGGACGTGGTGATCTTTACGGATATGCTGATGCCGCTGTTTGTGGGCCGCGATAAATCGATCAACGCCGTGGAGTCGGCCGTTGAGAAGGACAGTATCATGATGCTGTCCACCCAGAAAGACCCCGGGATCGAAAACCCGACCCCGGACGATATTTATTCCGTGGGTACCGTCGGGCGTATCTTGCGAATGCTCAAACTCCCCGATGGCCGGGTCAAAGCTCTCGTCCAGGGCGTTGCCAAGGCCAAAATCACAAAGTATGTGCGCAAACGTCCCCTCTACAAGGTTGATGTGGAAATTATTGCCGAAGAACCGACCCCGTCAATCAGCGTCGAGACCGAAGCCCTCATGCGCAACGTACGTGAACAGTCGGAAAAGATTCTGGCCCTCAGGGGTGAACTGACCAATGAGATCGGGACCATCCTTGAAAGTATCGAAGATCCCGGCAAACTGGCCGACCTGGTCGCCTCGAATCTGAAGATGCGCATCGAGGATGCCCAGGCCCTGCTCGAGACCCTGGACTCGTTGGATCGCCTGCGCAAGATAAACGACATTCTCTCAAAGGAAGTCGAACTTTCCTCGATGCAGGCCAAAATTCAGTCCGATGTGCGTGATGAAATTTCCAAAAGCCAGCGCGATTATTTTCTACGCGAACAGGTGCGCGCCATTCACCGCGAATTGGGTGAGAGTGATGAACGTGTTCAGGAAATCAAGGATTACAAGTCCAAAATCAAAAAAGCCCGCATGCCGACCAAGGTTCGCGAGGAAGCGGGCAAGCAGTTGAAGCGTTTGGAACAGATGCACCCCGAATCCGCCGAGTCTTCAGTGGTGCGAACCTATCTGGACTGGTTGGTGGAACTGCCCTGGAGCAAATCTTCTAAAAGCGGCATCAGTATCCAGCGCGCCAAGGAAGTTCTGGACAAGGACCACTACGGGCTCGAAAAGATCAAGAACCGCATTCTTGAGTACCTGAGCGTCAAGAAGCTCAACCCTAAAATGAAAGGACCGATTCTCTGTTTTGTCGGCCCTCCCGGAGTGGGTAAAACCTCACTGGGTCAGGCCATTGCCCGGGCCATGAAGCGCAAATACGTCCGCATCTCACTGGGCGGCATCAGGAACGAAGCGGAGATTCGCGGTCACCGGCGAACCTATATTGGGGCGCTGCCCGGCCGGATTATTCAAGGACTGAAGCAAAGCGGCACCAATAACCCGATCTTTATGATGGACGAGATTGGCAAACTCGGAGCCGATTTTAGGGGAGATCCTTCATCCGCTCTGCTGGAAGCCCTCGATCCCGAGCAGAATTCGGAATTCAGTGACCACTATCTCAACCTGCCGTTCGATTTATCGGAAGTGATCTTTATCCTGACCGCCAACATGACCGATACGATTCCATCGGCGCTGCTGGACCGCATGGAGGTAATTTCCCTTTCGGGCTACACCCAGGAAGAGAAGGAAAAGATCGCGACTGCCTTTCTGATACCGTGCCAGATCAAGGAAAACGGACTGAAACCCAGAAATTTTGCCATCAGCCCGGGAGCACTGCGGACGATTATCAACGAATATACCCTCGAAGCGGGGCTCCGGAACCTGGAGAGAACCATTGGGAGGATCTGCCGCAAGATTGCCCGTAAAATTGCCGAGGGTAAAAAGGGGAAATTCAACATCACCCGCCAGAATCTGCATAAGTATCTGGGACCACCGGTATTTATTCCGGAACTGGATAAGGAGGCCAGTCAAGTCGGCCTCTCCACCGGGCTGGCCTGGACGCCTTCCGGAGGAGAGCCCCTGTACATCGAGGCCGCCTTGATTGGAGGCAAGGGTGAATTGATCGTGACCGGACAGCTAGGCGATGTGATGCAGGAATCCGCCCGGGCGGCCCTGAGCTATACCCGGGCCAACTTGAAAAAATTCAAGATTAAAGAAAGCCTGCTTGAAAACGTCGATATCCACATCCATGTGCCGGCCGGGGCCACTCCCAAGGATGGCCCATCGGCCGGCATCGCCATTGCCACGGCGCTGATATCGGTGCTGACCAACACGCCGGTTAACAAGGATGTGGCCATGACCGGGGAGATCACCCTGCGTGGTCGGGTCCTGCCCATCGGCGGCTTGAAGGAAAAGACCCTGGGCGCGCTGCGCGCCGGTATTCAGACTGTGATTCTACCCGAGAAGAACAAGCGCGACCTGGTTAAAATTCCGGCCAACGTCAGGCGCAAGCTCCGCTTTGTCACCGTCAACAATATGGATGAGGTGATTCCCCTGGCGCTGGAAAAGGGTAGGCCGCGTGCCCGGTCATCTAAAAAAAGAAAATAACAGCAACAGCTTGACGCTACTGGCGGTGGATACGGCTACCAGCACCTGCAGCGTGGCCCTGGCAGATCAAAACGGCACCATCGCCGAGCTGAACTACTCCGGGAAGCAAACCCACGCGAAGCACCTGGCCACCATGGTGGATCGCCTACTGGAACAGGCGGCTGTGACGCTCGACCGGGTGGCGGCCTTTGCCGTGGATGCCGGGCCGGGTACGTTTACCGGGCTGCGTATCGGCATGGCAGCGGTGAAAGGCCTGGCTGCGGCTACGCGCAAACCGGCCGTGGGTGTGTCCAGCCTGGATGCCCTTGCCAACCAGGTGACGCATGTGTCCGGGCAGATCTGCTGCCTGCTGGATGCGCGTCGCGGGGAGGTCTATGCCGCCCGTTATGCTGTCTCCGATGGTGAGGTCACGAAGCTGACCAGCGAAGCGGTGGTGGCCCCGCAGTTGGCCGTTGCCCCGATTGACGGTCCCTGCTTTTATATCGGCAGCGGTGCGATGGTTTACCGGGATATCATTGCGGACCAGGCCGGCAAAAACGCCCGGTTTGCCGAGGGAGACGAGAACCATATCCGGGCGGCGTCCATCGCCCGCCTGGCTCTACGGAAACTGGCGGCCGGGGACCCCGGTCGCACCGTGGAACTGGTACCCAACTATATTCGCCGTTCCGACGCAGAGTACAATAAAATGCGGTAACTATTGACAACCCCTACGCTTTTAAATAATTAAACAGTCCGTCCGCGCGGTTCAACATACCGGGTGGTCCCAGGGAATGTAGCCATGGAAAATCCGATGCGACAAAAAGCCGTTAAGCTGGCCCGTCCGGGATTCATATTTCTACTCGCCGCGGTTGTGTTGACGGTGGCCTTCGCCCTGGCCGGAATGGGGCTGCTTGTTTGGGTAGGGGCGGTGTCCATCGCTTTTATCGCCTGGTTTTTCAGAAACCCAGAGCGGATGGCACCGGACATCAAAGGTGCCGTGCTGGCGCCGGCGGATGGGAAGATCATCAAGGTGGAGTCGTTGGACAACTCCCCGCATTTTCCTGAGAGATGTAATAAAATCAGCATCTTCATGTCAGTGTTCAACGTGCACGTGAATCGGATTCCATTTAGCGGGACAATATCCGGGATACGCTACAACCCCGGAAAATTCTTTTCGGCGAACTTGGACAAAGCGTCATTGGATAATGAATACAATGCCATCACGCTGACAACCGACAGGGGTAAACGGATCTGTTTTGTCCAGGTTGCCGGGCTCATAGCCCGGCGTATCATCTGTAACCTCAAGCCGGGCGACCGCGTTGCCAAAGGGGATCGTTTCGGCATGATATGTTTCGGCTCGCGTCTGGATATCTATCTGCCCGAACGGGCCCGGGTCCAGGTAGAGAACGGCCAGAAGGTCAGAGCCGGTACAACCGTTCTCGGTATGATCGATTAGCTCGTTCGCCGGGGGGGCGCCAAAAAACGTAATCTATTACCGGAGCAGGTGATGATTGGCTGCTCCGTTGCTGTTTCTTGTAGTTTCGCCAAGAAGTCAGCCGGAAGGAGATTAAAGGGATTGGAAAGGACGCCGATTACCAAACAGGGGTATGAAAAACTCAAAAAAGAACTGGCCCGCCTGAAAACGGTCGAGCGCCCTGAAAATATCAAGGCCATCGAGGAAGCCCGCGCCCACGGTGACTTATCGGAAAATGCCGAGTTTGAAGCGGCCAAGGATCGCCAGGGATTCATCGAAGGCCGCATAAACGAACTGACTTACAAGATATCCAGTGCGGATGTCATTGACCCGACTGCTTTGCCTAGAGACAAAGTTGTATTCGCCAGTCGCGTGGTGCTGGAAAATATTGACACGGAGGAGAGTGTCGAGTATCAGATAGTCGGCCCGGACGAATCGGACATCGAAAAAGGAATGATATCCGTTACATCACCACTGGGGAAGGCCATGCTGGGTAAAAAACCGGGCGACGAAATTACCGTGCAGGCCCCTGGTGGCAAAAGAAATTACGAACTAGTTGAAATCCTGTAAAAAATAACATAAAAAAAAGGTTCAAAGGTTCAGCGGTTCAAGGGGTTTTAGCCTGGAACCGTGAATCTACCCATAAGGAGGACGCCCATGGCGCGAGTTACAGTTGAAGATTGCCTGAAAAGGATACCCAACCGGTTTCTGCTGGTCAATATGGTTTCAAAGCGAGTGCGACAGATCCGCGAAGGATCGGATTATCTGGTAAACTCCCCGAAAAATGAAGACATTGTCGTGTCACTGCGCGAAATCGCCGCCGGAAAAGTGACCGTGCAGCTGCCAGGGGATGAAGATCAGCCAGAGAAGGAATAGAACGTTCGTCTACAGGGCGATCAACAGCGGTGTCGGTAAAGCCATCCACACCTATGACATGATTGCGGCTGGGGAAAAACTGGCCGTCGGCTTGTCGGGTGGCAAAGACAGCCTGACACTCTGCTGGATATTGAAAAACCGGCTCAAACATATTCCGGTAGATTATGACCTGACTGCCATCTACATTGATCCCGGCTTTGAAAATGGATTCGCCGACCGACTGGCTGCCTATTGCGATGATATCGGCATCCAACTGATTGTCGAATATACGGACCACGGTCTGGTTGCGCACAGCGCGGAAAACAGGGAAAACCCCTGTTTTTTATGTTCACGGCTGCGGCGGAAGCGGCTTTTTGAACTGGCCGAAGACATCGGCGCCCGCAAACTGGCCCTGGGACACCACAAAGATGACATCATTGAGACCTTGTTTCTCAATATGTTTTACGCCGGCGAGATCAGTACCATGGCTCCCCGGCAGGAATTTTTCAAAGGGGCCATGACCATCATTCGACCCCTGGCTTTTTTGGACGAGGATATTATACGCAAGTTTTCAGAGTTGATGGAGTTTCCAGTGTTTGAGACTGCCTGCCCCTCGGCCAAGCAGTCCAAACGGTACGCGGTCAAGAAAATGCTGACGGATCTTTACCGCACCAACCGAAAAATCAGGGGCAACATTTTCAGGGCGCTGCACCATGTAAAGCAAGACTACCTCCTTTGAGGTATGCGAAGCCAAGCTTTAAGAGTATTGATTCCCATGAAAGACATACAAAATCAGAGGGATTTTAGAAATATTCCCATTGACAAGGTCGGCATCAAGAACCTGCGCTATCCCATTACGGTTCTTGACAGGAAAAACGAGGTGCAAAACACGGTCGCCACCATCAATATGTATGTCGATCTGCCCCATGAATACAAGGGCACCCACATGAGTCGCTTCGTCGAAATCCTGCACCTCCTGCGCCCGGAAATATCACTGCAGGGCATTGCGGATGTGCTCGGTCAGATGAAAAAACACCTCAATGCGGCCTCGGCCCATATCGAAGTTTCCTTTCCCTATTTCATCGAGAAAGCCGCCCCCATGTCCAAAGCGCCGGGTTTGCTGGATTACACTTGCCGGATTTCCGGTTCCAGCGGCCCCGACCACAAGGTCGATCTGATCTCCGAGGTGGTGGTGCCCATCTCTTCGGTTTGCCCCTGCTCAAAGGAAATCAGTGATGCCGGGGCCCACAACCAGAGGGGGGAAGTGCACCTGAGCACCCGTTTCAAGAAATTTATCTGGATGGAGGACATGATCGAGCTGGTTGAATCGACGGCGTCCTGCGAGGTGTTTTCAGTCCTCAAACGGGTGGACGAGAAATATGTCACGGAAAAGGGATACGAAAATCCGAAGTTTGTTGAGGATGTGGTCCGCGACATTGCCGAGAAATTAAACAAGGACGATAACATCACCTGGTTTTCGGTTAGTGCCGAGAATTTTGAATCCATCCACAACCACAGCGCCTACGCTCACATCATGAATTCTAAGGGAAATGATTTTCCTTTAGATAGTCCCCAAGCGCTCGTTTGACACGGACCGCCGACCGGCCTGGCGTATTCATCATAATTACGAAACGGTAAAAACCACCGGCTGGCCGGCGGAGGTATCCCACCCGCGAGCTGACTCCCGTAAGGGTGCCGGTTTTGAAATATTCATCTTTCTGGTTGCGCAGCAGGTTGCGATGGGGTTCGAATGTCGTCAGTACCCGCAGCAGCGACCGGGCTGTCATGCGGTTCTGGCGTGCAATTCCCGATCCTTCCACAATGGTAAAATGTTGCAGGTCCAATGTTTGTCGGCAATACGCTTTGAGCATGCGGACACCTTTGGCCAACGTGCCGGGCGGGCCGTACCGGTTGGCACCTGCCGCAATGACCATCTGGTTCGCAATGAAGTTGTTGGAATACGCCATCATTTTTTGAACAAGATCGGTCAAACGCAGAGGGGAGCGATACACCAGGAGACGGGTATCGGCCGCCGGGTCCACGGGCCGTAATCCGACCTGCTCAACCACCGGTGAATTGGTGCGGGTCAGAAAATGGGCGCACAACCGGGCCGCGTAAAGGGCAATGGCATCCTTATCGTGGGAGAGAACAATCCGATCGCCGGTTCCGGAATGATTCCGACGGATCATTTGCGCGGCAAAGGGGAGCAGCGGCGTCTGTGGTTCCGCGCTGTGAATGTTGCCATCGACGATCCGGTAGTTCACCGTATTGAAATTCACGCAAAATGCCCCGGGCGGGGCGTCATAGGGCTGGGTTGAGGGCGTCGTGCCGGGGATTTTTATCGGTTTTTTGAAATAAGTATCATCCACATACAGGCGCCGGATCCGTATATTGCTGTGTTGCGTCGCCGCGTGAAAGGCGGCCGCCATGTCCGCTACGATTTCCGAAACAAGCAGTGGATCACCGAAGCCCTTGATGGTAACCGCATCACTTGTCGAGGTGTAAAAGTGCGTCTCGAACCGGTGGTCGCGACCCAGGGCGTCCATCACCGCCAGGGCGCTCACCAATTTGAGGGTAGACGCTGGAATGAGCGGTGTATCCGCGTTTTTTTGTAAAAGAATAGTGTCATCGGGACCGGCCAGGACCAGGGCATCCTGGGCTCCAATCAAGCGCAGGACCCGCTCTTGGCCGGCGGCCTGCAGTTCTGCGGACAGACAGCCCAGCGCCAGAGCGCAGCACAGGACCAGGCCGCAGGTCCTACGCCCGGCAAGTGTTAAGAGCACGGCTGCATATGCTGAGCAGGTACCCACCAATAGAATCCTTTGCGCAGTCGGTCTGCGGGATGCTATTTATCCCGGCTGTTGAGAATGATCGTCACCGGCCCGTCGTTTTCGATCGATACCGCCATATAAGCGCCAAAGCGGCCGGTTTCAACCGGAATCTGCCTATCGCGGACTTGCTGCACGAAATAGGCATATAAATTGTTGGCTGCCTCCGGCCGGGCGGCTGACCCAAAAGAGGGCCGCCTTCCTTTGCGGCAGTCAGCCAATAGCGTAAATTGCGAAATGACCAGCATGCTGCCGTGCACGTCGCGGATGGAAAGGTTCATCTTTTTATCCGCGTCTTCGAATACACGCAAATTGGATATCTTTTCAGCCAGATAGTCGGCGTCCTCACGTTCATCCCCGGTCGCTACCCCCAATAGGACGACAAATCCCTGCTGGATACGGCCGGTGACGTCACCGGCAACGGATACGGAACCGCTGCTTACCCGTTGAATGACTGCTTTCAAGACAGGTCTCCCTTTGGTGTGACTAACGGTCGGTTTTTTAAGTCCCTAATCCGGCAAAGGCATCATTGAAGGGTGTCGCTGGTTATTGAGGTGCTCCCCCGGCGGCCTTTTTTTTAGGGACGCGGCCCCTTTGGGGGCGCTTTTTTCGGTCCGGAGCAGCCGCAGATGCCTTCAGGGAAAGTGATATCCGGGATCTGCCTGGGTCTACTTCCAACACAGTGACATCGACCCGTTGTTGTACCTTGACGATATCCGCCGGATCTTTCACAAAATGATCGGCCATCTGGCTGATGTGCACGAGACCATCCTGATGAACACCAATGTCGACAAAGGCACCGAAAGCGGTGACATTGGTAACCACCCCGGGCAGCCGCATGCCCGGTTCCAAGTCGTCAAGTGTATCAATTCCTTCGGCAAAAGCAAATAGTTCAAATTCCTGTCGGGGATCCCGGCCCGGCTTATCCAACTCGGCCAGGATATCCACGAGGGTCGGCAGGCCGACATCCGGCGTTAGGTAGCGTTCGACCTCAATTGATTGGCGCAGCCGGGCGTCCGCCATCAACCGGTCGGGGGTGCAGGCCAGATCGCGGGCCATTCGGGCCACGATCGGATAGCTTTCCGGATGAACAGCGCTGGCATCCAACGGATTGTCCCCGTTTTGAATTCTCAGAAATCCGGCTGCTTGCTGAAAGGCTTTCGGACCCAGGCGGGAGACTTGCCGAAGCATGGTTCTTTTACGGAAAGGTCCATTTTCATTACGAAAATCAACAATGTTTCCTGCAATTTGCGGCCCGATGCCGGATACATAGGTTAACAATTGCGGGCTGGCCCGGTTTACATCGACACCGACGGCATTGACACAGCTGGCGACGGTGTCATCCAGGGCCTGCTTTAAGGCGCCCTGGTCCACATCGTGTTGATACTGTCCCACGCCGATAGATTTAGGGTCGATTTTGACCAGCTCAGCCAGAGGATCCATCAGCCGCCGGGCTATGGAAATCGCCCCTCGGACCGTCAGATCCAGGTCCGGAAATTCCTCCCGGGCGGCCGGGGAAGCTGAATAAATGGAGGCGCCGCTCTCATTTACCATAACAATGGGCAGGGACGGCTTCCAGGAAAGGGCTCGCAAGAAGGCTTCCGTTTCTTTTCCCGCCGTTCCGTTACCCACCGCAATCGCTTCGATGGCAAAACGGTGGCACAATTGGGGGATTTTTTGCCGTGCAGCGGCCGCTTTTTGGGTCGATGAATGCGGATATATCGTTTCGTGGTGCAGCAGCTTGCCCTGGCGGTCCAAACAGACCAATTTGCATCCGGTTCGAAAGCCCGGGTCCAGGCTCAGGATGCGCTTGGGACCGAGGGGGGCGGCGAGCAGGAGCTGCCGCAGGTTGTCGGCAAAGACCCGGATGGCTTCACGATCAGCCTGCTCTTTGGTGAATAACCGCATTTCCGTCTCCATCGAGCGGGCCAGCAAGCGCCGATAGCCGTCACAAACCGCCAGCGCTACCTGCTCAGCGTCCGCACCGTGGCCGGTTATGAACAATTCTTCCAAAATGGCCAGCGCTTCTGACTCCGACGGGGCGATGGTCAGATTCAAAAAGCCTTCTTTTTCGCCCCGGCGCATAGCCAGGATGCGGTGCGACGGCGCCTGGGAGGCCATTTCTCGATAATTGAAATAATCCCGATACTTGTTTCCGGATTCCTCCTGTTCTTTAGCCACCGTGGAAACAAATTCGCTGCGGGCGCGATACAGCTGGCGGAGTCGATCTCTGGCATGGGAATCTTCGTTGACCATTTCGGCGATGATGTCCCGGGCACCGGCCAGAGCCTCATCGACAGTCTCCACGTCCTTTTCCGGATCGACATACTCGACCGCCGTATTCAGCGGGTCGCGGCCGGTTTGCTGCATAAGCACCTCAGCGAGAGGGGCCAGGCCCTTCTGCCTGGCCTGGCTGGCCCGGGTGCGTCGCTTGGGCCGAAAGGGCAGGTAGATATCCTCTATCCGGGCCATGGATTCCGCGGCCAGAATCTGTTGCTGCAATTCCCTGGTCAGATGTCCGTTTTGATCCAGCGATTTCAGGACCGCTTTTTTGCGGGTATCCAGGTCTTTTAGCAGTTTCAGGTGGTCGCGGATGGCAGTAAGGGCTACTTCATCCAGACTGCCGGTGGCTTCCTTGCGGTAACGGGCTATAAAGGGGATGGTCGCGCCATCATCCAGGAGCTCGGCCGTGGCCCCCACCTGGCCTTTGCGCAGGTTTAACAGTTCCGCTACGTTCTCATGGTGTTCCCGGGTCATGCAGTTGTCTCCTTTTGAACAGAATTTCTAAATTTCTGGGGGGTGGTTTCCAATATAAGTATTCGATCCTGCTGGAATATTGCTTGGACAGGGGCATCGGGACGGCGCGGGTGCCTGATAGGATGCAACGTGGGAATCGGTTCAGGCAGTCTGATGTCGATGCGATCAGACAGGCAGGTGCTTCACGACCTGTTGGTTGATACAGTGATAAATTTCCTCATCGGAACCGAATATGTCAACCACGGCCTTGTGATTGATCAAGGTCTCAATCACATACGCCGTGACGTAGAGACTGATGACGCTGGGATGGGGTACCAGAGCCCTGAAAGGGGCATTTTTGTAGTCAATATCAAAATCATCCGCATGGCTGAGGGTTTCCAGACAACTTGTGATTTGCTCTTCAAGAGCGTTTTTGCTTGTAGTTTCGACAAGTTCACTTTCCACAAGTTTTGAACTGATGTTGTTGGCCAACGGTTCCAGGCAGTCGCGAATACCACCCAGGGCCTTGCGTCGGGCATACTCTTTTTGTGATTCAATTTTGGACAGTATTCTCGATTCTCGGGAACTCGGTCTGAATACTTTAGCCATGATGGTAGTCCTCTCAATAAAAACGGCCGCATGTAAACGGTTTGGGCGCTATAATAAAAGCAAGTGTTACTTATTGCAAGCAAAATGTGAATCCGCAGATGAAAAAAAAAGACTGTATGTTGTATTCACTTGACTGCCTGACACAATATATTGTATTCATAAGTCAACTTCAATTTAATGGCAGTCTCACCGGCAAACATACATGAACAGACGACAGTTTTTAATGCAGTTTACAACCTCGTTGGTATCGGGATTGGCGTTTACAGGTTCCGGGCCGGCATTCGCTGCAGCAGCTGCAAGGCAGGCCGGAGACAGGCCGAACTTGGTAAGAATTGCAGTCATTATAGACGATATCGGGTTTAGCCGGTCCCGCGCGCACAGTTTTCTACCCCTCGAAATTCCGCTCACATTTTCAATCCTGCCGCGCGTCACCTATACGCGTGAACTTGCTGAAGCACTGCATGCCGCCGGGCATGAAATTATGCTGCATCAACCTATGGAACCGGTCGATAGGCGCTCCAACCCCGGCCCAGGAGCCCTTTATACGGACTATCCGCGGCAGGCAATTGTGGCTGAGATTGATCGCAACATCGCTGCGATTCCACATGTGACCGGTGTAAACAATCACATGGGCTCGAAATTCACCGCCGACCCTGCCAAGATGGAGCAGGCCCTGGGAGTGGTCAAATCAAGAGCCCTGTTTTTCGTCGATAGCCTGACCACCCACCGTTCAGCGGGCTACGCAACAGCCAATCGGCTTGGCATCACGACTGTACGAAGAAATATCTTCCTGGACAACTGCCTGACAATACAGAGCATTCTTCTGCAATTAGATAGATTGCAACGTCGGGCCCTGCAAACCGGCCAAGCCGTTGCGATCGGCCACCCATTCCCGGAAACGGTAGCTGCCCTGGAGATTTTCAACGAGAGGATAAAAAAGGACAGCGTGCAATTCGTTTCCATCTCCAACCTGCTCTAATGTTGATTTCCGCGCTCACACCATGGACTGAATGACGGCCTGGATCACCTTTTTACCGCGCCAGTGATTCCAGCGCAGTGCAAATACGACCAGGCGGGCCTTTTCAGGAACCTGCGTGGTATTGAAGTAGATTGCATTTACGGTCTTGTGAGGGGTGTCGGCCGGTTGGGAGAGTGTCAAACGGGTGTGGTGTCGGCCGACCGTTTTGGAATGGGTCACCGCCACATTGCGGGCCAGAAAAAACGGTTCCGGGTTTCCTTTCCCGAAAGGAGCCAGGCGGGCCAGCAGTTCCATCAGGCCGGGCTGAATCTGGGATAAACGCAGTTCGCAATCCACCCGGAGGCGCTCAGGCGGGACGCCTCGGGCGGTTTGTTTTTGAACCGCTGCTTCAAAAAGTTCCCTAAATTTTCTTATATTTCTATTTGTTACCGTAATGCCAGCTGCCATGGGATGGCCCCCGTAGCGCTCCAGGACAGGGGCGCACGCATTCAGGCAACCGATGATGTCGACACCGGGAATTCCGCGTCCGGAACCCTTGCCGATGTCACCGGACAGGCTGATCAGGAATACCGGGCGGTGGTATTGCCGGGCGAGCCGGGCAGCGGCAATGCCGATTATACCCGGATGCCAAGTCTCATCGGCCAGAACGATGGCCGGCCGATCTGCCAGGTCCGGTGACCGGGTCAGCATATCTGTGATCGAACGGCAGGTGTCCTGCTCTATTTCCCGCCGCCTGGTATTCAGTCGGTCCAGTGTCTCCGCCAGGCGGGCAGCCGCGGCGTTATCCCCGGCCCGCAGCAGTTCCACGGCGTCCGATGCATGGTTAAGACGACCAGCCGCATTCAGGCGCGGCGCCAGCCGGTAAGCGATGTCCTCGCTGTCGATATGGCCGCCCTGAATGTGGCTGACCGCGATGAGACGGCTGATCCCGGGACGCACCCCGCTGTTGATGATCTCCAACCCGACGGATGTCAATACACGGTTTTCGCCGACCAGGGGAACCATGTCGGCAACTGTTCCCAATGCTACGAGATCACAACGTTTTTTGAGGTTTGGTTCCGGATGCGAGGCAAAGTGCTGTCTATCGCGCAATTCTTTGCGCAGCGCTATGATCAAATAAAAAACCACGCCGACTCCCGACAACCCCCCCAGACCGGATGGGCAATCCGGGCGGTTGGGATTGACCACCGCCACTGCACTGGGGAGGGGCTCGGTAACCGCATGGTGGTCCGTGACGATGACGTCAATGCCCGCTTCGGCAGCTGCAGCGACAGCTTGGCGGCTGGACACCCCACAGTCCACGGTAATAATCAAGCCCGTGTCAGATGCAACGGTGCCATTCTGGACGTGGCCGGGATTCAAGCTGTAACCTTCCTGAAGCCGATGGGGAATGTAATAGGAAACCATGGCACCGACTTCTTCAAGGAACTCCGTCAGCAGACAAGTGGCCGTTACCCCGTCGACGTCGTAATCTCCAAAGACTAAAATTTTCTCATTGTTTTCGATCGCTTGACAGATACGGGACACTGCCGCCGCAATGTCGCACAGGTTGTGCGGATCCCGCAGGTTGCCCAAAGAAGGTTGCAGGAAGTCGATGGCTGACCGATGGTCAACGATATCTCGATTTACCAGGAGCGCGCTCAGGATGGGGTGGCATTGCAGCACCGCAGTGAGGTTTTCAACGCACTGGCGATCAGGTTTCAGAATATCAAGATCACTTTCCATGCAGGGCATATACCCCATTGAACCGGCTTCTACAATGGAAAAGGGGTTGCTGCGAAAAAGCCGAGTTATCGGTTGAAAACCACGCCGATATGATTATAATACGCCCACGTGTTTGCCGGCCCAGGGCTACTGGGAAACTGCCGGGCAACGGTTAGACGAGCGGAGCGCGATGAAGTCTAAAGAGCGATACTTCAGGGTAAACAAACAGCAGATCGGTTACCTCCGGTTCATACTGGAGGGCCATGAGGGCATAGCCGCCCTCACCACGGTCGACCCGGGGCTGGGACAGGTACTGTTGAGGATCCCGCCTGGTTGTGAGAAAGAGGTCGATACCCTGCTGGCCGATCTTGCCGGGGAGGTCTATCTGGAGCCGCAAAAAAAGCCTGGTAGGTAAGGGTGGAATCAAACTATTGAAATGTCTTTGAAAAAATTACACATCCAGACTATCGGGTGTCAGATGAATGTCTACGACTCCGATAAAATTGCCCAGGGTCTTGATCCAATGGGCTACCGCTTGACGGATTCGCCGGACAAGGCGGACATGATTATTGTGAACACGTGCGCTATCCGGGAAAAAGCCGTTCAGAAGGTTTTCAGTTATCTGGGACGGGTGGCCGGTCTGAAACAGGCGCGGCCTGACCTGATCATCGGCGTAGGCGGCTGCGTGGCCCAGCAGGAAGGAGACCGAATCCTGCAGAGAGCCCCGTATGTCGATCTGGTTTTCGGGACGCATGCCATTGGGCGCCTGCCGGCCCTGGTGGCCAGGATCGAAACAGAGCGGCAGCGGGTGGTGGATGTGGCAATGGGCACCTGTATTGAAGAGCCTGACGGGGCCGTAATGCCCCGGGGTGAAACCGAGGTGTCCCGCTTTGTTACCATCATGCACGGTTGCGACAATTTCTGTACCTATTGCGTGGTGCCTTATGTGCGCGGTCGGGAGAGTAGCCGCCAACCGGATCATATTTTGGACGAGATCCGGGGCCTGGTGGACACGGGCGTGCGGGAGGTGACGCTCCTGGGGCAGAATGTAAACAGTTACGGCCAAAAAGAGGGCCTGCCCGATTTTACGAGTCTATTAGAGAAAATAAATGACATAGAGGGTTTAAAAAGAATTCGGTTTACAACCTCACACCCCAAGGATCTATCTGAAAAGCTCATCGGTGCGTTTGGCATCCTGGACAAGTTGTGCCATCATATCCATCTGCCGGTTCAGTCGGGAGCCGACCGGATCCTGAAAAAAATGAACCGAAACTATACAAGCAGCCAGTATCTTGATAAAATAACGAAGTTGAGACATACCTGCCCTGATATTGCTATTACTTCGGATATCATCGTTGGTTTTCCCGGAGAAACGGAGCGCGAGTTTACCGCTACGCTCGACCTGATCGCAACCGTTGGATACGATGGACTGTTCGCATTCAAGTATTCAGATCGGCCCAATGCCCCCGCAACCCGATTTACAGATAAGGTAGATGAGCACGTCAAGGACCAACGGCTTCAAAAAGTACTTGAATTGCAGGAGAAAATTACGATTGCCAAAAACCGCGCCCTGGTCGGCCAAACGCGGGCGGTGTTGGTAGAGTCATATCGGTTGAAGCCTGCAAGCGGCACTGGTGAGGCCGGGACCGGGCAATGGACCGGTCGGACATCGACCAATAAAATCGTACATATGCCTGCTGCTGAAGCTGGTCCAGGGCAGGCTGACCCTATAGACAAGGGATTTTTAATCCCGGTCTTGATAAAAAAAGCGTTTGCCCACTCTTTGTGGGGATTGCCGGATGGCTCAGGCGCCCGAACGGCCTGCGGGCCGAAAGGAGAAAGCTCCCATGCTGCATAAAATGAGCATTGCAGGGATTGCCATGGATCCGGCTTCCAACACACCGATTATTCTACTTAAATCAGAAGAAGATGATCAGGTGGTCCCCATCTGGATCGGACTTTTAGAGGCCACTTCCATAGCGTCGGCCATGAAAAATATCAAGTTTGACCGGCCCATGACCCACGATTTGTTTAAAAATTTCGCGGAAAGAATGAATATCAGCGTCTCCCGGATCGAAGTATCGGATATCAAGGACAATACCTATTACGCCCTCATTCATTTTACCTCTCCGGACGGCGACTTTACCATGGACGCCCGCCCGAGCGATGCCATCGCTATTGCCCTGCGCTACGATGCCCCCGTGTTTGTCGATGACAAGGTAATCACCAAGTCGCAGGACACGGCGCCGGATGCGGAACTGGGAGATGAGAGTGAAGAGGGGAAAAAGTGGGCGGACTATCTGAAAAATCTCTCCCCGGATGAATTCGGTAAATACAAGGTATGATTACGCAAACGTCTTAGCCGGGTCCGTCTAGGATCGAAAGGCAATCGGGATTCGACACCGATGCCGATAGCGATTGCGATCCCATGCTGTCTGGATTCCTCAATACGTAAACTTCCCGTTTTCATAAATAGTCACGCGTTTTCCATTTTTTAGGTGGGCAACAACCTGTTTTTTCTCTGTATTTACCAGGTCCCAGTGCAGAGCCGAATCGTTGAAGCCCAGTTTCTCCTTTAATTTCTTCGTGAGTTTGGCCGCTTGCCCGGCATAGGTGTCGGAATAAGATGCCCCGAGGGCCACGTGGCAGTTTCCCTGGGCTCCTCCGTAGTTCTCATCAAACAGCGTATTGGCCATAAAGCGGTTTATCTTGGAAAAGCGTTTATCGGTAAGTGAAAACTCGCCGATCTGACTGGCCCCTTTATCCATGGATAGTTGCTTTTTCACGAAATCGCGGCCCTTTTCCGCCTGTATGCCGATAACCTTCCCTTTTTCGAATGCCAGGCGCACCCCACGCACATAGTTCCCGCTTCTAAAAGAGGGCTGATCGGCGTAATACACACCCCGGGTCCCGCGCCAATCGGGCGATACAAAAAGTTCAAAACTGGGGATGTTGTGACCGGATACGCCGATCCAGCGGCGTTGCTGTCCGGGTGTAATTTCGAGGTCGCTACCCTTGGACATGACATGATAGTGCTTGACGTCCATGCGACTCAGCCAGCGCTTGAGGCGCCCGGCATCCTTGAAGATTTGATTCCATTTGGCTATTGGGTCGGTTTTATTAAGAAAACAAGCAGAAATAATCTGCCGGCAGTAAACTTTCTGGGATAGCTTCGCATGCCTGGCCAGTTCCCGGGTGGGAAAGGTACACAATGTCCAGCTGAATTGGCCGGCCTCTTCGCGTCGGGTGAGAATGTCGCGCAGGTATTTACGGGACACGGCAAATTTCCCAATTTTAGCCGGGTCGATATCACCCAGGTGAGTGATGGATTCCGGGGCATGCAAAAAGATACTGCCGTTCAGGTTTTCGTAAAGTTCCCGGTCACCTGGTGGCTGAAACACCAACTGCCGGGCGTTGGAACGTTTGAAAAAACTCTTTTCCATGCCGGGACTGGGATCCATGCGCTGCAGCGGGTACAGGCCCATGTCCAAAAGGCGGTCATAGAGGGCCTCGGCCAGCACCAGGGCGGCATGGTGGTAGCGGATCAGGATGGTTTCATTTTTCTTGATGCGGCCTTTACGGGAGATTTTGAGGCCCCACAGCAATACGTCGGCGTAGCGGTCAATCTGAGTTTTAGTGAACATTTAGGCTCCCCTGGAAGGCGTTGATATTAGTGGGAATGACCCTCATCTTTCAAAAAAAGACGGTGATATTCAGATTCTTTCAGATGGCTTTTCATAATGCGGGTCAGCATGTCAAAACACGCCTCCATTTCATCAGCGCTCATGCGTTTGACCAGCTGTGTGATCAACGTGTCGTCCGAGAATTTCTGCAGATAATATATCAGGGTGTTTTCATCTGTTTCACGGTCAGCGCCGAAACCCACCAGGCCACTGTAGTTTTCAACGAAATCATGAGAATGCTTCGCCATGGGTCCCTCTCAATGCATCAATGATGTTCTTTTGACTTTTCAAACTCGATGTCGGGCCACTGCTTCATTTCGTAGTCGAGATTCCATTCGCTGCGGGCCAAAAACGCCAGATGCCCCTGGGCATCGGTCGCCAGGTTGTTCGTGCAGGCTTTTTCAAAGGCGGCCAATTGCTTGGGGTCCTGACAGTTAACCCACCGCGCAACAGTCAGATCAACGCCCTCACAGCCGGCATCCACCCCGTATTCATCCTGCAACCTTGCCATGGTGATGTCAAATTGTAAAACACCCACAGCGCCGAGAATGTAGGCATTGCTGGTGCGCGGACGGAACACCTGGATGGCGCCTTCTTCGGCCAATTGGGTGAGGTCTTTTTGTAACTGTTTGGTTTTCATGGGATTGTTAAGTATGACCCGCCGAAAGTGCTCCGGGGCAAAATTGGGGACCCCCGTAAATTTCAACGGTTCCTTTTCGCTGAACGTGTCGCCGATTTTAATGGTGCCGTGGTTGTGGAGTCCGATGATATCTCCAGGAAAGGCTTCTTCCACATGCGCACGATCCTGGGCCATAAAGACCGTGGCCTTTGACAGGTTGATGGTTTTCCCAATCCGGTGGTGGAGTACCTTCATACCCCGGGTGAATTTCCCGGAGCAGATCCTCATAAAGGCGATACGATCCCGGTGCGCTGGGTCCATATTTGCCTGAATTTTAAAGACAAATCCTGAAAATGGTGCTTCATAAGGAGAGACGGGGCGACTGACAGCGGGCCGGTTGCCGGGGGGCGGTGCGATTTTTACAAAGGCCTCCAGTAATTCTTTGACTCCGAAGTTGTTCACCGCGCTGTCGAAAAAAACCGGCGTCTGGCTGGCCCGGCGGTAATCATCCAGATCAAAGGGGTTGGCGGCACCTTCGAGCAGTTCAATCTCTTCCCGGAACTCGTCGGCCTGCTCTCCGACCAATTGCGCAAAGCGTTCATCGGCCAGGTCTGCAATCATGATCTCTTCGACGTGTCTCTTTTCCTGACCCGGTGTGAAGAGCTTGAGTTTTTTGTCATACAGGCTGTAGACACCCTTGAACAGTTTCCCGGCTCCGAGGGGCCAGGAGAGGGGCGTACACTCAATCTGGAGGCGGTCTTCTATGTCGCTGAGAAGGTCCAGCGGCGGTCGGCCGTCCCGGTCGAGTTTGTTGATGAAGGTAATGATCGGCGTATTGCGCATCCGGCAGATCTCCATCAATTTTTCCGTCTGGGGCTCGACCCCCTTGGCACTGTCGATGACCATCAGGGCGCTGTCCACCGCCGTCAGCACGCGGTAGGTGTCTTCGGAGAAATCCTGATGGCCGGGGGTGTCCAGGAGGTTGACTTCATATCCCTGGTACTGGAATTTCATGACCGAGGTCGTGACCGAAATGCCCCGTTCTTTTTCCACGGCCATCCAATCACTGGTGGCATGGCGGGCGGCCTTGCGGGCTTTGACGGCCCCGGCCAATTGGATGGCCCCGCCGTACAAAAGCAATTTTTCCGTCAGCGTGGTCTTCCCGGCATCGGGATGACTGATGATGCCGAAAGTCCGGCGCTGGTCTACTTCTTTCTGGTTATAGACAGTCATAGCCTGCTTCTTTATTTCCCCATTCGGTCAGGATTACATGGACACAAAGCGTAGATTTGGGACCTGCCTCCTGAGCTGAATACAATCAACGCAATCGCTATCGAAATCGGGATCGAAATCGACAGTCTGAGTATAACGATACAAAACCACTTAACCAGGATCGCTGGTCATAGATCCGGTGGTGGTTTACCGGTGCAAAGTTAAAACCCCCGGCCAACACGCGGGGGCGGATAACCAACCGGGTGCTTAAAAACCCGGTTGGTTGCCGCTGATAACTGAAAAGGGGAATCCTGTCAACAGCGAATGGAAACGGTCGACATCGACAGAAACAAACGGCGGCGGATTGCGGGATATCCACGTAAAGGATTAATGCGGTTTCCCGTATTTTAACCGAACGATATCGACGATCCCGTCCCTTTTAAAGTGATTACGGTGGTTTGTGTCCGGATCTTCAAGTATTTGTTTTAGATATTGTTTCTGGTTTTCTATGGCTTTGTGATAGAGGTTCGTACGAATGTTCCACCGATTTGTGAGGTGACGGAGCATGTACTGATCGGCCCGGTCGAAGGTGGCTTCGATTCTTTGGGACACCGCGTCATAAAATGCGACCGTCTGTTCAAGCAGATGGCGTTCCCCGGAGTATCCCCCCACACCGGCTTCCTTGAATTCACGATAAAGAAAGAGAAGCTTTTCAAGGTAGGTGCGATCGGACAATTGGGCCAATAGATCCGCGGCACCGAGCATTCGGCCCATAAATTCGCCGGTCGACGCTTCAAATACAATCTGTTCGGGAGGCACACTGAGATTGGTGAACAGTATCATGGCCCGGCCATCGGAAATCTCTAAGGAACTCAGCCCCAGATCCGGGGCGCAATCTTCGAAAAAGGCAATGCTGCGTCCGACATGGGTGGTCGTATATTTGGCACCGGTCCCTTCAAACTCCTCTTCTTTCTGGATGTATCCGGCGTCATGGAAAAGGGCGGTGACCAGGCCCAGAACAATTTGGCGCTGGTCCAGATGGTGGCCTTCAAGGATAGCCCCATGAATCAGGCGGGTTATGGTCAGCGCGGTGTCGGTCGTGTGGCGCAGATCGTGATATTCGGTATTGCACGCACGGTATCCGGGAAAGTCACCTTTGTAAAGGCGCACGGTTTCAAGGAAGGCCAGACGGATGATCGCGGTGTCTTTGAAGGCCGGATTGACATGGTGAATGATAGCCAGAATCTCATCGAGCACCGCATCTGGTCGGGCAGCATCAACTAAGTCGGAAAGCTTTCTTGCACGCATCGTGGATTAGAACCTGCTTATTCGGGTGAGTCCCTGATCTCGAGCGATTTTAATGGCTGCCAGGTACTCTTTTGCCGTCAATCGGCGATCTAACCCATTGGTTTGATGGGCCAGGCCGCATGGCCGATATTGGGGCATGATATTTACATAGGTATCCGGGGAAAGTTCCTGGGCGACAAATTGCGCTATTTCCCGGGTACCGGCTAGATCCTCTGGCAGAACGAGGTGGCGAATGAGCAGTCCCCGGTAGGCGATGCCGGCCGGATTTGTTTGCAACGTGCCGACTTGTCTGTACATTTCGGCAATTGCTTTTCGAGCCACCTCCGGATAATCCGGCGCGTTGCACGTTTTATCCGCAATGTCTGCAGACCAGAATTTAAAGTCCGGCATATAGATGTCAACCAGGCCGTCGAGCAATTTAAGGGTACTGACCCGGTCGTAACCGCTGGAATTGTAAACCAGTGGTAGCCGTAGTCCTTTATCGCGGGCAATCTGCAAAGCAGCCAAGATTTGGGGGACCACGTGGGTCGGTGTTACCAGATTGATATTGTGGCATCCCAGTTGCTGGAGTTCCAGCATCATACCGGCCAGCTCCTCGCCGCTTACCGGACGGCCATTGCCCAGGTGGCTGATTTCGAAGTTCTGGCAAAAATTGCAGAGCAGGCTGCAATAGGAGAAGAAGATGGTTCCGGAGCCGTGGCTTCCGACCAGTTCCGGCTCTTCACCAAAATGCGGATGAAAACTGCAGACAATAGCCTGGCGGCCCGTTTTACAGTGGCCGAGTTCATTTTCGAGGCGGTTGACGCCGCATCTACGAGGGCAGATCCGACAGGCTGTCAGTTTGTCGACCAGTGTTTTCATCGAGACTGGTTGCAACCTTGTTTTAACTATACAACCTGCGGACCCCGGTCAATTAAAATAAGCTGAAAACATATCCCGGAGTTCATCCAGGTAGTCTTCAATAACATAAGTCAATGTTTTTGCATGCATATCCAGCAGGATAAGCGCATTCACCGATGAATCGGTCTCGCTGGCGGCCCGGATACGGTCCGCCAGGTAATTATTGACAATCTGCATATTCCGGTAAATGGACGCCAACCCCTGCAGACCCATTTCATAGTCCTGAGAGGCCTGTTTGCGAAAATACTGGGCCAGCAGGTACATGGTGGTGGCCCGGTACATGGTCTCCTCCGGCTGCGACATGGGCAGGTGAAAGCGGGCCATGGGCCTGAAATAGGCACTGCGCGGGCAGCCGCTGGCGGCAATCAGCAGGCCCATCAAGGAACTGATACCTTGCTGGGCTGACGTCGGCTGAATAAGGTGCCGCTCAGAAGTGAAGATCTCCACTACGATTCCATCGAATGACGCCAGCCCGTCAAAGCTGCGCACAACGTCCACCACGCTTACTGCGGCCGGACAATCTGGGGCTGTGTCGCTACTCAGCGGGCAGTTAGGGCACTGGTGGAACGCAAGACGCGTCCACTCGGGTAGTTGGTTATCCTCCGGACGTATGAGTTCGATCGTGTGGGAATCCAGCTGTAGCCGAAATGATTCTTCCTTATTATCGGGAAGTTTGAACCGGTATTCTATATCAATGGTTTCCAAATTAGATCCATTTACTGTGATTGGAGGATTTTTTTCACGAGATTGCCGTCCGCCAGTTTACCAAAATATTTCATGGTCGGTCCCATGGCCTGCATGGCGTTCTTTAACTGCGCAAAGTCAATATTCGCGTCGATCCAGGCTCTAATTTCACTTTCCGAGGCCATGCGGGGCAGGTACTTTTCGAGGAGTTCGAGATAAGCGGAACTCTGTGAATCCTGGTACTGCAGCACGGTCTTTTCGGACTTTACGAGTTTGCGAATAATGTCCAGGATGTCATCGTCGGTGATTTCATCCGGCTTCTTCACACGGGTTGTTTTTTTGCCGCTTTTCAGGACAAGCGGCACTGTCAGGTTGGGGAATTCGGAAAGAATCTGGCGGAGGGTATCGCGGGCTGGTCCGTCCTTGCTGCGCAGCGCCAGTTTCAAATCGTCCCGGATTTTATCATGGAGTGATCGGGGACTGTCACTGCTCCAGCCGTAAGCCTGCGTTGGATCGCTATCCATTGATAATAACCTGTTATCATTTTGATATATATTAAAAATGCGAACTGATTGAAAATCTACCTACAGGCATAGAAAAGCACAACAAGGCCACTGGAGTCAACAAAACATTCCGGTTAAACCTGGCCGGCTGACTGGGCAGCCAACCTGGCGATGCCGAATTTCATGGGCAGCAGCAGGACCAGTGCGCAGATCAGAATCACCAGAGCAAAAGATACAATGATCCAGGTCCATTGAAAAGGGGTGATCGCCTGGTTGCGGATGCCGGCCATGAAGATGGAATAGACCGGCCCGGCTTGCAGGATGGTCACCAGGCCGATGAAGCCGGCCGAATAGATCATGAACATCAGGCCCCCGAAACCGGTAACGGTTTGGGCCGGATTTTCAGAAGTAAAATTGGGATAGGCCGCCCCCAGCCCAATTCCCAGGGAGATGATTCCCGGGGTCATGATAAACAGGGTGATGACCGACAGCACCATCATGAAGGGCGTCACCTCGAGCAGGATAGTGGTGGCCACGATCAGGATCTGCGACAGGAGCATGAGGGGGGTCAGGTAAATGAAGAATTTTATCCAGAGCAGGGTGCTGATCCTGATCGGACTGGACCGCACAATCCAGAACGAGCTGCCCTCGATACTCACACTGGGAAATGCGAAACGGGCGGTGATGGCCGTCAGTACGAAGGCGGCCAGGGCCATGTTGAGAAACGAAAACAGATTCTGGAGGTAGACTGTCCGGATCGGGGATTTATCCAGCGGCAGGGCGGAGAAATTGTAAAGGTAAATCACGATCAAGGCGGCGATCAAAAAAAGTTGTGACCATTGAGTTTGGTCACGCCAGAATGTCTTCAGCTCCTTGATGACAAAGGCCCGGGCCGGACCCTTTAAGAAAGCAAACACTTTGCAGAGCATTTGGCCCTGGGTTTCATACAACCGGATCATGGCGGCCTGGGTTTTGGAAAAACCATTGTAATAAACAGCCCGGGCAAACACCGGTTGGATGAACAGGATAAAACCGGCAAAACTCCAGGCCAGGCCGTTGTGAAAAAAGGTGCTGCCCGTTTGACCGGTCAAGGCGGCTTTTAAACTGTCATAGGCCCAGGTGGTGGGAAGCAATGGGGAGGCCGGGGTGCTCAGCGACTGCAGGTAGGCCATGACGGAGGTAAACGCATCCGGATCCACCAGGCGTTCGGGTCTGAGCATCCGAAAGGTTACATAGAGTACAACCAGCACGACGATACCGAGAAAGACGAATATACTGCGGACGCGGCTGGCCGGCAGGATCATAACCGCCAGCATCACCAGCAGGGCGCTGAAGGCGGAAGCACTGATGCAAAGGGGAATCAGGGTCAAAATAATGTCGGCATAAAAAAGAAAGCCCGCTTCGTACACGATGCCGTAGCTCAGGAATACCGGAATTGTATAGATAATGACCATCCAGGCACTGTCGGCGGTGCTTTCTATCCAGCGGGCCATGAAAATGGTCTCGGCGGCAACCGGCAAACTGTGGACCAGCATCAAATCCTTGCTGAGGTAAAGTTTGGAGAGGATCGTCAAAATGGCACTGAATACCAGTAGAGAGAAAAAGGTTAAAATGACCATGGATAATAGTTTGTAGGCCAGAATATCGCCAAAGCCCTTGACCCCCTGGAAATAACTCAGAACCCGGTATGTAACTGCAAAGATACCGATCCAGAATATCGAGCCGATGGCGCCGAAAAGGGCGAGTCGGCCCCGTTTCCCGTTTTCTCCTCCGGAGTTGCGAAATGAGAGCAACCGGGGTTTTATCAATGCCAGCACTTTCTTCATCCTACGTTATCCAAACCGCCAACTTTATCGGCGTCGCGGAAATGGGACCATGGCCCCCTCTCACGAGTATTTCTTTCATCTGCTTTTTGAAAATGGACCTCCGGTTCAGGTCAGCGTACTTGGCTAGGCCGCATAAACCATATTCTCGCGCAAAGACGCAGAGGCACAGAGAAAAAACATGATTATTTCCGGCTGCGCCGATTAAAACCGAGCAGCGTTTACAACCTAAAACACTATACGGTCTTTCGCACGATAGTGCGAAGAAATCCTGGTTTTGTTTTTCTCTGCGTCTCTGCGCCTCTGCGCGATGCAGGGTGTTGTCTTTGCGTTCTGACAAGGCAACCGTTTACAGGGCCAACCCAAAGCCTGGCCTTTTGGCCAGAATGCTTTATTCCAGCGCCTGTGTCTGGGTAAGCTCAAGAAAGGCCTGTTCCAGGTTGGCCTGTCCCAGCCGGGCGGCACTTTGCAACTCGGCGATGGTTCCGGTGGCGATCAGCTTGCCGTTGTTGATGATGCCGATCCGATCACAGATCTCTTCTGCCAGAGACAGGGTGTGGGTAGACATGAATACCGTTACACCGGTTTCGGCCAGGCGGCGAAAAAGATTGCGAACCATTTTGATGCCTCTGGGATCCAGCCCCACCATGGGCTCATCCACGATCAGCAGACGGGGGTCGTGCAGCAGGGCGGCGGACATGATGAGCCGCTGCTTCATACCGTGGGAATACGCCTCGATCAGTTCATTGGCCCGGTCCCAGAGTCCGAATAAATTCAACAATTCCTCTGATTTGGTAAGGAAGTCCGCCTGATTGAGTTCGAACAGGTCCGCGGTGAAGCGCAAGAATTCATTGCCGGTCAATTTTTCATAAAGAAACGGCCGGTCGGGAATCAGACCGATTTTGCGTTTCACCCTGACCGGATCTAAGGCAATGTCGGCTCCATCGATGATGACCTGACCGGAGGTGGGGGCCAGCAAGCCACCGATCATGCGGATGGTTGTTGTTTTGCCGGCGCCGTTGGGGCCGATAAAACCAAACAGTTCACCATCCGGAACTTCCAGGTTGAGCGCCTCTACGGCGTGGGTCGTACCATAACGTTTCGTGAGCTCTTTCAGTTTAATCATATTGAATCTCAGTAATTTCCAGGCTTACGTTCCCGATAACCCCCATGAGGTCAAGCTGGCTATCCGGCCCTCCACGGGTGAGCCTGATATGGGTCGCATCGGCGGGAAACTGGTCCATGAGGGCATCGACCGTTATCCACTGATCCAGATAGACAGCATTCCAGGCGTGATAGTAGAAGCGGCCATTGAGATAGACGAGGCCCGCTTCAATAATCGCCGGTACGCCGGATGCCCGGGATAGGGCGGCAAACAGGACCGCATGTTCGTTACAATCGCCCATTTTGTTATTCAATGTCTCCAGCGCATTGGGAACAGAAATGACGGGGCGCTTTTCAATTTCGGTGTAGAGCCAATCCTTGATGCGGATAACCTTGTCCCGCGCGGTGGCGCTTGGCCCGGTCAGATCCTGTGCCAGGGATACGATCCGAGGGTGTTCGGATTGCACAAATGGCGATGGACTAAGAAAATCGCCCGGATCCAGGTCCGGGGAGTGAGTGGACGCCGGGCGATTGTCCCGGGAAACGGACAAGCGGTTTTCCACCAGGCTTTGGCGTTCACCCGCTATATCGGACAGTTGGGGCAGCCCATCAAATTTATAAACGATTTTTTTATTTTTTCTGGATGATCGATTTTGCGACCGGCATCCACGGATACCAGCCGGGTAAGATCGCGGGTGTGTGCGGCGATGTTGCTGAACGCGCGGCTGGCATCGGATTTTTTCAGGGTAATGCCCAGAGGACCGGTCTCCTGTACGATTTCACCGGTAAGGGTGACCCAGGCCGTGTGTTTGGCCCCCATGAAATCGGTTTCCAGCTTGCGGGTGTTGATTTCCTGGCCCAATATCTTGATCTTGTCCAGGCCGGTGAAAGTAACCTTGATCGGACGCTGGCTCATGGATGCCGGGTCGAATATATTGAAGGTACGGGTTTCTCCAATCTTGATATCGACAGCGGAAACAGCATCAAATATGCCGGCCGTCAGGTAGAGGGGGGTCTTCACAGGCAGGCTTGATGGCTGACCATTGACGACCAGCTCAATTTCGTTCGGTTTGACCTTTCCGCTGGCTTTAAAATTGAAGCGGCTTGACTTTAGTTCGAAGTCAAAGGCGGACAAGCTCATATCCTTGGCCAGGACCCCCGTGGTTAGCAGGTTGATGTCCTGCACCATTCCCATGGTGTTGATGCGCATGAAGGTTTTTTCCGAAATTCGGTAGCCGCCATCCTGGGGGAGGACCCGGCGATGAGAATAGCCGATTTTTTCCGATTCTTGAAAAATCTCCAACCAGGTATAGGTGGCGGGTGTTTTCCGGGTGATGGGTAGCAGCGCCGGCCGGTTTTCTTCGAAAAAACCAAGCCGGACCCCCAGCAGGCCAAGGAACAGGACCGTGCAGCAGATACCCGCCACGGTGGTCAGCCTGAGTTTGCGTGTTTCCTGGGCCATGATAGCTTATTCAACCTCGACAAATTGATAACGCACGCGGCCCTGGTTCAAGCGCAGCATCGCCACGGACGGTTCGCTGCCGTAGCGCGGTGACGTGGGGCTGCCGGGATTGAGGAAAAGGACGCCATTGGACCGTATGGCCGCCGACTGGTGGGTGTGGCCACTGACGACGACCTGAATACCGGCTGCCGCCGGATCCAGGTCCAGGGCATTCAAGTTGTGCAACAGGTAGAGATACACACCGCCCAGCTCAACCAGGTCGGTCACCGGCAGCGGATCTGCCCAGCGACCGTAGTCCATGTTGCCGCGCACGGCAATGACCGGGGCCAGTTTTTCCAGTTGTTCCAGCACTTCAGGGGTGTCAAAGTCTCCGGTGTGGAGGATGACGTCCGCACCTTCCAGGGCATCGCGAGCCCTGGCTCCCAGGTTGCCGTGGGTATCGGAGATTAGGCCGATAGCGAGTGCTTTGCGTTTTGTCAGATCAGGAAGCATGGAATGTCTCTGCGGAATCTATTTAGGTACTTGTTTCCCCACTCTTCGTATCGCTATCGAAATCGGTATCGGGATCGCCATCTGATCTTTGAGCCATATTGTCAGGCCATCGATTTCGATCCCGATATCGATTTTTATATTCAGCACAGGAGATGACACCCAATTTCTTTAATACTTGTCCAAACGCACTTAATCAAATCCAGAAATCAGGCTTCAGTAAACATCATACTTAACCAGCCTGCCGTCAAGGCCTCCGTTTTTAATTGGTTTTTTCCAGGCCGGTTTCAGTCCCAGGTGTTTGACCATGTGGTGTTCGCCGAAGTACACATAGGCCGTAGAACCACGGCATTTCTGTTTGAGAAAATCACCGAAAGCACTATAAAGGCCGGCTACTGACGCACGGTTTTCCAGCCGGATGCCATAGGGTGGATTGCAAACGACAAGGTGGCCGGGCAACCCCCGCCCCAGCTGCTGAAAACGATTTTGGCGTAATGTGATGCGGTTGCCGAAAGGCAGGATCCGGCTGTTGGCCCGGGCAGCAGCGACAGCCGTGGCGGACTGATCACTGCCGCTGATCAAACCCGGCGGTAGCGGGGTAATCCGGCGCTCCGTGGCTGTCTTGGTACGTTGCCATAAAAGGGGGTCGTGATCAGGCAGGTTCTCAAATCCAAATCGTTTTCTGAGAAAACCCGCCGGAATTTTACAGTGCCGCATCAGGGCCTCCGTCAGGAGGGTGCCAGACCCGCACATGGGGTCATAGAGCGGGTGCGTCCCATCCCACCGGCTGAAGTGCAAAATGGCCGCCGCCACGGTTTCCTGCATGGGGGCGGCAACGCTCTTTTGGCGGTAACCCCGCTTGTGCAGGGATCCGCCGGATGTGTCGATACTGATGGTTGCCTGCCGCTGGTCCATGTGCACATTGATCCAAACATCCGGGGTGTGTTTATCCACATTGGGACGCTGTTTTCTCATGTTCTGAAAAAAATCCGCCACCCCATCTTTGAGTTTAAGGGCACTGTACCCGGTATGCCGGATCGGGCTTTCTTTTGAGCGGGTGGCATAAATCGCAAAGGTTTGATGGGGCTTGAGAAAATCGGTCCATTGCAATTCGGCGGCCTGCCGGTAAAGGTCGTTTTCAGATTGACAGGGAAAGGCGACCAGCGGCGCCAGAATCCGGCTGACCAGGCGGCTTTCCAAATTGCACCGATACAGGCTGGCCTGATCGGCGCCAAAAGCAACCCCCATCAATTGAGGCGTGGCCGCATCGGCCCCCAGGGCGGTCAATTCGGCCGCCGCGGCATCTTCCAGACCGGGTGCGACCTGGGCAAAATATCGATTTTCTTGCTGGTATAGATAACTCATGCAGTCTCGGAAAAGGTCTGTAGTTCTTCCCACCGGGCATACGCCTGGTCGATATGGGCTTCGATCACCTCCAGGCGCTTTTTGGTTTGCGCAATGACGGTGCCCTCCCGGGTATAGAAATCCGGAGCCAACATCTGCGCGTACAGGTTTTGCTGCTCCGCTTCCAGGTTCTCGATCTTGCCGGGCAGGGTGTCGAGTTCCCGCTGTTCATTGTATCCCAGTTTCTTTTTGCGGGGCCGACCGGTCGCTTTGCGGGGCCCCTTGGTTTTCCGGGCGGCCCGGCGGTCGACCGCCTCCCGCGCAGCTTTGCTTTGCTGGCGCCAGTCATCGTAGCCGCCGGCATATTCACAGATGCGGCCCTCGCCTTCGAATACCAGGGTGCTGGTCACCACATTGTTTAGAAAATCGCGATCGTGGGAAACCAGCAGCAGGGTGCCGGTGTATTCGATGAGGCGTTCTTCCAACAGTTCCAGGGTCTCCGCATCCAGGTCGTTGGTGGGCTCATCCAGTACCAGGACGTTCGCCGGGCGTGCAAACAGCCGGGCCAGCAGCAGGCGGTTCACTTCGCCGCCCGATAGGGTGCGCACCGGGCTGCGGGCCCGGTCCGGGCTGAAAAGAAAATCCTTGAGGTAACCGATTACGTGCCGGCGACGGCCACCGACCGTGAGTATCTCATTGCCGTCCCCGATGTTGTCCTGAACTGTTTTGTCGGGGTCGAGCTGCTCCCGGAGTTGATCGAAATAGGCCAGCTCAACCTTGGTCCCCTGGCGGACGCGACCCTTGCCAGGATCGAGGCGGCCCAGAATAAGCCCCAAAAGGGTTGTTTTGCCACAGCCGTTGGGACCGATAATACCAACCTTGTCCCCGCGTAAAATCGTGGTACTGAAATCGCGTACATACCATTGCCCGCCATAGCGGTATTCCGCACGCTGCACGTCGAAAACGATTTTCCCCGACAAAACGGCATCCGGCACTTTTAAATTCAACTGCCCGATTCTCTCGCGACGCGCGGCCCGTAGTTTGCGGAGTTTTTCAAGAGCCCTGACCCGTCCCTCATTGCGGGTGCGGCGGGCCTTAAGTCCCTGTCTCAGCCAGGCTTCTTCCTTGGCGAGTTTACGGTCGAATTTCTGCTGCTGCTGGACTTCTTCGTCCAGCAATTTTTCGCGCCGCCGCAGAAATTCAGCATAGCCGCAGTTCCAATCTCTGAGTTGGCCGCGGTCCAGTTCGACAATCCGGGTAGCGAGGTTGCGGGTAAAACGGCGGTCATGGGAAACGAATATCAGCGTGGCTGCGGTTTTGGCCAGGATGTTTTCAATGAGCTGGATCGAGGGAATATCCATGTGGTTGGTTGGTTCGTCCAACAGCAGCAGGTCAGGTGAATTCACCAGGGTACGCCCCAGAAGCACCCGTCTTTTCAAGCCCGCTGACAAATGGCCGAACAAGTCCGCGGGTTCCAGGTGAAGGGCAGACAGGATCTTTTCCACCTGGTGCTGGCATTCCCAACCGGCCGTGGATTCCAATTGCTGAACCAGATGTGCGACAGCGCGGGTGCCGGCGGTGGTCCCCTCCGGGTCGGAGCGACTGGTCAAACGACGGTGTTCGATCAGATTGCGACCGGTTTTCCCGGCCCCCTGGGCAACCATTTCGAATACAGTTGCCTGGTCACCGGCCGGGACCGCCTGCGGCAGATATCCCGCTTTGAGCGACCGGCGGCCGGTGATGCTCCCGCTGTCCGGCACGATATCCCCGGCCAGGAGTTTGAGCAGCGTCGATTTGCCGGACCCGTTACGGCCTACCAGGCAGATCCGGTCTCCGGCCTGTATCTGCAAACTGGCGCCCGCCATTAGCGACCGACCCCCGAAGGTGATGTGAATATCTTTGACACTTAGCATGCGTAACTCTGGTTTTTTAGCGTTTCCTTCAACCCCGTCCTGGTTTTTTGGATCCCATCCTGGTTTTTTTCAAAAGAGCCTCTTTCTGGGCTATTTTGCTCCGGGTCGCTTTTTCCACGTACACCTTTTGGCCGGTAAAGGGATCGCGACCGGTATAGTACATTAAAGTGGCGAAGGTGGACGGCGTGGGGGTGAATATCTGGACCTGTTCCGGATTTATTTTCAACCGTCGGCGGACAAACCCGCCCAGTTTGCGCATATCCGCAAGGTTACAGCCGGGATGCGCAGCTATGAAGTAATAGGTCAGGAACTGTCGTTTGTCAGCTCTGGCCGACAGGTGGTCGAAGCGCTGTTTGAATTCAACCAATTGGGCGTTGGCGGGCTTGCCCATGAGCGCCAGGACGTGATCCTCCATGTGCTCCGGAGCGATTTTCAATTGACCGGAAACATGCCGGTCCACCAACTGCTGTAGATAGGGGGCGCCGCCGGCCTTATCGGCCAAAATCAGGTCGTAGCGGATTCCCGAGGCGACAAACACTTTTTTAATGCCGGGTAAAGCAGCCAGTTTTTTAAGCAAGCGTGTCTGTGGGTTATGATCAACCGGCATCTGCGGACAGATTTCGGGAAACAGGCAGCGCTTGTCCTGGCAGCAGCCCTTTTTCAATTTCTTTTTACACTCATAGCCGTACATGTTGGCTGTGGGGCCGCCCACATCGTGGATGATGCCCTTGAAGTCCGGTCGCGCGGATAGATCACGGGCCTCTTTCAGGATGGATGGTGCGCTGCGCCAGCTTACGGTCTGTCCCTGGTGAACGGCAATGGCACAGAAATTACATTCTCCGTGGCACCCCCGGTGAGTCGTTATGGAAAATCGGATCGTATCCAGGGCTCTGACCGACCCCTGACGGGCATAAAAGGGATGCTGATCGTGTTCGAAATCGAGATCATAGAGGGCATCGAACGCGGACTGGGTCAGAACCGGAGCCGGTGGATTCTGGACGAGGTGACGGGTATCCTGGCGTTGATACAGCCCCCGGGCAGTCAGGGGGTCGGTGTTGTTATAAAAATCGATGAACATCCGGGTAAATTGGTCCTTGTCGACCTTTACCGCGTCATGGGCGGGGAGTTCGATATAATCCGGCGGTGCGGTTTTGGAAATGTAACAAATGCCGGGTAGAGCCTCAGCAGACCGTCCGCTTTACAGCCTCCGGGAAATGCCCAGGGCCGCGGTTTCCCCCATGCCGTAGACCAGCAGGTCCGCCCGGGCGTCAAACAGGATCGACCGCCGTACGCTGTTGGACCAGAAATCGTAATGGGATATGCGTCGTAGACTGGCCTCGATGCCGCCCAGGACGATGGGAGCAGTCTCTTTGAAATGTTTGCGAATCAGGTTGGCATAACTGATGACGGCCCGGTCGGGTCGCCGGTTGTTGACGCCGCCGGGTGTAAAGTCATCGGATTTACGTCGTTTTTTGGTGGCCGTATAATTGGCCACGAGGGAGTCCACGCTGCCCCCCGAGACGCCCCACCAGAGCAGCGGTTCACCCAGGCGGGTGATATCTCCGGGGCCCTGCGTAGCGGGTTGGGCGATGACGCCGACCCGGAAGCCATGGGAAACAAGGAATTTTCCGATCAAGGCCGTTCCCATATAGGGACTGTCGATGTAGCTGTCGCCGGATATCAGGATGATATCGAGCTGCTCCCAGCCGCGCTCGCGGCACTCGGCACTGGTTGTGGGCAGAAACATGTCAAATATCTTTTAAAAGTCGGTTGCTGTCGGATTGCTGCAGGGTCTCATCAAAAATCCGCAGGCTTTGTGAAATGGCCTCGAGCTCTGGGGTGGTGGCGATCGGCAGGGTATTGACGCCCGTTTTTTCAAGCGCATCGACCACATAGGTCAGCGTAAAAAAGCCGATGTCGGCCGCCGGCTGGTAAGCAAAATCGTCGGGATTATCCGTAGGGACCCGGGTAAAAACCTGGCTGTCCACCAGAGAATCGAGGATGCTTCTGACCAGGCGAATCGGCATATTCTCGTTGTGTGACAGATCTAACGCCGTCAATGGGGCCCGACCGGCAGCGAAATTTTTTACCACCCGTTGGGCTATCAGCAGGGTCAGGACGCGGCTGTAATGGGGGCTGATATTTGAAAAATCAGGTTCGTGTTCGTAATCGGCGGCATGCTGGCACGCATATGATATTTCGGCCCCGAAAAGTACGATGAACCAGCTGATCTGCAGCCAGACCAGAAACAGGGGCAGGGCGGCAAAGCTGCCGTAAATGGCATTGTACCGGGCTGTCCCCACCTGGAAAGCGATATAGAACCACTGGGCCAACTGGTACATGGTGCCGGCCACAATTCCGGCCGCGAGCCCGGATGTAAACTTAACCCGGGTATTGGGCATGACCATGTATACGAAGGTGAACAGGGCCCAGATGATGCCGTAGGGGATCAGTTTCAAGGCATGGAAAATCAACCAGCTGACGTGTCCCAGAAAAGAGATGCTGTGTATGATTTCAGTCACCTGGGTAGTGATAAAGACCGTTACGCTGCTCGACATAATGATGAGCAGGGGGCCGATGAACAGCAGGGACAGGTAGTCGCTGAATTTACGGATCAGGGTACGGTTCTGATCAACTTTCCATATCCGATTGAAGGCGTCTTCGATGTTCGACAGCACTTTCAGGACCGTCCAGAGCAGGACCACCACGCCGATGCCGGCAATAAGCCCGCCCTGGGTGTTTTCCAGAAAGGATTGGGCAAAGGCAATGACTTTGAGAACCACCTCCCGCTGCGCTTCGAAATCTTGCAGCAGTTTGCGTTCCAGCAGCCTCTCAAATCCGAATCCCTTGGCGACACCGAAGGCCATGGCGGCGGCCGGCACCAGGGACAGCAGCGAATAAAAGGTGAGGGCGGAAGCCCTCAAAAAACAGCCGTCCTTGGCAAACCCGCGTACGGAGAGGATACCAATCCGCAGAACCTTGATAAGCCATACCCGGTAGCGCGGCAGGTCATCGAAACTGGTACGCCAGATGTCCGCATTGACGTAACCGCTGATCTTTTGCGATATTTCCCTTCCGCCCGGCATGGTGTAGCTCCTCGGGTTAGCGGCCGCAGCACTTCTTGTATTTTTTCCCGCTGCCGCAGGGACAGGGGGCATTGCGGCCAATCTTGGGCTCTGCACGTACAAAGGTTGTGGGGCTGGGCGCCTGGCCTTCGAAGAAATACCAGCGCCCGTCCACCTTCTTGAAATCCGCTATCTCATGGTGTTCGCGGTTCTCCCCGTCTTCCGCATACCGGGCGATAAACTCCACGGTACCGACGTCGTCGTTTTCTCCACCGGCGACGGTTTCAATGATTTCCAATCCCTGCCACTGTGCTTCTTCCGACCACTTGCGCATGGAATCAGCATCGTAGGTGTCCTGTTTGGCGGGGTGGGTGGTGGCCAGCAGGTAATCAATCGCGGTTTTGGTATAAGCGGTATACCGTGACCGCATCAAGGCTTCCGCCGTGGGGGCATTCTGCTTTGCATTGATCAAAGGGCCGCAACAGTTTTCATATTTTAGAGCAGCACCGCAGGGGCATGTCGACATCCGTGGATTTCCTCCTCAACCCGGCCGTTAAAGCTTGGTACTTTAAGCTCGATTCCGCACGAAACCATTTGAATTTAATTATATATCCCAACTTTGCAATGATGTCGACAGAGAAATGCAGGCCGCTTGCCGGGTTCTGCAGGGCGCTGCTCGACGTGCATAGTTCACGTCAGCGGGAACCAGCGGTGTCTACTTGAACAATTTTTTCAAACCATCCATAAACGTGCCGGAAGGTGAGCTCTTTTTTTTCCGCGGGGATTTAGGCTTGGTCCGTTTCTTCGGCAGGGGTTTTTATTTTTGCAGGGCAATTGCCACGGCTGTGCCGCACAGGTCTTTATTGCCCGTATTCCCATCGACCAGCAGGGCGGCCAGACCGAACGGTCCGAAGAGCGCAAAACCGCCAAAGGCCTTGCCAAGGGTAATGGCCGCCCGTTTGGCATCTACGGCCAATTCGGGCTTGGCCAGGGTGCCGCCCAGTTTAAAGGGTTTGGCCAGGCTGCCCAGGCTGAGACTGATTTTACCGACCCCCTCGGCCCCGACCCCTTTTTGCGGAATGGGTTCAATGGAGATATCGAGCGCTTCCGTTTTGAGATTGACCTTGCCTTTGCCCATGGCGCGCAAGGCGTGGGTATCTAACACCAGGACCCGGGAGGTGGCTATTCCATCGACGGCGTCGAATCGGGTTACGAAACAGTTGATCTCGGTCAATTCTCCTGATTTTCCGCCGGTATCCAGCAGTTGAAAAAGGCCGGCCCGCAGGTCACCGCCCAGCACCCCCAAGAGCCGGTTGTTAAACCGGCCTTTGCCCATGATCAGGCGCACATGGCCATTGATTCCGGCCATAAATTGCGCCGGGGAACGACCGCTGCCTGAAAAGGCGGCATTGATATCGAATTGCCCTTCCAGGGCATTTGAAATGTCAAGCTCCTTGAGCATCCGGCCGGCGTTCAGGTGGCGCACATCGAGATCCGCGCTCAAAAACCACTTGCGCTTGATTTCCCGCAAAGCGGCACTGGCCCGCAACTGACCGGATCCGACGGTGGCCGTGATCGGTTTGACCGCCAGGCGGCCGTTTTTCAGGGACAGGTTGAGCTTGAGGTTTTGCAGTGCTGATCTGGCAAACAGGCAGCGTTTTATGCGGACACCCACATCGGCATCGGCGCTCCGCATCCAACCCACCGGAAACGGCTTGGAAGAGAAGACCTTGCGCTTGGCTGACGCTGCAGTCGGCTTGGCCGGGCTTATTTTTTTCTTTTTATCCGGCCGCAGGTCGAGACGCTCGGCTGTCACCGTTACGTTAAAATAGGGCTTGCCGCCTTTCAGTTTGGCCAGCACGAAACCCTGCACATCATTGCGTCCGGTATGCAATTTCAGTTTACTGAATTTCAGGGCTTCGTCCAGACTCCCCGAAAGGTGACCCGTGAGACGGACATCCGTTTTGTAGGGGAGGCGGATACCAGCGGTCCCGGCTGTCTTGGCTATGTTCCGGCTGGCGAGTTTGAGGTCCAGATTGATCCCGCGGGCCTTGAATACGTTCCTGATAGTGCCGGACAGGGTCGCTTTGGCGCCCACGGTATTGATCGTAAGGTTCAAGGGCCAGGGTTTTTCAGAATCGAGCAGGCTCCCCAGCGAACCCAGGGTGCCTTTGGCCGACAGGGGTTGCCGGTTATAGCTTGCGGTGAGGTCCAGCCGGGACGAACCACCCGGACTAACGGACTTGAGCTTCAATTGGTTGAGTTTCAACCGGATCGGTCGTCGCGCCAGGCGGCCCTTGTATAACAGGCGGCTGTTTACGATGCGCAGGTCTTTTAGGGCAATCTCCGGCAGAAAGAGGCGATCGTCCGAATCTGCCTGCGGATCCGGGGGGGCCTCGCCCAGGGCGGGCAGGTTCAGGGCACCTTTTTGGTTCACCTCAATGAAAAAATCCGCATCGATCAAAGCAGCTCGGCGTACCTCTAAGGTACCTGAGAATAAAGGCAACAGGGCCAGTTGCATTTCGAAACGCTTGATTTGCAGCATTTCCGGGCGTGCGCCCCACTGCGCATTCTGGAAGGCTACGTTTTCGATGACCAGCGCCGGCGTCAGCCCGATGGAGACTTTGATATCCCCCTCAATGGACAAATTCCGGCCGGTGACGTCTTTCACGGCGGAGATAATACCAGGTTTCAATCGATTGAAGTCATATGAGAGAAGATAGACGTAGATCACGGCCAGACCGACCAGCAGGACTACGGTCAAAAAGAGCGGAATTTTCCATATCAGTTTCATGCCGGAAATTCATTCCTCGCAAAGACATGCAGTTGAAAACTGGTCTGGGTCAACCCGTCGTCGCCAGACGGCAATGCCGGGCAAGAAGGTGCGGCCTCACTATCCCGTATGTCCGTTCACAGGTGGTAGCTTTTGGTTCAGAGCAAGGCTGCCGCTGTATTTGCATCCGCAGGTGTAGTGCTTTACATCGAGGAAT
>CAJINA010000245.1 GCA_905176665.1 Olavius algarvensis Delta 4 endosymbiont | reverse complement strand
GGGAAACCACGCATATTATCCCGCTACGCGGGATTAAAACCGAAAGGGCCTTGAAGTGGTTCTTCGCACGATAGTGCGACTATATCCTGGTTTTGATCTTCTCTGCGCCTTTGCGTCTCTGCGCGATGCACGGTTTTGCCTTTGT
>CAJINA010000244.1 GCA_905176665.1 Olavius algarvensis Delta 4 endosymbiont | reverse complement strand
GTAAAGAATCCTGGCCCTGAGGGCCAGGCTTTGGATTGCCCCTTGAAGGGGCGAACACCCTGACAAACATAGTTCTAAAATGACCGGATTCAGGGGATCAGGTCAAAGACTGAAG
>CAJINA010000243.1 GCA_905176665.1 Olavius algarvensis Delta 4 endosymbiont | reverse complement strand
GAGGACGACCGCGCGCCATACCCTGGTCTTCTTTTGGGACCAGGGATGGCGCTTATCGTCTATCTCAAACTGTTTGGGAAGATCTTAACTTTTTCAATTCGAAGGCTTTGACGTGGTACCGGGAACCTTTATCTATACCATTGTAAATTGCTAATTCCCCCTGACAAATAGAAGTTTGTAAACAAAGCGAGAAGGCAGGCTATACATATGCAAAACGTTGTTGGAACCCTGAGAGAGCGCGGATTTATTGAGAGCACGACCCACGATGAAGAACTGGAAACCTACTTCAGCCAGACCGGGCGCAAGTGTTACATCGGCTTCGATCCCACGGCCTCCAGCCTGCATATCGGCAGCCTGGTGCCGATCATGTCCCTGGCCCACATGCAGCGCAGCGGACATGTGCCCATTGCCCTGGTGGGCGGGGGGACCGGCCTGGTGGGCGATCCCAGCGGCAAAACGGAGATGCGCAAGTTCCTGACGGTGGCGGATGTCAACAGCAATGCCCAGGGCATCAAAAACCAGCTGGCCCGTTTCATCGATTTCGAAGCAGACCGGGCGATCATGGTGAACAATGCCGATTGGCTTACCAAGCTCGAATATATCCCGTTTTTACGGGACATCGGCCGCCATTTCTCGGTGAACCGGATGATCAAGGCCGAGAGCTACAAGATGCGGCTCGACTCCGACGACGGCCTCAGTTTCATCGAATTCAATTACATGCTGCTGCAGGCGTACGACTTTTTGAAACTCTATGAAAACCACGACTGCTGCCTGCAGATGGGCGGCAGCGATCAGTGGGGCAACATTGTGGCCGGCATCGACTTGATCCGGCGGGTCAACCAGGGCACGGCTTTCGGGATTACCTTCCCGCTGATTACCACTTCCGGCGGCGCCAAGATGGGCAAGACCGCCAAGGGGGCTGTCTGGCTGGATGCCGAGCGCACCTCGACCTATGACTATTACCAGTACTGGATCAACTCTGATGACCGCGACGTGGCCCGGTTCCTGGCCCTGTTTACCTTTCTGCCCATGGATGAGATCCGGGCCGTGGAGAAACTGCAGGACGCGGACCTCAACCTGGCCAAGGCGGTCCTGGCCTTCGAGGCCACCGCCATTGCCCACGGGCCGGCAGCTGCCCAGGAGGCATTCAAAGCGGCGGCCAGCATGTTCGGTGGACGCGTCATTCCGGGCGACCTGCTGCCGTCCAGTCAGATCCCCCGGGGTGAATCCGCCCAGGGCGACACGGTGGTCCCGCAAAGTGAAATGGCCCAGGCGGAACTGGCGCAGGGCATCCCGGCCTTCAAGCTGTTTCCCCTGGTCGGCCTGGCTGATTCGGGGGGGGCTGCCCGGCGGCTGATTTCCCAGGGGGGCGCCTATGTGAACGGCGAGCGGGTCGGAGCCTTTGACCAGGTCATAAATGACAGCGATATCAAAGAGATGGAAATTGTTTTGCGGGCCGGGAAAAAACGATTTCACAAGATCAAAATCAAAGCCTGAAAATTTTTTGAAAAAAGTAAAAAACAGGCTTGACAGGGCCGCTCACACAGTGCTAATTACTCGCCTTTCGCTAACGCGACGTGCCGCAGGGCACGCTTTGATCTTTCGAAAAAAAGTTTAGAACAACCGAAAAAAACGTTGACAATTGTGTCCGTAGAGCGTACATAATCAAATTCTGTCAAGTTGATCTTTTCTAACCCCAACCGATCACATTCTTCGCACGGAAAAAGCGAAATTGATCCAAAAAAGTTAAAAAAGGTGTTGACAGGGAGTCAGCAAGGTTGTATAAATATTTTTTGTCAGCACGGCAGCATCCGCTGACGGTTCGCCGCACAATCCGCGGCAAACTTGATCTTTGAAAACTAAATAGTGACAGCTCGTCGAGTTCGGGTCTTATAGACAATTCCGCTGCTTTATGCAGCGAACCAATTTAATTGGAGAGTTTGATCCTGGCTCAGAATGAACGCTGGCGGCGTGCTTAACACATGCAAGTCGTACGAGAAATCTTCAGCTTGCTGAAGAGAGTAAAGTGGCGCACGGGTGAGTAACGCGTGGGTAATCTACCCTTGAATCGGGGATAACGTTGCGAAAGCGACGCTAATACCGGATAACATCATAAAGGTTTCGGCCTTAATGATCAAAGATGACCTCTACATGTAAGTTGTTGTTTGAGGAGGAGCCCGCGTACCATTAGCTTGTTGGTAGGGTAATGGCCTACCAAGGCCGCGATGGTTAGCTGGTCTGAGAGGATGATCAGCCACACTGGAACTGACACACGGTCCAGACTCCTACGGGAGGCAGCAGTGAGGAATTTTGCGCAATGG
>CAJINA010000242.1 GCA_905176665.1 Olavius algarvensis Delta 4 endosymbiont | reverse complement strand
ATTGCCAACTAGACGTAACGAGATGACGATTTGACCTGAGATTCGCAATAGGTCATCATCTGTCTGATTTTTCTACTTAATGTAGAAAGGAGGCAGAGAT
>CAJINA010000241.1 GCA_905176665.1 Olavius algarvensis Delta 4 endosymbiont | reverse complement strand
TACAGTAAGGATAAGTGCGCTTATTACGCAAGCAGATTTTTAAGTAGCTGTTATTATTGCTATTAAGACCATGTTGACAAGGGGGATATAGAATGTGCAGTACCACCTGATTGGGCTTCCAGGTTATTAAGGACATTCCGAGATTTCAACTCTGTGATATGCAGGGAATCATAGCAATTAGCGCCCCTGGTGCCCATCAAAGGTTGAAAGGATTGACACCGGTCGTGATCCCGCATATGAAAAAGGGGTGGAAACTTCAAACCGGTGAAACGAAAGGTTGCGACTTTGTGGGATAGACGAAAATTCATAAAACTGGGCCTGGCCGGACTTATCGGTGGTACGGGGATCTATGCCCTCCTGAATAACTATCGGAAAAACCATGTATTAGATATCGTGGTGTATCCGGACCCGAACCTCCGCAAAGTTTCAAAGCCCATCGACCGGATTGATGATGACGTCATCTCCATGGCCAATGCGATGATAGACACCTTACAGTTCAAGGCACCTTTCGAATTCTTTCTCCACGCCTCCCTCTATAAAGGGCTGTCCGCTCCCCAGATCGGCATTCAAAAACGACTCATTGTTTGTGGCCTTTACGGGGAGGTCCGGGCAATGGTCAACCCAAAGATCCTGGAAAAAAAGGGATCTTATGACAGCGTAGAGTACTGCATGTCCCTGCCTAAGCACCGCCACCAGACGGTCAAACGCTCCAATTATGTAAAGATCAGGTACCGGGGATTAGACAACCGGGAACACATCCTCGATGCAAAGGACCATCGCGCTGCTTTGCTGGAGCACGAGATCGACCACCTCAACGGCGTGCTCTATATCGATCACACCTAAACCGCACTGCTCGAAGGTCAATACCTATGCCGGAATGAAGCTGGCAATATTCAGTTTGATTTAGAATGGGAAATGGGAGAGTTGTGCCGTAAATTCGGACCCGCTGACCTTGAAGGGGCTAGTGCCTGGTATCGGAAAGTTTTTGAAATCGAAACGGCCAACGCATGCTGCTGCCTGGCAGGCCTGACTATTTGGAAACCAGTTTACACAGGATGTCGTGGGCGGATTGCAGGTCGAACTGCCCCATGTTCAAGACGAGGTGATATAAGGACGGGTCGTCGTAATCATATTTACCCAGCTTTTTGTACAGATTTGCCCGGCGTTTGTCCTCGCTGTTTACCAGCCGGGCGGACCGGCTGCGGGAGTAGTTGTACTGTTCCATGATGAATTTTACCCGGTCTTCCATGTCATCTATTAGCAGCACGTGAAACACATCGGGATGCCCTTTCAGGATGTATTGGCTGCCGCGGCCCATGATCACCGCATCACCTTCGTCCGCCATCTGGACGATGGTCAGCACCAGGTAATCGAGATAAATCTTTTCGTCCAGATAGCCGCGTTCATCCTTTAATATCCGGTCCACCATGCGTTGGGACACGATACTCGAGATGGCGCGTGACATCATGCCGCCGGCTTCTTTTTCAAACGACCGGACCCACTTGGCCGAAACGTTGGCCTGTTTGGAAATCATCTGGATGATGCTGCTGTCCGCAAACGTGTAATCCAGAGTTTCGGCGACCATCTTTCCCAGGGTCTTGCCGCCCGCCCCGAATTGTCTGGAAATGGTGAATACAGCCATGTAACCCTCCCACTCAAATCACGAACTGTGTCCTGTTCTGGGACCGTCTGCTCAGGCTTTTTTCCCAACATTCCTGTGCGACCGGGATGCTATCCGACCAGAACGTTTCATATGGGTGAAGCTATGGTCCAGTCGCCTACTCTGACTTTTCAGGCGGAACCAACAGGACCGGGAATATAGAGGTTTCAATCAATGTCTTGGTCAAACTGCCCAAAATCTTATCTTTCCAGGACTGCTGCTGTTTGGTGCCGGCCACAATCATGGTCGTCCGGCATTCATGCGCCGCTTTTTCGATCTCTTTTTCCACGTTGCCGATATATACATGCGGCCTGGAGTGGATCCCCTCCGCTTCGAAGATATCACAGATTCTTTCCAGCTTGTTACGGGTGTCTTTGCGAGTTTTTTGAACCGCCATGGCGGAATCACCATTGAGACTACTCTCATGGGCCACGTGGGCCACGTGAATCTCGTTGATGAGGGACCCTATCTTTTTTAGGGTTGCAACGGCGTTGTCACAGGCGGGCGACCAGTCCGTTGTTAAAAGAATCCGGTCAAAGGGCTTGTCGGTACTTATGGCGCCGGGGGACAGATTTTTATATACCAGGACCGGTGCTCCGGAGCGTTGCAGGATTTCGGTAACTTCCGATCCCGAGAACAACTTCTCCAGTTTGCCTTTCTTAGTAGGGCTCAGCACAATCAGATCGACATCTTCTTTGGCGGCCGCGTCTACGATCTGTTTCACATAATCGCCCACGACGATATAGACGCCTACCTCCAGGCCTTGTTCGAACAGGGATTCAGCCCAATCGATGAAGCGAATGTTGGCCTTTTCCCGGAGTTTGACCTCCTCTTCTTTCTGATACCCCTTGCCACGGCGCAGAGCGACCTTTTCCCGTTCAATGACATTCAGAAAAACCACATGATTGAGGGCGGCTTTTTGCAGCGGGAGCAACGATTGCAGCGCATCGAATCTCAACTCGTCGAACTTGGTTACAAATAGAAGTTTCTGGATATCCATTTCCGCCTGCCTTTAAAGGACGCAGTCTCCGATCAACCTTTTGAAACCGCTTGTCAAGATAACCCCACAGATTTAAACTCAACGAACACCAAATGCATGCAGCGGTCATTTCGGGTTTTTGATCAACCCAAAATCTTTTTTATCACTTCCCCGAGTTCCTCCGGTTCAACCGGCTTTTCAAGATATATTGCCGGCTCGGGGACTTCGTTGCCGCCGAATTCCGTCAGTGCTCTCTGTGACCTGAGGAACGTTTTTTCAGCGATGCCCGACAGCAGCACCACGTTGATATCCTTTAACGCTTTTTCGGTTTTCAATTCACGGTAAAGCCGAATCCCGCTTTGCCTGGGCATCATGACATCCAGGATAACAAGGTCAGGCATGTGCTTTTTGATCATTTTCAGGCCTTCTTCACCGTTCTCGGCTTCCAGCGGCGTGTAGCCGTATTCTTCCACGACGGTGGTATTGAACAACCTGACATCCGGATCATCATCTACAACCAGTACCTTTTTACTCATGATCTCCTCCCTGTCACCCATATCGTTATGCTGGCCAGAATTTCAGATTATACCGGATTAAAGGGTAATCTGAACATAAAGGTGGTTCCCTCACCCAGCGTGGAGTCGACGGCAATGCTGCCGTTATGTTCTTCGATCAGCTTGCTGGTTACCAAAAGTCCCAACCCAGTTCCCTTGGCGCCTTTTGTGCTGAAAAACGTTGAAAAAAGCCGGGCTTTTACCTCTTCATCCATTCCCGTACCATTGTCGGCAACCTCAAAAAGAACGAAAGTATCATCCTCAATCGTGGTGCGAACCGTCACCTGGTGCTGCTTGGAAATGTCGTCATCAAAAACACAGGCATCGATGGCATTGGAAACGAAATTAAGCAGGGACCGATAGGCAATGCGCGGATCCAGGGCCACTTCGCCAACCGACGGTTCGAAATCCCGTAACAATTCAACATCATGCTCGGCGGCTGTTTCTTCCAGAAGGTCACAGACATCGGCAGCAATATCGTTGGGGAAACAATTTTCATATTCCGGCTCCCGCTCTTTGGAATAAGAGAGCAGGTCAAGCACCAGGTCCGATGTGCGCTGAATATTGCGCTGGATAGTCTGCCACCCTGTTTTTAACTTGTCGGTGTTGTCCCTGTCAATACCGATATTTACGAGGTAGCTGCCCCCCTTGAAGCCGTGCAGGATGTTTTTTATGCAATGCGCCATGCCGGCGACGGTCTGGCCTATGGCACCCAGTCTTTCAGAGGCCACCAGTTCTTTTTCAAGGCGTTTTAACTCGGTGAGGTCTTGAAAAAAGGCCACACTGCCGACAATGTCGTCATTTTCGTAGAGCAGACTGCCGGAAAAGCTCACCGGAATCTGCCGGCCATCCCCGCTGTCGATGAACGTTTCGTGCCAGGCGGTGTCCTGCATTTCCGGTTCCGGTGCCAGGAATCCAACGATGGCCTCCGCGACTTCGAGCGGGAAAATCTCCCGCGAGTGCTTTTCCCCGATGACGTCCTCAGCTTTGTACCCAAAAATCCGCTCAGCCTCCGGATTGAACAAAACCACCTTCCAACTGCTGTCGGCGGCAATAATGGCATTGTTTGAACTTTCTAAAAGCCTGGTCTGGAAATTGGCGCGGCGCAAGTTTTCTTTCTCGAGCAGCGCATTTTCGATGGCCACGCCGATACGGTTGCCGACCAGCTCCAAGACATGCATTTCCTCGGCAGTAAAATGATGCGGCTTTTTACTGCCCAGCCGGATAACCCCCAGTGGTTCTTTGTCTTTCCCGATCATCGGTATGTAGACCAGTGAATTCAAACCTTCCTGGCGGAGCAAATCGATTTCATAACTTTTTACTTCCGGCAGCTGTTCGAGTACCCGGAGTTTCCCAGACTGGGCGACACTCGTGATGAGGCTGTCTTGGGCGGCAATGCTGTTGCAGCTGCACAGGTTGGGGGAGTATCCGAAATTGTATTTCAAGTGCAGCTGGCCGTCTGCTTCCAAGATAAAAATGCAGATACAATCCGCCAGGAAGATGTTGACTACCTCTGTGATGGCCGCAATAATACGGCCTTCCAGATCAAGCGGTGAACTTAGCGTGGCATATATGGAAGCCAGGGTGGCAAGTTCGCGGTTGTGCCGTTCCACGTCCTCCTGGGCTCGCTTTTCCTCGGTTTTGTCCCAGATGGTCTCGATAGCGCCCACGACTACGCCATCGGCGTTCTGGATCGGGGCGGCGGTAAACCAGCACCATTTTCCATCCTCACCCAGGTTGGGAAAGAACTTCTCGGCTTCGTAGGCACCCTCGATCAGGGCCGATTTGCGCCAGTGATCACCATACAGACGCTTGATTTCAGCTGCCCCGATCTGGTCCAGAATGATATCCGCCATGGACGGTCGGGCTTTATCATAAAATGAGGCCCACTGATTGCGGGTGCCCACCATGTCAACGGCCGGCTTACCGGTGAGCATCTCCAGGCTGCGGTTCCAGTGGGTGATCCGGTGGTCTCTATTGAGAACGAAGGTCGGAATGCTGCTGCCCTGGATGATTTGGGCAAGGGCCCTCTCACTGGCCTGCAGCTCACTGGCCTTCAATGCCAGGGCGGCATTGTGTTCCTCGCGCTCTTTGGTCGCTTGCTTCTCCTCAGTTTTATCCCAGAGTGTTTCGATTGCCCCAACGACGGATCCATCCGGAGCAATGATGGGTGCCGCGGTAAAAAATAGCCATTTACCGTCTTTGCCCAGATGGTCGAAAAACTCTTCGGCTTCATAGGCGCCTTCGATCAGTCGCGATTTGTTCCAGCGGGATTCGTAGAAGCTGCGGACATCATCATCATCGACCCCGTCCAGAATCAGGTCAGCCATGATCGGACGCATCTTGCTGCGAAAGGGCTTCCACTGGTTGGTGGTGCCGACGATTTCCGTGGCCGCATAGCCGGTCAAATTTTCACAGGCCTGGTTCCAATGGGTAACCCGGTGGTTTCGGTCGATAACAAACGTCGGGATAGTGCTGCCGTTGATAATTTGGGAAAGCGCTTGTTCGCTGGCCTTCAATTCAGCCACGGCCTGTTTTTCTTCGGTCCGGTCCCAGACTGTTTCGATTGCCCCTACGACAGTTCCGTCCGGAGCCTTGATAGGCGCGGCCGTGAAAAAGAGCCATTTACCGTGGTCACCCAGGTGCTCGAAAAATTCTTCGGCTTCATAGGCCCCTTCGATCAGTTCCGATTTGTTCCAGCGGGATTCATAGAAACTGCGGACATCTTCGTCATCCACACCATCCAGGATCAGGTCGGCCATGGTCGGGCGCAGCTTTCTCCGGAAGGGTTTCCACTGGTTGGTGGTGCCGACGATCTCATCGGCCGCGTAGCCGGATAACTTTTCGCAGGCCCGGTTCCAGTGAGTCACCACATGCTCGCGGTTGATCACAAAAGTAGGAATCGTGCTGCCGTTGATTATCTGGGCCATGGCTTGCTCACTGGCTATCAGATCCCGTTCGATCTCCTCATTGCGGCGATTACGCTCGGAGATGATAGCACTGATCCGATCTGCAAGCCCGGCAAATATTGATTCTGCGCCGGCAGGATCTGGATCGCTCCGCCTGAGTTGATCCAGGGTCAGTTGTTTTTCCTTTTCAATCTGCAGCTCGTTCCAAAGGGTACGGGCGGTTACACGATCAATAAGAACCACCTGTGGTGGTTTGATGGACTCGATTTCATCTCGCAGGGTTTTGTTGTTCGTTAATTCGATCAGAACTGCGAGGTCGGGAAGTTGAAAAAGCTCTTGGTAGTCAGGCGTGGTAAAGATTCCATTCTCACGGGCATAGAGAAGTCCTTCGGCCTGGGAGGTTAAATCAGCCACCCCCAAAATGGTCGGATTGGCAAATTTGAAATCGGCGGCCAGGAGGAGCTGCAAAAAAATACGGCAGAACCTGCCGCCACCGATGAAGGCAATATTGGCATTTTGAATGAGTTCTAACATAGTGGGCTGATCGTGTAATCCAGGGTTGCCTTATTCAGACAAATGACTGCCGGACGCGCCTGCCACCAGTCCCAGCATTTTGACCCCTTACGGGTCTAATATAAGGAGCAGGTGAATGCTTGCGCCCGAGGCCTATTCACTTTCTGCACTGACAAGGAACCGTTCAAACAGCTGTTCGTTATCCTGCGCTGTTATTTCTGCGGGCAGCCTCTCAAGGGCGATGTTTACGGCCTGGTCGATCATTTCCTTGCGGACCTTGTTTTTGGCCTGCAAAATGGTCCCCTCGACCTTGCGGCGAGCGCTTTCCATGATATGACGGCCCTCCTGGCGGGCCTCTGTAATAATTTCACGCTTTCTTTTTTCACCCCGTTCGATAATGCGTTGCTTTATTGCTTCAAGCCGCTGGGCGCTTTCTTCGAGTTGCTGACGGGCCGCGTCAGCGGCTGCGGAAAGCTCTTCCTTTTCCTTTTCAATCCGATCGATTTGGGCGCCGATCTCTTCCTGCTTGCCTTTCAGGAAATTAAGCAGCGGCTGCCGGCCGAATTTCACGATGATGAAAACAAGGATCAGAAAGTTCAGCCAACGCATTACCAGGTCATACGTCGGCCGCCAGGCGGCGGAATCGGCGGCCCCTGATACGGCCGGCCCCAGAAGCCAAAAGCAGAGCGTCGCGAATGTCAGCAGCCGGACGAATCGTTTTCTATTTAGGGGTGCGCTCATTGGCTCAATCTCCGATTTAGGGCCTTTTCCATAAAATCCACGGCAATACGTTCAGCTTCCTTTTCCAGGTCCTTACGGAAGTTGGCCACCATGGTGTCTATCTCAGCCTTGGTCTGCTGCCGGAGGGCAACCACATCCTGTTTGGCCGCAACCAGAATTTCTTGGGCCTCCTGGCTTCCCTGGTCGATGGTATCTTTTTGGATAGTATGCGCCATCTGCCGGGCATCCGTTTCCCGACTCTCAATCTGGGTCGCGATGGCCTGCATTTCCTTCTGGGCAGCAGTAATGTCCGTGCTCAACTGTTCAATATAGTGATCGCGATCCTGGGCGGACCCGCGCAGTGGACGTATCATAATCCGGTTCAGGATGAACATGAAAATGAGAAAGGACAGCAGCTGCACTACCAGGGTTTCATTAATGCTGATAAGCGCGATATTGCTGATAATTTCCATCGAAACGTCCTCTTTGGGCTAGACCACAAAAAGCAGCAGCAAAGCAATAACCAGGGAATAAATTCCCGTTGACTCGGACACTGCCTGGCCAACCAGCATGGTCCGGGTCAGCAAGCCGGCTTCCCCCGGGTTTTTGCCGATGGCTTCACAGGCTTTGGCGGCCACCATACCTTCACCGACACCGGGGCCGATGGCACCCAGGCCCATTGAAATGCCGGCGCCTAGAAAGGCGGCTGCTTTTACCAGATCAGGTCCACTGATATCCATACTTTCCTCCTTCGTTGAATTGCATTATCGAGTTTACAATACGTTCGTTATCACTATCTTGGAGCCAGTAAACTGGCCTACAACACAAAAATCAATACCAGGCTCACAACCATGGCATAGATAGCCGTTGACTGCGAGACCGCCTGCCCGACCAGCATGATGCGCATCAGGTCGCCGGCGGCGCGATGGTTGCGGGCGACCCATTTGACGGCGCCCTCGGCGACCAGGCCGTTGCCGATGCCGGGGCCGATGCCGCCGAAGCCGGTGCAGAGACCGGCAGCAAGCAGGGCCATCGACGGAGCCAGTGCGGCGGTCTCCGGAAATGTCTTAAAAATCAGGATAAAACTGATGAGCAGACCAAAAATGGACGGGGTCTGGGAAACGGCCTGCCCCACCAGCATGGTCGTCGTAACATTGCCGACCGTTTTTGGATTGCGGGCCACCCCGGCGCAGCTGGCGCCGGCGGCTTTTCCGCCCCCGTAGCCGGACCCGATGGCCGCGAGGCCGGTACTCAGGCCGGCGCCGATCAAGGCGGCCCAGGTTGGATTCAAGGCCGCCTGCCCAAAGTCCATAAACATCAACATCAGGGCGACGACCATGGCGAAAATAGCCGGGGTCTGGCAAACCGCAGAGCCAATCAGCATATTGGTAGTGAGGGTCGGGGCGGCCTCCGGCTGTCTGGATATACCAAAACAGGTCTGACCGCCGGGAAACCCGGAGCCGATCCCGGAACCGATGGCGCCCAGCCCCATGCACAGGCCGGCACCCAGCAGCGCCGCGGCTTTCAGCATGCTGGCCGTTCCGATATCCAAAAAAAGCAAGAGAATCGCAATGACCAGGGCAAATATCGAAGATGATTCGGCTACCGCCTGGCCGACCAGCATATTTTTAAAAATAGTGCCGGAGTCGTCTGCATTTCTGGAAACGGCTATATTGGCTTGACTGGCGGTGTAACCTTCACCAATGGCGGCCCCGATGGCGCCCAGGCCCATGGCGATCCCACCGCCGGCGTAGGCACATAGTTCGACAATTGATTGGGCTTCCGGATTCATACGCTATTTAACCTGCACTGAAATGTAAACTATCGTGAGCATGGTAAATACGAAGGCCTGTATCGTTCCCACGAACAGTCCGAAAAATGCGAACAGGAGCGGCGGCAGAACAAGGCTGTACGTGAGATAGGACACTACCAGGATAATAATGCTGCCGCCCATAATGTTCCCGAAAAGACGGAACGAGATAGAAACGATTTTAGCCAATTCCCCGATGACATTCAGGGGCATCATGAAAAAGATCGGCTGGAAATACTCCTTTGCATAGGCCTTGAAGCCTTTGGATTTAATGCCGGCATAATGCGCGATGGCAAAACCCATGAGACCCAGGCTCAGCGGGGTGTTCAAGTCCTTGGTAGGCTCTTCAAGGTGCGGTATGATTCCCAGCCAATTTGATATCAAAAGAAATAGAAACAACGCACAGACCAGCGGGCCGTATTTTTTGGCGCCTTCCTTATCAAGGGCGTCTTCCGTGAGGCCGTACAGGGCGTCGACGATGAGTTCACCCAGAACCTGCATGGGGCGGGGTACCCTGGCTTTATCACGGGCGGCCAGATAACCGAAAACGAGCAGGATGAAAAACACAATCCAGCTCATCACCACCACTTCCAAATTGATGGCAGCCTGGTGTGCCGGAAGGTTGATGATCAATTGATGAACTTTACCTAAGTCTTGCATAGCCGGACTGACCCCTTAAACCCGTCGTTTGCGGGCTGACGCGATAAGTTTCATGGAATGATCGGATACAATGGCCAACTGCACCATGAAGATACCGATTACCGTGGTGACAAGCTCAAATTGTTCCAGCTTTATGGCACTAATAATGGGTATTGCCAACAGTGCAAAGCGGATGCCGATTGAACTCAGGGAAACAGCCGTTTGCTTCCTCCGGGTACCGGCGCCGATTTTTTTTGGCAGGGTTTCAGCTATCAGGATAAAATTGAGGATACTGAAGATGGTGCCCAGAATGAGGCCTTTACCGATGGGGGCGTAACCCCCGAAGATGAAAGGCAGCCCCAAAATGATAGCCGCCACGATGGCTCTGGAACAGTATTTCTTCTGTGTTGCTTTAACAGCGGCGGACATTCTTTACTCTCTGTGCTCTTTTTTATCCTCGAGATTTTCAAGTATCTGCCGGTAGGCCACGTTGCCGCCGCCCAGAACCCCCAGAAGCGTGAAAATAACGATAAAAATACCTTTGGTACCCAGACTTCGGTCAAGGTATAGTCCCACGAAAAAACAAAAACCAATGCAGCCGACCATGGTCAGGCCCAACTGCATAACAATAGAAAGGTTCTCCGCCCAAACCTTGTTTTTTTTGTAATTAAAAAACATCAGCAACGGTCAGGCTACTATCCAATGGTGGTGCGTAATAAAACAATAGCACTAAGTATCACACGGCCTGCAAATTGCAACTTTTATTTTCAAAACCGCCCAAGTTGAAGCCGCTCCATTAAAGTGACAATTCATTGTGTTAGGGCCGCTGTCTACCTGTCCGTCCGCCGCCCCCAGACCACCACCTTCGCTGCTGGATGCAAGCAGGGTTATTGACTTTTAGCATTCCCCGAATTAGGGATCGATATAGTCGATCGGTGTACATGCAATGAATTGTAAAGACTGAAAACCATGCCGAGAATCTTTCGTAAAGCACGCCAAAATCGCATTTTTCAAGATGTGGTTGACCAGATCCAGGAGGCCATCTTGAACGGGCGCCTCAAAACGGGTGAGAAACTTCCCCCCGAACGGGAACTGGGAGCGCTCTTCGGCACCAGCCGGGGCACCACCCGGGAAGCCTTGCGGGTTCTGGAGCAAAAGGGACTGGTGGAAATCCGGCTCGGCGTCGGCGGCGGCGCAGTCGTAAAGGGTGCTTCCGCCGAACAGATAACGGAAAGCCTGGCCATGCTGATCCGTTCCCAGAAGGTCTCCCTGGAACACCTGGCCGAGTTCAGGGAGGGGGTTGAAGGCACGGTTACCGGCATTGCGGCGGAAAAGGCGGACGACCAGGGCATTCAGGAACTACAGGCCCTGGTGGCACGGGCAGCTGAGTGTTATGCCGGCGGTCTGGAGCTTTGGGACGATTTCGTCAGGGTGGATGAGCAGGTCCACATGGCCCTGGCCAGAATTTCAGGCAATCCGCTTTACATGTTCATTATGCAGACCATTCACGACAACATACACCTATATTACGACCGCTTTCTCAAGGCTGGCCCTGATGAATTTCGCGAGAATTTCGAAGACCTCCAGTCCATTGTAGCTGCTGTGGCGCAAAAGGATGCGCCCCTGGCAGCCGAATTGGCCCGCGAACATGTCCGGCGGTTTAACCGCTATATGGAAAAGAAGAAACGCTAGAAAACGGTTTCTCCCCCCCCCCCCCCCCCCCCCC
>CAJINA010000240.1 GCA_905176665.1 Olavius algarvensis Delta 4 endosymbiont | reverse complement strand
GACGACCGCGCGCCATACCCTGGTCTTCTTTTGGGGCCAGGGATGGCGCTTATCGTCTATCTCAAACTGTTTGGGAAGATCTTAACTTTTTCAAATCAACAATCAGATTAGCTTCAAGTTACTTCACAAACCAAAGGGTCCTCAATGGCTAAGCCAAGATTTTCGTGAACAAGGCTTTGGGTTTCATCGGATGCGAGGCATACATTCAGTATGTTGAGCTTTCGATGAAAACCAGTAACGTAGTGCACGGAAACTCTTGGCAATGCCATTCACATTAATATGTCACAGATTGCGCCCGCATCTCTACTCTCCCACCCGCTTTTCGGCTTCGCCCTCTTCCTGCTATCAGCAGGGATATGCTGGTATCTATCTCGGCACCCAATTATCATGGATATACCCAACCAACGGTCTTCCCATGATAACCCAATTCCTAAATCAGGCGGAATTGCGATCGTTATCACCTTTTTAGCTGGTGTCATTGCAATCTATGCACTGGCAGATGTAGCTGTAATAAAAGACTATTTTTTCCTTGGATTTGTTTGCTCAGCTCTTTTGATTGCCATCGTATCATTTGTAGATGATCTCATCACCACGCAGTTCTTTTTCCGCCTCTCCTCACAGGCCCTTTCAGCACTGGTGGTAATGGTATTTGGTATCGTGATCAGTGAGCTATCGCTACCCTGGGCTGAAAAGGTCCAGTTGGGTATCATTGGTTACATCATTACTTTCTTCTGGATTGTCGGCCTTACCAATGCCTTTAATTTCATGGATGGTAGCAATGGGATAGCAGGCGGTACGGCAGTTATAGTCTGCCTGTTTTTTGGGCACATTTGCGCCTCCTCGGGTAGCAATTTCGCCTATATCATCAGCTACACGATTGCAGCCGGCGCTTTGGGATTCTTATTATTCAATTTTCCTAAAGCTAAACTTTTTATGGGTGATGTGGGCAGCGCTTTCTTAGGATTCGTATTTGCCAGTCTGGCCATTATTGCAGCGCTATATGATGCGTCGCATACGTCCCTGTTCGTCATGCCCCTGCTACTGCTGCATTTTATCTATGATACGCTTTTCACCTTTATGCGTCGACTTATAAAGGGTGATTACGTATTCCAGGCTCACCGGTCGCATCTATACCAACTCTTCAATCAATTAGGCTACAGCCATGCTAAAGTAAGTGCGTTTTATTGGGGGGTCGGCATCGCCCAAGGTTTCGGGGCGACCTGGATGGTCACTATACCAGATAACCGTCGGCTATTGGTCTTTTTACCTTACCTGATATTTCAGATCTTTTATTCGATCATCATTATTCGCAAAGCGCTAAAAACCGGTCTATTATAGCAACAGATTGCTTCAACAGGCCGTAATTTCAAATAAAAAAGGGTTTGCCTATTTCCAAGGCAAACCCTTTTAATGCTTAAATTGTTTGATGCAGATTAGTGCGTAGCAGGCGTGGAAGGTGTTTTCGGATCTTCGCTCACAGCCGCAGTAGTACCACCGACAACAATAACTGACCCGACTACAGCACCACCCACAACCAAGCCACCAGTAGTCCCTGCTGCAATACCGCCTGCAGCCCCGGCGCCAGCGCCGGCTCCAGCTCCCGCACCCGCGGCACTGCCGGTTCCGGCCCCAGCAGCTCCGGCGCCTGCCGCACCGCCGGCAGCCGCAATGGTTGTAGATCCACCGCCGGTAGAACCAGCAGCAGCGCCCACTGCAGCAGCATCACCAGCCAGAACAGCCGGTACACTTATGAACATCAAAGCTATCAAGAATACGAATACGCTTATTGCCCGATGACCTTTCATCGTAATTCCTCCCAAATTGTAAGTTGGATCTTTCTAACGGAGACTCAAAAATATAGCATCTAACAAATTCATGCAAGTGTTTTTTTTACTTAGGTAAATTTAGATCTTAAAAATCATAGAAATATTAATGGATTAATTCAAGTATCGAGTTGATAACCAACTGAAATTATTTTTCATAATCATTCGATGCCTCATTTTAGGCCAACTGTCTTGGTATCCAGCATTTCTCAAAATCAAATTCGCTCTCTCATCCGGCCTCTGATCTCAGACATTTGGCCCTGCCTGCCCTTAGACCTGCGCCTTTGCACTATGCTCTATGCCCAATGGGAAAACTAATCTTTTAGTTTTCCCATTTCCTCCTCAAACAACCCCGGCATCAGGTCATGCCCGATATCATACAGACTGCTCGGATGTAATACCGTAGCAGCCACATCACGAGTCCATGGTGAAAGACTGTAATAGTACCGAGTGCGTTTCTCGCGCAAAGAAAACATCTGCGCCGGCAACCGCATGAAGACACCTTTATCATTGTAACCACGATTCTCAGGAGTAAGGAAATGATCGGTATCAGTGAAACTGTACCAGGCCCCCACTATCACACCGTGCGCATATTCACGACTCGCCTCAAACCGCCATCCAACGTCTGCGCCCAGGAATCGACCATATTGGGCTCGTAAGGTCATTTTCAGAGGTTTGAATCGATAATATAGATTGCCAAGATACGTATAGTACTCTTTGTCTCCAATCAGTTCCAATGTATTACCAGGGACTCTCTTCTGGACCCAATCCGATTCCACCCCGACGGCAAAATTGCCCTTGCCGGGAAAGGTCATGGCCTCACCACTAAAGCCGGCATATTCTTTCTCTAAGTATCCAGTGCTAAACCGTCCAAGTGTTTGCTCACCCAAACGAAACGTCTGATCATAATAGAGGCGATCCACAGATGGTTCATCCCCCAGATATTTCCAACCATCGCTTCTCACGGCATCCGGGGGCGGAACGTTTTGGGATTGGACATTTGAATAGAATGGAATCATATAAGAAGCAAGAAACTCGCTGCCTTTCCAGGGCGAAACCGTTACATAGGGTTTTATACCAATCCGAAACCGGAACGCTCCGGAAAGATCATTCAAGAATGGTTCGAATTCGGGTTTGGTGCCCCAATTGTAATCCAAACGTTCGTCTTTCTCCGACTGTCCAATTGCCTGGTTGGCTTTTAGGCTTTTTTCAGAAACCGTTTCCACGGTCACCAGTTGCTCGAAAATGTCTTCACGCATTTTTCCCATTAAGTATTTGTCGAAATCTTTCGGATCGACAGATACTCGCAAAAAAGGAATTTTCCGGCGTGTAAGCACTGCAGATATGCGTTCGATGTCATTCGGAGAATGCTTCAGCAGAATACGCAATACCCTGCCAGCGGCTTTCTGGTTGGATATGTAGCGTTCATTTTGGAATTCAGCGGTTAATGTTTGATCGGCAAGGTAGACATTGACATTATCAAAGCCTGCTGACTTGATCTCCTTTTGTATGGCGTTGAGCCTTTTTGTAGCATTCCCACTGGAGATAGTTTCAGGATCTAACGTCCGCCAGGCAGGCGGATTAGGTTGCTTCGGCACGATCGATTTTCCAAGTAGTACATTGAAATTTAGGTTGATTCCAAAGACATCCCCTCTCTGCCACGAGAGGCTCAGGTCTATACCTCTGAAAATTTCTACACGTCCACCCAAGTTGACTGGGGAAGAAGCTTCTTTCACATTATTCTGATTGGCATGCACATCATTCTCATATTTGATAGGACTGTACTCAGCCATCAAATTAATGCGATTGTTGACATTCCACTCAATCCCGCCAAAAGGTCCGAGATCGTCGATACCCAAAAAGCTTTTCCCACCGCTCATCCGCTTCGTGCCTAACCCAAAGGTGAGATCAAATGGAGATAATTTCCTGCTGAAAGCAATGTATTCAGACGCCCAAAGGCGAGTACCGTGGAAATCATTCATCCCGATGGCCATTGAGGGTAAATATTTACTTTCTTTTACAATTTGCACCTTAAAGTCAAACGCTTTGTCCCTAACATTTCCATACTCTTCACTTAAAAAATAATTCAATTCCTCTGTTACCCGCCCGCCGAATTCAACGCGTGGCAATACACCCATTGCGCCGGAATACCAGCGGTAAGGATCTGCCTGGGCTACTCCAAACCGGATCACACCATCATCGAGCACTCTTGCATTGGGCATTTCCATAAAACCGGTGCCACCCCAATTGGTGACATTATTGAAAGGGCGGTCTCCGGCTAATGCCACGCCAAAAAAAAGACTGCCAATAACAGCAGTCATAAGTAGATTTGTGAGTTTCTTTAGCAAATAGTGGTTGGCCTTAAGATTTGTAACTTCAGATAGAACTTGTGGGTATTTCAACAGCTTCTTTAATACGATCTGTATTAACAGACTCCCGACTCCAGCCTCCTGACCCCAAGGGTTTGGTGACTTTACCTTTTACCTTAAACCTTCTACCCTATACCTGAGCGGATCCTCCGCCCCTATTGCCCCGTCGGCCCAATATCAGTAACAAACTCATCCATCGAATAGAAAAACTTCTCCATCTTGGACTTTTTTCTATCTAAATTACGTAATCCACGCTCTTCAGCAAGAGCAAGGATCTCTTTGCGCCAAACAAGGGCCTCACGAATACCTTCGTCTATTCTTTCATTTCCCAATATTATTAATGCGTTATCTTTATCAGCGATTCCATGTAGCTTAAGCTCAAAACCCTTCAGAATCCTTCTTGAACCTTTCACATAATGCCCATGGACACGAGCCACCCCTTCATCCTCAAGGCGTACTTGGCTTAATAGATGGAAAAATCTTTTATATACTGGGATCACCTCATCTCTCAGAGCAATGTATACAGCCTCATCAGTGGTGTAGTTCTTATCAGTGACAGCCGCATACCGCTCAAATGCCACTGCCTCAATGGATGCAACCGCAAGGATGTCGTGGTTTACATAATTCGATAGGCTCTCCTTTTTCGGATCCACCGCGCAGGCTGCGGTAAGGATTAAAGACAAAACAGCTATTAAAATTAGTATTCTCATTAAGACAAGATCTCGAAGGGCTTAATTTGACAGGATCAACAGGATAGACAGGATTCTAAAAACATGTTTTCAATTTCCGGAAGAAATTGAAAACGGTATCATCCGCTTTGCGGAACCTGTGCGAAGGTGCTCCTAATTATGTTACACTATACCCCTTCTCGACATGATTTACAGGAGACACAGAATTCTAAAGTCTATTGCCAATCTCCGGATTTAAAATTCTATGATGTAATTTTTAAATTTGACGAAGGCAATGGGACCGTGAGCGCTGCCATCCGGGCAGCGTTCACAGGGTTTTAATCCAGTCAATCCTGTTGATCCTGTCAAAGATAAGTTGTCACTGGTTTTGTTTCTGAGTCTCTTGTTGCTCAATATTCACGATTGTCTGCATATAATGCCCAATCATCAATTCCTTTGAATATACGAATTTAATTCGTTCTAGTAAATCTTCGTCACTAACTCCTTTTAGTTTATGATACCTGTCCCGAAGTCGATTAAGGACGTCTTGTCTGGCTTTGACTGTCTCCGGTACCTTCAGTGCTTTACGTAACTCGCTGTCCACAACTTCCCATTTATCCACACTCTTGCTTATCTCTTGCCAGTTGTTGTCCACAAACTGCCAGGAGTTTCCTGACCAACGGTCATGTTTGTACAAAACACCATCTTCATCAACTGTTTTGTATCTTGGAGCAAAATACATAAAAAACAAAGCGGCAAATAAAATACCAACTACCAAACCAATACCGAATTGATGTTTACCTTGAGCCATAGATCACCTATTTGTGAAAATCGCCAAGAGCATAGAGCATGGCGCATAGTGTTTAAATCTGACTTCTGACCTCCGACATCTGATCTCAGTTGTTTGCCGGTTGATATTCCGGCACAACCTCCTTCAACAGTTTCCTTATACCTTCCCCATCCTGTTCATAAGCCAGTTCACGCAATTCATCGATCTTCTTGTTCAGAATATCTTGCTCGCATGCTTGGCCTTTGAGAACCATAATTTTTTCATGACTGGTGGGAACGATACCCTCTCCTTCAGTAATAAGCTCCTCATATAGCTTTTCACCAGGTCGCAAGCCAATAAACTCAATCGCGACATCCCGATCCGGCTCAAGTCCTGAGAACTGGATGAGATCCCGTGCCATGTCCACTATTTTAATGGGAGTTCCCATATCAAGGATAAAGATTTCACTCCCGTTGCCCATACTGCCGGCTTGGAGGATCAACTGGGCTGCCTCCGGAATTGTCATGAAATAGCGTGTCATTTCAGGGTGGGTCACCGTCAACGGCCCACCTGAGGCAATCTGTTTTTTAAAAAGCGGGATAACACTACCAATACTGCCAACGACGTTTCCGAAGCGAACGATCATGAATTTAGTATTCGATATTTGACAACTGTTCTGTCCTTGAACAACTAACTCGGCCACCCTTTTTGTAGTTCCCATCACATTTGTAGGACGAACCGCCTTATCAGTAGAGACAAAAACAAACCTATTCACGTTAAAGCTATTGGCAGTCTCAACCAGGTTGCGGGTACCGACAATATTGTTCCGAATGCCTTTCCAGGGGTGCGATTCAATAAGAGGCACATGTTTATAGGCAGCTGCGTGAAAAATGACCTGCGGTTGGTTGGCCTCAAAAGCCTTGGAGAGTTGGCGACGATCCCTTATATCCCCAAGGATTGTTACTATCTTTATATATGGAAACGTCCTCTTCAGCTCAATCTCGATATCATAAAGTGGGCTTTCAGCTCGTTCAAAGAGGACGAGAGCCTCCGGCTTGAAACGGCAAATTTGGCGACAGAGTTCCGATCCGATTGATCCCCCAGCTCCGGTCACCAACACCTTGGCATTTTCGAGATACTCACCGATACGCTCTTCTTCCAACTGCACAACCTCACGCCCGATTAAATCCTGGTACCGTACTTCACGTATCGCCTGGACAGCAACACGGCCATCGATCAGCTCCCCCATTCCAGGCACGGTTTTATGGTCGATCCCACTCTCTTTGCATTTCAATACAATTTCACGCATTTGTTTTGAGGTTGCCGACGGTATTGCGATTAATATCTCATTGGCCTTCATTTCGTTTGCTATCAAACCTATATTATCAGGGGAACCTAAAATAGGGACCCCATGAATCTGACGGCCATGTTTGGTAAAATCATTATCCAGAAAACCTACCACCCGGTATTTAAGCCCCGCATTGTCCCTAATTTCACGATAAATCTTTTCCCCACAATCACCAGCTCCCACAATAATCAATTTCCGTATCCCTATTTTGGCGTCTTCATTTTTCTGAAAAAGACTTTTTATAGGGTGGCGAGCCATTGCATCACCTTTTAAAAACCCGAAATATAAACGCATTCCAACTCGATATCCAGCAGTCAAAAAGATCACAAGAAACCAGTCGATAATTAAAGCAGGTCTATCAAAATTTAAGAATCCGTGGGATAAATAGACTGCTAAAAATATAGTTACGGAACTTAGTGTTGCGGCTTTAATTATATTGGACAGATCTTTAATGCTCGTATAGCGCCACGTTCCTCGATATAAATCTAAAAAATAAAAAGCAAGTATGTTAACGGGGACTACAAAAGCGATGGATCTTGAGATTAAACCATGGCTTGATGCAGGTATCTGAAAATTAAAGCGCAGCCAGAATGCTCCGTACCAAGCCAATACGAAAAACAAAGTGTCCGTCAATAAAACTATTGGAAGATTACTACTGTTTTTTTGTCGCCACATGATATATTGTCAACTTATGAATATAGAATACGCACATGATAGTTTTAGCTGAAAGCTTCAAAATTGAAAACGTGAAAACCATGATATTAATTATTAGGGCCAAGTAAAATTTCCAATGTCTGAATAATTATTCTTAAATCGTTCTTAAAAGCAATGCATTCAGAATACCGAGTAGCCATCTTTAATTTATCGGGTAGAATGACCTCACGATAATATTTATCAGAATCAGGATGCTTGTTTAGAATTTCCTCCTCAGATCGATATTTAATAGATGCATAATCAGTAATGCCGGGTTGAACGGACAATACCCGTCTATATTGATCAGAATATCTATCGACATACTTTTTGACCTCGGGTCTGGGGCCGACAAGGCTCATATCATTTTGTAGCACGTTAAGCAATTCTGGCAATTCATCCAATTTCGTTTTCCGCAATAGTCTGCCAATTGTCGTTACTCTACTATTATCACCAGGTTGAAAAGCGTTCTCAAATTTCGTGTTTTCACCTGTCATACTCCTGAATTTAATTAGACGAAACAATTTGAAGTTTTTACCGACACGAATTTGGGAAAAAAAGGGACACCCTCTATCCTCAACATAAATTAACAGACAAATTAATATCAGCAAAGGCAACAATAGCACTAATGCAAAAGATGCTGTAACTACATCGATAAATCTTTTAATATTAGGATAATAACTGATCATCTATGAGAGAGCGGTTTTAACGGCCTCAATAACCCTGCACACATCATCGTCTGTCATTTTTGAATAAATCGGAAGGCTGACTGATCTATTATAAATGTCATATGCAACGGGAAAGTCCTCAGGTTTCAAGTTATATCTATCACGCCAGTATGGATGTAAATGCAATGGTCTAAAATGGACGCTGGTCCCTATCCCCATATCAGACATTTTGTTAATGAACTCATCACGAGTTATCGCCAAGGCTTCGATTTCTAATTGGACAACATAGAGATGCCAAGCATGAGTCTCCAATTCATTCTGAACGCAGGGGATTCCTATAGGCATTCTTTTAAACGCTTTGTTGTATTGGCTTGCAATCCATTTCCTCCTTTGTTGAAACGCATCTGCCTTCTTTAGCTGGTGTATACCTATAGCGGCCATTATATCGGGCATATTATATTTGAATCCAGGTGCGACTACGGCATATTTCCAGTTAGGCTTAATCTCAGTATAGCGCTCCCATATATCTCTATCTATTCCATGCAACCGCATAATATTTACTCTTTCAGCAATCCTTTTTGAATTGGTTGCTATCATACCCCCCTCACCTGTTGCAATTGGCTTAGTAGTGTAAAAACTAAAAACTGTAGCATCGCTTATCGTGCCTATAGTTTTGCCTTGATATGTGCATGGAATCGCGTGTGCCGCGTCTTCTATGATGCTTAGGTCGTGAGATTCAGCCATTTCAGAAATTGCACCGATATTGCATGCTTGACCGGCAAAATGAACCGGAATAATTGCCTTAACACGACCATTCAATTTTGGTTTAATTTCGTTCTCATCAATGTTCAAAGTTTCTCTATTTATATCAGCAAAGACCGTTTCCGCCCCAAGATACCTAACGACTTCAGCAGTCGCGGTGAACGTATGTACAGGTACAACAACCTCATCACCAGGTCCTACTCCGCAGGCCTCTAAAGCCAAATGCAACCCGGACGTGCATGAGTTTACGGCAAATGCATATTTAACATTTAAATAATCTTTAAAATCGTTTTCAAATTTTTTTACTTTTGGGCCAGTTGTCAACCATCCGCTTTTTAGTGTGTCAACCACCTCGTCAATTTCTTCTGTGCCAATATCAGGTAGAGCAAAGGGTGTCGCATTAAAATTATTCATAATAACTTTGTCCCTTGAAAAAAATATCTTCTTAAAAAGCCATTCAAACGTCATTTGTTGACACTCGTGTTGAAAACCGAGTTCTGATTATCTCAAAGCCCGATTGGAAAAAGTCCTCCTTTGAGGCATTAGTGACAGTGGTGATTTCCATTTCACATATATCAGGAAGCGCAAAGGCAAGAAAATTCTTATTTTCCAATTATTACTCCCACAACCTCAGTTCTCTTAAGGGTATTGAATATTTTTATTTGATTAATCAGGATATTAAGAAAAATATCTCAGTTTTAGTTGGATGAACTCATCAATAACCTGCCTTATTGAGATAAATTTCTTTTTGTTAATCCTCATCATTTTTAAATGCTCGTGGTTGGGCCATCCAAGGTAGTTTCCTTCAGATGTTTCACTACGACCTATTATGCCTAAATTCGAAAAGGCTACTTTTTCAATAACATATTCAAGTTGTTTGCCAGAAATTGTACATACCCTGTTGTATAGGCTAAATGCCGTATCTTTCTCTTCGACCGGTATAGTGAATTGGTCATAGATGTCTCCAGTGTCAATTTTGCTTTCCATCGTATAGATTGTAGACCAAATTTTTTCTTCGCCTCTTGCAAACGCCCAAAGTACCGGAGAAATACCTTTATCATAAGGCAATCTTGATGCATGTACGTTAAAGACTCCTATTCTAAAATTATTTAAAATCTCTTCTGGTATTATTTGATCAAAATTTATTGCTATTCCAATATCAGCAGGAAATAAATGCCTACTATTCTTTAATAATTTTATATCTGAAATGTTCTTGGAGTTCACGCTATATTTATAGCACAAGGATTTGACAGAATTACGATGTAAAAAATTATTTATTTTGGTCATTAATAAAATATATGAGCGATACACAAAATATCGGTAATGTGTATCTCTAAAAACATTTAGTATCCTCTTTATTGAGTTATCAATTCTATTTGAAAAAACTGAACATATTATTGATGCGTGGAACTTCTCAACCAATGGTTTTACCAACAGAAATGAAAAATTGCTGTCGTTTACAAATAGAACAATTCTCATCTTAACCCTTTTATCCTTCGCCCCACCCTCGACCGAGTTGCTGAATGGAAATAGCAACATTTAGGGTCATTTGGAATAGGTCGATGTTTAATAATCCATGCATTGAGAGCTTTGCACAACCAGTATAAAATATAGTCCTATAGCCAAGAAAAAGTTTGAAGCAATTTAATTCTTCTGATGGCAAAAGATACTAACATATGCAGATTTTCGAATTTAATGGCTTGGAGTATGAATCAAAAGCGATTTGAGCATGGTAAGTGCCTGCAGCCGTTTGATCACTTTTCATATTCGCCTTTTTCGAGAACTCATATTCAAATGCCAATAATAAGTTCTGGATTATACCCATTCCCTGGAAGGTTGGATAAACGCAGATAGACACATGCAAAGCGGAACCATCTTCTAAGGTTGGACCGTCACTTTTAAAAAAGATCTCGAATCAAGCGTAGTATTTTAGCCGGACGCGTAATGAGAGGCCTAAAGCAAGATATGGCTAATTGCCAGTTTTCTATAAACCCAACAGGGTGGTTGGTCCCAAGTAACACTACTGCAATATTTCCATCGTGTTCTGCAACCAGTCATATCTCGGTCAATCTTTGTATATATAGCCGATACAACAATTTCAAAAAAGACAGCCCCAGGATAGTAAGAAAAAAGAAGAGAATGCAATCATGCGCAGCGAGATTTCTTTTGAAACTTCATCTACCGCCAAAGGACGAATAAACAGCCTTGTTTTTGGCTGTAATGCTTTATCCTTGATGCTTTTGCTCAATATGCTATTCAAGGTTTTTCAATGGCTTGAATATTACGGCATTTTTAATCTAAAGGCTTTTTTCGAAATATTACCCTTCACCATATTAAGTCCTACATTCGCCTTGCGTAAAAATTCTTTAGGGTTTTTTACTTCAAATAATGACTTCAGGACATATGAAGGTCTGAGATAAAACCGCTGGGTTGCATAATCTGCTAAATCAACAAGCTCCTCTTTTGAGAAATTTTCCGTCCAAAACTGTGGTGATACAGGTTTTGTAGGATCTTTTGCAAACTCTAGCCAATAATCATGTGATAATATCTTCCTCTTCAGGCCCTCACGATATAATATTGTATCAGGCATAGGTGTCATTCGTGAATATTGGACATAATCAGGTTTTATTCTTCCAATTAGATTTATTGTTTCATCAACCTCTTTTAAAGTCTCATCAGGCGAACCAATGATACAATACGCAAGTGTTTTAATTTTGTGTTTTCTACACAAAGAGAAGGCTTTTTCTATCTGGCCTACTGTAATCTTTTTGTTAAGCCTGTCTAAAATCTTTTGGCTTCCAGACTCAACACCAATATGGAGCCTTTTACAGCCTGCCTTTTTAAAGGCAGTCAGCATCTCTTCGGAAACATTATTTACACGTGCTCTTGCTCCCCATGGCAATTTCAGCTTCCGCTTTACAATCTCATCACAAATTTCAATGGCCCTTTTCGAGTTAAGATAAAAAGTGTCGTCGGTAAAAAAAACCTCTCGAATTCTCAATTCTTTGCATTCTTCCATCTCGTCGACTACTGAACTGACAGAACGATAGCTTACTCTGTGGTGAAGGTGATAACAAAAAATACAATTGTATGGGCATCCTTTAGCTGTCATCAAAGACGTCACCGGATTAGACGAAGTCATGATTGAAAAATAGTTATCAACAGGGAGCATGTCCCGAGCCGGAAAAGGTATCTCGTCGTAGTTATTCAGAACATCGCGAACAGGGTTTTTATTGATTTTTCCCTCTCTATCAATCCATACCAAATTGCTTATTTTCTTATATTCATCACCAGGTGTTTCTAATGCCCTGACAAGATCAAAAAATGGTATCTCGCCTTCGCCGCGGATGACATAATCAACATTTTTCAGCGCCATTGTCTCATTAGGGTATATATCTACATGCGGCCCGCCAATCACGACCGGGACTGATGGAAAAAGTTTTTTAACAATATCCGCCACGATAGATACATCCATCATTGTAAATGTCATTGCTGTCATGCCGACTATATCCGGATCAAAGGCGATAATCTTCTTTGGCAGGTTGCCATAGTCAATTCCCTGCCCCTGGCAATCTAAAATAAATACATCTTCATATCCTTTTGAGCGCATGTACGCTGCGATATACAACAAGCCCAAAGGTGGTTGCATGCTGCTTTCACCTTTAACGAATTTGCTTACCTGGGTTGTGATCTCGTTCTCAGCAGGGGGGTTAACTAATAATATCCTCATATCACTACAGCTTCCTATTAATAGGTCTTACCATATTGTGCCTTTAGCAATTTGAATTAAACGTATACTTTACCGGGCAACTCCCCTATACGCCGTTGAGTAACGTGTTGTACTCTTGTTTGATCTCTTTCCACAATTCGAGGTTGCCATAGTTGCCTACAGCATGATTACGGGCAGCTTGACCGAGTTTTCTTGAAAGGGCTGGATTATTAATCAATTTTTCGATTTTGTGTGTCAGTCGTATTGGATCTTTTGGTGTAACCAACAGCCCTGTTTCATTGTCTCTAATTACATCATTACAGCCGGGTATGTCGCAGGCAATTATCGGTAAACCCATCGCCCCCCCTTGCAATATTGCATTGGAAAAACCTTCCCTGTATGAGGGGTGAACCAGAATATCACAGGCAGCCAAATAGTTTTCTACATTGTTAACCCATCCGGTAACATGGATATTTTGATGGTAATCAATAAGGTGCTTGACCTGCATGCTTATGCTATCGTAAGCGTCTTCGTATTTACCAATTAACAATAAATAAACATTATAATTTTTCTGGCAGAGACTCTGGAAGCTTTCAACCAGTTCGTGTATTCCTTTTTCTTTCACTATACGGCCTAGATAGGCTATAATAATCGCGCCATTATCAATTCCAATCTTGCTTCTAAGTAATTCTATTCTGGCCGACTGCTTAAGTTGGGGATTAAACCGTTTTATATCTACACCATTTGAGGACCCGTTGCCAACCATGCGAATTTTCGCAAAGGGACACATTCTCTTTTTTGTAATATACTCTTTGAGAGATCGACTGTTTGGATAGACATACGTTGACAGTTGATAGATAAGTCTTTCAAAAAAATATAAGACTGCAAAAGTAACCCCGGTTGTCTCTATCAACCGTAATCCCGGTACAGAATGAATTTTAACCGGTACTCGAGCAGCAGTCGCGGCAATCATGCCGAGCAATCCTGCCTTTGATGTATGGGTATGGACAATATCGGGTCTGACCTGTTGAAGAATCTTATAGATACGATATATTAAAATTATGTCAGTTTTAAATGAAATATACCGGCTAAAGGGTACCGTAATAACCCGGCAACCTTCGGAATTCCTAACCTCGTTAACCTCTGGGCCATCTGAACAAATTATAACCGTTTCAAATCCATTTTCGTTAAGATAACGCATCTGTCCCTTGAAAATACTGCTGAATGCCATAGGAGACGGTGATATACGGCACACAACCTTGGGTTTCTCGGAACCTGTAAATTGATTAGTCTTACTTCTGGGAACCATTTTCGACATGATATTTTGAAGATCTGTTTCTTTTTGCTGAACCGATAATCGACATGGGCAATTGCATCAGTATCGCCTGCAATATTCAATTTACTTTAGAACCACAAATATTGCACCTTCAATATGCTTATTTGATTTCTTTAACGATTATGGTCCAGCCACCCTTGGAACATTAATATGTCCCACAAATGATTTTGCCAGTTGCCGCGTCCAGACAGGTGCTCCTTCCACATTCGCCGAATTGGTCGAGGATCAAAAAAACCGTCTTCCTTAAGTCGTTTTTCTGACAACAGTGTTTCAGTCCAGTCCCGCAGCTGATTTTGAAGCCAATCACCAATCGGTATACCAAATCCCCATTTAGGTCGTTCAATTAACTCTCTGGGGACATATTTGTAAAGAACCTGTCTTAATATCCATTTGGATTGTTTCTGTCTCGCTTTCATTGAAAGTGGAATACGCCACGCAAATTCAACTACACGGTGATCCAAAAGCGGGACTCTCGCTTCAAGGCTTACCCCCATGCTAGCTCTATCCAATTTGGTGAGAATATCATCTTGGAGGTAAGTAAGGGTGTCCAATAGCATCATATAGGCCGTGAAGTTGTGAGGTTCGGTCCACAGCGTTGTCTTCGTAAGAACTGTTGAAGGTTCTTTCCCATCAATCACAATTTCCGCTGGATTTTTCCAATGAGATACTATTGACCGGTACATGTCTTTTGGATTTTCCGCCCTAATGGCTTGAGCCAGTTTGTGTATTTTTTCACCGGGATTCCGCTGCCTATAATCTTCGGGTAAATTGTATTGAATGATTTGATATAGTCTGTCCCATGTTTCAGGTAACAAACCGGTAAGCATGTTTGCTATTAATCCCTTAAAAGCACGTGGCATCCAACCGGTCTTCCGCCAGATACTGGGCCCCCAAAGGTACCGGTTATACCCACCGAATATCTCATCTCCACCATCTCCAGAAAGACTCACAGTGACATGTTTTTGGGCCAATTCCGAAATTAAAAATGTAGGAATTTGAGAGGAATCCGAAAACGGCTCGTCATAAAGCCTCGGTAGTTTTGGGATTACTGCTAAAGCATCAGAGGCAGTCACATAGAGTTCAGTATGATCTGTTCCCAAGTGCTTTGCGATTCGTCTTGCATCTTCAGCTTCACTAAAAGCCGTTTCATGAAATCCGACACTAAATGTTTTTATCGGTCTACAGCTATGCGCCTGCATCAGCGCCACGACTGTTGAAGAATCAACCCCGCCAGACAGAAATGCACCCAATGGTACATCAGCGATCATCCGCATTTCTACCGCATTTTTCAGAAGCTTTTCTAGACGATCCGTAATCTCACGGGTACTGCCATTTATTGGCTTGGAGAAACCATTCAAAGCAGTATCCCTGACACTCCAATACTGAGTTAATTCGGATTTATCATCCTGTTTATGGTCTATTGATAAAATATAACCTGGGAGAAGCTTATATATATTTTTATAGATCGTATAGGGGGATGGTATACAGTTGTGACGTAACATCAGTGTCAAAGCATTTCTATTTATATCGGTGGGAAATAACGAACAGGCTTTGAGGGCTTTCAACTCAGATGCGAAAGCGAATGTATTCTTGACCCGGCCATAGTAAAGGGGTTTAATACCGAGTCTGTCTCTAATTAAATGAAGCACCTGCTCATCTCGATCCCACAGAGCGATGGAGAACATGCCATTAAAACGATTAACGGCCTTGAAAAGACCCCATTGCTCAATAGCGGATAGTAATACTTCAGTATCAGAGTGGCCAATGAAAAGATGCCCGAACTTCTCTAATTTTTTTCGCAACTCAATGTAATTATAGACTTCTCCATTGTAGGAAATTAAATAACGTCCACCTTTTGATTGCATCGGCTGACTTCCATTTTTGGAAAGGTCGATTATCGACAACCGCCGATGTCCCAAGCCAACCCCGGCACTAGTATCATACCAGCATCCGCAGTCATCCGGGCCGCGGTGTTCAAGCGAGTTGGTCATTGCTTTTAACAAGCGCTCCCAACGTTCAGGTGAAAGCTCCCTGCTTAATATGCCAGTAATTCCACACATATAATATCTATTTGCTCAGAAGTTTTTAAAGATTATCACTTTTGTAATGGAATGGTTCTATACGCTAGGAAGGGCAAATAGGTAGACAACATAAAGACAAACCAATTGTAATGACTATCGAAAAAATACCCAAATGCATTTGCGATAAGAATTGCAAATGATATCGTGGTTACTATCTCTACTTTATTTCTGGTTGGTGAATGCAATACTCCTTTTTTAATCTTAGTCCATACCCTTTTAAATAGAAAAACCCACCAGGCTAAAAGAAAAGTTCCAACCAAACCTGTTTCCACCATCAATTGTAGATACATATTATGAACACTTTTAGCAACATAATGCGTCTGGTAGTGGATTATGCTTGTATCGAATATTGCCCAATTTAGTCCGGAGCTTATCAACAATTCAATTAAGCAGTACTGGCTTTCGCCAAGTCCAACGCCAAGCAGAATATTTTTTTTAAAAAGTTGGAATCCATTGAGCCATAAAAAAAGACGCTCATATGAACTTCGTGGATCTAAAAGATTTTCTTGTCTTGCCCCTATATACAAATCGGGCATTGGTATAAAGACTACTAACGTAGTAAGCGACACAATTACTAAAATGAACAAGGAGCAAACAAGGAACATATTTAAGCGTGAAGCATGAATTTTAATCAAGTAAACTACAGGAAAGGCAAATATAATGATCGCCATGATCATGGCAGTCCGCTGATATGTATGAAACACAATGAATGCCATAACGATGGCAAGTAATAGCCAAATTAAATTCTTTTTTGTTAACCAGAAATACAAACCGGCACCAATGGTTAAAATACAAAATCGTCCCATCCTAACGTAGTCATTCATAATTATACCGCGGTATCGTCCACCGATATCAACTCCTTGGACTACGTGAGTTACTGACCCTATTGAATTTAGCTTATATAAGAAGGTAAAGTCTGCTATTGTCAAAACCCCTGCAAATACAAAGAGATAGAACACTTTCTCGATATCTTGGTAATCACGAAGGTATGTGATGAGACCAAGCAGAAAAATAACATTGAAAAAAGAATCTAAAATGAAGTAGATGCCTGCTTCTCCCAAATCAAAATTAATGCTACATTGTTCGGTGTATCCAAAAGAGAGCCTTATATAGCCAAGTATACAAATACATAAACAAAAAATGAAAGCCCAGTATGCCAGCTGTTTAGTGTGCCGATCTGCTAAAAGAAGCTTCAGGTTTATCGCAACCCTCAACGCTATAGATATTGCAATGATTGATTTTAATATAAAATAGTAACTGAAAAAGCTGGTATCTAAACGATAGTAGCCTCCTATACTTCTCATTCCATGTGGGAAAAACAGCCATAAGATTATATACATGTATACGAGATTTTTCGGTTTGATTGGGAAAGCAATCAAAATGGATATGGGGGCAATAAATAATAATATTGATATATCTAAACTGTACATATTGGGATTCTAAATAGGCCCTAGTGGTACCTATTAGTTATTTCGTGAATTTTGTGCCAAACCCTTTTACCAAGAACAACAAGGAAAACCAGAAAACCTCTCTTTATTATGGAGCCTTCTGAGTGAATTAATAATGCTAATGCCTTGGACCGGTCGCCTACTGCCATGGCTGCTCTTGCTTTATAGTATTCTATTTTGAAGCGTAGATACCGTATTTCACTCTTGTATTTATCTTTAAATCCATCAATTTCCGAATTAAATGTTTCTAATGCGGTTTGCATTTCGTAGGGATATAAATGAATTTTCTTTAGGCTTTGCATACCGTCATGGATTTGATAAATTGACAAAGGTACTGATACATAGCGCGTTTTGCTTCTAGATAGGATCAGCATAAATAGTTCATATTCTTCTGATATTGTCAGCATAGGATTGAATCTATTTTCCGGTAGATTTCTGATAATTGCAGTTTGCATGTTAATATTGTAGTTTCGCAAAAAATCTTTGAATTCTCTTTTTTGTTCATAATTCTTTTTAAAAGCTACATTCTTGCTTCCGGTCTTTTTATTATAATAGTAAAAGTTTGAATACACCAATCCCACATTTTCACTATCAAACTTAGAAATCTGCATCTCAAGTTTTTTTGGTAACCACTTATCATCCTGATCTAAAAAAGCTAATAGTTTGCCTCTAGCTTTTCTGATTGCTCTATTCCTGACTTCACCTAAATTTTTTGCTTTTTGTCCCTTAAAATATCTTAACTTTTTATCATAACTTGATGCTATCTCTCGTGTGTTGTCATCAGAGTCGTCATCCCACAAAATGATTTCCCAGTTATTATATGTTTGTGCATAAACGCTATCTATTGCATCTCTTAAAAACTCTGCTCCGTTGTAGCAATTCATGATAACGCTTACATTTGGCATGCTATAATCTTTCAAAATTCAATAGATCTCGAAATAAAGTGCTTAATTTGACTTAGCCTATCTCCCTAATCGAACGAATAATCGTCAAACGATACGGGATGTTCATCCTGATCATCAATGCTCCAAGCCGGTGAAGGCATGTTTATGATATATGCTTCACTATTACCTAAGTTTTTTAAAGCAGCTGGGGTTCCAGCCGGCACTTGGATTGTAGCGAAATTATAGTCTTCTCCTGAGAAATACTCATCGTATCCATTTTCTGTTCTAATTATAATTTTTGCATTCCCTTTTATACAGGTAAATAACCCCCACCTTTTTAAATGCAAATGTGGCCCCTTAACTCCTTTCGGGGAAATCACAGTAAGGTAGACTTGTTTAGGGTGTTGTGCTTCATCTACAAATTTATCGTTGATATTAAAAATTGGTAAAAGCCAACCGTTTCTCTTTCCTTTACTATTCTTAGTTATAATCATAGAATGCTTCTGTACATTTAGTGACATAAATTTCACCTGTAGCCAAAATTAGGGTTTAAAAAATTCTAGAACGCTATCAATTACAATACTTACTTGGTCATCTGTCATCTCGTAATATAAAGGAAGTGTGAGAATTTCCTCACCGGTTTTTTCTGTTATTGGTAGAGGCGTTGCAAATTCTTTAAAAAAAGGGTGCAAGTGATTGGGAATGTAATGTATGCCAGTGCCCACTCCTTTATTCTTTAGAAAGTCTATTAATGCATTTCTCCTGCCTCCTAGCACTCTAACAATATATGTAAAAGGGGCGGTCTCTTTAAGATTCCAATTAAGTACTCTCAATCCATCTATTGTCGAAAATGCACAATTATACCGTCTCACGATTTCTTTTTTTCTACTTATGAAAGCATCAAGTTTTTTAAATTGCGCAATTCCAATTGCAGCACTTATATTACTCATGTGATATCGATATCCTTGAGTGGTAACTTCATAAAACCAAGCTCGTTCATTTTTATAACGGTGCCAAGTATCCTTATCAATACCGAGAATTCTTTTTACACGTATCTTTTCAGCTATCAGTCTATTTGACAGTGCAATTGCGCCACCTTCTCCACATGTAAGGTTTTTTATTGGATCGAAACTAAAACAAGTTGCATCCCCAAAACTTCCGATTCTCTTCCCTTTATATGAAGAACCAAATGCATGAGCGGCATCCTCTATAATATTAATATCTCGTTTTCCAATGGCTTGGAACAGTGAATCCATATCACATGCTTGCCCGCAGTAATGTACTGGCATTATGGCACGGGTTCGGCTGCTTATACGATTTTCTATATCCGTAACATCAACATTTAAAGTCTCGGGTTTTATCTCACAAAATACCGGATGAGCGCCAAGTGCAGTTATGACTTGAATACTTGCACAAAAAGTCAGTGCAGGTACGATTACCTCATCCCCTGGACCTATACCATATGCTTCAAGGGCAATGTGAAGAGCACTGGTTCCAGTATTAACGGCAATTATATTTGAAGCGCCAATAAAGTTTTGTAATTCTTTTTCAAAATCATAAACGGTTGATCCGAGCCCTAGCCAACCAGTTGAAAATACTTTCTCTATCTCCCTAATTTCCTCTACACCTATAGAAGGCCTTGATACTTGTATCATTTTTTCCTCTGCGGACATTGTCGATACTATTCCAATAAACTCTATCCTTTGTTACCATTCAATCTTGATAAGCTGTTTGAATATACTTAAAAGGACTAAATGTATGAAAGCTAAACACCTATTACCCTTACAACAACAAATGTATATTCACATAATTTTACTATGGTATTTTCCCAATCATGTTTTACAAAACAGTTTAAGGATCTTAACCTTCTCATATAATTTCTTAATTATGAAAACTGGGTCTTCAAACAAGGCTTTGATTATAAGATATAGCCGGCCTTTTACTAATATTTTCCTTAGGTCATTTTCATCCCAGTTCTCAGTTCGAATCATATAGCTTCTGATAAATAAGTCATCAAATTCGAAGACTTTTGCAAAATAGTTATTTTCGATACACCCCTCAAAAAGTTCTGTTCCCGGGTAAGGCGTAGCAACCGATATATGTGGGTTGTAGCATTTACACTTTGCAGAAAATTTGAAAGATTCCCATATATCATTAACAGTCTCCCCAGGCATACCGATAACTAAAAACATCCCATAAGGGAGGCCAATATTTCTACAATGTCCTATCAGTGCTTCTACTTTTTTTAATTGTATTGGCTTTCTTATGATTTCCGTTAAAACTCTTTGAGAGCCACTTTCAACAGGGAAATTAACTTTTAAGCAGCCCGATGCCTTCATCAAATTAAGAATACTTTGGTCTATGGACCACACTCCCACCCCGTTTGGAGTATCCCATACAAATCCCAAATCTTCATCAATCATTCTTTCGAAAAGCTGCTTCGCTCTCTTAGGGTTTGCAGTGACATTATCGTCCTCAAACAGTATCTCTTCTATACCAAACTCCTTCTTTAAATACTTCATTTCATTAATAACATTCTCAATCGATCGTACTCTAAATTTCTTACCCCAAACTTTTTTGGCGGAACAAAATGTGCAATTAGCTGGACATCCTCTTGAAGTTATAATTGGGCAAAACCTTTCTTTTTTCCTTTTTCCATGGGACCTTTCTATTCCAAAATACTTCTCAAGGCCAATTAAATCATACGCAGGCCAAGATATTGTATCAAGATCCTTAATCCAAGATTGCTTTTTATTAATTTTTACGACGCCATTTTCTTTCCATCCGAATCCATCAATTTCATTGAACTTGTACCTCTTAGTAACCGCATGGATAAATTGTCTAATAGACACTTCACCTTCACCCAGAATTATATAATCACAATTCTCATCTTTTAATATTTCCTCAGGACAAACGGTAACGTGGCTACCCCCTGCAATAGTAATAATGTCACGGTTAGTATTTTTAATTAATTTAAATAATCTATGATAAATTTGATTCTGCCGACTAAATTGACAACTAACCCCTACGATATCTGGGTCATATTCCATTAAGACTTTGGCAATTTGATAATCAGAAAGACCAACTTTAATTAAATTTTTACTAATTTCTTCTTCTTGATTCCATCCCTGAAGCAAGCAATCACATATATTAACTTGTAGACCTTCTTCTCTAATAACAGATGCTAGATATCCAAGACCGATTGGAGGCAGAGGGTTAACATCTCGCACTATCTTTGAACTTATAGCCGGTGGAACCAATAAAAGAATTTTCTCTATTGATTTATGCATATACTAACATCCAAAATATCTAACCTAATTAATTCTATTCTATGCAAAAACAGTAATCTTCTAAATAGTGCTAAATCAGTCTTGAACATATATTAGCAAGCTATAGAATCCATCAATAAAGAAGAAGCTAATAGCATATAGTTTATTGTTTACTTTACGCATCGAGCTTAATCAATTATTCTTTAAAATCTCATCCCATGTGCGCATGTTAAAATCTTCAGCTATTAATTGTCTTTCTGGAACTTCATACATATTCTCATTGTTGAATTTAAAATAATCGCAACTTTTGATACAATCTTGTTTAAATCCTGATTGTAAAAGGGGATCCAAATCAATTCTCTCAGGAATGAATTTATATACTTTTATACCTCTTAGCATACATTCTATAGCTGCAGTTGTTCCAACATGAATAGCCCACTTAACCTTCGGCATCCAGTCATCCATTGGCCCGCTCACAAATTCAAAATTATCTGGTATATTACCAACTTTCTTTATTATCAGTTTTGTAGACGTATCAGGATGAGGTTTTATAAAGTATATTTTACTCTTTTCATTATTTCTCAAAAGGTAAAAAAGTAAATCTAGGGAATACTCTAACGATGTTGAGAGCAAAACTAAAACGCGGTCATCACTATCTTTATGTCTCGTTGTAACAGTATTTGAAACAACTTTCTTCTGATTTGAACCAAAGCGTAAAGAGCCACCATTCTTAACCTTACAATTGAATCCATTGTTAATAAGAACCTCTTTCCAATGAGAACCATTTGATGCAATGATATTTGGTTGTGGGCGTTGTTTACTTTCATAAGAGCCTAAATAGAAGTTTAAATAGAAAAATGGTACACCAATTGTATGACAGCCAATTAGATTCCAATTGTTAGATGATTTTTCACAAGCTAAAATCATCATTTTTTCCCACGGTTGATTTTCAAAAGGATAAAACAAGAATGGTGTTTGAAAGTCTGCACTATTAAAGAACTTAATAAAAGACTTATAGTTAATATACGATAAGAAGACTGTCCCTTTTTCATTTATAAATTCGAAGTCTAAAAGTTCTTTAATATTTAAGCCTGAATGCTTAAAGGTAGTCTTTTTACTATAGATAGAATTTATTGCCATAAACAATGATTTCAAAATGTCTGATAGGCTAACAAAATATATTAGTGGTAGAATACCTTGGTATAGATATGCTCTTTGTAATAACTTTTTTGACAAAGATGGCATTGCCAGAGTGATAATTTTATAACCTTTTGATTTATAGTACTCATGAAGAGCTCCTAAATAAACGTCTTTAAACCGCTTTCTTTCATATTCAAAAGATCGCGCTTCTATCCAGGTACAGATAAATATGTTTTGTCCTAATGTGCTAAATAAATCAATGCCCGCCTTGTCTTTCGAAAAATGCATTTTATTCATTAACCACAACATGAACATGCGCAATAAGTGATAGGTAAGTCTTAGCATCGAAAAGAGTTGTCTCTTTATCTGGCCTTTTAAATAGTAGCTTGTGCTGGTTTCTACATGAACACCATTACCCTTAAAACTAGTAATACATGATTTTATCAACCAAGGGTTCTCTATAACAATAAGTTTGCTATCTTTACTATTTCGAAGCCATTCTTTAATAAGGTTTAAGTAACAATAGTTCAAAAAAAGATCACAGGTTAGTGGGCTTTTGTAGGCCGTGTTAGTTGCCCACCAGGTTGTAGTGTTGATTTCCATTCCGATTTTAGATATCCAATCTAAAAAACTATCTTTTTTACTTAAACTCACCTCTTGTAATTCGGCAGCGTAACAGTACCTTGCCTTACTGCCAAGTTTGCAGATAACTTTTTCCCTCAGGCAAGAATCTGTCCCCAGAAAAAGCCATTTCCATTTTTCTTTTTTAACTAAATGCCTGTAGTCATGAATTTTCGTAGGGTCTATTATGATAAGCTTTTTTGCATTCATTACTAATACCCTATAACACCCAGGAAATGTAACGTTACAAGTTTTAAGGTTAAATGAATTTAAAAATAGAGTCTATGAGTCTACACTATTTGTGGGGGGGAATATAAGGATTGGCTGAAGTATGTTTGTAATATCCATTTCACAATATCTCATTTTTATTTATCGAATAAGTCATAGTATTCAAAATACTCACTAATTGTAGACTTTAATACACCATCAAGAGGTATCTGGGCTTTCCACATTGATCCTATACCATCAGTAAGGATGCAACCAAGGTTCTTTCCTATGTTTTTCTTATCTTTTGAAAGTGCCACGAAATAATCGTCAATCTTATCTGTTGGGATTTGATATGAGGGAAAATTTTTTATAAGGATATCGTGCATCATGTTAAATTCATTTATACTCAACTCGTATATTGACTTTGAGATGTAATTGGCAATGTCCATACCAATTGTAACTGCCTGCCCGTGGGGGACCTCATAGTTGCTGATAGACTCAATTGCATGCCCAAATGTGTGGCCGTAATTGAAAATATTTCGCTCCTTCTGGTCGTATTCATCTATCTCAATAAGTTCCTTCTTAATCGATAAGCTTTCAGATATAAATTTTTTAAAATGGTGACGAGATAAAAGAAGTTCCTCATAATTATTTATCATTTCATATAACAGTGGGCTATTCGCTATAAAATAGAAATGTAAAATTTCTCCTATCCCAGACTTAATTTCTTTAGTTGGCAAGGTATCAAGGAATTGAATATCTATGTAGATTTTAGATGGTGGATAGAAACCTCCGAGGATGTTCTTGTATTCATCCAAATTCATTGAAGTCTTGCTGCCTATACAGCTATCCGCCTGAGCCAATAATGTTGTCGGGATGAACTGCCATCTGACTCCTCTAAACAGCATAGAAGCTATGAAGCCTGTTATATCCTGGACAATGCCGCCTCCTATTGCTACCAGCGTATAATTTTTTCGAACATTCAACCTGACTAAAGCTTTTATTAATTGCTGACAATAGTTAACAGTCTTGTTCTGTTCCAATGCATTAACGATGATGCATCGCCCTGGGTTTCGGATAGCACTATAGATATCACGATAGGGCGCCTGCAACTTTTCATCAATAATGAAAATGGTCTCATTTGAATACGCCTTAATAATTTCTAATATGTTTTCTGTAAAAAGTACTTGGTAGGTTCCTGATCGTGATGCTATTGAAATAACTTCAGACATTAACGAACCCCCCATCGGCAACAACATTTTGGCCGGCTATATACGAATTTAGAGAACTTGCTAAGAAAATGACCACACTTGAGATATCATCTGTTGTCGCAAGTCTCCCAACCGGCACCTGTGTAGCAAGTTCTTCCATTTCCTTTTTACTCAATATACTTCTAGTTAATTCTGTAAGGACAAAGCCAGGAGATACAGAGTTAACAAGTATATTGTGCCTTGCGAGTTCATTGGCAACCGAAAGGGTTAACCCTCTAAGGCCAAATTTGCTTGTGGTATATATTGATCTCTTTGCCCGGCTGACAACCCCGAAAATAGAGGCAATGTTCACTATACGCCCATAATTATTCTTTTTCATGGTTTTAGCAATTTCCCGAATTATCAAAAAAGGAGCTTTCAGGTTCACTGCAATGATATCATCCCAATCATTGACCAGGGTTTCGTCGATATTGTTGATGCGATTAATACCAGCGTTGTTTATACAGACGTCTATTTTGTTAAATTTGCGTAGGGTATTAATGAATGAGGATGGGCTTTCAGTACTGTCGAATTTTGCATGGATATATTCCACCCGCCCATGCTTTTCCTTAGGCAGTTTGCTGTTTAATTCTTGAATTTGATCTGGATTTGTACCTGTTAAAATAAGCTGTGCGCCTAAATCGTATAGATCATCCGCAATCTGTTTCCCAATACCACGCGTGGCCCCTGTAACAAGGGCTATCTGCCCATTGAAATCAAAATGCATAGAGTAATTCCCTTTCAGTTGCTCATTGCGGTGATGAGGTTCTCTACCGCTTCTGTCTCCATACTTTTCCGACATTCTACAGTGTATGAACCGACATGCGGCGTCAGAATGACTTGCGGTAACTCGGTTAATTGGCCAGAATAAGGTTCCTGGTCAAAAGTATCCAGCCAAGCCCCTCGAATCTTACCTTCTTTGATAGCGCTGAATAATGCAACCTCATCAATCAATCCACCTCTGGCGGCGTTTAACAGGTAAGCTCCCGTTTTCATCAATCCAAACTCCTGTTCACCTATAATGCAATCCTCACCACTAGCGTGAACAGTAATGATATCAGCCCGAGACAAGGCCTCATCCAGCGATACTATTTGGTTTTCATCAGATGTATCATGAATAAAAGGATCTACAGCTAGTAACCTCACTTTAAATGGAGCAAGCAGAGAAGCAACTTTTTTTCCTATGCGTCCCCAACCGATGACAGCAACGGTTTTTTGCTCGAGCTGCATACCAATTTGCTTTGCCCAATTGCCTTGGTGCAGATCCTTATCCATTAGTGGGATCATACGGAGCAATCCCAACATAGCGCCTATGGTTAACTCCGCCACCGCAGAGGTTGGACCATCCGGTGTGAAACAAACCGCGATGTCAAGCTCTTTCGCTGCCGTAAGATCCACGTTGGACAACCCAGAGCCACATCTGGAAATCACTTTGAGCTTAGACCTTTCCAAAACTTCACGATCAAATGGTTCTAAGCCTGCAATAACACCGGTTATGCCTTTGCTCAAAAGATCAATCAATTCTGGTTTTGTTAACTTACGCTTGTATGGATTATCGACAATTTCGCAGCCAGTAGCTGTAAGGCAATCAAGTGGTAACTGATCGATTGCGGCAAATGTTGATGGGCCTAGCAGCACTTTCTCACCTTTTAGGATCTTCATTGAATCTTCCTTTTCGTATCACTCTAACCTCGCTTAGATAAATAGTATGTCTGGAAAATAGTGTTCCATGACAGGGAATACTATGTATGGGAGGGTCAATTAATATCGGGAATATTGTATGCGTCTTTCCATTCTTTATCGGCATTATAGATGCGGTATACAAGCTTCATTGTTGCAAGTGCATCGTTACTGGTCCCGTATTGGAAACCGTTACCATTCACAATTGCATCGGCAAATTCATATATTTCATCGCTCCATGAATTATCCTCAAGGTATGTTAATGTTTCGCTCCGTAAAGAACCTATATCTGACTCATCCCTTCTTCCGATAATGAGTCTCTCCTGCCCATAACTTTTTGAACCACTCAATATTCCACGTAGCTCTAAATATCCTTCAGTTAGGGCAATTTCCAATGTAAACCTATGCTGCCACTGTGTGGCACTTGAATGCAACATTGCAATACGACCATTCTTGTCACGCATAAGAGCATATGCGTTATCTTCCACATCGTGCTTCCAGTAGTTATTGGTGATAAAGCTTTTTACTTCATCAAATTCACCACAAAAAAGCCTCATTAGGTCAACCATATGAATTCCCTGGTCTAATAGTATGCCTCCCCCTGCATGTTTTCTTTCAGCGCGCCATCCTCCCGAGAATGGTATTATTTTACTTTTCCCATAAACTCCCCTCAAATTATTGACTTCACCCAGTTCTCCCGATTCAATGATTTTCAGGGCATCACGGACAGAATCATGAAAACGGTGATTAAATCCATATTTGAGTATTTGATTCGTGTGAGCTGACTCGACTTCGATAACACGCATAATATCCGACACATCACGACCTGGCGGTTTCTCACAAAATACATGGAGACCACTTTCTAAACCGGCCATGGTAACTTCTGCTGCAAGATAATTGGGTAAACATACAAATAAGACGTCCAGAGGCTCACCTAATAATTGTTTATAATTAGAGAATGCTTTTATGCCATCAACCTTTTGCCCTTGTTTTAAAATTTTTTGATCACAGACAGCAACAGTTTTAAAAACGGGATGCTGATCAATGAATCTTCTACGAAGTTTACCAACAACTCCGTATCCGGCAATACCGACCTTCAATTCGTTCAGAATTTCCATGAATATCTCTTTCGAGTATAGTGCACCCTACATATCAATATAATCTTTTAAAAGAGGGTCATCTTTTAGGATTTCTTCTACTCGTTTAATGTCTGAAGGGATATCAACTCCAATCATTGTGCCATCGGTTTCAATGATCTTAACTCGATATCCATGCTCAATAGCGCGATTCATATCAACACTTTCGATTTGTTCAAGGGGTGTTGGCTTAAGTTTTGTGTAAGTCTGCAAAAAGTCTGCTTCGAAAGCTATAATCCCTAGTTGTTTTAATTTTTTAAATCCCTTGCTATCAGCCTTTTTATCCGATGGAATTGGTTCTCGTGATATGTAAAGCAACTCACCAAAAGTGTTTGTGACAACCTTAGGGGCATTTGGATCATTAAATTCAGTATCATCTGTGATTCTTGTAACGAGATTTACACAGGGCAGCCCGGTTTCCTTAAAAAATGGCTCGATTACCGCAGTAAGCATTTCAGGCAGCACTAATGGTTCATCACCCTGAACGTTTACAATAATATCAGCCTCTATCTCTAATGCCGCTTCCGCGATTCTATCTGTACACCTTTCATGTATGTCTGAAGTCATCACGACCTTGCCGCCGGCCCTATGAACAACCTCTCTGATTTCATCATCACAAGTAGCGACAATTACATCATCAAGTTCATCACATAGTGAAACTCGTCTGCGAACGTGCTCCACCATTGGTAATCCAAGTATCTTCCTTAGTGGTTTATTTGGGAATCTTGTTGCAGCCATCCTAACTGGTATTATTGCGATAATACGCTTCTCTTTTCTTGACTCTTCCAATTTTTCTTACCTCAAATTTTAACAAGAATGTAAATACAGTAAAAACGTCAATAGTACCTAAAGGCGAATATGCTTGTTTAACCGATTGTTTTTAGATTATAATTAATCCTTAGATAAACCAATCCATTCTATACTTCGGATATAGCTATCATTAAAGTGGCTGTGATCGTTTTTCTTTTAGCAAATCTATCCAAGTTTTTATCAATCACTATTATCTTGTTCTAAAGGGAGCCCTACAGGCCTCATCGAGCATTCTAATATCAACACTGTAGGCAATGAATTTGTAGCCTTGAACTATTCTTTCTTTCAATTGCTCTGGATCAGGCTCAACAATATGAATCCCTAGGGCTTTTCCTGACAGCGATCCCACACTTTGTATTTTTTGCATCGAATCTTTCATTTTTGTATGATTAAATCTGCCTGGAATTCCAAGTGACCCAGAGAGGTCATATGGCCCTACGATAAAGCCATCAACTCCATCAACGGAGAGAATGTTTTCTAAGTTATGAACAGCTTCAACATGCTCAATCTGTACGATAGTAACTGCCTCTCTATTCACCCAGTCTACATATCTATCAAAGTCTGCTCCGTATCCTTGAGCACGTGCCAGTCCAATACTACGGGTTCCAACCGGCGGATAACAAACAGATTTTACAGCCTTCGCAGCTTCCTCGGCTGAATTGACCATGGGTACAATAACACCATGAGCGCCGGCATCCATTACTCGTTTAATCTGCACAGCATCGTTTGCTGAAAGCCTTACGAGAGGCGAAACATCGTGTAACTCTATGATTCGGATCAGTTCCTCTGCTTCACGGATCGTTATTACACTGTGCTCCAAGTCAATAGCAAGCCAATCAAAACCAGCTTTTGACATGATTTCAGCGATGGCTGGATGTCCTAAGGTAATCCAAGACCCGATGGTATTGCTACCCTTTTCTAATTGTGCTTTTAATTGTATCATATCTTTTTCAAAGAATTCTTTTAAATTAGTTCAGTAAGTAGTTAACTCCGACTTCCATTCATTGATCCAGCTATCACTATTTCGTGCGAAACTGCAGCAAAAAGCATTTCTTGCATTTTGAACCTCTGGTTGCTTCCACCAAGTAGCAACATCCTCGTGTATTGCTTTCACCTTGTCTGCGGCAGCCTCCGGTGTCTGATGGAAAATACCTGCTATTTGTAATTTCTCAAATAAAGGTTTGGAATATTCACTCAATTCCCATTGCGATGTGTTCCAGAAAATAATAGTGGGAAAGTTAGCGGCTAAGGTTTCTAAAACTGTTGTAGCATTGTGAGTGCAAACGGCCAACCGCGACTGCTTTAACTGTTCATAAATTGTCATACTTCCATTGTAACATTCTACATTAGGTATTTCATCTTTCCAGCGCTCATATTGTGACCAGCCATAATCTTGTTTATCTAAACGAACGACCAGCTGCTTTCTCATTCCAACAGAAAGGGCATTAACAAATCGGTATTGCTCTTTCAAATATGATAGACCGCCACTAGCAGCTACGGGGATGCTAAAAAGGTGGTATGAGTACCTGGGGATGCCAGTGAGAATGAGCAGTATTTTTCCAGAATGAGAAGGTGTAACTCGTTTGAGTTTGTTAAAGTATGCTGCAGAAAGTGGAATGATTTTTTTCTGTTTATTTGAGGTCCATCCCCAACTGTAAAATTTGTCACATATTTTTATTTCGTGTGCCGTAGTTGAAGACCATAAACCAGTTCCATAGTGACCTCCGTGTTGTGTACCATATAGTTTGGTTCCTCTCTCAGTATGATATGCAGACCAAAATTTAAAAGAATCATTGGTATTATTAACGTTGGCAGAAAAAATTATGGTTGGGTGTTCAGGATAAAACCTAAGCGAGCGTTTGTTCATAAGTTTGTAGCCTTCTATATAGTTTAAAGGTATCTGCTCGCTGATTAAAGTATATAGTATTTTCTCAAAATCATTAGACGACTTATTCAGGCAAAATTTGGACCTTATTTCCTTATCAACAGTAATGTTGTTCAGTTTGATGTCTGGTGGATTAAAATACGGGATTTGTTTTATGGCCAAATGAATCTTTATCAGATCAAAAAAATCTAAATGGCTGTATATAAATAAAATTTTATTTAACTTTCCTGGCAATAAGAGACCATATATTGTCGACAATTTTTTTAGAAATTTTATAACAGACTTTTTAGGATGGTTTGTTACAGCATTTATTGCCTGCTTCCCTCCCTCATCGCAAGATACACCTTCATAAGGAATTATTCCACTCAATTCGATAATACGGCTATAAATGAAGTGGTTATACGGATCACCAACAATCCATCTATGAAAAACAGAAAAATTATCTGGTAACCAGTCCGAGATGCTGTAACTACAGATATACGTACTTGTTACTTTGCCAGATTTAAAAGCGCACTGAATCGATAGGTATCTATCGTAGAGAATCTGGATAAAACAATATAGCCAGGGGCCAACAATAATTCTCCAATAGCGCAAAGAATAGTCAACTCCATGTAATTGATTTAGAAGTTTTCTTAGTTGTAGTAGAGTCTTTTCATATAAAGAATCCAAGTATAAATAATCACCATACAGTTTTCTACGATCATCCCAATGGTAGGGCAAAACTTCGTAGTTCCGCTTATCAGTCTGTTTTCCATTTTCATAAGTATTACACCACTCTCCTAAGAAGAGAAGATTTGTATTTTCTTTCCAAAAACGAGTTTCAGCTGTAGTAACTAGGTGCATTTTCCCCTGTATAATTTATTCCTAATCCAATAAATTGCTTATCCTTTTGAGAGCCATTCCATCACGATAGGGATCCAGAGTAGCTATAATGCTTCTATGCTTAAAATTATAATTTTTGTAATCCTTAAGAGCTGTTTCAAAAATCAAGTTAAAACTTTCTGAACTATCGGCAACAAATTCAGGTAATCTATCAACTGCTTGTCCTCCGGCTTTCAATTCACTGTAATAGATTGATCTTTTTCCAAGAAGGAGGCCTTCGATACCAGGAGTTGTGTAGCCTATTGATAAAACAATACTTGACTTGGAAAGAACATCGACATACTCATTTCTATATCGATTACCTATTATATGGAAGTTTTCTTTAACTCTAGAATATTGTTTAAAAAAATCTTTGTTTTTTAATAGTTTTTTACTGAACTCAGGATCTTTCCCTTTTAAAATGAAAATCACTTCCGGGTATTTTTCAGCAAATCTAATACATTTTCGTAAAAAGGATAGTGTATAATTTTCTGTATAGTGGTGTCTGTCTCCAAGGTCCGTTGGAAATATAGAAATCACTAACTGCTTTTTTGAAGGCTCCAATTCTTTTTTTGCGCATTCGGCTATACTTAATATAGAATCTAGATATATACAGCCCACAATTTTAACCGTAGTAATATACTTGTTTTTGGCTTGACTAATATTGTCCCACGCCTCACCCCACGAAAAATATAAGTCAAAACAATCAAAACAATACTCATATTTTTTGGAATATATAGTTCTAGTTTGACAACCAAGGCTTTTTGCTCCATTCTTCCTACACAAGCCCGTAACAATTGCATCATTAAACCTTAGATCAGTCTGACCGTTAGCAAGTGTAAGATAAATCAAGTTATCGAATTTAAAGTAAGTGAACAGTGGTCTAAATTCAAAATAGTCATCCCAAGCCGTTTTTAATATCCTTCCGGCAAATATATCTCTTGAAATTAAAGTAGTGCACAATAATTCAAAACAATAAACAACAATTTCTCTTAAATTATCCGTTGTGTATAAAAGATCGTTTAAAAAGATGAATCTATAACCTCTTTTTTTGAGGTCTTGTTTAATCTTATTGATCTTATATTTTTCTTTACGAAGATACTTTGACTGTTTGTTAGTTAAAAAAAATAGAGCTCCCTCCTTCTTTATATTTGTTTCATCGATCCAATAGTTTGAATCATAAGCAGTACCGTTAAACCTTCTTGGGTCAATAAATTCGGTTGCAATATTGAACCCTTCCTTCTTTCCTATATTTATGCAAATCCCCCTTCGTAGAATCCACATTAGGCTTGCAATGGGTATTTCGAATAATGGTATCACTTTTGAAAAAAATCCTATAATCGTGATGTACCAAGAGGGCCACTTAAAAAAACTTACTCCTTTATAGCCTAGTTCCTTTTTCAATATGGGGTACCATTGAGCTGGTATCTCAGGATCTATGGCAATGGTAAAATTGGCTCGACAATCACTACTCTCTATAGCAACGGTAGTGGATAGAGCTATATGAAAGATATATGTTTGTGCCAAATATTTGGCACAGTATGCTTCCGTTGGTTGGCTACCAACCAACCTGATCAAAGGTAAAAAACTACCTTTTTTTATGTACCCTTTGTTAATCAAGCTTAAAAGAATATCGGTGGTTGTCTCCATAGACTTTAGATGCGTATAAGGGTAGTTGGTGAAGGTGCTGCCATCTTGAATTTTTACTATTTTGATGCCTGTAACAACTATTAAAAACGACTCAATAGTTTTATAAGGAATTTTAAGAAATTTAACTATACCTCTAATATATCGTGGGAAAACGTCATAGAATACCACTGCACCACGCACACCAAATATCAATCTAAACATAACAAGATGATGTATATACAGTATCGGCAATATAATGCGTTGCTCTTTTACTCTTTTCTTGTGCGTTCTTTTCATAACTATTTAATTATTTCAACCACCCTTGAAGAATTTTTGATTTTTTTAGTCCGTATATTGGAATTGGCATAAGTAGTACAAAAGTCCATGCGCAACTATAAAGGATTGATTTCAGATCTTCTACGAAATTGCCTTTAAAAACATATGAATTGCCTGCATTGATCAAAATGTATGTCCATGCGGCTGCTACCAAAACCACAAGTACAATTTCAGCCACCTCTCTATTTGACCAGATATCTTTACCTACGGCTATAACCATATAAATAAAATAAAGCAAATAGCCTGCAAGCGAAGCATACGCAATAGCATTAAGAGTTCTGTACTTAAAAATATACCACGTGGTAACAAATGCAAATATCATCGCGAATAAGCCAACCAAATTGGCTATTCCGCGTGAACCTAACTTCTTGTCCTTAATCCAAGGATTCGTAAGCCCACTATTGGTTACAAAAAAGAAACTGCAAATTAAAAGGATCAGAATAGTTCTATTGGCATCAGAATATTTAGGTATAGTAGTATTGACAAGAAACGGCAGTAGAATCCCTGCACCCCAACATAAAATTGGGATGATAACTAAGAGTTGCAAAAAAAGGAACTGTTTCAACTCCTCAGCAACCCTTTTTTTATCTGTACCTCTTCCTGCATGGTCAAGGTATCGCATCGCATAAACTGTGCCCACCTTTGTACCTACTTCAGAAATTTGATACGCAAACCCACGAGCCATTGAGAATAAAGCAAGAGCTTCAATGCTCATAAATTTTGTAACCCATAGAATATTTACCATGTTAAAAATTGTGTTTGGATAGTCTACTATTCGAAGCGTAAAACCGAATGTCAACAATCTCTTCAAAACATCCCAATAAATTTTAAACTTGCCTATGGTAGCAGCAATCAGACCTGAAAAGTAAGTGAATAACCAAACCTTTAGGATATTGCTAACTACTGCAATGGCCATCAGACCTTTTACACCCCAAAAGTACGCTCCAACTGGAAAGAAAAACGCATCAAGCAGTGTGCCAAAAAAAAGAATTTTACTCAACGGGACGAATGCATGCGCTCCCTGAAGGAACGAAATAAATGCATTCTGGAAACCCATTGAAATAAATAAAAGTACGGCTGTCAGGACGGCAATCAATTCAAACGGATGGTAATTTGATTTGTTCCATAAAAAAAAAACAATCGTAATTAGGCCAATAGTGGTGTTTTGAATAACGTTGAACAAAAGTGTAGTAGAACGAATCCGCCCTTCCTCTTCGGAATTGGATCTTGCCCTTATGATTGCTAACTCTCGTATAGCCCCGGCAATACAACCAAGATCAAACGTTGCGATGAAACCTTGAACCACATTTACAAAATTCCAATACCCCATCAAATCTGGAGGCAGAATATACCTAACAACGAACTCTCTGATGAATTGAATAAACTTCATCAGAATATTAACCCCGCTATAAACGAAGGAGTTCTTAAAAAAAGTGTTTTGTTTATCTTTGAAAAAAATTTCTGATTCTGTCTCTTGTTTTCGGATTTTATTTTTCGCTATAATTTCGGGGATATTGTTTAGCATTGTTATTTGAAAGAATATGGTGTAGGGCCCGACTTTCTGTAAGAGTCCTTTTCTAAATCCCAGTTTTTAATCTGTCTTACAATATCAGTATCGACATTTTTACTCCAAGTATCTAATAACTTTAACGTAATTCTACCAAACTCTCCTGATCCGATAGGAGTGGAATTCAGTGAAGTGACTGGTAACAAGCAAAAGGGAGTACCGGTCATGAATGCTTCGTCAGCAGTTATAACATCGTAGGGTTCAATATTTGTTTCAACACACTCCATTGATAATTGATTGCATAGTTCAAATATATATTCTCGACTGATTCCTCTCAGAATATTTCTAGGTTCAGGCGTCATTATCCGGTTATTCTTTACAATAAAAAAATTATCACCTGTCCCTTCAGCCACTAAACCATCTGGGTCAAGCAATAATGCCCAGTTATTTTTACCCTCATATTTAGAAACTTCAATATTTGCCATCAAGTAATGTAGCCTGCTTCGATTCTTAACTTTAGGTTCTAATAACTGTGCTGGTATCGCCCGTTGCGAGGTTATTACCGCATTAATCCCAGTATTATACAATTCTCCCATGCCCGCTACAGTCCACCTCAATGGAAAATCAGCAATTATGACGTTTGGTCCATTGTGGGAGCCAAGTATACCTTGATAGATTGACAAAATGCCTCTAGAAACATCTATCATTATACGATGTTCGTCATCATCTGCAAAGAATGGTTCGTTCGCCTCGATAGTTTCATAAACATGTCTTTCCATCTCTTCAATGGTCATTTCAATCGGGATATGCACATACTTGATAGAAGCATACAGCCTTTCCAAATGTTCCCGCAATTTAAACTGCTTTTTGTTAAACGATCTGGTCATTTCGAACACCATATCGCCAAACATCAGTGCCGAGTCATAAATTGAAACTTTGGCCTCACTTTCGGGCACAAACTCACCGTTTATCCAAACAACTCGTCCTTTATTATTTCCCATAATTGCGCCTTCTGACCCCAAAAAGTACTATATTTAAAGTAGAAATGCTTTCATCATCGCTTCGCACATCTTCAAATCATCCATCGTATCTATTTCAAACAGCTTCCATAACTCCATATTGGTGACGCCTATTTTACCACCGATTCTATTGTTAAATTTCCTGATCACTTTTGGTTTAAAAATATAAAATGACCCGTTTTCAACATATTGGTCGGGTATATCCTGACGGCGACTTCTATTAAGATAATCATAATTAACACTTTCAAATCTACCCTCGGGAGTTTTCTCCCAAAGAAACAAATCATCTACGACGCTGCATGAAAAAAGTGAATCGTATCCTTGGCGTTGAAAGTCCTCGATTCCACGTATTATATCTTTAGGTTCACGTAGCGGAGATGTTACTTGAGGGGCAAATACCAAATCAATTGCGCCGATTCTATTTTCAATGACATCTATAGCGTGCAACCAAGCAGATTCTGAGGTTGCATGGTGATCGGATAGGCTATCAGGGCGAATGATGGATCTTGCTCCGTATGATTCACTTATTTCTAAAATCTCTGCGCTATCAGAGCTTACCCATACTGAGTTAAATTGTTCAGGTTGTAGCGATTGCTCTATCGTCCAGGAGATTAGTGGTTTACCACAAAAATCAACTATATTTTTATGAGGTATTCCTTTGGAACCACCTCTTGCAAGGATGATACAAACCAATTTATCCATTTGTCCTCTTGCGCTATCTTTGGCTAGCTATAAACGGTACATGCGCTCTCAAGCTCTGGGCGACAGGAACCTCCTTTTCAATAACATCAATAACGCCGTCACCCATTGCAGCTTCTATTTTTCTTACAGCCCCAACCAGCTGCCTTAGACCGTTTGGTTCTACTGATGCTGCCTGGTCAGAGCCATACATTGCCCGGTCTAGTGTTATATGACGTTCGAGCGATGTAATCCCGAGAGCCGCTGCTGCATATGAGATGGCAAGTCCAACTTCATGCCCACTATATCCGACGTTGCATTCATAGCGTTCGCGGAGTGTTTTAATCCCGTTTAAATTGGCATCTTCATCAGCCATAGGGTAAGTGGAAACACAGTGCATAAGTTCAAACGGGCAGTCTGCATCATTAAATATTTCTACTGCTTTATCAATTTCTGTCAGTGTGCTCATCCCTGTTGAAATAAACGTGTGCTTTTTTTCAGATGCAATTTCTTTAATTAAATCCTCATGCACCAGCATAGCTGAGGCCACCTTGTTGTAGTTCAAGTTAAACTGCCTTAGAAATTTTTGGCTCTCTATGTCCCAAGAAGAAGCAAACCACTCAATCTTCCCTTGCTTGCAATACGCATCAATCTCTCGATATTCCATTTGGCCAAACTCAAGGCCCTCTTTTTGTTCCCTTTGGGTTGTACCCCAGGGGCTTTCCCTTGGCCCATCAAGAAAATCCTGTTTATAGACCAAATCAATTGTTCTTTTCTGAAACTTTACAGCATCACATCCTGCATCTTTGGCTACATCAATTAAATCTCTTGCAATCGACAAATCACCATTATGGTTAATCCCTATTTCACCAATGATAAAAATCGGCATCTTTCCTCCTCAATGTTGTTCAAAACGTCTAAAATTCAATCTTTACTAAAAATCGAATATTCATTTAAATCCTTTCCACTTTTTTCACTTTTCCCAGCAGTTGGTACCCCCCAAAACTGGCAATAAGCACATAGTGGTACCTTTTCTCGGGAGCCTTGCTTATGCAATTCCAACCATTCCTTTCGTAAGTCACTATTCCATATTTGTGACAACCCATGTGTGTTGGCGTCACCAATTACACCAAGCCTTTTTGGATCGAAACGAACGCATACAGAAACCTTTCCTTCTCGATTAATAGCCATATGGTGTAAAAAATCCAGACAGATGCCAATTTCAGGAATAGTTGGATCTTTTTTATAATTAAAGCTACCCATTGGTGAGTGTAAAACGCGCTTAATTATTAGTCCGCTTAGATTTTTATATTTCGTGGGATCTACATTTCCATTTAAGCGTATGTTGGTATATGGTTTTCTATTACCTTTTAAAGAAAGAAACTCTTGTAGTATTTCATACTGCTCGTCAGCTTCGGGGTCGTTTTCAAATACAGATACTGCCATCGTTTCCAAGTTTCCGATAATTTCGTTAGCTTTCTTAACCAGTAACTTACCATTGGTAACTATGTTTCGGATTTGTCCTTTGAAAAGCATAGCCGCTTCACCAAATCTTGGATAAAGCAAGCCCTCACCATTGTTATGTAATTGAACTACTATGTTCGGTGGCAATTGCATTGCGATTTTTTCAACTAAGCTAAATTCCATATCACCGTAATTTAAGACAAGTTCAGGGTAATCCCGCTCAGCCTTCCTACGTCCACACATCCAGCAATCTTTATTGCACCTGTTTGTCAGTTCAACATTTACTGTTGACAAACCGGAAAGGCTATTTTGCATTATTTCTCTCGCTTATAATTTTCTCTTTCACAAAGTTACTAAAGAAGGTAATAAATACACCTACCATCAAGCCCAGTATAAAGCCTATAATCACAATTTGTCTTCGTTTTGGCCTGATCTTTTGCTGAGGTATCACAGGAGGATCAATAATTTTAAAGGAATACTCTTCCCGAGCTTTTACAAACATAATAACTTTAATTTGACTTTCGATTATACGATATATTACTTCATGTAACTCGACGCTGCTTGTTTTAGTGAGCGCTTCTTTTAGATATTTAAGATTGTTTTCAGCATCCTGTACAGCTCTGTTACGCATATACTCATTTACCCTATTTACAAGCTTGGAAGCCCATTCAGCGCATAGTTTAGGGTCCTTCCACTCGATAGAGAGTGTTACGAGGCCAGTTTTCATATCAACAGAAACGCTACGCACGCCCTTATTAAAGATTTTGTAAGCATCCCACATTGTTGGGATATCTTCTTCATTTTCAACATTCCATTTCTTATTTTGGAAATCCCAGCTATCAGAGAAGAGAATCGGTAACAATCCTTCGTCTCTAATGAATTGTTCCGCCAAAACGCGTGATTTAAAAAAAGCAATTGCTTCGTGCTTACTCGCGCTGCTGCCAAAATTTATTCCAGCTAGGGCGGCAAGGTCTCCAAATTGGCTATCCAAGCTAGAAAAATTGCTGGATTTTTCCTCTGTTACGGGTGCCAGTAAAATCTCTGCACGGTATATCGGAGTTGCATGTAATGCAACGGCGAGCGCGACACTCGTAAAAAGGATAGTTATTAAAAAAATGATCCGTTTGTAATTCCATATTACCGCCCACAAATCAAAAAAGTTAATCTCGTTTTCCTCGTGGGGCGCTGGGTAATAGTAAGGCGATGGGGGGTAGCCTTGTTGCGACAATTGTGGTTGCTGGTCATGTAATTTTTCATTCATTGGTATTCTCTCAATTCGGGATTATGAATGGCAATATTTCAATGGGGCTTTGGGCATAAGGCGAAAAACAAAAACAGCTTACACCTGTTATAAATAGAACTCTGTATTAGAGTCTTTTGTATTAAATTATATATTTTTTCTGTTCGCTACTCTTTGCCCAAGGCAAATCAATGAAGTAACAATTTAAAACGCCCCGACTGAGTTGAATGCAGCGATGGCTAGTGCGGACTGGTAGACGATCTGGGCGATGCTAGACCAGAGAAAAAGTGGACGTATGCGGTCTGCATCAAGTGGTACCACGATGGTATCGCCCACATGGATATCCTGTGGGTTTTTGCCGAACCAGGTGCTGGTGGTCTTTGGGGACAAGACTTGGCCGTTGGCTTTGACAACGTAAACTCTCTTCTTGTCAGCCTTGTAGGTCATGCCGCCGGAATGGTTGATGTAATCATCTCGGGTGAGTTTTTGGTCAAATACGTGCGAGGTAGGATAGTTCACTTCGCCCAAGACTGCGACTTCCTGTGGGTTGTCTGGGATGAAAATTCGGTCATTATTCTGAAGGACAATGTCGGTTTTGACCCCGTTGACAATCGCTTCAAGGTCAATCACCAGTCGTCCAACTGCCTTGGTGCCTTCCATCTGGGTTAATAGACCCTGGGCCATGGCCAGGGCTTCCTGCTTTTTGGTGTCCTCCTGCATTTGTTGGAGCGAAATCGAAGCCAGATCACCCTTCAAGCGTTCACGCAAACGATCGAGCTGTTCCTGCTCCTTGGCACGTAGTTCTTCGCGCACCAGAATAGCTCCTTTCAGGAAGGCACGTTCAGTGAACCCCCCTACCCGCTCAATCAGCTCAGACAGAGTCTCGCCTTTCTCTACCACGTAGCGCCCTGGAAACATAACTTCGCCTCTGATCTCAATTGTTTCACGATCCCACCATTCTGCGACCTGCTTTACGTTGACGGTGTCAAAAGGTCTTAATTCTCGATCATTGGTTGCATCACCTTTCATGATGGCTGCCAAGTCCAGAGGAATCCGGCTGGTTTCACGAACCTTGTTCTCTATAACCTGGTAGCGAATCATCTCTGCTTCCAGACGGTATGCCTGTTGGGTTAGGTTACCGCCGGCACGCAGTAACTCGCTTACCTTCATGCCTTTTTCAAGCGGATATTCACCCGGAAATGCAACCTGACCACCTATGGCGACCACATGTTCGGGATCATCGCTGCGGGCTTGGAGACGCAACTGCGCCACAATGGGGCGCAAAAGATCGGCCCGGTTTTCGGTAAGGCTGAAAACAACCACCTCGTCGCGGGCCTGTAGTTGAATATTCTCCTCTGAATCTCGGTTTTCGAATGCTTGCGCCAAATTGACGGAATGGACCTCAATCCGCCGGTCCGGGGGCAGTTCGCGTTTTATGAGTACATAATTCAGATCCGGACGCGGCTTGAGGTCATCAACCGAGTCAACCAGATCGGTTAAACGCATGCCCTTTCGCCATTGATAACTACCTGGACGTTCCACGTGACCGGCGAGTTTTACGACTTTTTCCACCCGGTCGAGGACCGAGCGAACCTGGAGGACGTCGCCATCAGACAACACCATGGTCAAACCGTTGATATCGGTCAAATTAACATCAATAACGACCCGGTCACCGCCTGAATTGATTCTTTCGAGTTGAGCACTCTCTTTGAGTGCAGTAGGTAAAAGACCACCGGCGATATTTATCAATTCGTTGACGGATTTCTCATTTCGCAGTTCATAAATCGCTGGTCGTCGAACTGCCCCGGCTATACCCACCGTGCGTCCGACCGGCGGAACGAAAATGACGTCGCCCGGTTGTAATCTAACATCACCGCTGGTGTCACCTTTCAAGAGCAGGTCATATAAATCCAGTTCAGTGATTAGCTGACCGCCGCGTTTAAGCTGGATCTGCCGCAGTGAACCGATATGTTTGATTCCACCACTGACAAAGAGCGCATTGGTCATGGTAGAAAGAGCACTTACTGTATACGACCCCGGCCGCTCCGCCTCGCCAAGAATAAATACACGGATGGATCTCAGCCGCCCCATAGTAATGCTGGCGCGCACCCCAATCATTTTTTTATTAATGTAATTTTGCCACTTTTTCTGAAGTTCAGAGAACCGTTGGCCCGCGGCGGAAACTGGCCCAATCTTTGGAATTTGCACCATCCCTTCTCGTGTTACAACCAAACTATAGCGAGCATTTTCCTTGCCGAAAAACTGAAGGATGATGGTATCACCGGGACCGATAATATAATCAGCCGGCACTGGAATATCAGTAGCCGGGGCGAAAGTGGTTGGGGCTCCTTTGAACAAGTCGTAACCAAAGGGTTCGTTGGCCAAGGAACCAATTGGTTCCAAGGGTAGAATCCTAGCCGCTATGGTTAATCCCTTCAAGGGCGGTTCAGCTGACAGTCGCGCTGAGATTTCTTCTACATTCAAACCAGCCACCGGAATCTTGCCGACTCCGTTTAAATCCAGAATTCCGTTATGATCCAAACGATATACCTTGCTCCCTAATACATCATTAACAAACCCGGGTAGCTGATCGGCCTGATCGGCCGGAGGATTAATCGTCAAGATAAGGGTATCGCCACCCTGGGCGCGCAATTCATCTCCTGATAGAGTTGCGGGCCGCGGTGTAGCACCAGGTGCAATCGGCTGAACCACCTGTGGTGAATAGAGCGGCTGCTGGGCAACGCTCTGGTCACCGCCCAACTGCTGCATCGGGGCCTGGCGCTCCTGTGGGGTGAGTTGCTGGAGCATTTGCATTTGGTCGGCGGTGAGGCTAAGAGCCTGGCCGGCAAGGGCAATCGATAGAATCAGAAGAATGGTTAGGAATCTTAGATTTTTAAGATGCATATTTACCTGCCCGGGGATAAAGTTATTCAAGAAAATCCGAAATTCGAATTGCGAAATCCGAAACAAATTCTAAATATTAATGTTCAATTCCTTAAACAAATGCAAAACTAAAACTATGAGAAGCCCGAAATACAAATTGATTGACTAAATCCGAATTGCGGAATGTTCTCAAGGCAAACGCCTCAAATAATTTGAAAATATGAACTCTAAAAACCATTCTTTTGACAGGATTAACAAGATAGACAGGATTATTATAATTCTATTTTCAAATTCCTGATGAATTTGAAAATGGTATCATCCGCTGCGGGAAAGATGCGTTTTAAAAACCGCTGAAAATTTTGTATTTTCTTATGATTTGAGTTTACCAGACTGGTAGGAGTGGTAAAACCCATCACAGGCAAGGGTCATTTACTTTTGCAAGTACTTTTTTAGTGATGGGAGATCTTCCTTCACTGTTTTCCAGGTAATTTTTAAGTCGATGCCAAAGTATTCATGCGCCAACACATTGCGAATTCCTTTCATCATCCCCCATGGAATTTCTTTGTATTGTTCCTGTATCTCTGCTGGCAAGTGTGACGCTGCTTCACCAATCACCTCAATATTGCGGATAACGGCATCGATTGTTTTCTCGTCTTTTTGCCATTTTTCAAAATCAAGGCCATAGATATAGCGTTCAATTTTATTAATTGCCTCAATAATATCGTCAATTCTAAACTCCCAGCTTCTATACGGCATTTACAGCCTCTTTAATTATCTGTTCGCGAAGCTGTTTTCTTAAGGCATCCCGGGTAACAAGACCTACAGAACACTGTAAAATACTTTCCAAGTAAGTTTTCAGTTCAAGAAATCCAAATATCCCGGGTGTTTTTGTAAATTTTACCAAAATATCAATATCACTCTTCTCGGTAGCCTCATCCCTGGCCACCGATCCAAAAAGAGATAATGACGAAACACCATATCGGGAGTTGATCTCGTCTCGATGAGAATTAAGAATATTAACTATAACCTGTCGTTTCATTTGATCATCCTTCTGGATTCATTCACTTACTTATAAATTATTATGAATTCGGTAAGTTGTCAACTTGATGAGCCCACAATATCTTTTCAGAAACGGATTATATGGCAACAAGCATAAAAGCCGAAAGTCCGATCTCAGTGTACTGGATTCTTATGTTTCGCTCAAACCTCTATCAGTAGCCTGGTATTTTCGCTTACAGGTATCACATACCAAATTTCCAGGTAGTGTTTCCCCGCATTGGCAGGCGTAGCCGATTTGTTTTGCGGGGTTGCCGATAATGAGAGCATGGTCGGGGACATCTTTGGTTACGACTGCACCGGCACCTACAAAGGCGTATCTTCCGATGGTGATGCCGCAGACGATGGTGCAGTTTGCGCCCAGGGTAGCGCCTTTTTTAACCCGGATCGGCCTGGCCTGATCCATTTTGCGCATCCCTGCACGCGGGTTATAAACATTGGTGAAGACCATTGAGGGGCCGCAGAATACGTTGTCTTCCAAGGTTACGTGTTTATAGATCGATACATTGTTCTGGATTTTGCATTGATTGCCTATTTGGACTTCCGGTCCAATGACGACGTTCTGGCCGATGTTGCAGTTTTCGCCGATGTCGGAGCCGGACATGATGTGGCAGAAGTGCCAGATTTTGGTTCCTTTGCCTATCTGGCAGTTGTCGTCGATGTAGGATGATTCGTGTACGAAATACTCCAAAACAACCTCCAACCATTAATTAGCCACAGACACACACGGATGTACACAGACAAGGGCAGTTATTTGGCCGGCTATGCCGGTAAGACCAAAAACAAAATAATTTAGCCACAGACTCACACGGACATACACAGACAGGGGCATGATTTGGCCGGCTTCGCCGGAAAGGTCAAAACCAGCATATCAAAACCATTTAAATTAGCCACAGACTCACACGGACGTACACAGACAAGAGCGGGATTGGTTCGGCTTCGCCGAAAAGGTCAAAACCAATACATCAAAACCATTTTAAATAGCCACAGACTCACACAGACGCACACAGACAAGGGCAGTTATTTGTCGGCTACGCCGATAGATCAAAAACAAAATAATTTAGCCACAGACTCGCACAGACATACACAGACAAGAGCAGGGTTGGTGCGGCTTCGCCGAAAGAACAATATTGTTTATAGAACGTATCTTTTAATCTCTGCTTTTGGATGGGTAAAATTTATTAACATGCCAACTTTAAATTCAGTTGCTTTTAGGTAGTTCAATAACTGTGCTTCATGTTTTTTTGCAATAACCTCAGTAGCCTTCAGTTCAAGAATCACCTGATCTTCAACTATAATATCAGCAAAATATTCACCCACATTTTCAGATTTGTATTCTACATTAATAGGGACTTGGCTCTCCGCCTTAAGGCCTTGAGCACTTAACTCTACCAATAACGCATTCTCATAAACTTTCTCAAGAAAGCCGGCGCCGAGGACTCGGTTCACCTCAAATACAGCGCCATTGATTTTGTAGGTTAAATCGTTAAGATCCATAAGTACCTATTAAGTTAGCCACAGACTTACACAGACAAAGGCAAAGTTTAGTCAGCTGCGCCGAAAAAGAAAAATTACACTATTAATTATTGGCCTTCTAAACACACAAACGAATACAAACGAGAGAAAAAGTAATATTGATAGATGTGGAGGAACTTAAAATTCCGCATAGCGGATGACTGCATTCACAATTTTGTCAGAAAATTGTGAATTTCTTAATCATGTTTTCGTCTGTGTAAGCCTGTGTGTGTCTGTGGCTAATCTAAGGTTTTAAAAAGGGGTGGTAATTGTCAGGTTTTTTAACCGGTTCGGATTCGCGAATCGCATGCACAAGTTCGATTGAGGGCCTAGCATCCTCGATGCCGTAGCCGCCGCCGGAGAGGATGTCTTTGTAGACCATGGTGTGCAGGTCGGTGAAACCTCCTGAGAACTCGATTTCCTTTCCATCTACGGTGATGGATCGATAAGTTGTCTTACCCTCGTCTTTGGCATCGTTGGGTAGATCGTGCCGATCCGCCGATAGAAACCAGCGGACATTGGCTTTCTCCAGTTCTAAATATCCCGCCATCTTTTCAGACTTGGTCAGGTGAACCTCCTGGTGCTGAACCTTGCCGAAAATCCACATGAGCATGTCGAAGAAATGGACGCCGATATTGGTCGCAATTCCACCGGATTTATCAACATCCCCTTTCCAGGAATAGAAATACCACTTGCCTCGTGATGTGATGTAGGTCAGGTCGATTTCGGCTTTTTTCCCACCGCCTGCCGTATCAACATTTTGTTTCAGTTCAATTATGGATGGGTGCACTCGCAATTGGAGGACATTGTAGATCCTTTTGCCTGTCTCCCTTTCAATTTCCGACAGAGCGTCCAGGTTCCAGGGTTTCAAAACCAGGGGTTTTTCGCAGATGGCATCGACGCCGATCCGCAGTGCGAAACGAATATGGGCGTCGTGGAGGTAATTGGGGGAGCAGATGCTAACATAGTGCATCTTTTTATCGTCCCCTGCCCTTCTGAGTTTTTCGGCATGGCGGTCGAAACGCTCGAATTCGGTGAAGAAGGCCACATCGAAAGAGAAGCTGTCGAGGATGCCGACCGAGTCGGATATGTCCAGGGCGGTGATGAGGTTGTTGCCGGTGTCCTTAATGGCTTTCATGTGTTTGGGGGCGACGTAGCCGCCGGCGCCTATGAGGGCGAAGTTTTTGTTTTTTAAGATCTTTTTAGCCATAGTTTATTAGCCTATTGAAAATCGTGAATTAGCCACAGACACACACGGACTTACACAGACAAAATCAATTTGTGCTCGGCTTCGCCGATGAAAACCTAATCCCAAACCACCTCCATACTAAAACTTAAATTATCCCCAGACTCAAACACACTATTTCTAAAGAGACCGAAACCGTTTTTGACAAGACTGGCGGATTTTGCTCATATAACAATGGTTTCAATTGAATAATTTGACAGATTTGTCTGAAATGGTTAAAAATATTAGATTATATCAGTTCTGTATATCGGGCTTATGTTCACCTTGTAAGGAAAGGATCGTCTCATGAAAATTTCCAAGAATAGTAAATTGAGCTACAGCGTTATCGTTCTGCTGGGTATTGGCCTGGTATTCGGCCTCACCTCGCTTTACAGCATGGATCCCAGCCTTAGTTTATTGGACAACTTCAAGCCGACCAAGCCTAAAGTGGCGCTCATGCCAGAAGGTGTGAAGGTCCAGCCCGAGTTTGTCGGTGGTGTTACCAGGAAAGTCGGTAAGGTCCAAAAGGTCCAGGGCAAAGTCTATGTTATCCATACAGGTGGTAAATCCGCCTACCGTCTGAAAGCCAAGTATCCGATCTTCGAGGGAGATACAATCATAACAAGTTCGCGTTCGCGGATCAATGCAGCCATGAAGGACAAGAGCGTTCTGGCCATGGCACCCAATGCAAAGTTGGTGGTTTCCAAGCTTGAATATGAACCTAAAACCAACACGCGTTCCACGGTAATGGGATTGTTCTGGGGCAGCGCCCGGTTCATCGTCAAGAAATTATCCGGCGAACCGAACTACCAGGTTCAAACTGAAACGGCTGTCTGTGGGGTTCGCGGGACCGATTTTGCGGTATCAGTAGCCGCGGCTCCTGATAAGCAAAGTTCCATCTCTAAAAGGGTGCTGGCCTGGTTGAATCCTGTAAGGGAGGCCCATGCTTTGGTAACTGGCGCTTTAATCACTACTGCGCTTACAGGCCCCGGGTCGACGGTCGGCCTTACCGGAGCAATTGGCGGAACTACCGTCGTTGGCCCAGCATCGGTTGCCGGTGCTGTGTCCGGTGCAGCTGCGGGAGGCGCTGCTGGGGTCGGTTGGGCCGGGGTTGGCTACCCTTTCCATGCCTCCCGACATGGAGTAGAAACAGTTAACAAATATCGCCTTGGGACAAATCTCGGCGTTGGGCGAAAATTGTAATCCGCGGAATACTGTTTGTATGCCTGTGGTTAAAATTTTCGCCCGCCTTGACCTTTGCCCCAATTCAACATTTCTAAACTGTTTCTGGAATGGTTGAAAACTAATTAGCTAAATCCTGTATCATGTGGTTTTAATGAAAAGACTATACAAGATAACCGACCGGGGGGGCTGGGTTGTTTTCCCGGTCATTTTTTTGGTTTTGTTGACCGCTTGTACGGGAACTCAGGTGGATCCGCGGATACCACCGGATTTTTCGGGGTATCAGGATCAGCAATTGCCGCCGGAGGTTGCTGTATGGCTATTAGAGGGGCCACAGACTAAACTTACTCCCAGTATTATTTCAGTCTCGAAACAGATCCGTGGGGCCAACCGGCGGGAACGAATGTACAAGGCGGTTGATTATGTCTGGGCCAACTTCAAATACGACAACTGGTTGAATGACAAAGCCTTTGCCCGAAGTGCCGATGAATTGTTCGAGACCCGGGCTCTGGGTGGCTGCTCTGATTTTGCCCTGGCCCAGGTAACCTTGTTTAGGGCCTCCGGGGTGCCGGCTCGTATGGTGCTAACCGCCAACACCGAATGGATGACCGATTTCAAGGAAAATGATTTACTGATCACGACCGGCCACGTCTTCATCGAAGCTTACCTGGAGGACCGTTGGCACCTGATCGATTCTACCTACCGCTTACTGTTCGAGGGCTATAACCCGAGACTGCGAAGCTTTCCCCGGAACGAGTTTCTGTTCAAACGGGCCAAAGACTACTGGAGCCTGGGTATCAATGATGTGGCCAGCCTGGACCGTGTTTACCAGCCCATGGCCAAGATGTTCGATCTGGCGGCGTATTCTGATCCGAAGTATCCGGTGACTAAGGTGTGTGCAAGATGGGCTTGGAGCGAAACGCAAAGTGCTGAGAGCATGGAGCAAAGGGTAACGGGCAAAGAGCCAAAGGCCAAGAGTAAAGCACAATAGGTATAGTGAGTGATTCCAAGATTAGAGATATTGTGAATAGTTCACTATCTTAGCTCAGGGTTCTTTGGAAACTGGTAATCTTCCTACATGGCAAATCAAGTTCATCCAAATAATGGTCCAGAGTATTCTGAGCAATTAATGCCCGCTTATGCAACAGTATTAGAATGTTGGCGTTTTCAAATGCCGAACGTCTGGCAAAATTGAGAAAGTTTCTAAAATCCTTAGAAGAATTTGACCCGCTCCCCTCAGCGATATTGTTAGACATTGACATACCAGCCCCACGTAACTGCTCAGCAAATCGGTATAGTCTCTTTTCTTCAAGTTCATCACTGATAGTAAAAAGGCCATCCGCAATTTCAATAGATATCTTCCATATATCTAAGTTCTGAAATCTGAAATTTCCCATAGAATGTAAATATCTGAATTGTTCTAATCTGTTATTCTATTTCGTATTTAATTAGTGATGTTTTTCTTTTCGCCCTTGGCACCATGCGCTATGCCCTGCGCCCCCTGCGCTAAACTCCGTAGTATCTTCGGTACCATTCCACAAACTTACCGATCCCGACTTCCAGCGGTGTATTGGGTTTAAACCCAACATCCCGGCCAAGATCGTCCACATCCGCACAAGTGGCAGGGACATCACCTGGTTGCATGTCCAGAAATTCCTTGATCGCTTTCTTGCCGAGGGCTGTCTCAATTGCCTCAATGAATTCTAACAATCCAACCGGATTATTGTTCCCGATGTTGTAGATCGTGAAAGGGGCATAAGAAGTCCCTGGGTCTGGCCAGTCTCCAGACCAATCCGGATTGGGAGAAGCTGTGTTATGAATTACTCGAACAACCCCCTCAATTATGTCATCAATATAAGTAAAATCCCTCTTCATTTTGCCATGGTTAAAAACCTTGATAGGTTTTCCCTCGAGGGTTGCTTTTGTGAAGATGAAAAGGGCCATATCGGGTCGTCCCCAAGGTCCATAGACGGTAAAAAAACGCAGACCTGTACAGGGAAGGCTGTAAAGATGACTGTATGCATGGGCCATTAACTCGTTTGACTTCTTAGAAGCTGCATACAGCGATACCGGGTGATCGACATTATCATGCACCGAAAAAGGCATTTTGGTATTGGCGCCGTATACCGAGCTTGAAGAGGCAAACACCAGATGTTTAACACCGCTGTGCCGACAGCCCTCCAGGATATTAGTAAAACCAACGATATTGGAATCTATATAAGCCTGAGGATTTACAAGAGAATAACGAACTCCTGCCTGGGCCGCCAGGTTTACGACGGCGTCGAATGAATTCTCTCGAAAAAGTGTTTCCATAGAATCCCGGTCAGACAATTCCAATTTTTGAAACGTGAACTCCTTTTGAGACTCAAGTTGCTTTAGACGAGCCTTCTTCAGGTTAACCTCGTAATAATCATTCAGATTGTCTATGCCGGTCACTTTGCAGCCCTGCACCAGAAGCCCCAGACTGAGGTGATAGCCGATGAATCCGGCCGCGCCAGTAACGAGGATGTTGTTATATTTCATTTAAATCTTTCTTTTTGACACGGATTGCGCCTATACGGCTTGAAGACATTCCCACTGGTTCCACGGACTACGAATCATGAAACCCCAAACCTGTTTTGACAGGATTGACTGGATTAAAACCCTCCATTTACAATTTCCGGATGAAATTAAAAATACTCTCAGCCGCTTCGCGGCACTCTTACCCTCGAGCCCTTTCTAACCTTGGTACGAAATAATCGATTATGTTTCTATTTTCCGGCGTCAGGCCTCAAACTTCCGACCTCAAGGCCTTCCCGACTCCGGCGTCAGACTTCCGACCTCAAGCCCTTCCTGGCTCCGGACACCCGACACCTGACACCGGTTTTCCTTCAGCCTTCAGTCTTCAGCCTTTAACCTGTCTTTGTACCACTCGTATGTCTTAGCCAGCCCCTCCTCCAAGGTAGTTCTGGCTTTGAATTCAAGCTTTTCTTCAGCCAGAGTTGTATCTGCGACAGAATTACGAACATCACCTTCTCTGGCAGTTTCATAGGTGGGGTCTATGGACACATCGGCTATTTGGCTTACTGTATTCCAGAGCCTTTTGATGGTCGTCTGTTGACCGGTACCTATGTTGTATACTTCTCCGGATAAATCCGTCTGATTGGCAGCAGTCAGGTTGGCAACTACCACGTCCTGAACATAAATGAAATCGCGTGACTGCCTACCATCTCCCTGGATTACGGGCACCTGCCCTTTTATTGCCCTGTCCAGAAAAACTGAGATGACACCTGAATAAGGCGATGGTGAATCCTGTCGGGGACCGTACACATTGAAATAACGCAGGTTGATGGTTTCGAGATCGTACAGTCCGCTGTAAACAGCTGCATGCTGTTCAGCGTTTCGCTTCTGGGCGGCATAAGGGCTCAATGGCTGGGTTGGTGTGGTCTCGGTGACAGGAAGTTTTGCCGGGTTTCCATACACTGCACAAGAGCTGGACAAAACAACCCGTTGGACTCCGCTTTTCCTGGCAGCCTCCAGAACATTGAGGGTGCCGATGGTATTAATTTCCGCGCTTTTAATAGGATCCTCGATCGTCCGGGGAACAAATATTTCCGCTGCCAGATGAAAGACAACCTCGCAACCGCTGACAGCACGGGCAAGAATCCGTTCGTCCCGGATGTCTCCCTCGATGAAGGTTATCTTGTCTGCACAGGCCGAAAGGTTTTCTCTATGCCCGGAAGATGGATTGTCCAGAACCGTAACCTGACACCCGCCAGTGACATGAGCTTCTACGAGATGGGAGCCGATGAAACCGGCCCCGCCGGTGACGAGAGCGGAATTGAATTTTAGATTTCTTTTGGCCACAGACACACACAGACGAACACAGACAGGATTTATAATATATTTTCAATTTCCGGAAGAAATTGAAAACACTATCATCCGCTTTGCGGAGTTTTAAAGTGGGTTTTTCGATTCAGGTATTTAACGCGTGAAAAAAAGTTTTAAGTTTATGGCGGCTTTATTCAATCTACAGACTCCTGGTACCTGACTCCAGACGCCAGGTCACTCCTTCACCCTCCCCCAGTCCCTCCCGTCAAGGGAGGGGAGTTATTACTGACTCCCGACACCGGACATCTTGCTTTATCCGACCTACGACCTCAGCTTTTGATGTATGGTTTCAATCTTTCCCGGCCTCTGACTTCTGACATCAGACCTCTTGGTGTTACTATTCAGTCTTCAGCCCTCTACCTTCTACCTAAAATCAAAAATGCACCTTCTTCGGTTTACCGATGGGAAAAACATTAAAGCCGATTTCGAACAGCTTGTCGTGATCAACAATATTGCGTCCATCGAAAATGAAGGCTGGTTTCTGCATGGAATCGAAGATTTTCTGGTAATCCAGATCTCGGTAGAGTTCCCACTCGGTCATGATGGCAATGGCGTGGCACCCGCCGGCAGCCTCATACGGATCTGATATTAGTTCGTAATTTCCTTTAGCATCCTTCAAGTCGCGGGCCGCATTGTCCAGAGCCTTGGGATCAGTAATCGCAACCTCAGCTTGTTCTGCCAGCAACTTTTCGACAACCGTCAGGGATGGGGTATTCCGCGTGTCGCCGGTATTGGCTTTAAATGCGAACCCAAAGACACAAACTCGCTTGCCGGCCAGGGTGTTGAACATGTTGCGCAGCATGTTCTTGACAAACCGGTCCATCTGGTTCTCGTTGATCTTTAGAACACCCTCCCAGTAATCAGCCTCCTCGTTAAGCCCATAGTGGCAATAAAGGTAAACGAGGTTCAACAGGTCTTTCTGGAAACAGGACCCCCCGAATCCGATGCTCGCCTGCAGAAACTTTGACCCGATGCGGCTGTCAAGTCCAACCGCGCGTGCCACCTCGCCTACATCGGCATCCGTCTCCTCACAGAGGCTGGAAACCGCATTGATGGATGATATGCGCTGGGCTAAAAACGCATTGGCAACCAGTTTGGAGAGCTCACTGCTCCAGATATTGGAAGTAATAATTTTATCTTTTGGAAGCCAATTGGCGTAGATCTCAACAAGCTCATTCCGGGCCTTGAGACCGCTATCCGTTTCCTGGGAACCGATGAGTACCCGGTCAGGGTTTTCCAGATCTCGCATGGCGGTGCCTTCAGCCAGAAACTCGGGATTGGAAAGGACTTCGAAATGTACATCCGATTTATCCGATACCAAAATTCTTTTGATCGCCTGGGCCGTTCTGACCGGAATCGTGCTCTTTTCGACGACGATTTTACTGGATTCAGAATACTCCAGTATTTGACGGGCAGTCTTTTCGACGTACTGCAGGTCGGCCGCCATGCCGGCTCCGGCACCGAACGTCTTGGTAGGTGTGTTGACACTGACAAAAACGATATCAGCGGCCTTGATGCCGGCCCCGATGTCTTTGCTAAAGAAGAGGTTTTTACCGCGCGCCTGCTTGACGATCTTGTCCAACCCGGGTTCATATATGGGGAGATCAGCGGAGTTCCACTGGTCAATCTTCTCCGGAATGATATCCACCACCGTCACCCGGTATTGCGGGCATTTGGAGGCAATCATGGCCATGGTGGGGCCACCGACGTAGCCGGCGCCGATGCAGAGAATTTCTTTTTCGAATTTCATTGTTGCGTCCTATTTCGATAAGAACATTAAAAGCATAATTTTAACCACAGACACACACAGACGAACACAGACAAGAGCATTATTTGGCCGGCTACGCCGGAAAAACCAAAAGAAATAATTTAGACACGGATTACGCGGACTACACAGATTTCAAAACCATTAAGAGCCATAACTTATTTTAACAGGATTAACATGATTAACCGGATGAAAGTTCTTTTTAAGGTTTCCGGAAGAAACCATAAAAGTTTATATCCGCTTTGCGGAGGGGAGTCTTCTCAAAGTTAATACTATTTTGTCTCCTGCCTGATCGGTGTAGCATCCAGAAAACTACGGTATCGTTTTGCCGGAGGCATGATGGTGTTTTGGCTGGCATCCGGTCAGCCAAAACAGGTTTTTAATCCAGTAAATCCTGTTGATCCTGTCGAATGGTTTCATGTAGTTGACCTTCGTGAAGCGCTAACCGTGTAATCTGTGGAACTGTCTTCAAGCCGCATAGGCGCAAATCCGTGTCAAAAAGTGGGGTGTCTTTAGTTAATTTGGAACTTTGTGAACCAATCCGCATCATCCAGTCTATCGGCCTGTTACTCTTTCCTGACCAGATAGCTCCGCCCGGTCGATTACAGTGATTAACCAGGCTTTACTATCTGTTATTATTTGTTTTTCTTGCTTTTTAGTCTATCTCAGACCACTCTTTAAAACTCTGAGTCCCAGTTACCAGAGCAGAGCAAGTTTCTCGGAGGCAATGCCGGTGTCCTGGGCTACCTGCTGCAGGCCCTCGGCATTTTCATCGAAAAGCAGGACCGTGTCGAAGTTGTCATACATCAGAGATGGCAGCTTGTCAGCCGCTGGTAAATGTGCAACCAACTGTAATTTCATTTTTTCTTCCAAAATGGTGGCTTCCACAAATTCACTGACAGTGGCCGGCCCCACAAATACGATGGCCTGACTGCCCTCCTTTTCTATCTCCTGCAGGCGCAGCAACAGGCGGCGCTGCAGGCCGTAGTATTCCCGCAGGCGGGATACGACAAAATTCACCGCCAGCCGCGACCGGGCTTCGATGCCGGCCGGCGTCAAACGGTATACATAACTTAATTTGTTGGGATTTTTTCTAAAGTTGTGAACCTTGACCATACCCTTTTCAAGCAGGCGCCGCAGAACATAGTTGATCTGGCCAAGGCTGATGCCGGTGTGCTCGGACAGCTGCCGCTGGGTGGTAATCGGCTCACTGCCCAGGGCATCCAGGACCTTGAAGTCTTTTTTGGAGAGTGCCATTGCCTCTGCAGTGCATCTATTTGAAACTGTGGGGAAGTTGCCTGATGACAGTTTTATTCAAAACTGAACGGCAGTTTACGGCTTATTGAAGTTAAAAGTCAAGGGAATTTAAATTTTTGTAGTGATTACGGTTAGAAACCGATTAGGGTATTAGGTAGAAGGCTGAAGGCTGAAGGGAGGACTGGAGTCGGGCGTCAGGTGTCAGGGGGCAGGCAATTAAGACCTCTTTTAGAAACGGGTGTCATGGATTACACGGGTATCGCTTCGCGAAATTCAATCACTTAAAACCTTTTAGACAGGATCTACAGGATTAGCAGGATTGAAAACCTGTTTTGGCTGGCCGGATGCCAGCCCAAACGCACTCATTGCCTTCGGCAAGAAATTCGTTTTCTCTGTTTTAGTTCAACTGACTTCTGACCACCGACTCCTGACTTCTGGCCCTTTAGTGGCGGATGAAAACATTTTCAATTTCACCAGAAATTGAAAATAGGTCTTAATGCTTCTAAATCCGTGTAATCTGTGTAATCCGTGTCAAAAATGTTCTTTTTATTCTTACAATTAGGAACCCTGTGACTCACCTCAATAAGGGCATTAGATCGAAAACAGTTCCGCAGCATTCTTGAACAGGATGGCTTCGAGGTAGTCGTTGGGCAGGTTGAATCCGATCAGGGTTTTCAATTCGCGGTCCCAGGCGAAGGGTATGTTTGGAAAATCGGTCCCGAACATGATGCGGTCTTTTCTGAAAGTATCCAGATGCGGCACCTCGATGCCGGGGAGATAGTCGCAGAGGACCATGGTTGTGTCGAGCCAGAGGTTGTCATGCTTTTCGAGCAGTTCTCTGAACTCCGTGAATTCGTCGGCACCCAGGTGCGGGACGCAGACCTTGAGTCCCTGATAATCCTTTAGAACCCGCTCCACCTTCTCCACCCCGCACAATTCATAGGGATCGCAGGGATAAGCCGGGCTTTTGGGTTCCCGGCCGACGTGCATGATCAGCGGTTTGTCATTGTCCTGACAGGCAGCGTATACAGCGTGCATGCCCACGCTGTCCATATCGAAGCACTGGACATGGGAGTGCAGTTTGACCGCGGCAAGGCCATCTGCGAAGGCCGCTTTCAATATCTTGTCCGCCCCGTCCTCTCCTGGATACACGGTAGCCGTCCCAACCAGTTGGGGGAAACGGCGGCAGAGGTCGGACATAAATTGGTTCAATTTGCCGGCCACGCCGGGTTTGTGGGCGTAGTGCAGTCCCACGATTCGCTCGATGCCGTGAGCGGTGAGAAATTCGATGATTTTCGCGGCCCCCATCTGGTAGCGCACCGGCCAGCCAAAGGTATCGAACCACTGCCAGATGGGTTCGAAGAGCCAGTCCGGAAAGAGGTGGACATGGGCATCGAAGACGGGTGGCAGTCCGGGAGGAACGGTGTCACCTTCGGGGTCATTCAGTCCGGGCAGCGGGGCTTTTATCAGGGCGCCTTTGTACTCAATTTCAGTCATTGCCAGAACCTAACTCAAAAATGATCTTTTGTCCCAAACTCGGTGTTAGGCGCGAATATCAAAGCTTCGAAATACTAACAGTATTCCTCCAGTTTGATATTCGCGGCCGCCTTGATTTTGAACCAAAATCCTACTTCTGAGATAGGTTCAATAGAATCATATGGGAATTCGGGTGGACAGTACCATCGAAAGTTCTATATAAAAGCATACTTCGGATATGAATGCACGGGTATTGAGATACAGGTATAAGGTTGAAGGCTGAAGGTTGAAGTTGAGACCATGGAGTCGGGAGCCGGGGATCTGGAGTCGGAAAATCAAACTGATAGTAACTGAGATAAGTTTTGAACAAGAAGAATAGCAAACAATTTCAAGCTGACCTTGAGCGGCGGTTATTACTTGGGTTGGTGCGGGAGTGGGACGCGGCGCTCTGGTACCTGGGTGATCATCATCGCAGTTTGATGCAGCGGCCCCTCTTCCGCCTGGTCGACATGCACAGCCGCTGGGGATACTGGGATGGCAAGCGCAATGAGATCAGCATCAGCCGCAAACTCGTCCTGGATTATCCCTGGGATTCTGTGCGTGAAGTTCTCCACCATGAAATGGCCCATCAGCTGGCTGACCGATTGCAACCCCATAGACAGGAAGGCGCCCACGGGTCGATTTTCCAAGAAGCATGCCGCCTGCTGCGGGCCAATCCCCGCGCTTCCGGCGACTACCCGCCCCTCAAAGACCGTTATGCTGCCAACCAGTTGTCGGACGATGACCGGATCCTGCTCCGGATTCGCAAGCTGATGGCGCTGTCGGAAAGCCGGAACAAGCACGAAGCCGAAGCGGCCATGATAAAAGCGTATGAGTTGATGGCCCGCTATAATATCGATTTGATCGAGCAGGACAAAGATCGTAATTTCGTCAGTATCTTTGTCGGTCAACCGGCCCTGCGCCACACAAGGGACGCCTATTTTCTTTCCAGCCTGCTGGTAGATTTCTATTTTGTCCAGGGCATCTGGGTCAGCGCCTGGGTAGCGGACCGCGAGAAGATGGGACGCGTCCTGGAAATAACCGGCACCCCTGAGAACGTGGTCTCGGCTGAGTACGTCTATGACTTTGTAAGGAACCACATTAATCTGCAATGGTCCCGCTACAACAAGAATAAAAACCTGACCCTGCACCGCAAAACCGATTTTGCCACAGGGATCATCGAGGGCTTTCGCAGCCGCCTTGAAACCCGACAGACCGAAGTTGCCGCGGACAGTGATGCCAACGAAATTATCAAAATCGAAGACCCGCAGCTGCGGGCCCACATCAAGCACCGCTATCCCCACACCCGCACCTGTCAATCGGCCATCTCCAACCAGGATGAAAGTGTGCTTGCCGACGGCCGCAAGATCGGCCGCAGAATGGTGATCTCGAGGGGGATTAGCGAAAAAGCGAGCAACGGACGAAGAATGATTGAATAGAAAGTAGCTGCAATTTTTGACACGGATTACGCGGATTGCACAGATTCGGGTAACAACTCAAACTAAAATCTTTTTGACAGGATTAACATGATAGACAGGATAAAGAACAAATTTTCAATCCCCGGATGGGATTGAAAATGGTATCATCCGCCACTAAAGGGCCAGATGTCAGTGGTCAGATGTCAGCTGAACTAAAACAATGAAAACGAATTTCTTGCCGAAGGCAATGAGTGTGTTTGGGCTGGCATCCGGCCAGCCAAAACAGGTTTTCCATCCTGCTAATCCTGTAGAACGGTTTTCAAGCCGCATAGGCGCAATCCTGTCTAAAAGGTTTTAAGTGATTGAATTGCGCGAAGCGATAACCGTGCAATCCGTGACATCCGTGTCTAAAAGTGGTCTTAGTTGCCCGGCCTCTGATCTTTGACTTCCGACTTCTTGGTTCCAGCCTTCAGCCTTCAGAATTCTGACTTCCGACCTCTGACCTCCGATCTCATGCCCTTCCTGACCTCAGACTCCCGACTCCTGACTCCTGACACCTGACTTCAGACTCCGGCGTCCGACCTCTTTGACCTTACTTCAGCCTTCAGTCTTCAGCCTAATTACCTAACAACCCTCACCGGCCATATAAACGCCATTTCGTCCTTCTGCTGGTGGTTGATCGTGCCGGCATATAGCAAGGTGGTATAGCGGCGTGACAGCAGCCGCAGCGGCCCGTCCTTGGCCCAGTAAGGCATGTGGATGATCACGTTCTTGAAGGGATTCGGTTCCGCGATGGCCGGCGCCTGGATCGTATCATCCAACAGGCTCTGCCACTGCGCCCTGGTCGGCAGGGTCCAATCGCCGTAGCCGGCCGTCTGGAACTGTTCGCAGCTGGTAATCGCCTCCTCCCAGGTGGTGGCGGCGAAAAAATCGCGATGCCAGCCGTTTTGGATCCACATCAGGCCGCTCTGGCGGTCGGTCACGGTGCCGTCGCCATTGTCCACGAAACGCCCAGGCCGCATGCTTTTTTTCTGCTGAATCTCAGCTGCCGTCTGCGCCGGCCGCCGGCCGGAATCCCGACTGGGCTTGGCCTGGGGAAGGAGATCGTCAAAACTGAAGATCCCCTTGTAGCTCACCAGTCCCTGTGCATCCATCTGCCGCCAGACCTTTTCAGCTGCGGCATAGGTCGCGTAGCGGCCGGTGAAAATCCGGTAAAAATACCCTTTCTTGGCAACCTGGGCGCCTTTCCAGAAAACCACCTTGCCCTGCCCCTGGAGTGAATTGACGAAGGCGTTGGCGTTTCTCAGATCCTGGAATGACGCCACGTGGATACTGTAATAAGCGGCAGGTGCAGCGGTCGGGTTACCGGCAAAACCAGCGGCGCAAAGCCCTATTGCAACGATCAATCCTGCCACCACCAGAATTTTGTAAAATGGCATCACGTATCCAATCCTATAGATTTAAATAATTGAAAGGCGGTTTCGGGTTCAGCGTTCAATGTCCGGGTCGGACCTCAGAATTCGGATCTCTGTTCTCAGGCCATGGCCTTTTAACCTCTGAACCGTAACTTTGGACCCCTGAGACCCGGGTTTCAAGCCTCGATTTTCAGCACAATTACCTGCCTCGAAAATGCCATCTTTTTTTAGCTATTTCAATAGGGAACGCGAGAAGGCCCAAACTTTTTCCGTTGACACTTTAACACTGATTCATTATGTTGTTTTTATTCCGAATGTTTTAACTTAAACGCTCATCACGGGGTGTGCATGCCACGAGAAACAGATACACTTGCAATTCTTTTTGCGGATATAGCAAAAAGCACCCACCTGTATGAGAAGCTAGGGAACACAGTTGCCCAGGAACTCATTTCGACCTGTTTGGGCCTTTTTGAAAAGATCACCGACTACTTCGATGGCTCCGTCATCAAAACCATTGGTGACGAAATCATGTGTACCTTTCCCACTGCTCAAAATGCGGTTGAAGCGGCCGTCGAGATGAATGAGTCTCTCGAGGATATGCCGCTGCCGGAAAGTGTGACAATTGACGCCCCGAACATCTATGTCGGCATCCAGTACGGTAACGTCATCAAGGAAGACGGCGACGTGTTCGGCGATGCCGTCAATGTGGCTGCCCGCATGGTGGCCCTGGCCAACCAGCGGCAGATTATCACCACCAAGGAGACGGTCGACCAACTTGACGAGGACTTACAAAACGCATCCAATTGCATCGATAAGACCATTGTCAAGGGCAAAAGCGGTGAAATGAGCACCTTTGAAATCGTCTGGGAGCAGCATGACGTCACCATTATGATGGACGATGCAATTGACTCGCCGGCCCTGCGCTGCCGCATGGAAGTTAGCTGCGGCAACACGATGCTGGAGATGGGCGAGTCACACCCGAGCGCCACACTTGGGCGCCAGTTGCACAACGATATTGTTGTCAAAGATAAAGGTGTTTCGCGATCCCACGCCCGCATCGAATACAACCGTGGCAAATTCATCCTCATCGACCAGAGCACCAACGGAACGTTTGTCCTGCTGCAAGGCAAGAAAAGAGTCCACCTGCGCCGGGATGAGACCACTTTGCTCGGCAACGGCCTTATCAGTCTCGGCAAAGAGATTGAAGGCGACTCAGACCTGTACATAAAATACAATATAAAGATGTAACAACACGAATACAATTAGACCAAAAAGCTGAAAGTCATCTCTTGTGGGCAGCCCAGACCGAATTCAAATCGATGTAGATTCCAGCATTATGCGGGCCAGCGGTGTGTCCGACACCGGCATCCGCAGGCAGCGCAACGAGGATTCCATCTATCTGGACGAGGGCGGCACCGTTGCCCTGCTGGCCGACGGGATGGGCGGTCATGAAAAAGGCCAGGAAGCCAGTCGTAGCGCCGTGGATACCATCGGTCCCTTTCTCGAACCGGAATCGATCGAGACCGAGCTGCTTGACATCACCGACGGAGGGGGCATACCGCCGTCGGTCTCCTGCGTCATGTCCCTGGTGGACTCAGCAGTGATCGAGGCCAATGATGTCGTGTACGGCCGCAACTGCGATGAAAAGTTGCAGCGCTTCATGGGAACGACCCTGGTCGGCCTGGTGATAACCGATGAAAAGTATGCCGTGCGCTTTCATGTGGGTGACAGCCGCATGTACCGGCTGCGCGACGGCAAACTGGAACAGTTGACCCGGGACCATTCCGCACACGTGGCCTGGGTGGATGGCGGCCGCAAGGGGCCGGAGCCCAGTACAAACGTGATCACCCGCGCCATTGGACCCACCCCGGCCGTGTCCCCGACCGTAGAATGGGATGAATACCAGTCCGGCGACTTTTACCTGCTTTGCAGCGACGGTCTTTCGGATATGGTCGCCGATGATGAAATCCAGCGTATTTTTACTTCCTCCGAAGACACCGGCCGCATTGCCAATGCCCTGGCCGATGCGGCTAATGATGCCGGGGGGAAAGATAATATCAGTGTGATAATCTGCCGCACCTAGAGGCTGTCGTAAAAATGTCTTTTGGCCCAATCTCTGCGTTGGGCCCTAGGTTCACATCCTCAAAATACTTTGAGTTTTCCTCCGGTTGTGACCCACAACTGGAGAATCAAAAAGCGGGAAATCCCGCAACGCGTGGAAACCTCGCGGCCACCTTAATCTTGAACCAAAATCCTATTTTTGAGATAGCCTCTAAAAAGCTAATCTAAAATTACCCTTGGCTCTTACGTAAGGCCCTCAAAACACAAAACCTGAAGTCAAAGACGACTTCAGGTTTTCTTGTCTAAAGCGACTGTATCCAACGTGCCTTAAGGCCCAATCTCGACACCGGCATTCGGAATCAATCCCCTAATATACGACGCCGTCCCTTGATGTCACCAAATATCCTGACTTGACAGAAAATTGCAGAAAGCATATAAGTGTACTGAAATCTATATCTTAGGCTGATCATAACCTGCCCTGATACCAGGGTACCCGAATTGGAAGTGGCTGGCCGCAGCAATCATTTTCGAACCATAATCGCCGGCCCTTTCCTTAGGGCTGCGACAATTTGACGAAGATTTTAGAACCAATCTCAAAAAGGGTCTTTTGGCACAAACTTGGCGTTGGGCGCTTGGAATAAATCCTCGAAATACCTGATGTATTCCTCCGGTTTATTCCTCACGGCCGCCTTGATTTTGAACCAAAATTCGTTTTTGAGATAAGTTCTCTGCTCGAGTAGTCTGCCGTGATTCCGGCCTATCATCCTTTGCCGGTTTCACATAAAAAAGGTTCCGTTCATGAAAGACAATGCCTTGAATCTTCCGTCGCTGCGCATGAACAGACTTGCCCGTCACAAAGCACGCATCCTCCTGCTGTGTTTTTTCATTGCAGCCTGCAGCGTTCCGTTTGGTCTGCTCAAAGCCGCGAAGGTGGGCTCGGGCACGAACCACGCCCTTATCGTGGGCATCAACGGCTACACCCAGTGGCCGGCGCTCAAAAGCCCGGTCAAAGATGCCCATCGCATCGCCGACACGCTGGCCAAGAAATACAACTTCAGCAAGTCCAATATCACCCTGCTGAGCGATAAGACCAGGGACAAGCCAACCCTGATCAACATCCTCACCGCCATCGAAGGCTACCTGGGCGAACTGAACGAAAACGACAACCTGCTCATTTTCTTTGCCGGTCAGAGTTTTGAAGACGATGACGGGGAAACCTACTGGATTCCCATCGACGGCAAGAAAAAGTCCAAGCTTACCTGGCTGAAGCACTCGACAATCATCTCCGAATATCTGGGGTCCAAAGCGTTCAAAGCGAAAAGCCTGTTGATCCTGGCCGACTCACACTTTTCCTCCAAACTTGTGCGCTCACGCTCCATCTCACTGACGCCCTACGATCTCAGGTACCCGGAAAAAATTCTGGAAAAAGCCTCCCGGCGTTCCCGTGAAGTCATCGCCTTCGGAGACCAGCACTGGCCCGGCAGCGCCGGGACGGACAATTTCGGACTCTTCACTTACTATCTGGATAAGGCGCTGAATGAAAACGAGTTGGAAATCATCGATTTCGAAAACTTGATTTTCGATGAAAACATTTTTCTCCCCATCCAGAAGATTGCCGGTGTGCGGTTGGTCCAGGGGCGCCTGCGCAAGACCAAGATGGACAAAGGCGGCCAGTTCATCATCGCCCGACTGGCACCGGCGATTCTCATCGACGTGGTCGAATCGACGATTTCCCCGGAAAAAGGCTACCCCGGGGATCCCTTCACCGTAACCGCCCGCACCAGTACGGTAGCCAGCGAAGTATACTTTAATATCAATAACAAGAAACAACCCATGCAGGGCTCAGGTACCGAGTGGACTTTCAAAGGTAATTTTGAAAGTGTTGGTTCGGCTGCCTTCACCATCGCGGCTCTTAACCGCAACGAACAGTCCGGTAAAACCTTTGCCGGCACCCTGGCGGCCATCAAAAAACGAGCGGAAGCAGCCAATGTTTTGACGGCCTCCGTCACACCCCCCCACGGGCGGCTTTGGCGGAGACAAATTCACCTTTGCAGCCAAAACCGACCGACCGGCCCGCACGGTGGCTTTGCGCATCGATAAAAAACGCTACGCCATGCAGGGTTCCGGCACTGCCTGGAAACTGGACCAGGTGGTGGATGATATCGACCGGGTACCCTTCAGCATTATCGCCACCAACGCAGATGGGGTGCCGGGACGGGCCGGCGAAGGAACCCTGCAGACCAAAGCCGGCCCGGCCAATGTCCTGGCGGCTGTGGCCAGCCCCAAAACCGGCTACGCCGGCGAAGAGTTCGTGCTGAAGGCCCGTACCGATCGGCCGGCCAAGTCCGTCTCTGTAGAAATAGACGGCCAGGTGTTCCCGATGAAAGGATCCGGAAAATCCTGGGAGTTGAAAAAGGCTATTCCGGATATCGGCAAGAAGAGCTTTACAATCACGGCCATCAACCCGCTGGGCGTCTCCGGCCGCCCGGGCCAGGGCTCCCTGACAGCCAAAAAGAGCCCGCTGCCCATCCCCGACATTCTCGCGGTGGATGTTACTGTGGTTGCCCCCGGCAAGGGATACCAGGGAGACCGATTCACCATCCAGGCCAAAACCAGTGCCCCGTCTGACAAGGTTTTTCTGGAAATCGGCGGTAAGCAGTACACCATGCAGGGTAGCCGGACCAACTGGACGTATGTGGCCCGGGCGGATCTGCTCGGCCAGAATCCCTACCGCGTAAGCGCCCGCAACAAGGATGACGCCCAGGGCAAGTCCTATGAGGGCTTCCTGAACACGATTAAGAAACCGGCCGAGACCGTAAATATACTCAGTGCCGCGGTCAGTCCTAAAAAGGGCCAGCTTTCCCGTAAATTCAAATTCACTGCCAAAACCGACCGACCGGCTAAATCCGTCGCACTCGTCGTCGGTGATAAGCGTTACCGGATGACCGGGTCCGGCACCCAGTGGACGCTGCAGCGTAAATTGGAAGAGGAAGGGGCCGTCAATGTGACCCTGGTTGCGCTCAATGCCGACAATGTCGCCGGCCGGTCCCAGGAACTGGCGGTAACCACCTACAAACGCCGTTATACCTACAACCGCGCAGACGGCACGGTTACCGACCTGCTCAGTAAAACCAAGCTGGCCCGGTTCAAAGACAACGGCGACAATTCGTTTACCGGCCTGATGACTGATCTGGTCTGGGCGAAGCAGCCAAAACAGATTGCCGTTAGCTTTAATGACGCCACCGAATATTGCAACAATCTGGAAATTGCCGGCAAAACAGGTTGGCGCCTGCCTACCCTGCGAGAATGGAAGCAACTGGTGGATCGGAAACAGCAGAATCCATCCCTGCCGATAGGCAATCCATTCACAAACGTCAGCACCCAATTTGGCTACTGGTCGAAATCCCGCCACAAATTTGGGCCGCAGTACGTCTACCAGATGAGCCTATGGTACGGTAAACCCAACCACTTGAAAAAAAGTGACAATGCACTTGTATGGCCTGTGAGATACGCTCTGGAGCAGAATTAACATGGACTGGATCACCATCGGCAGCGCCACTGATATCGGCTGCGTCAAAGAGGAAAATCAGGATTACCACACCTGGCACCCCCGCGAGGACGACCCGCCCGGCCGCAGCGGCGCCCTGCTGATTTTGGCCGATGGGATGGGCGGGCATGCCGACGGCGCCGAAGCTTCCCGGTTGGCCACTGCCACCCTGCTGGATCTCTACCTGTCCCACGAGTCCGATCCCGTGATCAACACCCTGCAGCGTGGCTTCATCGAAGCCAACCGCATCATCTTTGAAAAATCGGCCGACATGCTGACCGCCAAAGGCATGGGCACCACCCTGGTGGCCGCCCACATCATGGGGGGCAAAATGCAATTTGCCCACGTGGGAGACAGCCGGGGGTACCTGATCAACAAGACGGGCATCACCCAGTTCACCGAGGACCACAGCTATGTGGCCAGTCTGGTCAAAGCCGGTGTCATTGCCGCGGAAGAGGCCGAAGACCATCCGGAAAGCCACGTACTCACCCGGGCAATCGGCCTCCAGGAATCGGTCATGGTCGATGTCAGCAAGCAGCCGCTCGCGCTGAAAAAGGGGGACTATGTGCTGCTTTGCTGCGATGGCCTTTGGGGGGTTGTGCCGGATGAGGAAATCCTGGCCCGCGTCCGTCAGATCGGTGAGCCGGATGAGATATCTGCAAAACTGGTCAAACAGGCCGTGGACAACGGCGGGCCGGACAACATTACCGTTTTGATTGCCCGCATAAACAAAACCGGATGGATATCAGGGTTGTTTTAATTTCATTTTTCTTGTAATATGGCAAACTTGATAGAAACAATCTCAAAAAGTCTTTTGGTCCAATCTCTGCGTTGCGTGCTCAATTCGAGCCCTCAAAATACTATAGTATTCCTGCGGGACGAATCTCGCAGGCGCCTTGACCTTGAACCAAAATCCGTTTCTGAGATAGTTTCTAAAATCCCAAACCCAATTTGATATCGATACTCGACTGAATTCGACCCAGCGGTACTGAGGTAACCATAGATGATTGGCGAAAGTATTGGTGATTATGAAATAACGGGGTCCCTTGGCAAAGGTGGGTTCGGGGCGGTTTGGAAGGCGAAGTCGCATGACGGCGCCGATGTCGCCCTGAAAGTGCTCAATCCCCAGGCCCTGGACAACCAGAAGGTTGTCAAGAAATTCTTCAACGAGGCGATGATTCTCGCCAGGCTTGACCATCCGAACATCACCAAACTGATGGAGTTCTTCCCGGTTGGTGAAAACTATGCCATCGTCATGGAATACGTTGAAGGGGAAGAGCTCAAGAAGATCCTCAAGGGGTTTAAAGGCCTGATGCCTTTTGAGCAGGCTTACAAGATCGCCCACCAGTGCTGTGAAGCCTTCCAGTACGCGCACGAAAACGGTATCCTGCACCGGGACATCAAACCGGGTAATATTATCATCAACAAGACCGGCGACGTCAAGGTGATGGATTTTGGTATCGCCAAAATGTCCTCCACTGCCTCCCACGACACCGCGGCCAGCATGCTTTCCATTCATTACGTCCCCCCGGAGCGCTTCGACAAAAACCGCGAGGTGGACGCCCGGTCGGACATCTACTCATTGGCCCTGGTCTTCTACGAGTTATTTGCCGGTCGGCGCCCATTTACAGCCACGGAAACATCCCAGATCATGTTCGCCCACCTGAACGAGATCCCGGATCCGCCCAGTAAATTTTCGGCTGCGCTGCCGAAACAGCTCAGTGACGCCATCGCCAAGGCCCTGGAGAAAGATCCGGATGACCGGTTCCGTGATTTCAAAGCCTTTGCCGATGCCATGGAACTGGCAAATGACGACATCGACGACGCCACGGCCGTCTTTGAAGACCTGGACCTGGAGCAGACCATTATCGTTGATACGGACACTGCCCCGACGGCCGTAGAGGAAAAGAAAAAACCGACTGCCATGATTGCCGGCATTGTAGCCGTTATTATCATTGCCGGAGCAGCGGCCGGCTTCTTTTTAACGAAGAAAGAAGCCCCCCCGCCAGGAGCTGCAACCACTTCCCAACAGGGACCTGTCAAAAAGGACATCGCGGGACCGGGCACGAAAAATGCCAAGGGCTTCTTCGAAGTCCAGCACCCGACGGACCAAAGCGTCATGGTGCATATCCCGGCCGGGGAGTTCACCATGGGGTCGGATCAGTACTCGGCGGAGAAACCGGTACAAAAAATTTCGCTCAGCGACTACTACATCGACAAGTTCCTGGTTACCAATGCCCTGTTTCAGAAATTCGTCGATGCGACTGAATATCAAACAGATGCCGAGAAAGACGGGGCCGGTCTGGTGCGCGTAGGCCGCCGGTGGAAAAAGGTGGAAGGCGCCAACTGGAGATCACCGGACGGCGTGACCGGTATCGACGGGCGGGAGGACCACCCGGTCAGCCAGGTTTCCTATAACGATGCCCGCAGTTACTGCCAATGGGCCAAAAAGGACCTGCCCACCGAAGCCATGTGGGAGAAAGCCGCGCGCGGTCCGGACGGCAATGAGTTTCCCTGGGGCAACGAGGACCCCATGGAGGACACCGCCAATCACGACAGCTATGTCGGTTCGACCACCCCGGTCACCGCCTATGAGAAAGGCCAGAGCTTTTACGGTATCCAGGACGCGGCCGGCAATGTCTACCAGTGGTGCCGGGACTGGTATGCCACCGGAGAGCGAACACCGGTGGATCCCACAGGGCCTGAGACTGGAAAAGAACACGTTATCAAAGGCGGTTCCTTTATCGAAGGTATGGAGAGCCTGAGATCTGCCAACCGGGATCGGTACGAACCCAAGTACAGCAGTTTCCTGTTTGGATTTCGTTGTGCGACGGGGTTTCCAATCGAAGGCCTGAAGTAGAAGTAGTTTTAACAACTCCCCTCGGACCATATCTCTGCGTTAAACCAAGGTGTTCAGTCCTCGAAATATTGCTTATTGAAGGTTTAAAAATAAGTAGAAGGATTGGGGTTAAGGTCCTATCGATTCACAGCAAAAACCTCTATTTCGCATAGAGATAGGAGGGTAGGCAGAAAACCTAAACCTATTGTCTCGCGCAGAGACGCAAAGACGCAGAGAAGATCAAAGGCACTTATTTGCTTCAGCTTCGCTGAAATAAAAACAGCAACAAGAACAACATAATAAAAGCCGCGCTTAGCGCGGCTTTTTTGTCTTTGTTTTTTCCACGGAGCGGGGCCAAACTATCGGGGTTCTCTGCGTCTTTGCGCGATGCATATGCTTTAGAAACCATCTCAAAAAAGTCTTTTGGCCCAATCTCTGCGTTGGGCGCTCGGTTCAAGTCCTCGAAATACTCTAGTATTCCTCCGGGTTGAACCTCGCGGCCGCCTTGACCTTGAACCAAAATCCAATTTTTGAGATGGTTTCTATTCTTGTCCTTCTCCGTTTACTCTGCTTGCCCTGTGAGCGATTAAAGGCTCTATTTCTTATTGAGCTCCTTCAGAACCAAATCGGTAATATCCACATCCGGGTCCAGGTAGCCGATGGCATTGGGATCCTTGAGGATAATGGAATATTTCTTTTTCTTGGCGATCTTTTTAAGCACGCCGTCCGCTTTCTTCAAGATCAGGGCCACCAATTCCCGGTCTTCACGGCTGATATCCTCCTTGGCATCCGCAACCATACGCTGGAAGTCCTTGTAAAGCTTCTTGAGAGCCTCGACCTTGTCTTGTTTTTCAGAGGCGGACATGGAGAGGCCGCCTTTGTATTGAGTTCGTCTCTCAGTCGATTGATCTTATTCTGCTGGACTGTGACCGCCCTCTCCTTTTGCCGGCGAAGTTTCAAAATGTCTTCCCGGGCGGATTTCCCCATCTTGGATTCGTTGACCAAGCGCTGCAGATTAATGAACCCCACCTTGTTATTTGCGGCAAAAGTGAGTGAACCAGAGAGAAAAATAAAAAGAGAACAGATCGTAATTACCCGCATTAGGTTCTTCATTTTGATCCTTTCCTCCAAACTGTAGGTTACGTCTATTTAAAAATCATCGTCAAGTGAATCCTCAACCGATTCATCGAACTCGCTCTTCTCATCCATATCTATATAAATTTCCAAAGGTGGTGACATAAAAAATTCTGAAGCAGTGGTCGCATCCAGCAAAGTTTCGAGTTGCTGTTGCGCGCTGGAAAGGGTCGCCAGTGATGCTAGAATAGCTGAGATGTCTACGTCGACTATGCTGGCAAGATAAGGGGTAAAGGGATCAATCGTCACTGTACCAACAGACTGAATATTGCCGTCCGGCGGACGGCCTGCCGCCAACAGCGCAGCTCCGGATTGAACTTCACCCGAGCGTCCGCTAACCTCTGAAGACAGATTCAGAAAGAGGTTGCTCACGTTGGCCGTGGTCTGTTGGGTCAACCCGATAGTCCCGGAGGTAACCGTACCGGTGCTCCCGGTAAAGGTGCCCGCATTGACAGCGCCTCCGGCAGCGAGATTGACAGGATTGCCCGGTGCGGAAACAGTTGTCAGGGTCATACTGCTGGCGTTGAGATTAATGGAACCGCCGGCAGCCTGGACGTCCGTAGCAGTCAATGCTCCGCCCACAAGCGCATTAATTGGACCGGAGTTTGTGTCGACATCCGTCAAATCTACATCATTTGTCTCAGTTATTTGCATGCCCCCCGCCGCGCTCGTGCTGGCATTGATGGTATTGACGGTTGTATCCAGCGTCATCGCGCCGGCCGCATCCGCCAAAAGATGGTCTGCGGTAATTTTTCCGGCCGCATCCGTTATGGCAGCTTGAGCACTCAATGTGACATCACCCAGGGTGCCGGCGTTGATTGTTCCGGCGGCGATGCCGGCGCCGGTACTGGTAATCGTGATATCGTTGGCATCACTGTCTGCCAGGGAAGCTACATCCGTGGCAGTAATGGCGCCACCTGCGTTCACGGTGATAGCACCGCTGGCTGTATCCACATCATTGAGAACAAGGGCGTCGGTCTCAGTGATGCCTATGGCACCGGCGGCAGTGGTACTGGCATTCAGGTTGGACACCGTCGTATTCGAAGTAATAGCGCCGGCGGCATCCAATGTCAAAAGGTTGGCAATTATTGTGCCGGCCCCGGTGATTGCGCCGCCCTGGGCATTCAGCGTAACGTTGTTGGTAGCCCCTGCCGACAGATTGTCGGTAACCGCAACGCCCCCACCGGCGGCCAGAGAGATGGCAGCTGTTGCGGTAAGCCCGGTCGTATTCACAGTTCCGACAATAAGGTTGTTAACATCCGTATAGGATATCGTGTTCGTAGTTGAACCTGCCAAAGTCGTAACGTCATTGGAAGCATTGTTCAGCGTGTAGGCGCCGGAGCCTAAAAGTTCCAAACCACTGGCCCCGATGGGGGCAGACTGGGTTACAGCGCCGGTAGCAGTCAGCGTAAGATTGGCGGCGCCCAGACTCACGGCCCCATTGATACCCAGATTGTGACTTGTAGGACCGGTCTGAATGCTCACGTTGTCATTGGTAGTGGTAATACCGGTCGTGCCGCTAATGGACCCGATCAACAGGCTGTCGCTATCACGATAACTAATGGTATTGCCGGTATTGGCAGCCAGCGTGACCACCGCATTCGCACTGTTGCTCAGGTCATACGGCCCGTTGCCAGTCAAAGCGAGTCCGGCAGCTGTGATAGACGCGGTCTGGTTGGTAGCCCCACCACTATTTAACACCAGATTCCCTGCGCCGATACTGACCGCAGAGTTGATATCCAATGTAGTGCCTGTTTGCAGGGTCACATCATCATTTGAGGTGGTAACACCGACAGTAGCACCGACAGTTCCAATCGTTACATCATCCGTATCGGTAAAACTTGTGGCGCCACCTGCGTTTACAGCCAGCGTATCAATATCATTGCTGCCGTTGGTAAGCGTATAGGCGCCGGCACCTGTCAGCGCCAAACCTGCGGCGGTGATATCTTGTGTTTGGCTCACTGCTCCCCCGCTACTCAACACGATCTCATTTACCGTGGCATTGAGACCAGATGTTGCATTCACGGTTCCAATCTCAAAACCATTGGTCTCGGTAAAACTAATATCGTTTGTCACATTCGCGGCGAGGGTATCAATATTATTGCCGGGTTGGGTCAAGATATATTCGGCCGATCCCAGCAGTTCAAGCCCGGAAACCGTGACAGCAGCTGATTGTGTTACCTGGTTGCCTGCATCGAGGGTCAAATTGAAGGCCCCGCCACTGACGCCGCCGGCAAGATCGATTTCGGCATTCACACCGGTCCCGGCATCAAGCGTCGTGTGCCCTGTCAGCGTAACGGCGCCCAGGTCCATCCGGGTATTGGTGGTGTTGACTGTGCCGGCGATACTCACCCCACCCGCGGTCACCGCATCCAGTCCACCGGCAAACGTGCTGCTGTCGGTGGCATCGTTTCCTATAGTGGTCAAGCCCGTATTGAGAAAACCGGTATCCTGGTCGATCGTATTGACGGCCCCCTGGAGGGCTACCGCATGGGCCTCATCAAATGTAATCAGGTCTTCAAGCGTTACGTTGCCCGCAAACGTTACCGCCCCGGTCGAACTGCCATTGTCCTCATGCAAGGTGAGGGTATAATTGCCGCCGCCGTCCGTCACAGAAGCAACGTTGATAGACCCGCTACCGCTTTTTAAGGTCGCATTGCGGGTGAGGGTCACCGCACCGAGGTCTATCTGTGTGTTGGTCGTGGCAACCGTACCGGCCATACTGACGCCCCCGGCTGTTACGGCATCCAACCCGCCCGTAAAGGTACTGCTGTCGGTTGCATCGTTACCGAGGGCAGTAAGCCCGGTGTTTAAGAAGCTGGTATTCTGATCAATGGTATTGCTCGCTCCCTGCAGCGTTATGGCATAAGCGCTGGAGAAGGTGTTCAGCGCATTGGTGGTCACGTCTCCGGTAAAGGTAACGGCGCCCGTCTGGCTGCCACTGCCCAGGCTCAACGCGAAGCTACTTGCGCCGTCAGTGGCAGTCGCCACATTGATCGCTCCTGAACCGCTGCGCAGAGTTGAGGCCGCTGTCAAGGTGGTCGCCCCCAGATCTATCTGGCTGTTCGTCGTTTCCACGATACCGGCAATATTGGTGCCGCCAACTGCCGCAGTCGTAGCCAGGCCACCGGTAAAGGAAGTCGAACCACCCGCCTGTCCGAGTGACACGCTGCCGGTGTTGAGGAAGGTGGTGTCGGTCGTAACGGTGTTGGCCGCGCCGTTCAAGGCAATATCGTAAGCACTGGCAAACGTTGTCAGGGTATCCACGGTGGTGCTGCCACTAACCGTGATCGCACCGGACTGCCTGCCGTCACCAAGGCTCAGGGCGAAGCTGCTGGCCCCATCGGTGACCGAGGCAGCAATAATCGCCGCAGATCCACTGCGCAAGGTCGCCGCGGCTGTCAGCGTGGTTGCCCCCAGATCCATATCCGTATTGGTCGTTTCCACGATCCCGGCAACATTGGTGCCGCTCAAGGCAGCGGTTGTGTCCAGACCACCGGTAAAAGTGGTCGTGCCGCCGGCCTGTCCGAGCGACACGCTGCCGGTATTCGCGAAGGTGGTATCGGTGGTAATGGTGTTGGCCGCGCCGCTTAAAGAGACGTTGTAGGCACTGGCAAAAGTGTTCAAGGTATCGACCGTGGTGTTGCCGCTGACCGTGATCGCGCCGGTCTGCGTCACGCTGCCGAGACGCAGGTCAAAGTCCCCCAGACCATCATCAGCAGAAGCCACATTGATGGCAGCCGTCCCGCTGCGCAGGGTTGTATCAGCCGTCAGAGTGGTTGCCCCTAAATCCATCTGGGTGTTGGTCGTCTGAATCGTTCCGGCTGTCGAGATCGTGCCGGCAACAGCCCCCAGGCCGCCCGTAAAGGTCAGCAAGTCGTCGGTGCCATCACCAAGGGTTACCCCGTTCGTATTCAGAAAGTTGGTATCATTGGTGATGTCGGCATCTTCATTTAGCGCCACCGAGTAACCTCTTGCAAAGGTTGTTAATGTTGACGCTGTCACATCACCGTTAAAAGTAACTGCACCGGTAGCACCGGCATTATTGGCTTGCAGAGTCAAAGTGTCGATCTGATTTCCGGCACCCACTTCCCCTGTTACGATAGTGGTCCCCGATCCCGATATCAGGGTCAGGTTCTCAGAAGAAGTCCCCGAAACGGTATCATTCAGGGCAATATTACCACCCGTTGCCGCCCCGGTACTGAATACGACCGTGGCGCCATCTGTCAGGGTCACATCTTGGGTAAACGTTAAATTGGCAGCATTGGTGGTGATATTACCCGCTGTCTGGATGGAACCCGCCCCATCCTGGAGGAAAAGGCCATCCAGGTTCATATCCGCACCGGGAGCAATATCGAGCAGACCGGCATTGGTGATCGTCACGGATCCGCCATTGGTCGAAGTGACGTCGTCCGCAAAGGTCACGGTCCCTGCGGTAACGTCAAGGCCCTGATCATCTATTTCCACCGTATCGGTAAAATCAAGGGTCGCCCCCGAGGTCACGAGTAAACCGCTCAAAGCAGTCGTATCACCAACGGTGTCCAAGAAATCGATGTTGCCGGTCCCGGCCGCGACTGTCAGGCGGAAATCCCCCAGGACATTTTCGTTGAAGGTTATATCGCCGGCACCGGCGGCACCGGTATCAATCAGAGCATCCGCCCCCAGGGTAACCGCTTTGGTAAAGGTGATATTGTCACTACTTGTTTCAATGCCGCTAGAGGTCGTCAGCAGACCGCTTTTGTTGGCTGCGAAGGTGACTGCGCCGCCGGCGGTGATCTTGCTACCCGATTCAATGGTAGTAAGCCCGAAACTATCGATATCCACGGTTCCCGATACTGTAATCGGATTGTTGGCACTGATGAGCAGCGAACTCGTGGTGGCCGGGATGATGGCGGCACCAGAGTCGTAATTTACATTGCGGCCACTGACAATGTCGCCGTCCTGCCGGATCCATCCGGTGGTGTTAACGGTGATATCGCCGGTTGCCGCGGCGGCAATGTCTCCACCCAGGGTAACACTGGTCTGAGCATTGGAGATGGTCAGTGAGTTTAAGGTTAGGGCTGTGTAGGAGTGTTCATCGGCATTGGTGGCAAACAGATTCCCGCCCGTACTGGTGTCGCTCACGTCACCGGTAATGGTGATGTCGCCTGCAAACCCGGCATTCAGGGTCAGGTCGTTTCCATCCAGATCAACGGCTGCGTTAAAAGCGATATCCCCGGTCCCCGCCCCGGTGACAACTTGCGTGTCGCCGCTGACTATCACATCATCCTGGAATGTGATGTTACCGCCGCCGGTGGTCAGATTGGTTGTTGGCACACCCGTTCCGATAATAATGGCGTCGGCAGCATTGATGTCAATAGCGCCGGCAATCGATTGCGATTCGATATTGCCGGCCACGATGATGTCTTCATCTGTAACTGTGGCGGCTTGAGTATTCAAGGTAATATTTCCATCGGCCTGGATCTGGTTGTTGGCCCCGTCCGCATCTATGATAATACTGTCACGTGTGCCGGCGGTACCAAAATAATCCGAACCGGTGACGGTGACATTCTGACCAGAATCCAACTGGCCCGCAGCACTGATGTAAACGCCGCCCGCATCAGTCCCAGCAGAATTATCACTGTTGGCAATAATGCTGATATCCGATGTGGTCCCGGTTGTCTGGATCAGTTGGTTGATGGTGATGTCACGCGAAGCGGTGATTGATATGGAACCAAACGTTGATATGGCCGCGTTGATCGTGGTGTCGGCGCCACCGCCGCCCAGGTTCACATCCCCCTGCCCCAGTGTGGGCGCCACATTCAAGGTTATCCCACCGCTGGTGAAGTTCACTGTACCACCGCCGCCGCCGCCGCCAACGGTCGTGAGGATGGCATCCACAATCAGGCCGCTGTCGGCATCCAGGGTGATATTGCCGCCCAGGATGTTGTTGTTGTTCCCCGAATCAATCTTGGCGCCAGCCGTTATCTGACCGGTGTGATCAATGAGGATATCCTGTCCCTTGGTGGTAATCACACCACCGGTATTGTCAAAATCTACGCCCGTGCTACCAAGGGCACCATCGGCCGTCAAATTCGCGGAAACCGTGACACTGGCATCGGCCTCGATGGTCAAGGGCGCACTGAACTCAGAAGCGGTGGTGATAAACTCAATGTTTGCGACAGAATCCAAGGTTGTGGTTCCGAGGACATTGGCACTATTGGCTGCTGTCAGGCCGGATACCGTGATATCGCCGCCGGCCACGAGCTCGAGACCCCACCGGTCGCTGTGGTCGTAATATTCTGGAATTCAGCCCCACTGATGGACATCGTCTTGGTTGCGGTACCAAGTCCAATTGTTCCGGCCGCCTGGGCCTGGGTAATGGTAAGCAGACCGTTGCCGCTATTGAGGCTGCCACTGGTGTTCAAGTTAAAATCCGTGGCATCTATGTTAATGGCATTGTTGCCGGAGTTGACGGTAGCACCATCGGCCACGGCAAAATCACCGCCGTTACCGCCGGTATCCGCATCGAAAGTCAGGATCCCGGTAGACGTCAGATTGTCGTTGATGTTGATGCCGGTCTCGGCATTGAGGTTAAGAGCCGCTGAACTGATCTTATCGCCGGTAGCATCCAGAATAATACTGCCGGCTGATGCTGTCAGCGTGCGGGTGCCGGTAAAAACGATACTGTCGGTAACGTCATTGGCATTGTCGGCATCGCCGTCAAAATCCAAATTGCCTGTCGTAGAGTTAACATCCACATTTACGGCAATGCCGTCATCGGCATTCGCAATCAAAGAATCATTAAAGGTCGAAGCGTTGTTGGCAAACGTCACCGTGCCGTCTGCAGTCAAGGTCACGGCATTGACATTGGTAGAATTACCGTTAGACACATTGTCTACCGTCATGTCGCCGGAACCAGTCGTGATCAACTCAAGGCTGCTTGCTGTCAGCTTACCAAGTTCAGCGTCAGAGATGTGTAAACCAACGTCCGTGGCACCTAAGCCTATCCCGACTCCATTTGACGCGGTGATCGTCATGGCCGTACCGCCGCTGGTTACCGATGTCGCCGCATCAATATTGATTTCGGCAGCAGTAATATCCAGCGTGTTGTTCTGAGTGTCAATTGTAGCAGCGCTGTCAACTAATAATGTACCAGTACCATTATTATCATTATCTGCGTTAATATTTGTGGTGTCCCCGGAAGTTACATTTGCACTAATAGAAACTCCATTGCTAGCAAATAGATCAATTGTGGCTGGCCCTGTTGTTGTGTCTATACCGCCGTCTATATCAACCGTGGCAGCATCCAACGTCACCGCACCCGTCGACGTCAACAAACCGCTGACCAGCGTCGTGCCCGCACCACTGACCGCCTGATCAAAACCTGCACTCGCAAACGTGTTGCCCAACGTTACATCGTTGGCCGCATTCACCGTCACCGCATCCAACGGGTCGCTGTTGCCCACCGTGCCCGTGAACACAATGTTGCCCGTGCCCGACGTCAACGCCAAGGTCTGCGCGGTCGCACTGTTTAACGTCTGATCAAACGTGATGTCGCCACCCGTGGCGCCCGTGGTGATCGTCACGCCACCCGTCGCCAAACTCACCGGATCATCAAAGTTGATCGTCGCGCCCGCACCCTGGCTCGTGCCCGTGCCGCCCGCCGCCGTCAACGGGCTGCCATTGAGCGTGATCACATTGTTTGTCGCTGTCGTGACCGTGAGCGTACCCGCCGCGCCACCCGCAGCAGCCGTGCCCGTACCACCACTGGTCGTGATGTCCGCTAACGCTATCGTGCCGTTGTTCGTGTCAATCGTTACCGCACCACCAGCACTGCCGAGCCCACCACTGTTGTCGTCACCCGTCGTGACCAGATTGCCCGCCAGGTTCACCGTACCCGTGCCGCTCACATTGATGTCAACCGCTCCCGAAGCAACGCTGTCATTGGATAATGATGATGCTGTAGTCGTGATTGTTCCTGCTCCAGTACTGGAAACATCTCCCGCAGCATTGATGGTAAAATCACCTCCAATAGTATCAATCGCTGCGCCGATAACTATATTATCAGTTCCATCAGTTCCTTCAGCTGTATTATTGGCTGCCGTGAGGGTCACGTTAAGCTTAAAGCCGGCTGTAGAAATACCCGTGATATCCCGGTTGACGAAAATATCGTCGTATGAATCCAAAAGAAGAGTAACATCGGAGGTAGTTATGTCTAGCGCGGTGGCAGCACTATCAATAGCAGCATTAACAATAATGTCGCCATCGTTGACACCACCTGTATTGGTCGTTCCGATTGTAACGCTGGTACCCGCATTTAACTGGGCTACAATCGTATCATCGTCAATAATGGTATCACCTACATCATCAGTTACGAATATTACTGGATTTACTCCCGAGCTTGAAAGATTGACTTCCCCAGTAGTGGCAATAGTTATATTGCGAGGATCCAATAAAAGCGTACCACCGTTGCCCTGCGGTGCTGACAGATTCACCAGACCGGAAAAGTCCAGATCACGTTTGCCTGATACTTCAGCAAATCCACCATCACCGGTATACATTCCTCCAGTTGCACTTATATTGCCGTAAAACCTGGTTGTGTCATCTGCCCAAACAATAACCTCGCCACCATCACCCTCATCAATGGCATCAGCTTCAATAATGGCATCTTTACCAACATACGTAATCTTGCCATTTTTAATTGAAGGATTCTTTCCCTGAAAACCGCCGCCAACAAAAACCTTCCCGCCGCCCTTGCGGCCGGATGCTTTAATTTTCGAATAGTGAACTAGTCCGGTCTTTTCACCGGTTACTTCCACCTCACCGCCAGTCTCGCCCTCATCCAAGCCGGAGACATCCAGGGTGCCGGAGTTGTAGACGATGCCCAGGTCGTTGCCTTGGAGGCGGATCACACCATTATTATTTTCGACGGTCTGCGCTTCGATTACACCTTTGTTATTAACAACGGATTTAATTGCATCGTAAGCTGTTCTGGCGCTAAGAACCACTTCCCCACCCTCGGCGGAGATGGTGCCTTCGTTGAGGATGCTGTCTTCCAAAGGTTCTCCGTCCGGGCCGAGCACTTCACCCAGGACGCTCTTGTCGACTGCGAAGTTGATCAGTTCGTTGCCTTGAAAGTTGACGGTCACCTGCTCGCCGGCTCCCAGGTTGACTTTGCCCAGGCTGGCCACAATGGTTCCCTGGTTCGCGATACCGGGGGCGATGAGTGACACGCTTTGGCCTGCAGCCGCGGAAATGGTACCCTGGTTTACAATGGAGGCAAGGGAGGTGTTCAACTGCTGGGAAAAGGTATAGTTGCCGGCCAGGAAATCCTCATCGGCAATATTGAGTGTGGAGGCTAAGAACGAGTTGACATTGATGACACCCGTGGAGCCGACCAGAATACCGGCCGGGTTGATTACCCAAACACCACCGTTGGCGGTCAGGCTGCCGTAAATCACGGAAGGATCGACACCCACCACCCGCTTCAGGGCGATGGCCGCTGCATTGGGCTGGGTAAAATTCACCGCTTCGGGAGCCGCAATGGAAAACTGCTGCCAGTTGATGATGGCTTTCTGGGTGGCCTGATTGATCTGCATCTGCACGGCCGACGGATTGGTAATATCCGCCTGGCCGGCCACGACCTGCCCACCCTGGGGCAGGGCAAAGATGTAAGCCGGAAAGATCAGGCTGTAGGCCAGGATGGCCACCAGAAGCGCGGTTGCCTTTTTCCTAATAGGGGCGTTATACATGGTCTCCGTCCTCCACGGATGGAAGCTATCTAAAAATGTCTATGGGCCCAATCTCTTTGTTGGACCCAAGTTCTAAGTCCTCGAAATACCGCTTAGTATTCCTCCGGTTTAAAACTCGTGCCCGCCGTGACCTTGGGCCAATATCCTAATATTAGATCGCTTCCATATTGGGAATTTCGAATCCTTATATGTCGTTATATGATTTTATATTCCTTTCGGTCTAACCGGTAAAAACTTGCCCTTGCTCCTCTCGGTACCATTGGCTGGCTGGCTTGACAGGTCCATTCTAACAATCTGTAATTATGTAACAAACAGCTAACAGCCAACTGCTAATAGCTTTTTTATAATCGCCTAGTGCACTACCTCTGACGTATGATGCTGCAGGAACATCTGCAGTTTGTCGGCCTGCTCCCGGTTTAGCGACCTGAATCTTATCCCGCACTGGCGCTGTTCCAGGCCCATGGTATCGGCCCCGCGCTGCTCCATTTTGCGTTCGTAAACAGTTTCACATGGAATATCAGGCAGACAATAACCATCGCTGCCGATGAACATGTCCAGGGCCACGCGCCCTTTTTCCACCTGATTGTCTTCGGATATCAGGTATTGAAAGCGTAAACCGCTGCTGCTGATATCCACCACCTTGCCAAGCCGGACAAATTCCGGCCGCAAGGCCACGAAAGTACTTTTGCGGGGTTGGAACCGAACCGCGCCTCTACGATCTCGCTGTGCCATCACATGCCTCCGAAATCCAGGTTTTCGTCATTTGAAGAGAAGACAGGACTTTTGACATCATTAGCAATCCTTTCATACCGGCGTCAAAAGACAAGGAGGATTTTCATGGGTAGATTATGGGTATACCCCCTACCCATTATGGCCTTCGAGAAACGATTGGAGATTGATGCCGGAACCCTGGAGTTTCAATTTTCGGCGAATGTTTTTCCGATGGGTTTTAACGGTTTCGGGTGAAATATACAGGTTACGGGCAATATCATGGCTGGTCATGCCCATCTTGATCATCGCCGCAATGCGTGATTCCGTGGCCGATAGCGAACCGGCTATGCCCATTTCATCGGCAAGGCTGGGGTTGAGGTCCTTGATGTAGCTGCTCAGCAGGTCCAGATCAGTACGGTAACCGCGCAGATAGCGCGACTGGCGCAGTTTATCGACAATCGGCAAAATGAGGGTCCGGCTGCTGTGCAGCAGTTGCCGCCCTGATACCTTGCGCGCCTTTTCGAGGTTGCGGGCCAGGATGGAAAGCGCATTGTTGGTTTCGATGAGCTGTCTGTTCACGTCTTCAAGCTCCGCCTTGTTGTCCATAAGCGCGTTTTCGCTGTGCTGCAACTCGCTGATCTTTTCTTCCAGATCCGCATGGGCCTTTGTCAAAAGCCTTTCGGATTGCCACTTTGTCCCCAGGGCCGCCACGAATTGAAGAATCTCCATAACCTGGAATGGCTTGTGCAAGTAAAGCAGCTTGTCCATGGGCGGAATCCGGTTCCCGATGTCCAATGGATTGGCGCCCGCGTCCCCGGTGGCGATAACGAAATTCACCTGGGGATCCAGCTGCCGGATACGCTCGCCGGCCGAGACGCCGTTCATCCCGGTACCCAAATTGAGGTCCAGGAAGATAATCGCGTAGGGCTCCCCAGCTGCGACGGCCTGTTCCACTGCCGTCAAGGCGGCTTCACCCGTTTGACAGACATCACATTGGATGTCGAAGGCGGGAAATTCTTTGGCGCCGCTTTTCAACGAATCCCGGTAAAGCTCCAGCATAAAAGACTCGTCGTCGACAGCCAGCACCCGCAGTGTTTGCTTGGTTGCCATGGCTCTAAAAGAAGTTGAGGGACACCAGAAAGTAGTGGATGGCTCCCTCTCTCCCATCAAACTTGTTGACCGGAAACCCGATGTCGTACTTGAACACAAACCGGTCTTTATAGAAAATCCGCAGCCCGCCCCCCATTCCTGCCAGGGTCTCCGTGTTGGAAACCCCCGGCGGCGGATCATTAACATAAATCTGGCCGAAATCATAAAATAGGGCCAACTGGAACACCTGCGTCGCCCGCAGGCCGAACACTTTTGTATCTTCCACAAATGGCGGCGCAAACATCAATTCTCCCGAAAGCGTATATCCGGAATCGCCGATGTATGTGGCCGGTTCATGTCCGCGAACACTGCCATAGCCGCCGATCACGAACTGTTCCTGGGAGACCAGTCTCTCGGAAGAGTATTGCCCGGAGCCGCGGGCCAGCAGACTGGTGTAACCATAAATTTTCTGGATTCGGGCAAGGTCGAGTTTTGATATCTGATAGCTGGCCGCCGCTGAAGTGTCACTCCAAGAAAAGTCTTTCTGCGGTTCGAGGTGCCCGTGGCGGTAGTCAAAGAAAACAATGTTCTTGCCCAGGTAGCGGTCAAGGTTATCGAAATTGAAGCCCACGTGGACGGTGTTGGTAATGTCTATCCTTTTATCTCCGGTAATCAGGCTCTCGACGTTTTTGTGCTGGACTCCGGCAGACAGCTCAAAACGCATATTCTTTTTGGTAATCACCGGATGCACGGCCCGGACGCCGTATATCTCGGTATCCCCACCCAATCCCAGAAACTCCAGGCCTTCACCAATCAAATAATTGGCGGCCACATAGTGGGCTTCCAACCGGGTGCCGAGACGGTTGATCGGTATCCGCCAGTCCCCGGTAATCAGGGCGGAGTCATCGATACTGTCACCCACTACCCCCCTGATCTTGAGTTCCGATCCCCACCAGTGGTCGTAAATGTTGACCGTGCCGCCGAATCGGTTTTTACTGGTAAATTTGGAACCGAAGTTGTTGTAGTCGATACCTGCATCGAGCCCGAAGGTGAGGACATGGGAATCTTTGACGTTGACCGCCATATCAACCTCTCCGGCCTTCTCTCCCTCTTTGAGAACGATATCGGTTTTTGTCTTGGGTATCTCGTTGGAAAGCACCAGGCCCTTTTCAAGTGCCGATTCCTTCACAACCCCTATCTTTTCCTGGGAACCGAAATAGCGTTTAACCACCCGGTCGCTGTAGGGTGTGTCACCCGCCACTTTGATCTTGCCCAGGCGGCCCTCGGCAATGGCGATCTTCAACTGCCCGTCTGCGATTTCCTGCTCCGGCAGGTAGGCCCGGGCGAGGATGTAGCCCTTTTCCTGGTATACCATGGTGATCTGGTCGGTCAGTTCACCCATCTCCTCCATGGTGAGAGGCTGGCCCACATAGTCCTTGACCGCCGCATTCAGCTCTTCGGTACTGATGACCTTGTTGCCTTCGAAGACGATGCTCTGGACCAAGATACCATCAGCATCTTCTTCTTCGACATACTCCTCGTCGGTCTCCTCCCGATCCGTCGTTTCAACCGCCGAGCCATCATCGGCGCCTGCCGGAGCCGCGGTTACGGCAGCCGGAGCGGCGGCCGCTGCTGCCTGGTCACCGGTTTCCGGAACCGCCTCCGGTGAATCGATATCGATAAATTTTGCGTTCAGCCAAGCTTCAGTATCACCCGTCCTGATCTGGACCCACTCCCCCTTCCGGGCCAGGGCTTGCACCTCCAGTCCCTGATCTTTAATCCCGCCGACAACAGGAAAGTCGGTACCGGGCCCGCTGCGCAGGTTGATATTCGCCGTGGTAATGGTTGCTTTGCGGGGAGGGTTGAAAGGAGTTGTTTCCTGGGCCCAGGCCGGCCAGGCAAACAACAGGACGAGCAATATAGCCAGGACGCCTTCACGAAATCTGGTCATAATGTCTTCTCTGTTAGAATTTAAGAAGCAGGGTTTGTCGGTATCGGGTGGTACCCACTATCTGCGGGGGTCGTGCTGACCATCCCGCGGTCTCCGGGTGGTTACAGCCCCGGTTCGGCAAAGCCTGAATACCTTGCTAAACCGGTTTGTGCCCATCAATTATCACATTAAACGCGCCATCCCATAGGTCTTTGTTTTAACTGTGATAATTAATATTTCACATATATTAGATGTAACTTGAAATGTCAATTTAATTTCGTTTTTAGTCCGGTGCCGCCGGTAATGGCAAATTTGAAGTATTATCCATGGCGCTGTTAAAAGTGCAGAAATATTGGGTATGCGGGTGGGTATGGGGGCCGGACCGGGTTGAAACAGATTCAATCCGGCTGAAAAAATGATGCAATTGCAGACGCCAGGGTGAGATCTTCCGGGGTTGTAATTTTGATGTTTAAACGGCTGCCGGGCGCAATAATCACCGGTTGGCCGGCCTGTTCCGCCAGAGCGGCATCATCCGTCGCGGTGACCCCTGTCCTGTGGGCCCTGGTATGGGCGGCGAGAATTTGACCAAAGTTGAATACTTGGGGGGTCTGAGCCAGCCAGACAGCCTCCCGGTCAAGGGTAGTTTCAATCCTTCCGTCGGGCGCGGTCTGTTTAAGCGTATCAAATGCCTTCAGAGCCAGAATGCAGGCCCCTTTTCTGCCGGCCGTTTCGATACAGGCGGCAAGCTCGGAATGTCGCAGAAATGGGCGTACCGCATCGTGAATCACCACCAGGTCATCTTCCACAGCATCGATGGCCTGAAGTCCGTTAAATACAGACGCCTGGCGGGTCTCACCACCGGCGACCAGTTCAACGGGTTTTGCCAGACCTGACCCGGCAAGCAGTTCCTCCCGGCAAAAAACCTGGTCATCTCCCGGAACAACCAGAACGATCCGGTCGATCAGGACGGAGGTGTCGAATACCCGCAGCGTGCGGACAACCACCGGTTCCCCGCCCAATTCGAGATACTGTTTGCGCCGATCACTCTGCATGCGCGAACCGGATCCACCGGCGACTATGAGGGCAATGTTCATAGATAATTCCGTTTTCGCTCATCACATTCGAATATCGAATATCGGAGTATTCTCAAGACGTACGCCGCAAATCCGAAACAGATTGAAAAATCCAATTTCCCAATGATCGAAACTAAACTATTACGTAGGACCAAACAAATATATTGTTTGAATCATTAGAATTTCTGTCATTCGATATTGTTTCGATTTTCGATATTCGAATTTTGTGTTTTGCCTAACGCAAATAACGGAGTTCTTTCGGCAACGGAACTCCCTTACCCATGGTATCTTCACCATAATTGACGCTGGCCAGGATTTCGATATCGCCCAGGGCCCGCACGTCGCCTTCAAACGTTACCCGGGCTATATCTTCCTTGTGGATCTTCCCGCCGGCCCATTGTATATCGAGCACGCTGCTGGCGTCGAACCGGTCTTTACCGACACACAGTTCGACCTGGCCGCCATAGTGCTGCACAATCTTGGCCACCAGTAGGCTGGGCCGGCTGTGGAACCCGAGCTTGACGGGAATACCGACGGTGATCGAACCGCGTTCTATGTTCTCGTTGAGGATCTCCTTGGCCAGGTCAACCCCCGTATTGAGAAAATGGCAGGCGTAAAAAAAGCCGTAGTTGATCGTGCGATCCAGCATGGCTTCGGGGTTGACCAGGGAGGACATCCTTTCGTTGACCTTTTGGTAGATGTCCTTATAGCCCGCCTGGTAAAGATGCCGTTCGTAGAAATGCAGCAGGCGGCCGGTCATTTGCAGCAGGTGAAAGACCACCGAGAAAAAACCGCGCAACCGGTTGAGTTTGCGATTTTGAAGGCGATACCCGCCGGGAATGACGTAGGTATCGAAGGAAGACTGGAGGTTGTGCACCAGCATCTCGAAACGGCGGATCTCCACCTCATTGACTTTTCCCGGGATAAGGGTTGCGAATTCCTCCGGCTCCAGCGGCTCGTAGATACCCAGCTGTTCGAAATTCTGGGCGATATTCAGAAATTCACTGGCAATCTTGACAATGCTTTTCTTCTCCTGATCCTGGTTGGTATCATCGATATCGTATTCCAGCATCTCACTGGTCGTAATACCTGGAAAATCAGAAATATCATACTGCTCCTGCGGCATGGGAATTTCGAGGCGCCGGGCCTCCTCAATGATTGCCGGCGCAAGCTGCATCAGGGTTTTCCTGAGCTGGAAAAGGGTCTGGGTACCCTGCTCTTCAAAGTCTTCGGCATCTTTGAAGTCGTAAAACTGAAGGCGGGTGGAGATATGGGTCTGGGCAAAACTAGCCAGGCTCAAATGCCGGACGGCCGCCGACAGCTCGCGATACAAAAACCAGTTCTTGTTGTTCTTGGCTCCGTGGAAATCGAGAAAGTCCTCCAATACCGATGAGGACGCGATCAGCTCGGAAAACAATTTCTTGGTAAAGAGATACTGGGGATCGTCGAAACCGGTAATATAGATACAGCATTTGAGGTAGTCATGCGAAAATATCCGGACCTTCTCGGAAAAGGAAATATCGCACGCCGCATTTAAAAATTCCATTGATCTTTCAAGCTTTCTTATTCGTGTTTTTTGCTTCTTAATACGTTCGATGGCGTCCAGTAGCGGTAGATTTTGATTCAGGGCAAGGCCTGAGCAATTTTTCACCCAGAGGCCTAGGCAGCCTACGTCGAGGATCACAAAGAAGCGTGAACACCGCCTGGGGCCAAAGGGTACCGCTTCTGTCTAAAACCGTGTCTGCTCAGAAGTGTTGAATTTTGGTTCCAGGCAAGGCCCGAGCACTTTTGCATCCGCAGGCGTAGCAGATGCTACGTTGAGGATTGCACAAGAGCGAGAACGCCGCCTGGGGCCAACCCGTCACCGCCGCCGGCTAAGCCGGACAAGAAGCCGCCACTTCAATATAGCCAAGTGGCTTCTCAGAAGTGGTGAATTTTGGTTCCAGGCAAGGCCCGAGCATTTTTACAACCGCAGGCGTAGCAGATGCTACGTTGAGGATTGCACAAGAGCGAGAACACCGCCCGGGGGCCAAAAGGCGCCGCTTCTGTTTATCACCGTGTCTGCTCAGAAGTGGTGAATTTTGGTTCCAGGCAAGGCCCGAGCATCTTTGTAACCGGAGGCGTAGTCAATCTACGTTGAGGATTACAAAGAAGCGAGTACGCCGCCTGGGGCCAAAAGGCGCCACTTCTGAGCAGACACTGGTTGGAGTCGTCCATAAGCCGAATTCTGTCCCCCCTGCCGGTTACCCGCACAAGGGGTGATGATCATTCATCTGGGATCACGGTTGCCCGCGACCTCGTGCGACCTACCCGGGAGCTTGGACGGGCCGCCCTCGAACGCTCCCCTATTTGGTCTTGCACCGGGTGGGGTTTACATAGCTTTTCCGGTCACCCGGAAAACTGGTGCGCTCTTACCGCACCGTTTCACCCTTACCGGCGAATAAGCCGGGTCGCCCCGGCCAATTCGCAGGCGGTATACTTTCTGTTGCACTTTCCTGCACGTCGCCGCGACTCCATGTTATGGAGCACCCTGCCCTGCGGTGTTCGGACTTTCCTCCGGGGCCTAAAACCCCGGCGATCATCTGGCCGACTCCGACCAGTAAGCAATGCGCCCGCATTTCGGGCAAAATTCCAGCCTGTCTCTCCGGTGCAGATCATTGTACAACTGCGCCGGAATGGTAACATTGCAGCCTTGGCAGACCGCATCCACTACGCGCGCCAAGGCTATCTTATTGGGCTGCGAATTCTTGGTTCTCTCGAAAACATCCATCAACTCGGGGGTTATCAAAGCCCGGGCCTCCTGGAGGTTCCGGTTGAGTTTTTCAAGTTCCTGCTTTTTGAGTTCGATTTCAGCGCCAATTTCCCGCCGGCCCTGGTCCACTTCCGCGCTGAGCTCGCCGAATTCCTGCTCACGCACTTTTAGCTGGTTTTCAGCGGCCTCTAAACTATCCAGTATTTCCAGCATCAGGTCTTCAATATCGGAGTTCTTTTTTTCAAGCTCTTCGATCTCCTTAAGGGAAGATTGGTATTCTTTATTGTTCTTCGCCAGAGACAATTTTTCTTTGCTCTTCGAAATCAGAATCAGGTTGTCCTGAACTGTCACCTCGTAATCCCGATACGCCTTCTTGATGCTGTCATTCTGCTGGTTTTCCGATTCCATCATCTGTTTAAAATCCTGCAGCCGCTGGTCCAGGACCTCATACTGTTGTGAAATTTCGGCAATCCGCAGTTCGGTCACCCTGGAATCAATCTCAATATTTTGCAAGCGGGTCAAATGGGCAATCTGTTCTTCCATGAAAGTTTACCTGTCTATTTGAAGTCTTATTTAGAGACTACCTCGAAAATGTCTTTTGGCCCGATGTCTGCGTTGGGCGCTCGGTTTCGGCACGGAGTGCCGGTTTTCAAGCCGCAGGCGCAACCGCAAGCGCTGTCCTTGAAATGCTTGAGCATCCCTCCGTTTGGCACCTGGCGGCCGCCGCACCTTGAACCACAATCCTATTTATAAGATAGCCTCTTTGAATCTTGGGCCCTGTCCCCAGACTGACGATCATCACACGGAAACAAACTTAAAAGGGTCCGATTCCACCGCGCTGGTCGAAACGACCGCATCGTACTCCGCCGCCACAATCTCGCGGCGCAGACGGTCCGCCAGGGCCGGCACCATGATCCGTTCGGAAGCGAAGTGACCGACATCCACCAGGCCCCGCCCACCAGCTTCAATGGACTGGGCATCATGATAGTGCATATCGCCACTTACGTATACATCCGCCCCGGAGGATAGAAAGTCACCGGTCAAGCTGGAACCGCTACCGGTGCATACGGCGACCCGTGATATCTTGCGCCGCGGGTCACCAACCAGGCGGATACCAGCATCCAGGTTAAGTTTCCGGGCAACGTGCTGCGCAAAATCACCCAATTCCATTTCGGTTTTCAGCTTTCCCACCCGACCGAGTCCCTGCTGATCCATGGTAACGACCGGGTAGACATCATAGGCCATATTCTCATAGGGATGCACAGCCTGAACGGCGGCGACAACCTTCTCTATATCTGCACCGCCGAGCATGGCTTCAATGCGCATTTCGGCGACTTTGTTCAAGCGGCCTGGTTGCCCGGTAAACGGATTGGTTCCCGGACCCGGGATAAACGTGCCGACCCCCTCACTTCTAAATGTACAGCCGGTGTAGCTCCCTATGCGGCCGGCACCGGTATCTACCAGAACATCCGTTACGGCCTGAATGTGGGACATCGGCACGAACAACACCAATTTGAAAGAACCGGAGCGCTTGCCGGCCAGCAGGGGCTCAAGAGCCTCCAGTCCGATCAAAGCAGCCAATATATCGTTAAGACCATCCGGAGCTTTGTCCAGATTGGTGTGCGCCGCATAAATGGACAGGCGGTGCTCGGCGGCCTGCTGGATAATGCCCCCCAGGTCGGATCCAAAATCTACCTGTTTCACCGGGTTGAAAATCAACGGGTGGTGGGTAACCAAAAAGTCTACCCCCGCTTCTACTGCATCCGATACTACTTGCGGCAGCGGATCCAGGGCCGTGCGAACGTGCTTCACCGGCCACTGCCGCCGGCCGACCTGCAGCCCGCAGTTGTCCCAACTCTCCGCCAGATGCGCCGGTGCAATCTGTTCCATCAACCGCATTATATCGCTAACAGTCGGGGTCATGGTTCCTATCCAATCAAAAAGCTTGTTCAGATTTCGGGCTTCAGCCTAAATCGGAGTCGCTATCGGAATCGGGATCGAAATCGTTTCCGGAAACAGTAAGCGAACCCCGTTATTCGATAGCGATTTCGGTCCCGATACCGATATGGAGTTAAACTTAAATGAAACCCGAAAGTGGAAGCACATGCAGCGGGTCCCGTTTTAACTTTAGCCTGGCCACTTTTCGGAATGATCGATGTCACGCTCAATCAGGCTACAAAAAAGGCGCGGTGAATACCGCGCCCTGGGTTTGGTCAGTAGCTCCTTGAAATGGTGGGCCCACCTGGATTCGAACCAGGGACCGACCGGTTATGAGCCGGTGGCTCTGCCAGCTGAGCTATGGGCCCTGCATGTAACATAAAGCGTGCCTCTAATAGCGTTCCCTATCCTGTTTGTCAAGGACCCATCATCAGGATGATTCGTGACAAAACCGGTATTAATGATCAATAAAGCTCTTTAGTTTTCGGCTTCTTGTCGGGTGCCTGAGCTTGCGCAGGGCCTTGGCTTCGATCTGCCGTATCCGCTCCCGGGTAACCGCAAAATCCTGACCGACTTCTTCCAGGGTATGGTCCGCCTTTTCGCCAATCCCAAACCGCATGCGCAGAACTTTTTCCTCGCGCGGCGTCAGCGTAGCCAGGACTTTACGGGTTTGTTCGGCCAGGTTGAGACTCACCGCCGCATCCGAAGGCAGCATGAATTTCTTGTCCTCTATAAAGTCACCCAGGTGGCTGTCCTCCTCTTCACCAATAGGCGTTTCCAGTGAAATGGGCTCGCGGGCGATCTTCAATACCTTCCTCACCTTGTCCAGGGGAATTTCCATCTTTTCGGCAATCTCTTCGGGTGAGGGTTCCCGGCCGAGTTCCTGCACCAGATAGCGGGAAGTGCGGATCAGCTTATTGATCGTCTCGATCATGTGGACCGGAATCCGGATGGTACGCGCCTGGTCGGCAATGGCCCGGGTAATGGCCTGCCGGATCCACCAGGTGGCATAGGTTGAGAATTTATACCCCCGGCGATATTCAAACTTATCGACCGCTTTCATCAGTCCGATGTTGCCTTCCTGGATCAGATCGAGAAACTGCAGGCCCCGGTTGGTATACTTCTTGGCGATGCTGACCACCAGACGCAGGTTCGCCTTGGTCAATTCGCTCTTGGCAAGCTTGGCCCTGTGGCGCCCCTCTTCAACGCTGGAGATAATCCGCTTGAGTGTCCGGCCATTGGCCTTGATCTCATTTTCGACCAGATCGATCTCCCTTTGAATACCGGTTATCTCGCCATAGAGCGCCCCGGCTTCATTACGGGTCAGGGTGCAACGGTCTTTGACCCAGTTGTTAAAGGTGGTCTTGTTTTTTAAATTCACCCGCAATTCACTAAGCGGCGCGTCGATCGCTTCAGCACACAAGGAGATCATCCTGTGCTTGGTCTCAAACCAGTCTGCCTGCCTGCGAACCACATCTTCAATTTTGTCGATGATGTTGCCTTCCAGGCGCCACTCTTTCAAAACATCGAAGATCTTGTTGTTGCGCCGGGCAATGCAGCGCCTGATGCGACGCTGCTCATCAGCCTCGAGGATTTCGGAAAACAAGCGCTCTCGAAAATCCCGGTTCTCGGTGTTGATTTCATCGATGGCATCTACCGTGGCCACGAACTTTTCGGTCTGGACCATCTCATCGACGTCGGTCTCGCCTTCGTCGATATCCCGCAAAACATATTTGGGCCGCAGCTCGCCGTGCTTGATAAACTGGCCGATTTCCAACAGACAATTGACGCCGGTGGTCGTGTCCAGCAGCGCTCGCAAGACTTCTTGCTCGCCAGCCTCGATTTTTTTGGCTATCTCGACTTCACCCTCGCGACTGAGCAGCGTGACCAGCCCCATCTCTCGCAGGTACATCTTCACCGGGTCGGTCACAGAACCGAATTCAACCGTCGCGGTTTTGGCTTTGGCGCAGGTTTTGGCCTTGGCCTTCTTCTTTGCAGCAGCGGCTGTTTTTGTTTTTTCGCTGCCCCGCTCGACTATCTCAATACCCTTGGCATCAAACAGCATCAGGGTTTCGTCGATTTGCTCCGGAGAGAGCATGTCCTCCGGCAGGACGGCATTTATCTCATCGTATGTAAGGAAGCCCTTCTTTTTCCCCTGAGCCATGAGCTTGCCGACTACAGCCAGCGTCTTTTTACTTAGTTCCTGGCCGGCAACCTCGCTAGCGACCGCACGTTTAGCGGCTGCCTTTTTGCGGGCGACGGTCTTTTTCTTGGCGGCAACAGTCTTCTGCGGGGTTGCTTTTTTGGCTGCCGTTTTCTTTTTCGGGGCGGTCTTTTTCTTGGCGGCAGTTTTCTTTGCTACTTTTTTAGGAGCCGCTTTTTGCGTGGCTTTCTTAACTGTTTTCTTTTTGGCGACCTTCTTGGCAGCTGCCTTTTTTACGACTTTTTTCGCGGCCGTCTTCTTGACCGTCTTCTTGACCGTCTTTTTCACCGTCTTTTTGGCGGCTGTCTTTTTCGCAACCTTCCGGGCAACTTTTTTGGCAGCCTTCTTCGCCGCCAATTTCCGGGCAGGCTTTTTTGCGGCAGTCTTCTTGGCGGTTTTCTTGGGCGCCGTCTTCTTGGCAGCCTTGGCTTTGGCTACTGCCTTTTTCTTTTTGGCGGTGGTGGCGCCGGCCTTTTTCGGCCTTTTTTTGGCGGCAGCCACCGCTTTTGATTTTTTAGACTTAGATACTGATTTCGTGGCCATACGGCTAAACCTCCTAAAAGCTGATCACGGGGCAGAAAAACTGCCGGTAACTTGAAAACCCATCGCCTGCCGGCCGGGATACCTCCCAGCGGTCATTTTCGGGCTCAAATCCTGTCACAAGACTCAATGTCTTTCCTTGGCCTGTAACTGTTTTTCCTTCAATAATTGCAGCAGCAGCGGCTGGTTATTCTCAGCCTCCGCGGCCTTGATTCGCTGCAGGAGATCGTCTTCCCTCCTGGCCTTGCTCTTTTCGAGCTGGTTGATCAACTGCAGACCTTTCTGGCGATCCCAGTGGTGCCAAAGTTCATTGCCAATAGCCAGTTCCGCAGCCAGTTCCTGCTCAGCGGCGTTATCTAAAATACTCATCAAATCAGGGATGTCCACCCTTCCCTGCCGGCGTCCGGCCAGCACCTTTTGCCCTATGGATTTCAAGGGTCCGTCCGCAAATTGGCTGAGCAGGTCGCGATCCTCTATATCCTTTATAATATCAGGATATTGTAACATCATTGCCAGGATCTGGCGCTCCAACCGCGTCCCCCTGGACACGACCGGACGTTCCGGGCTGTTTTGGCCGGTACCCTCCGGGGTCGCGGGCAGCTTCCGGGCCCGGGGCTGCCGGCCTCTAACCACCGACTCCCGAATTTTAGCAAGAATGGCGTTCTCATCAATATTCAGACGTTCAGCCAGTTCTTTTACATAGAGTGAGCGGGCTACCTGGTCATTGATTACCGCCAGGGTACCGGACAGGTCGGCCACGATCTTGATTTTACCTTCGGTGGTCAAGCCGTGCCGTTTAACGGCCATGTCAAATAAAAACGTGACCAGGCCGGGGGCCATCTGGGCCTTCTCTAAAAATTCTTCCCGCCCCTTGTCACTGATATAGGAATCCGGGTCATGGCCTTCCGGTAGAATCATGATGCGCGTATCGGCATTCTTGTCCCGGAAGACATCGCCTTTCCGGAAATCCGCATGTTCCTTCAAAAAAAGATCCAGACTCCGATAAGCGGCGTCCAGTCCCGCCTGGTCGGAATCATACACCAGGATCATCCGGCCCTCTCCCACACACCCTTTCAGCATGCGGATGTGTTGAGGAGTGAGGGCCGTGCCGAGTGTGGCCACACTGTTTTCAATACCATTGACATGCAGTTTGAGCATATCCAGGTATCCTTCCACGATATATACCGCCCTTTGCTCCCGGCTACGGTTGCGCGCCCAGTTGATACCATACAGCGAGCGGCTTTTGTTATATAGCGGAGATTCCGGTGAATTCATATACTTGGGCAGCGCATCATCCAGAACACGGCCGCCGAAGCCAATTAAGCTGCCGGCCGTATTGAAGATCGGAAACATCACCCGTTCCCGAAAACGGTCGTAATATCCCGAACTGTTCTTGCGGGGCACAAGCAGTCCGGTTTTCTCCGCCTGACGCAGCGGAACCCGCTTACGCGTAAACAGGGTGGTCAGATTATCCCAGCCGGCCGGGGCGAACCCCAGTTGAAAACGGTCAATCGCCGCCCGGTCTATCCCCCTGCGTTCCAGGTACGCCAAAGCACTTTGCCCTATCCGGCTTTCCGTCAGGCACCGTTGATAAAAACTCCCCGCAATCTGGTTAATGCGCCGGATCTGGTCAAGTTCATCCATGCGCTGGCGTTCAGCCGGAGACATTTCCCGCTCCGGCAGATCAATTCCGTAACGCCCGGCAAGCGATCTTACGGCCTCGGGAAACGAGAGGCCCTGGTGTTTCATAAGAAACCGAAACACATTGCCGCCGGCACCACACCCGAAGCAGTGAAAAATCTGCTTTACGGGACTCACGGTGAATGAGGGGGTTTTTTCGGAATGGAACGGACAAAGCCCAATGTGATTTTGCCCGGCTTTCTTCAGAGCCACTGATTCGGAAACAATATCTACAATATCCGCGGCATTCTTGATCTCAGCAATTTTATCTTCAGGAATAAGACCTGCCAAAAATGCCATCCTCCTTTGCCTCGGCCACAGGCAAAAAAAAATGCGACCGGATGGATATTAGATGCAGTGCCGGCAACCAGCATCAACCGGCATTACAAAATTCGACCTAAACTTTGTAAACTAAAGAATAAACTGTGAACTGTCAAGTGTATAATTATCTGGCAGGCATATCGTTTAGCAGGGATTGCAGTCCCCCGGAGGCCATCTCCCGGGAGGTGACCCATTTGCCGCCCCGGTTGATGAATTTCTTGAAATTGTAGATGTTGCTGCTGAGGGGCTGCTGGGTTTCATCAAAGCGCCCCGACCATTGAATCCGTCCGTCTGCGACCCGTATCAGATGCAGGTCGAAAGCGACCGAGGCGGCCTCGTCGACCCCATAGTCCCGGCCGGTTCGGTCCTTGAAGCGGTATATAAAACCGCCCAGCACGGCATCCGCACCTTGCGCGCGCCCGGCTTCAACCCACAGGCTGCGTTCCGACGTGGACTGCCGATCCCGATTTGCCAGAGTGGCAAGCAGGTCGCCGGCCTCTTCCGCGGTAATGAGAATGAACGTATCTTTTTCACGCAGGAAGGCGTGCAGCCGGTTGTCCATGAAACGGGGCGCTTTCCCCTCCACCGGCCCGCTTAAAAACACCCGCCTGTTGATGGGACTGCGGATATTGCCATACGACCCGTAAACGGCCACCAAATTTTTAAGCGGCAGCAGCAGGACCGTACGCCGTTTAGCCGTTGCTTCCCGTTCCGGCGCTGCATCTTCACCTGCGAGGGCAGCTGAAAATGGGCAAATAATCAGAAGGATATATAGTAACAAACCGAAGCGCATCAAGAGATGACTGCGGATTGCGTGTATCTGTCCCATCGTTTCTCCGATGTTAGAGGGAACCCTTGGTGGAACGAACCCCTTTGATACGCCGGTCAAAACCGGTAGCCTGGTCCAGGGCCCGGGCCAGGGCCTTGAAAATCGCCTCGAGAATGTGATGTTCGTTTTCACCATAGGATACGTTGATGTGCAGGTTCATACCGGCCTTGTTGGCCAGGGCCCGGAAAAATTCCTTGGCCAGTCCGGCATCGAAGACACTGCTCGGTCCGGAAACGGCCGGCACATTGTAAACGATGTAGGGGCGATTGGAAAGATCCACGGTCACGGCCGCCAGGGCCTCATCCATGGGGACCACGGCCTGCCCGTAACGCACAATCCCCTCGCGGTCACCCAGGGCCCGGCTTATGGTTTCACCCAGGACGAGGCCAATATCTTCAACCGTGTGATGGGCATCAACCTCCAGGTCTCCCCGAGCCTGCAACGTGAGGTCAAAAAAACCGTGGGCGGAAAATAGAGTGAGCATGTGGTCTAAAAATCCGATCCCGGTGTCGATCTGCGGTTGGCCGGCACCATCAAGATTGAAAAGTATCTGGATCTGGGTCTCTTTGGTTTTGCGTTCAATCTCGGCTATTCTCTGCATCGACTAATTTCCTTTCTCCCTGCCTGATAATGTTCCCGCGGATATCCCATGTGTTTGTTTTCAATCGGTTATAGAACCTGATCAAAGTTAAGCACATCCCCTCCCTACTTTCAACCAATACCGCTCTGCGCAAGGCGCCGGCATCGTCTCCCCGTCATTAAAAAAACATTGCCTTTGACTTGAAAAGATGGTCTGGATGCTAAACTTAAACAAAACAAGCCTTTATCCCACAAGAGCTGGAGAACACCCATGCAAGCTAAAAAGATCATATTATCAGATGCCTATAAAAAGTTCACCCTGGATCAGGACAAGATCATGCCCCCTGCGGAAACCGTAAAGCAGGTAAAGGCCAAATTCAAGTCCCTGGATCTCGATATCCTGGAGGCGACCCAGCGGATCGACAACGGTCGTCTGGACATCCCGGTTTTCTTCAGCCGCTGCGGCAGGGATGCCCGCACCCGGACCGGGACCACCAAGCAAATGGGCAAAGGGGCTACTCCCGAACAGGCCGAGGCCAGTGCGGTGATGGAACTGGTCGAACGTTTCAGTTTCTTTTCATTCGCCCAGGATCCAGCCAACTTTTTCACGGCTACCTACCAGAATGTTGACGGCCCGGCCTTGCCGTTCGAAATGATCGCCAAATCCGTGCATGACAATTCCAATGAACTGGACATTACCCGCACCGTTTTTGAAACCCTGCCCCTCAAATGGACCATGGCTTACAATCTTTCCCGGAAAGAGCCGATCCTGATACCTTTCGATTGGTTTTACATGATCAATGAATTCAACGGGCCCTCATCCGGCAACTGTGTCGAAGAAGCCGTCAGCCAGGGCCTCTGTGAAATCGTCGAGCGGCACGTCTCCTCGGTGGTAAGCCGCAACCGCCTGCAGGTCCCGCGGATACGGCCGGAATCAGCCACCGATCCAGCCGTTCGCGATATGCTGGCCAAATACGAAAAAGCCGGCATCCGCCTGTTTATCTCCGATTTTTCTCTGGAAACCGGGATACCCTCGGTAGGGGTTATGGCCTATGACCCGGTCACGTTCCCCACCAAAAGTGAAATCGTCTGGACGGCCGGGACCACGCCGGATCCCCAGAAAGCCCTGAGCCGTACCCTGGCGGAAGTCGCCCAACTGGCCGGAGATTTCAACACCGGCGCCAACTTTGTCGCCAGCGGCCTGCCCAAGTTTACCAAGGTCGAATCGGCTGACTTTATTACCCAGGAAGAACGGTTTATCGACATCACCGACCTCCCGGACCTGTCCGACGACAACATCAAAACCGAGATCGGCAATCTGCTCGGCGCCCTGGCCAAAAACGACATGCAGGCCATTTTGATCGATACCATGCATGCCAGGCTGGAAATTCCGGCCTTTTATACCATCATCCCCGGGGCCCATTTCCGGGAAAGATCTCACGGTACCAGCGTGGGCATGTTTTCAGCTAAATTCATCACCGAGAACAATCCACCGGGAGAGGCCCTGCAACTGCTGCAGGCATTCGACCGCAAGTTGCCCGGTAAATACTACAACCAATTTTACATCGGTCTTTGCCAATTAGCGTCCGGTTCACCACCCGCAGCGCTGACTGCCCTGGAAAAAGCCCTGGAGCAAAACCCCACCAGCCAGGACATCCCCAGCATCTATTCCTATATGGGCCAATGCCTGAAGGAGATGGAACGCTATGACGAAGCCTTGAAGATCCTGCAAAAAGGAGCGGAAGCCGATAACGAACGCACCGACATCTTCAACCTGATGGGCTTTTGCCACTTCAAGCTCAAAGCGCATGCAGACGCAATTCAATGTTTCAAAAAGGTCGTCAAATTGAATCCCGGCTCGGCCATCGACTATGCCAACATCGCTTCGAACTATCGTGACCTCGGCAAAACGGATGAAGCCATCGAATACTATGAAACCGCCCTGGCCCTGGATCCGACCATCGATTTTGCCCTGCAGAATTTGATGATACTTCAGGAAGGAAAGAAATAGAAGGCGCCGTCCTCTGAATTGCGGAAATTGAACGAGGGCAAAATCAGGAAAACATTAGCCGTAGCAGGCAATCCCGGATGTATTTCGGTTTTCAGCCTATTTTCGCCCGTCATGCCGGCCCCCGATCCGGCATCCAGCCTCTCGGAATCCCTTTTGGGCGCTGCCAGATCAAAACCTGGAACAACGCATCCGGGACCAGAGGCCAGGCTTGAAAGCACTCTTAAAAGGGGCCTCACCTTCAAATCACAATAACAAAACCATGCATCGCGCAGAGACGCAGAGACAGGCAAGAACAGGTTTTCGTCGCGCTAGCGCGCAAACCTTTTCAAGATTCAGGCTCATAGGCTCTTCTGGCTTCAACCGGCGAAGCCGGAAATATTCATGGGTTCTCTGCGTCTCTGCGCCTCTGCGCGAGAAACTTGATATTACAGCATAGCTAAAGGCCTTTGATCTGGCCCTGAGGACCAGGTTTTCCAAAACTGAAAAAAGGTGTGCGAATGAGCCCTGAATCCCGGCTGCAGTTTATATCGTACTTTTGGCGGGGCCGGGATGACGACCAACGAAAAGCCGCAGGCAGCCTGGGCCCACGAAGGTGTATTCGCTGCCGGACGTTCAGCGAAAAGGAGCGCCCCTGCCCCGCCAATTCTTCGGCCAGCGCCTGGTAATCCGCCGCGCCGGAACTGCTCCGCCTAAAATGCATGATCGGCATGCCGGCATTGGCGCTTTCGGCAATAGTCGTGTTGATCCGGATAATGGATTCACAGATAAGTTCGCGATAGCGCTGATCGGTCTTGAGTTTTTCCAGAATTTCGTGGCTGACCCGGGTGCGCTGATCGAAAAAGGTCGGAACGATCCCCTTTACCTCCAGCCCCGCATTGATTTCGTCCTGTACCACCTCGATAGTATCAAAGAGGTTTTCCAGAGCATCATAGGCATACGGGTGGGTCTGGCAGGGTACCAGGACTTCGCTGGCAAACGCAAACACGTTGACGGTGAGCAGGGAAAGGCTCGGGGGGGTATCCATGACAATAAAATCGTAGGTGTCCCCTATTCCCGTCAGAGCCCTTTTCAATCGGTTCTCACGTCCGTATTCATTGACGAGCTCTATATCGGCCCCGGCCAGGTCCGCATCGGCCGGCAGAAGCTCCAGACCGTCCCAGGCGGTTGGGACGATCGCCTGGTCGATCACCGGCGACTTGTGGTTCTTGATGATGTCATAGGTGGTCAGCATGTCCTCCGTTACCGCCACCCCGAGTCCCTTGGTCGCATTGGCCTGCGGGTCCATGTCCACAACCAGAACCTTCTTACCCATGGCAGCCAGGGCCGCCCCCAAGTTGATAACCGTAACCGTCTTCCCGACCCCGCCCTTTTCGTTGGCCACCGCTACATTTCTTGTGTTCACAGATACCTCCTGTAAAGGTTTGTCAAATCACGGCCAGGATGTCCCGGCGACCGCTCCTTGTCCGGCGGCCTGCTCCATCCGGTCCCGCGCCTTTTCAAGGTCGCGTTGAATTTTCCGCAGCTCTGCGCTGGTCTTGTCCAGCAGGGCAATTATCTGCTCCCGCTCGTCACCCCGGGTCTCCATGACCCGCGTCAATTCGTTCAGGTCAGTGTCATACGCCCGCAGCCTTTCCAGTAGCGTGCGGTGCAGATGTGACGCGGCGAAATCCACCAGTTTGAAAGCATACTGAAACTTAAAATTTTCGCGGTAATTCTTAAAATGGAAGAGAACCGCTTTCTCGGTTTCGGCCTTCACGCGTTTCACGCCGGCCGCCAGGGCCAGCACCTGTTCTTCTTTTTCATTCTGAAGTGGCTTCTTGAAAGCCCTTTTGAACAGTTTCAGGACGCTGTAGATACCCAGACGGAGGGCGGCCTCGGTCCGCACCTTGGCCGAATAGCGCATGCTGGTGGCCGCCGTTGGCAGCTTCAGGCCAGCCACCTTTTTCACGTCATCGAGTTCCAACAGGGCCAGTTGTTCCGCTCCAGGGTCCGCGCTGCCCATCTCATACTGGCTCATGGTCTGGTGATATTCAGAGATGGCGTCCAGGGCCATGGACTGGTAGGGTTCTGCCACGGTTTCGAGACCGTCCTTGATTTTCTTCTCGGTCCGGGACGTAAAATTGACGATCTCGGGATTGATGGTTTCCGCCATGAAGGTGTCCAGGGTTTGTCGGAATTCCTGGAATACCTGGTAGAGCGTACTGGAAAAACCGGAGGCGGCCAAACTGTCGCCGTAGTTTTCGAAAACGATGCTGAATTGGCGGATGGTGTCCAGGGTGGATTGCAGTGCGCTGCCCGGCCGGGTATTGAAAAAACGGTCGATGTCAATCCGGATCTCTTTCTTGATTTTATCCGCGGCGCCACCGAGCGTGTTCTTGATCAGGTCCTTGATCTGGTCCATGCGCTGCTGGTGGTGGTCTATCTTGCGCAAAAGATCGGCCACCCCTTCTGCATCTTCGCTCATCAATTCACGGTTGGTCCACAACCAGCGGTCCATGCCCGCCCGCATGACGGCCATACGTTCGAGATGGTTATTCAGGAGCAGGAAAAACCGCTCCCGGCTGAGTTTGCCATGAAATATCTTTTCGAAGCGGCGGGATTCGTCATCGGAGAAGGCTACAAACTGTTTTTCCTTGCACCATTGCTCCAGGCGAGCGCGGTCCTTTTCCGGAAGTTCCTTGGCCGGCAGGGCCGCAAACAGGTTGTAAAGGGCCGACAGGGTAAACACCTCCGGCTCGGATTTGATCAAGGACAGCTCCTGTCGTACCCGCTCCACCAGGGATTCCAACCCAGCGGTGTCCTCATGCTCGCTGAAATCACAGTTGACCACGAACAGGGTATTTTCGATAATCCCCATTTTCTTGATGGTGGACAAAAACCGGATGTCCGCCTGGCGCAGGCCGGTCCGGCTGCTGATCACGTATACCAGCAGGTGGGTGCGCAGCAGGTAGTCCTGGATCATGGCCAGGTGCATGGGATTGGGGGAATCGCTGCCCTGGCAGTCCGCAATTTCGATGGTGCCGTCAATCCGGGAGTGGTTGATCTCCAATTCAACATCTTTCAGATAGACGGCCAGTTCGTCACTGCCCACATACTCCCGGTGACGGACAAAATCTTTGTCCCCGAATTCAGTGGCATGCGAATCCGGGGAGATGATATCGCTGACGCTCTGGTAGCCCTGGAGATAGAGGGCCGGAAGGATGCTGTTCGCATTGCGGGTGCCGTCGGTGATGAGGTGGTCGTTGCTGAGCTCATCCAGGGCATGTTCCAGGGCCTGGCGGTCTTTTTCACGGCGTATGTCAAAAGGCTTCCCATCATCCCGCGCTTTCCAGGACGGCAGCATGGTCAGCGCCTGTTCGAGATCGGAGTTGATGTCATCCCAATCTTTGAAATAGAGAACCGCCTTTAAATTTTGGCCACTGCGAATGCGTGTAACGATAGAGGTAACGACCCCGGCCCCGCGCTTTAAAAAGTCGCCCCCGAAAAGGGCGTTGGTAAAAGTGCTTTTCCCCGATTTGATCGGTCCGACCACTGCTACCCGGAGGATTTCTTCGCTGATCTGCTGGTGGATATCGGCGCAGGCCGCGAGCCAGGCCTCGAACCGGCTGTCAGTGATTTCGTTTTGATCCTGGACAGTCTCAAGGATCGACTGCAGGTTGGCATTGATTTCCAGCAACTGCTGCTTCAGTTCGGTATAAATCGCGTTCATATTCCTGCTTGATATCCGGGGTGCGTTTCAAAATGGTCAGGACCTGACCTGTCAGGCGCTCTTATTACACCGGTGGAAAAAAATTGTCAAAACCATTCCACCCGGGTCCTTCCGCGCCTAGGGGGACGGGTGACCAGACATAATCCGTTGTAAAATCTATGGTTTTGTGGTAGCTTAGAGTCAGTGCGGCCTTCCGGAACCTGGCTTGGTCCAGCAGCCTCAGCATAACACCGCTCAAAATAGGCAGAGCCAAACATCCGCGAGCACGTGACCTTGAATATCCGCACCGCGGGACACCCCGAAAAACCCGGAACATTCCGCTGCCTTCCCAGGGGAGGCAGACCAGGACCCGAACAACAACGCAAAGCAAAGCCCATGTCCACCAAAAATCCCGAATGCCCGCTTTACAACCCCCTCAACTGCAAGGAATACTACAACCCCAGGCTCTGCGCCTTCGCCAAGAAAGATAAACTCTGCCTTAAAAAGACCGCTAAAACAAAATCCAAATCCACGACCAGTCCCGAAAAAAAATAGTTTGCCTTTGAAAACGCAAGCTGCTTTTCAAAGGCCGCGCCAGGTTTTAGACATAGGTGGGATCGGGTTCTAATCCGGAGGAATATAATGAATATTTCGAGGATTTAACTTTTCGGTCCAAGGCAGGTATTTGGTCTATAATGCGATGAAGCCGTGATCAGACGCCCGCATTGGGTTAAAGACCAAGGCGGAATGGAAAATACAACCGCAATAATATGGCAATATTTATAGGATTGAGTTCTACACTTTTTGGCCAGAGGCAGAGAATTTCACCTGCAAAATCCAGAAGTCACCTTAGAACGCTCTCATTGGGTTGATGACCAAGGCGGATTGGAAAGTTCAACCGGAGGAATATATGTAATATTTCGAGGATTGAAATTCCCAGAATAACGCATGTAGTAAATTCTCAAGCGGCGAAGCCGTGATCAGACACCCGCATTGGGTTAAAGACCAAGGCGGGATGGGGATTTTAACCGGAGGAATATGTACAATATTTCGAGGATTGAAATTCCCAGCCCAACGCCGGTATTTGACCCAATGCGGGTGTCTGATCACGGCTTCAGGCGTGGCCGGCGGTGTCGCATAGAAGCGCCGGATCCACCCCCATCTCGCGCAGGGCATGCTCCCAGCGCATGGAAACATCGGTTTTGAAGATAATGTCACAGCTGGCGGTCCCGGTGAGCCAGGCATTCTCAAGCAGCTCGTCTTCGAGCTGCCCCGGCCCCCACCCTGCGCAGCCGAGGGCGATGAGGAAATCCGACGGCCCCTCGTTCCGGGCTATGGCCGCCAGGATGTCCACCGTGTTGCTGATCGCCAAGTTTTCCGAAATCGGCAGACAGCCCTGCCACCCGAATGGCTGACCGTGCAGGATGAACACTTCATCCATATGGACCGGTCCGCCGATGTGCACGGGAATCTGTTCCGCATCCACGGTGACATCCAATTTCAATTCCGTGAAGATATCGTTGGCAGACAGCAGGCCATGCAGACGGTTTACGATCACACCCAGGGCACCCTGGTCATTGTGTTCCGAGATGCAAGTGACCGTCTGGAAGAAGTTGGGATCGGCCAGGGCCGGCATGGCGACCACAAACTGACCTGACAGCGTCTGAGGGGCTTGAATATTCATAGAAATCTCCGGGTACCCCTGAGTGTAATGCTGGAGACGCTATCTGTCAATTCTACCCGAAAAACTGCTTGATTTTATCAACGGTATAAGCCTGCTGATCCTGGGTAAGCTCCGGGAAAATGGGCAGGGCCAGCGTCTGCAAAGCAGCCTGCTCCGCCGCCGGAAAATCACCGGGACCATTGTCGAGTCCGGCAAAGCACTTTTGCAGGTGCAGCGGGACCGGATAATAAACTTCGGTACCGATCCCAGCCTCCTGGAGATAGGCGCGCAGATCGTCCCGTCTTTCCGGGACGGCGATGACAAACTGGTTATAGATGTGCCGCCCTTGTTTTTCAACGGGCAGTTTGAGACGCGCTGCCGGTCCGGCCGCCTGGAACAGCTCCCGGTAGGCTGCCGCATTTTTTTGACGCCCGGCGGTCCAACTGTCCAGGTGTTTAAGCTTGATCGACACGATCGCTGCCTGGAGTGCATCGAGCCTAAAATTGCCGCCGATGATATGATGATAATATTTAGGTTCCGCCCCGTGGTTTCTGAGGATCCGCAGGGTCTCCCCCAGCTGCCGGTCACCGGTGGTCACAACGCCGCCGTCACCAAAAGCCCCAAGGTTTTTTGAAGGGAAAAACGAAAAGCAACCGATGCTGCCCATTGAACCGGCCCGCCGGCCCTGATACTCGGCGCCGATGGCCTGGGCGGCATCTTCGATCACCGGCAGATCGTAGTTGGCGGCGGACTTGAGAATCGGCTCCATATCGGCGCACTGACCGTACAGATGGACTGGAATGACGGCCTTTACCTTTTCCCGCTGACCGGCAGGCATCGTCTCCAGGCCTTGTGCAAGAAGGGTCGGGCTGATGTTATAGGTATGCGGATCAATATCGACAAAAACAGGTCGGGCACCCACCCGGGCGACTGCCCCGGCGGTCGCGAAAAAAGTATAGGGCGTGGTGAGGACCAGATCCCCGGAACCAACCCCGAGGGCCATCAGGGCAATGATCAGGGCATCGGAACCGGAGGACACACCGATCGCCTGCTCCGTCCGGCAATAAGCGGCAATATCCTTTTCAAGGCGCTCCACATGCGGTCCCATGATAAAGTACTGCGATTCGTAAATCTCCTCGGTAACAGCCCGCACTTCTTCGCGAATGGCAGTATATTGTTTTTTCAGATCCAACAGCGGTACTTGCATGGTCTCCCTTTCACCTTTCCACCTTGTTTTTTACTGACGCCTCTGAATATAACGCTTCAACAGGAATACAGCCGATCGCTCAGCCCAGCCTGATCACTTACGCCAGCGTTTGCCGTTCCCCCCATTGCCGTTTGCAACGGCGATCGGGCTGCACTCCGTGGCGACGGCGCGATACCCTAAAAGGCCGTTGACTTCCCTTTCCATCCGGCGCCCCGGCCTGATTCTGAGCGAATCCGGCAGCGCTACGACAGCTTCCGCCTGATCGGCCTGAAAGAAATGCAGAAAGCCTTTGCAGGTGCCCGGGTGCCTTGCCAGCACGGTATTCATCTGCTGTAGCTGATCCCGTCCACTTTTGGTGAGATCGATCCGGAAATGAACACTGGCCGTCCAGGTTTCGGCGGCTTTGTCCATGCGAATGATTTCATCCGCTATGATTTTGACCCCGCTCTCCTCTTTCTGGACCTGGCCCTGGATCAGGATCGGCGTATCGTTGACAATGAGATCACTCGCCGCAGCATAGGTTTCGGGAAAGACCACCACCTCCACGCTGCCCTGCAGATCGGCCACGGTTACAAACGCCATCAGGTCGCCTTTGCGCGTTCGGAGCACACGGCTGGCACTGACCAGACCGCCGATGCGGACCGGGGCTTTGTCGTCGCTCTCCTTGATGGTAATGGCATCGGTGTTGCTAAACTGATCCAGGACCGCCTCAAACCGGGAGAGCGGGTGGCCGGTGATGTAAAACCCCAAGGATTCCTTCTCAAAGGCCAGCAGCTGCTTTTCTTCCCATTCGGTGATTTCGGGCATGGTCGGCCGGTTGATCGGCTCTTCATCACCGCCGCCCAGGTCGAACAACCCCATCTGGGGATCCATTTTCTTTTTCTGGACCAGCTGCCCGTATTCCAGGGCATCTTCAAGGGCTGCCATCATTCGGGCCCGGGGTGCGCCGGTAGAATCGAAGGCCCCGCAGCGGATGAGGCTTTCAATAACGCGTTTGTTGACCTTGCGCAGGTCGACCCGCTCGCAGAACTCGAACAGCGAATTAAAAACACCGCCCTCTGCCCGGACTTCCAGGATCGACTCGATGGCCCCTTCACCGACATTCTTCACGGCTACCAGACCAAAACGGATTTTTCCGTCGTGCACGCTGAACTCCAGACCGCTGGTGTTGATATCCGGCGGCAGAACCTCGATGTCGTGGCTCCGGCATTCGGCGATGAATTTCACCACGCCGTCAATAGAGTGCATTTCACTGGTCAGCAGGGCGGCCATAAACTCGACCGGGAAGTGGGCCTTGAGGTACGCCGTCTGGAAGGCGATGAGCGCGTAGGCGGCGCTATGCGACTTATTGAAACCGTAACCACCGAACTTTTCCATCAGGTCGAAAATCTTCTTGGCGGTATCGGCCGGGGCGTTGTTGGCTACGGCACCATCTATAAAACGCTGGCGGTGCTCGGCCATCTTTTCGACGATTTTTTTGCCCATGGCCTTGCGCAGCCCGTCTGCTTCGGCCATGGAGTAGCTGGCCAGGGCGCCGGCGATTTTCATGACCTGTTCCTGGTAGAGAATAACGCCGTAGGTCTCCTCGAGGATGGGCGCGAGTTCGGGCAGATCATATTCGACCGCCCGGCGGCCGTGCTTGCGCTCGACAAAGTCATCCACCATCCCGCTGCCCATGGGGCCGGGGCGGTAAAGTGCCACCAGGGCTGTCACGTCCCCGAAGCTGTTCGGCTTCAAACGGACCAGCAAGTCCTTCATCCCGGAGCTTTCCAATTGAAAGACACCGGTCGTGTCTCCGGCGCAGAGCAATTCGTAGGTCCCGGCATCGGTAAAATCCAGATTGCTGATGTCCGGCGGCGTCTTGCCCTGGGCCACAATCAGGTCCAGGGTTTTATCGATGACGGTCAGGTTGCGCAGCCCCAGGAAATCGAACTTGACCAGACCTATCTGTTCCACCCGCTTCATGTCGAGCTGGGTGACGACTTCGCCCTTTTTACCGCGATACAGCGGCAGGTACTCCACCAGCGGCCGGTCACCGATCACCACCCCGGCGGCATGGGTGGAGGCGTGGCGCGGCAGCCCTTCCAGAGTACGGCAGATGGTGATCAGCTCATTGACCGCCGGATTTTCGGCTGCCATGCGGGCCAGCTTGGGCTCCTGGTCCAGGGCTTCATCCAGGCTGATATTGAGGACGTCCGGCACCAGTTTGGCGATCACATCCACTTCGGCCAGGGGAATGTCCAGAGCCCGGCCGACGTCGCGGAGCACCGCCCGGGTTTTCAGTTTCCCAAAGGTGATGATCTGGGCCACGTAATCACCCCCGCCGTAGCGGTCCACCACATACTTGAACACCTTTTCGCGGCCGTTGATGCAAAAGTCCACATCGATATCCGGCATGCTGATGCGGGCCGGGTTCAGGAACCTTTCAAAAATCAGACCGTGTTCGATGGGATCGAGATCGGTAATGCCCAGTGAATAGGCTACGATGCTGCCGGCCGCCGATCCCCGGCCCGGTCCGATGGGCACCCCGTTCTCTTTGCCGAATTTAATAAAATCGGCCACGATGAGAAAGTAACCGGGAAACCCCATGTCGTTGATCACCTTGATTTCGTAGTCCAGGCGTTCCCGGTACGTTTTTTCATCGATATTCGGATTATTGGCCTTGATATTTATCAGGATCTTTTCGAATCCGGCCCGGGACCGATCTTCGAAAAGCTGTTCCGCGGTTTGCTCGGAATCAGCCTCGAACTTGGGAAAGTGGTAGGTGTTGAAATCAAACTCGATTTGACAGCGGGCGGCAATGTCGACCGTATTGGCCAGCGCGCCGGGGTAGTCGCTGAAAGAGGCCGCCATATCCGCGGGTGCTTTGAAATAGAGCTGGTCCGTTCTGAATTTGAAGCGACCCGGGTCGTTCATGGTTTTACCGGTCTGGACACACAGCAGGACCTCATGGGCGCGCGCATCCGCCTGATCGAGGTAGTGGCAGTCATTGCTGGCTACCAGCGGTATGGAAAGTCGGGCACTCATTTCACGAAGCGCTGCATTCACCTTTTCCTGGATATCGATGCCGTTGTTCTGAACTTCCAGAAAGAAATTGCCTTCACCGAAAATCTGCTGATACCAGCGGGCAGCTTCATCCGCCTTCTCGATGGCATTATCGATGATCAGACGAGGGATTTTGCCATGCAGGCAAGCCGACAGGGCAATCAGCCCTTCGCTGTGCGCCTGCAATATCTCAGTATCTATCCGCGGCTTGTAATAGAAACCTTCCAGTTGGGCAGCTGTAGCCAGTTTGCACAGGTTCTGGTATCCGGTCTGATTTTCAACGAGCAGCACCAGGTGGTTAAGGGCCCGCGCGTCCTGGCTGGTCTTGTCCGCCATCCGGCGGGGCGCCACATAACATTCACAACCGATAATGGGTTTGATCCCGGCTTTGAGGGCTTTTTCATAGAACTCGACCGTACCGAACATGGTCCCGTGATCGGTAATCGCCACGGAATCCATACCGTATTCGCGAACCCTCTGGAGCAGCGGGCCCAGCCGGATGGCACCGTCTAACAGGCTGTACTGGGTGTGTACATGCAGGTGTACGAATGAGGATGTTGAACTGGTCATTGAAGGGATCCAGATGCTTTCGGGATAATTCTGTTACCGTTTTCTGCTGGAAAGGGCATCTTTTGATTCATGGCAAGGCCGCAGCATTCTTTTCAACCGGAGGCGTCGTCCGACTACGTCGAGGATTGAAAAGAAGCGAGAACGCCGCCCTGGGCCAAAAGATGCGCTTTCCAGCGGGAAACGACTACTCCAAGCGGTAGTTCGGCGCTTCTTTGGTAATGATGACATCGTGGACGTGGCTTTCACGCATACCGGCGGAGCTGATCTTGCAGAATTGTGCTTTTTCCCGCAGTTCCAGCAGTGTCCGACAGCCGACGTAACCCATCCCGGCTTTCAGCCCACCGATGAGCTGGTGGATATTTTCAGACAACAGCCCCCGGAAAGGTACCCGACCGACGATGCCCTCGGGCACCAGTTTGTCATCGGCCTCCTGCTCGGTTTGATAGTAACGGTCTTTGCTGCCTTTCTTCATGGCCTCCAGCGATCCCATGCCGCGATAAACCTTGTAGCTCCGCCCCTGGTAGAGAATCAGTTCGCCGGGACTTTCCTCCGTACCGGCAAATAGTCCGCCGATCATAACGCTGTGGGCGCCGGCCCCGATGGCCTTGGTGATATCGCCGGAAAATTTGATTCCGCCGTCCGCAATCAGGGGGACGTCGGTCTTGTCCGCGGCTTCCCGGCAGCTCATAATGGCGGTCATCTGGGGCACCCCGATGCCGGCCACAATGCGCGTGGTACAGATGGAGCCTGGCCCGATACCGATTTTAACGCCGTCCACGCCGGCTTTTATGAGGTCTGCCGCCCCGGCGGCCGTGCCCACATTACCGGCAATCAGCTCGATGCCGGGAAACTCGCTTTTCAGCTTTTTGACGGCGTCGAGAACATTCTTCGAATGGCCGTGGGAGGTATCGATCAGAACCACATCAGCGCCTTGATCCAAGATAGCCTGGGCCCGTTCCATCATATCCACGCCGACACCGATGGCCGCCCCGGCCCGCAGTCGCCCCATACCGTCCTTGCAGGCGTCGGGGTATTTTTTGATTTTCTCGATATCCTTAATGGTAATCATGCCGGTGAGCCGTCCTTCGGCATCCACAACCAGTAATTTCTCAATGCGGTGTTTGTGCAGCAGTTTTTTAGATTCTTCCAGGGATATGCCCTCATTGACGGTCACCAGGTTTTCACTGGTCATGACTTCGGAGATCTTCTTGTCCAGGTGGGTTTCAAAACGCAGATCCCGGTTGGTAACGATGCCAACCAGTTGATCGTCTTTTATGACCGGCACGCCCGAAATACGGTAATGCCGCATCAGATTGTGCACTTCGTGGATAGGCTGATCCGGGTGAATGGTTACCGGATCGATAATCATGCCGCTTTCCGATTTCTTGACCTTGCCCACTTCCGAGGCCTGGGTTTCGATGTCCATATTGCGGTGGATAAAACCCAGTCCGCCTTCGCGGGCCATGCTGATGGCGGCTCGCGATTCGGTCACGGTATCCATGGCGGCACTGACAATGGGGATGTTCAAACTGATATTGCGAGTCAGCTTGGTAGCGGTATCCACGTCCTTGGGAAGCACGTCGGAATAGTTGGGTACCAGCAAGACATCATCGAACGAGTATGACTCTTCAGGTGGGATAAGTTTCATTGCATACCTCCAGGTGGATTCGTGCTTGCAGAGGGTAGGCAGCACCCCGCTCCGACTTCGCCGGTGGTCGGGGACCGGGCCATGCCGATTTCTGTAGTTCCTCACAAATAGAGGGTTCAGGAGATTTCGGGCTGCCCAAAATGCCCGTTGAAATGTCCGTAATAATGACAATATTAAATACCAGATGAACCGGTCTTTATCAATCATTTATTTGGACGCATAAATACCATTGAAATAACAAAATAAATGGCGTAAGTGTGGCATCCTGGCATTTGGATGGAATAGGAGCTATCTCAAAAATGGATTTCGGTTCTTTCCGGTAACATTTCTAACGGAGGTGATTTACTCGCCAAATTGGCGCCCAATACCGAGATTGGGCCGAAAGACTTTTTTGAGGCAGCTTATACTACAGGTTGGTGTAAAAGATGTTACTTGATATAAATCCCAACAATCCGCAGCAACGCCTGATCGATCAGGTTGTGCAGCTTTTGCGTCGGGGGGGTATCATTGCCTACCCGACCGACAGCTACTACGGCATCGGGTGCGACATCCTGAACAAGAAAGCCATCGAGCGTATCTACCAGCTGCGGCAACGGGACAAAAAAAAGCCCTTTAGTTTCATCTGCTCCAGCCTGAAAAATATCAGCCACTATGCCAAGGTAACCAACTACGCCTACAATAACATGCGGCGCCTGCTGCCCGGACCATACACCTTTGTCCTGCCCGGATCCAAACTGGTTCCCAAAATCATGCTGACCAAACGCAAAACCGCCGGCATCCGGGTGCCGGACAACCGGATCTGCATGGCGCTCGTGGAAGCGCTGGGCAACCCGATCATCTCCACCAGCGCCAAGGATGCCGCGGGCGCTATCTTTTATGATGCTTCGCTGATCAACGAATATTTCGACACCCGCCTGGATGCGGTGATTGATGGAGGGGCCGTACCGGGTCAGCCCTCGAGCGTCGTCTCCATCATTGACGATACACCGGAGATCATCAGGGAAGGGGTTGGGGATGTGAGCATCTTCAAATATTAGAAGCTATCTGAATAGAACCCCACCTAAAAACTCAATCTCCAATGGCCAACATTCGATTTCCAACGCCCATGGATGGTATGCGGTCATTTTGATAAATTAGGATAGCGCCGCACAGCGCCACCACACTGGATATTGGACAGTCCCGGCTGGATGGTTGAAATTCGTTTTCGAACGCCAATCGCAAGCTGGTCGAACTGAGTACTCAGGAAAATCAACCATTACTGGGTCGATAAACCGCCTCAGCTGCCAATTCCCCTTTCAAAAGACGCACCAGGTAGGTTTTCAAAGAGGTGCCCAACAAATAATCCAGCAGGGAGAACTCGTCCTCACCGACGTAAACCGCGGAAACCTGGCCTTCAATGCCGCCCATCCGGCCGGCCCACTCGATGGCATCTTCGATATTGCCGATCCGGTCGACCAGTCCCAGGGCTTTGGATTCCTCGCCGGTATAAATTCTGCCGTCAGCCAGCTGACTGACCTTTTCCGGATCCATTTGACGCCCAGCCACGATATCCTGGATGAACTGCTGGTGGATTTTATCGGTAAGGCTTTCTAAAAATTCTCTTTCCTCCACCGTCATTTCCCGAACCGGGGAACCGGTGTCTTTGTAGGCTCCACTTTTCACCACCACGGGCACCAGGCCGATCTTGTCCAGCAGCGCCCGGTAGTTGGTGTAAGCCATGATAACACCGATACTGCCGGTAATCGTCCCCGGGCTGGCAATGATGCCATCCGCGGCGGCAGCGATATAATACCCCCCGGAAGCGGCCACCGCCCCCATGGAGGCGACTACTTTTTTCTGGGACGCCGTCTTTCTGATCTCGCGGTAAATCTCCTGGGAAGGCGCCACGGCCCCACCGGGGGAATCGATACGGACCACAATGGCCTTGATGGTGTCATCCTCGCGCAGCTGCTTGATCTGGTCGATGGTATCGCGCGCATCGACAATCATCCCGGTTACCTCCACGACCCCGACTTTTTCGCCAAAGTCAAATTCGGCCCGCTCGCCGCCCAGCATGAGCAGGCTGGTCAGGCCCAGGGTGGTAACGGCTGCAATGGTTGCAGACACCATGAGGAAGAATAGATAAGGATGTCGACGGGAAAACATGCGTGGATAGCTCCATTTAAGCTAGGGGCTGTTTCTATATTAGGATTTTGGTTCAAGGTGCGGCGGCCAAGAGGTTTCCCCGCGTTGCGGGACTTCCCGCTGTTGTATTCCCCGATTGTGGGTCGCAACCGGAGGAATACTCAAGTATTTCGAGGATAGCGCTTACGGTTGCGCCTGCGGCTTGAAAACCGGCACTCCGTACCGAAACCGAACGCCCAACGTCGAGATTGGGCCAAAAGACAATTTAGAAACAGCCCCTAAAAGGTGACAGTCAACCTCAGTATAAACACATCCGTTACGGATTCAAGTTTTAATTACCAGGCCACGTACTCCCGGCGAAAAACGAAGCGCCCTGCAAGACGGGGTCAACCGCAAAAAAAACAGGCTGGTGGTAACAAGTACCGCCAGCCTGCTTGTGCGTATGCTTCTAAATCCAGCTATTCGGCTGGTTTTCCTTTAGCCGCATCATCTTCAGCAGCCGGAGTTTCGGCTTCAGCGGCCGGTTTTTCTTCAGCGGCATCAGCTTCAGCAGCCGGAGTTTCGGCTTCAGCGGCCGGTTTTTCTTCAGCGGCATCATCTTCAGCAGCCGGAGTTTCGGCTTCAGCGGCCGGTTTTTCTTCAGCGGCGTCATCTTCAGCAACCGGAGTTTCGGCTTCAGCGGCCGGCTGTGCATCTACCGGCGCGGCTGATTCAGCTTCCGTGTCGGCGGCGGCGGTGCTTGCGTCTGCGTCGCCCTCTTCCGGGGTCGCGGATTCGCCCAGTTTGCCCTGCAGGTTCTCGCGCAGGATCTCACCGAAGGTGGAAGTTGCCGGCTTCATGTTGTTGACGTACTCGCTGAGCAGGGTCTGATCATCTTCCATATCCAGGCGCTTGATGGAGAGACCAATGCGTCTCTCGTCGCTGTTGATGTTCATCACCCGGGCGGTAATAAGATCGCCCACGTTGTACATGCCAACCGGGGTCTTGATCTTCTCCTTGCTGATTTCCGACACATGCACCAGGCCTTCAATCCCCTCTTCCAATTCAACGAAAACGCCGAAATCGGTCAGGTTGGTAATGGTTCCGGTAATCTCCTTGCCGACTTCATAGCGCTGGGCTACCGTTTTCCACGGATCTTCGGTCAGGTGCTTGATGCCCAGTGAAAAGCGTTCATTGGCTTTTTCGATATCCAGGACGATGGCCTGAATGACCTCGCCCTTCTTGTAGACCTCGGAAGGATGCTTGATGCGTTTGGTCCAGGAAATGTCAGAGATGTGGACCAGGCCGTCGATACCTTCGTCGATGCCAATGAAAATACCAAAATCGGTAATGTTCTTGATTTTACCTTCAATGGTCGTGCCGATGGGGTATTTCTCACTGATCACATCCCACGGGTTCGGGGCAACCTGTTTCATTCCCAGCGAGATACGCCGGTTGTCCGGTTTGATGTCCAGGACGATGGCCTCCACCTCTTCACCCACGGATACAATCTTGGAAGGATGCCGAACCTTGCGGGTCCAGGACATTTCGGAGACGTGGATGAGCCCTTCGATGCCCTCTTCGAGCTCCACGAATGCCCCGTAATCAGTAAGGCTGACAATTTTCCCGGTGATCCGGGATTCGATCGGGTATCTTTCGGCGGCCGTTGACCAGGGATCCTCAGTCAACTGTTTCATGCCGAGCGAAACGCGCTCTTTCTCAAGGTCCAGGTTGAGGATCTTCACGGTTATCTCATCACCTATGGTGAACAGTTCGGACGGGTGCTTTACCCGACCCCAGGAGATGTCCGTGATATGCAAAAGCCCGTCTACGCCGCCCAGGTCCACAAACACACCGTATTCGGTGATGTTTTTGACCACCCCCTGCACTTCCTTGCCCTCGTGGATGGAAGCCAGGGTAGCGGCTCTTTTGGATTCCCGCTCTTTTTCCAGGATGACCCGGCGGGACAGCACGATGTTGGACCGCTTGCGGTTATATTTAAGAATTTTGAATTCGAAGGTCTGGCCGACCATCTCGTCCAGGTTGCGGATGGGCCGCAGATCGGCCTGTGAACCGGGCAGGAACGCCTGCACGCCGATGTCCACCGAAAAACCGCCTTTGACCCGCGAGGTAATGACGCCTTCCACCTTGTCGTCGGCATCGTAAGCCACCTTGATGGCTTCCCAGACCTTGACTTTGGCAGCCTTTTCCTTGGACAGAACCACCACTTCATTCTCGTCGTCCCACCATTCCACCATGACCTCGACGGAATCATCCAGATTGGCCTCGATTTCGCCTTCATCATTGCGGAATTCGTTAATTCGGATCTGTCCTTCGGACTTGTAGCCGATATCCACCAGTACATAGTCCTTGTCGACGGAAATAATTTTGCCGGTGACGACTTCACCTTCGGCAAATCGCTTGAAGCTCTCTTCATACATCTCCATCAGGCTCTCCATGCTCTCTTCTTCTTCCTCGGGCATGTCCGCCTGATCGTTCTGTACGGCCGCGTCTTCCATCTCTTCCTGTTCTACTTCTTCTGTTGAATTGTTTTGTTCTAAATTTTCCATTAAACGAGTGTCCCCCTTGGCCTATTTTTTTTGCCGAATTTGTTCATCGGCATAACGGGTCTACGTACCAGACTAAATTTGAAAATTCAATGGTTAAGACAAAATATTTTTAAAAAAATGAAACCCCGCTCAACCGAGCAGGGTTCGATAGATCCACCAAAACTTATAATATTGTGTTTTTAGATGTTTAGCAGTGGTTTCAAAACTTCATTCGGGCTCAAGTTCAAGGCGGCCGTGAGGTTCAAACCGGAGGTGCCAGCGAAGCCAATGCCCATCGTGGCAAACACTTTCAGTATTTCGAGGATTTGAATCGAACGCCAAACACCGAGATTTGACCCGAGGGGAGGTTTTGAAACCGCTTCTATCCGACTTTCTCGATTCGGGCCAGCATAATTTCCAAGACCGCCTCGATCGAAAGCCGGGTGGAATCGATCCGCATGGCATCCGGAGCAGGTTTCAGGGGGGCCAAATTCCGGGAACTGTCATCCTTATCGCGTTTGCGCATATCCCGGGTAACATCGTCCAGGGTTTGGCCGGCATCATCAGACAGTTCCGCAAAACGTCGCTGCGCCCGGGCTTCCGTACTTGCATTTAGAAAAAACTTAACATCTGCATCCGGAAAAACCACGGTGCCCATGTCCCGGCCTTCGAACACGGCGGATTTTTCACGGCCGAGGTCTTTCTGCACCTTCAGCAGAAACTGCCGGACCACCGGTCGGGCAGACACGGCCGAGGCTTTCATGGTCACCTCCGGGGTGCGGATCCGCCCGGAGATGTCTTCGCCATTGGCCAGAAGGTGCACCCCATCCGCCAGGCGTTCAAAACGCAGGGCCAGTCGGGCGCACAAAGCCTCCAGACCGGGATCGTCTTGCGAATCGACTCCGGCTGCCAGGGCCTGCAGCGCAACGGCCCGGTACAGTGCCCCGGTATCGATATACCGAAAGCCCAACCGGTCGGCCAGGGCCCGGCTCACCGTTGTTTTACCTGCCCCGGCCGGGCCGTCGATGGTGATCAGTAATGGTTTCATTGATATAATTTAAGACTATGTGTTTAAAGACCACAAACCAAAATCATTTCATCGCGCGGAGACGCAAAGGCGCCGAGAAGACCAGAACACAGAAATTAGGCGCGCTATCGCGCGAAAACCAAACAAAAAAAGGGGCTTTTAGGTTTTAGCCGTCGGAGACCGAAACCGAAAAAATCAATGGTTTCCCCTGCGTCTCTGCGCCCCTGCGCGAGAAAAAGGGTATTAAAAGTATGGTATTAGAGAGATACCAATGCACACCAACATTCTCGATGGTGGCACCGCAAGACCATCCCTTATTGGGCGGCCTTTGCCCCGGCCGCAACTGCTTCGAGATTCAGTGGAATCAGTTTGGGTTTTTTGGAAAATTCCGCTTCGACACAATTGCGGATCATCTCAAAATCGACGATTTTGCTGCGGGCCGCAAAGGCCGACAGGGCTATGATATTGGCCGACCGGACATTGCCGAGTTCCTTGGCAATATCGTTGACCGGCACCCGCAGTTCGTCCACATCGTCCCGGCCAGCCGGCACGCTGATCAGGGTGCTGTTCACGAGGATCACCCCGCCCGGCTGGATCACCGGGGCGAACTTCTCCAGAGACGGCCGGTTCATGGCCACCAGGTGCCGGGGATTGCGTATGATCGGAGACCCGATGGGGCGATCACTGACCACCACGGTGCAGTAGGCGGTCCCTCCGCGCATCTCGGGCCCGTAGGAGGGGACCCACGCCACTTCAAAACCCTGTTCCATAGCCGCGTTCGCGAGAATTTTGGCACTGAGTAAAATTCCCTGTCCGCCAAACCCGGCAAACATCACTTCGTTTTGCATGCTGTATCCTCCCAGCCCTGAAATTACGGTATAAAGCTCTATCTATTCAGGGGTTTTGTATTCACCCAGTTTGTAATAATCCAGCAGCGTTTCTTCAGCCCAGTCCACAGATTCCTGGGGTGTCATGCCCCAGTTGGTCGGGCAGTTGCTGACGATCTCCACGAAGCTGTAGCACTTACCCTCCATCTGGTACGTAAACGCCTGTTTGAGGGCTTTTTTGGTCTTCATGATATACTTGGGCTTTAAAACGGTCTGGCGCACCACATAGCCGGGTGTGACCAGAGCAGACAGCAATTCGGCCATCCGAATAGGCATGCCGACTTCTTCTACGTTCCGGCCGAACGGCGATGTGGAGGTCCGCTGTTTGGGCATGGTGGTGGGCGCCATCTGGCCGCCGGTCATCCCGTAAATGGCATTGTTCACGAATATCGTGGTGAACTTCTCACCACGGTTGGCCGCATGCACGATCTCGCCCATGCCAATGCTGGCCAGGTCGCCATCCCCCTGATAGGTGAAAACCATCAGATCTGGACGAACGCGTTTGATCCCCGTGGCCATAGCCGGAGCGCGGCCATGGGCAGCCTCCTGGAAATCAAAATTGAAATAATTATAGGCCAGAACCGCACACCCCACCGGGGCTATCCCGACGGTGCGGCCCCGGATGCCCAGTTCGTCGATGACTTCCGCAACCAGCCGGTGGATCACACCATGGGTACAGCCGGGACAATAGTGCGTCGGCGTGTCGGAGAGCGCCTGAGGCTTTGCAAATGTCTTTCCCATTCTCTTGACTCCTTCATTGGCGCCGTGTCTTTTCAGCACGGCGATTGGGTTCTACGAACCGATAAACGACCGGACGGCTTCCATAACTTCTTCCGGGGTCGGGACCTCGCCGCCGCATTTGCCGTACCATTCCACCGGGCATTGTCCCAAGACGCTAAGCCGGACATCTTCCAGCATCTGCCCCATGTTCATTTCCACGCTGACCGCCACCTTACAGCCGTCTTTGCCCGCAGCTTCATGGATGGCCGCTTCGGGAAAGGGGAACACGGTCTGGGGCCGGATCATGGCCACTTCCAGGCCCTCTTCCTTGAAATTGTCGATGGCTGTGCGGCAGACCCGGCTCATGGTGCCGTAACTTACGATCAGCGCCTGATAGTCGCTCTCGATATTGTAGGTCTTGTAGCGCACCTCTTCGGCCTTCATTTTTTCGTACTTGGCCCGCAGCTTAAGGTTGTGGGCATTGAGTGCCTCTGGATCGAGGTAAAGGGTTTTAAGCAGGTTGCGTGTCTCGCTGCCGCGGGTGTCCATGCCGTTGGTGGCCCAGTCGTCCTTGTTCGTAGGTGCCGCTGCCAGGTCTTCCGGGAACTCGACCGGTTCCATCATCTGCCCGATGAGACCGTCCCCGAGAATCATGACCGGATTGCGGTATTTCTCGGCCAGGGGAAATGCGGCCATGGTCATCTCGACCGCCTCCTGGACACTGTCCGGGGCCATGACCAGCAAGCGGTAATCCCCGTGTCCGCCGCCTTTGGTTGCCTGGAGGTAATCGCCCTGCGAAGGGAGAATACCGCCCAACCCCGGCCCCCCGCGCACGATGTTGACAAACACGGCCGGGCATTCACCGCAGGTGATATAGCTGAGGGCTTCTCCCATCAGGCTGATGCCCGGGCTGGAGGAGGTCGTCATAACCCGCTCACCGCACCCGGATGCACCGAAAATCATATAGCTTACGGCAACTTCGCTTTCACCCTGCAGGAATACACCGCCCTCTTCCGGCAGCCGTCTTGCCAGGTATTCCGCCACCTCGGATTGGGGTGTGATGGGGTAGGCAAAATAGTTTAGACAGCCTGCCCGAATGGCGGCTTCCCCGATCGCTTCGTTGCCTTTCATCAGTACCTTTGCCATAGTTTCCTCCGTTTATATCAGTCCGCTGCTTCGTCGGCTGTCTTCTTAATGGTAATGGCCAAATCCGGGCACATGATACAGCACGCGGTGCAGTGGATACAATCCTCAGGCCGGGCCTGGTAGGCCGGGAAATATCCCTTGGCATTGACCTGTTCTGCTATTTCGAGAACATTTTTCGGGCACACCGTAACACACAGTGCACAGCCTTTGCATTTGTCATTGTCAATTTTGTGCGAATACGCCATGTAATCAACTCCTTTATTTATGAAAGCCGCCTCGCTGCCCGAGGCAACCTATCCTCATCATCCTGTCGGTCAAACACGCCCGGTTGATTCAGGTTGGGGCCGAATCGTCCTATCCGCTGCTATCCATCGGCTTCAGCGGCTTTTTTCCAGGGCATGGTCAATTGCCTTTCGATCGGCAGCATGGGGCACGTCACACCAGCTGCCCGAATTTCCTGAGTCAAACCGGCCGCAGCTGTAATGAAGGCAATCGGCAGGCCGCTGGCCCTGGAGACACCCGTCACCAGTTCATACCCCTGGAGCACATCCGCGGTGGTGGTATCATCCAGTAAGTGCGCATTGCCGATCAATCCGGTGACCTTTAAGCGCGACGCCGCCTCTATCCTTTCGCGCATTACCAGGCAGCCGTTCACGTCGGCCGTAAAGGGCCTGAACGGGTTGATTACCTGGAGCATGTCCACCGGCCGGTCCTTAAACATATCGGCCAGGGCAGCCAGCACAATGGTGCCCACCCCATCGCCACCGGCATCCAGAATGGAGAGGGTGGCCGGATTCCTAATGAGACCGCCCACTTTGGGACTGAGAATCGGTAAATCTGCGTGGAGGTATTTCCGGGGCGGCAGAATAACATCAATGCCCATTTTGGATAGATAGCTGCGTGCTTCCCGTATCCTGAAGTACGGATTCACCAGATCAAGATCAGCCAGGAGGACATCGATGCCGTCCTGTTTGCGCTTGATACCCAGATTTACGGCCACTTCGGTTTTCCCACTGCCGTAGTTACCGACAATGACCACTACCCCCTTGAGATTTATATCCAAATCATCCACTTTTCCTGTCTACCGATAAAAGCAATGAAACTGTTTATGGTGAGCCGTAGTTTTTGTCAAGGTATTCACAAAAATAAGAAGTCGCTGAGCCTTGACGCGTCCGGTTGGCTTTGCGCTGCAGTATGGTTCAGTCATTATCCGGAATTCTGTTCAGTGTCAATGAAATAAGTTTAGAATAAATGTAATTTGGGGGCTGCCGACAGCATCCGCGCCTGGACCTTACCGGCTGAATTTATTTTATCTTTTTAATTCCAGGCCAATATGATAAATGCCTGCCAAGTGTCAGTAATCTTAGGGGCTGTTTCTAAATGGTCTTTGGGCCCAATTTCTGCGTTGGGCGCTCGGTTCCCGCACGGAGTGAAGCGATAGCGCTATCCTCGAAATACTTGCGTATTCCTCGGGTTGCGACCCACAATCGGGGATTACAACAGCGGGAAGTCCCGCAACGCGGGGGAACCTCACGGCCGCCGCACTTTGAACCAAAATCCTAATTTAGAAACAGCCCCTACATCATTAAGAAAACCCTTTAGCCTACCGCTTGGTCGTGGTCACACCATGCATAAAACCATCACCGGCCTCGAACACTTTATCGAATCCCCGCCGTCCGGGATCAGGAACGCCCGGCTGGGCCTGTTGTGCAATCCCGCCTCCGTCGATAGCCATTACCGGCACGCCCGCCACTGCATCACAAAACGCTTTCCCGGCCGGCTGCGCGCGCTTTATTCTCCCCAGCACGGCTTTTTTGCAGAAAAGCAGGACAACATGATCGAGTCGGCCGATATGGTGGATCCGGAACTCGGGCTGCCGGTATTCAGCCTCTATGGCCAATCCCGGGTCCCGGACCGCGACATGTTCGACCCCATCGATATCCTGCTGGTAGACCTCCAGGACGTGGGCACCCGCGTGTATACCTTCGTCTACACCCTGTCTTATTGCATGGAGGCCGCCCGGCGCTATGATCGCAAAGTCGTGGTCCTCGATCGTCCCAACCCAATGAATGGCCTATTGGTAGAGGGCAGCTGCCTGGATCCGGCCTTTGCCTCGTTTGTGGGGCGTTACCCCATTCCCATGCGCCATGGACTTACCATCGGTGAGTTGGCCCGCCTGTTCAACGAAACTTTTGACATCGGTTGCGACCTGGAAATCGTGCCGCTGCAAAATTGGCAACGCTGGATGTATTTCAGAGCGACGGGCCTGCCCTGGGTAGCCCCTTCCCCCAACCTGCCCACACCTGAATCAGCCGTGGTTTATCCCGGGCAGGTAATCTGGGAAGGCACAAATATTTCCGAAGGCCGCGGTACGACCCAGCCATTTGAAATATTTGGCGCGCCCTTCATAAAGGTCCCCGAACTGGAAGCGGTGGTGATGCCGGCGGATATTCCCGGGATATGCCTGCGGCCGGTCTCTTTTGAACCGACTTCCAATAAATGGGAAGGCCAAAGGTGCAATGGGTTTCAGCTTCATGTAACCGCACCGGATAAATATAGACCGTTTGAAACATCTTTACGCTTGCTCGCGGGGATTTTGAAGGTCTACCCGGATGACTTTCAATGGAAAGCCCCCCCCTATGAGTACGAATATGAAAAACTTCCCATTGATTTGATCCTGGGCGGCGACCACATCCGGATAGCCCTATCGGCCGGAGCAACTATTGCCGAACTGCAAGCCGAATGGCAGCCAGACCTGGAATCATTCGTTGAGCTGAGCCGGTCGGTTCACATGTATAGATAATGGGTAGGCATATAGGCCGAGGACTGAAGACTGAAGGAGGCAACATCGGATGCGGCTGATTTGGGTCTCTAAAAAACTATTGGCCTTCCTTCAGCCTTCAACCTTCTACCTAAACACCTGAAACCGAAGGTTTCGTAAAATGACTGACTGGAAGCGCATGCGCTTTAAGAAAAACAAGGTCTGGGTTTCCCTGGGACCGGACGGCAATTTGGATGTCCAGGATGGGAAGGTGTTGATTAAATACCAGCTCAACCAGGCCCATGAATACCGGATTAATACCGACAGCCTGCACCTTTTAGAGGGCCCTGAACAGATTGAAACCGATGTCCCGCCGGTAGACCCAAAGCCCCCGGCCCGTCCCCAGCAGCCCCCTGCCAAAGCAGCCGCCGGCACATCGGGGGAGGACCATCCGGCGGACGCCATCCTGATTCACACGGATGGCGCCTCCTCAGGGAACCCCGGCCCATCGGGCATCGGGGTCCATATGCAATATGGTCCCCATGCAAAAGAAATCTCACGTTTTATCGGGATCGCCACCAATAACATCGCTGAACTGGAGGCTATCCGTGTCGGTCTGGAGGCGGTTAAAGATAGGAAAAAACCGGTGCGGATCTTCACGGACAGCAGCTATGCCTTCGGGCTGTTGACCCAGGGGTGGAAAGCCAAGAAAAATCCCGAACTCGTAGCCGAGATTCGTGCGCTCCTGAACATCTTCAGTGATATTCGCTTCTATAAGGTAAAGGGCCATGCCGGGGACCCCGGCAATGAACGCGCGGACCAACTGGCCACCGATGCCATCAAACAAAACCGCTAAAGCTCGCTCAACAACCTTATACCTTCTACCTTATACCCTATACCTTCGACCTCCCACCTTCAGCCTTCAGTCTTCTACCTAAACACCTAAAAACAAAAAGCCCCGCAGGCATAAACACCTGCGGGGCCTTGGATATACGCTCGCTACGACTATTCTTTTTCAGCTTTAAGGGTCTCGATCTCCTTTTTCAGGGCATCGATCTCATCATTATAAACTGCGGAATCTTCACCCGGTCCAGCAACAGAGTCTTCTTTTTTCCAGGTATCCTTAAGTTCATCAAAGCCCAGGTAAAGGGCCAGACCACCACCAAGAAGAAGCATAATAGGGATTGCACCGGCCAGAATCTGCAGAAATTCACTGAACCAGACAGAAAGGCCAATAAGCCCCAATACAGCTGCAACTGCACCACCAATTAATGTTTTCATACCAAATCGTCCTCCTTTACCCAGATTTAATGTCGGTGTTATATTTTAAAGTGTTTGGAACTGACTGCCGATATACCCGGAATCACTTGTAACCAGATCGAAATGCCGGGCAAAGTCGCGTGTTACCCGGCACGTTCCCTGGCTTTATAATAATCCTCTCAGTTACCATACGCCGGTAGTGAACACAAGCACATTTTTAGCAATTTCCAAGATATGGCCTATTCCCGGCAGCGGCCTTGCCGACCCGGCCGACCATGGTCCAAAACGGCTTTCGCCGGGCATTCAAATGGGCCCCATATAAGCATTGCAATGTACCTACAAATTTGATAGTTTTTTGATTTTATTGACATACAGCGCGGCCGGCAGGCTGCCGCCGACCATAATCACACGCCTCTACGCGGGATTAAAAATCATCTAAAAAAATGGACAACTCGAACGCTTCAGAAACAGCCAAGGAGACGGGACGCCTGGGCAAGCTCCGCGATGCCGCCCTGCAGGGGACCCACGACCACTATAGCTGTTTTGTCCCTGCCAAGACCGGTTTTTTTTCCGAGCTCCTGTTGAAAGCCTTCTTTTCCGGCATCAAGCTGGACAAGACCCAGTCCGCCGTCATTGAAAGCATCCCCGCCAATGCCATCATCGTATATGCGGTCAAATACAAGGGCTTTTTCGAATACCTTTTCTACCACACGCGTTACCAGCAGATTGGGCTGCCGGTGCCGGAAATCTGGTTCGACCGGAAGGTGCTGCTCTGGCAGCCGCTGAATCGAATCTTCAAGATCCTCCTGGCCAACCTGGATCACCTGATCCGGTTTCGATCCCGGCCCCATCCCTACCGGCGCGGCTATATCCGGGATTCACTGATCGCCGGGCGGGCGGGCATCCTTTCAATGGTAGACCCGAAAAACTTCTATCAGCGCTTCATCCAAGCCAAAACCGACCCGCTGGAACACCTGATCGACATTCAAGCTGCCACCGACCGCCCGATCTATATCGTGCCGCAGTTGATGTTCTTTGGAAAGAATCCCAAGCGCTCCATCCCGACCATGACCGATATCTTTTTCGGCACAGAACAACGTCCCGGTCTGCTGCGGCGGCTGTTCACCCTCTTTCGTAAACCGGAAAAGGTGATCGTGGAAGTTTCCACCCCATTTAATTTGCAGACGTTTCTGAACCAGCCGGACAATTTTAACCGCAGCCTGGAGTTCAGAGCCCTGAACCTGCGTAAAACCCTGCTGGCCAAAATCAACCGCCACCGGCAAACCATTATCGGTCCGGTTTTAAAAACCCGGGAGGAGCTCAAAGAGAACATTCTGTCCAACAACAAACTCAGACGGTTCATGCAAGAATATGCCGAGCAGAAAGGCACCCCGATCTATAAGGTGCGCAAGCGGGCCGATGATTATTTAGAGGAAGTCGCCGCCAAATATAGCATCGGGACCATCAAACTTTTCAGCCTTGCTTTGAGTTGGCTGTTCAACCACATCTATGATGGGGTCTCTGTAGATCGCGAGGGGCTGAACCGCTTGAAAACCATGTCCCAAAAAGGTCCCCTGGTTCTGATCCCCTCCCACAAGAGCCACATCGACTACCTGATTTTGTCCTATATCCTGTGGCACAACAATATGCCTTGCCCGCTGATCGCAGCCGGCAAGAATCTGAGTTTCTGGCCCCTCGGACCCGTTTTTAGAGCAGGCGGGGCCTTTTTCATCCGGCGGACCTTTAAAGGCCAGATGCTGTACTCACGCGTCTTTTCGGCCTACGTCTACAAGCTGCTCGAGGAAGGTTTCAATCTCGAGTTCTTCATCGAGGGTGGCCGCAGCCGCACCGGCAAAATGATCCTGCCGAAGCTGGGCCTGCTCTCGATTATCATCAATGCCTTCAAGAAGGGCGCCTGTGAAGACATGGTCATCGCGCCGATTTATATCGGCTATGATCGGGTCCTCGAGGAAAGCGCCTATTTACACGAACTCGAGGGCGGCAAGAAAAATCCGGAAAGTATCAAGCAAATCATCAAGGCCCGGCGGGTTTTAAAAAAACGTTACGGACGCATCTATCTGCGTTTTCATGAACCCATTTCATTCCGCAGCCTGTTGGACCAGATGGGTCAGAACCTTGCGAGCATCAGCCGCACGGAAGAAGCCGCCCTGGTCAGAAACCTGGGACACCGGGTGATCAGGTCCATCAACAGTGTATCGGTGGTAACCCCCCACGCTGTAGTGGCCGCCGCCTTTCTCAACAGTTCCAAAAAGAGGGTTTCCAAGGAGCAGTTGGATTTCGCGATCGACACCTACCTCAACTACCTGTTGACCCATGGGGCTGAATTGGCCGAAACGCTCATGCTGGATGCCGACCGGGCTTTTGAGCAAACCATCGATAACTACGTCCAGCGCAAGTTTATCGAGCGGGTTTCCCTGGGCAAGGAAGAAGATAAGGAGAGCATTGTCTACGCGGTCAGCGAAAACAAACGCCCCAACCTGGAATATTACAAGAATAACTGTGTCGCCCATTTTGTGCCCGCAGCCTTTACGGCCCTGACGATCCTGGAAAAGGACGCGTTTCAATTCTCAGCCACCGACCTGCAACAGACCTACACGTTTCTCCAGGATTTTTTCAAAAATGAATTCGCCTATGATGTCGACCGCCCGGTTGAGTATTACGTGCGTAAAAACCTGAAGCTCTTTATCGATGATGCCATCTTGATGCCGCATCCCTCCATACCGGACTTTTACAACCTGACCTCCATGGGTTTTCGTAAACTCAAACTCTACACGGGTTTTCTGACACCCTATTTCGAATCCTATCGGGTTGCCCTCGAGTATTTCAAAACATCCAAGAAAAAGTCGGTCGATATCAAGAACCGGCTGAAGAAAATTGAGTCCCTTGGTAATAAAATGTACCGCAACGAAGAAATCGAACGCAAGGAAGCCCTGTCCAAGGTCAACTATAAAAATGCCGTCAATTTCTTTATCAGCCGGGGCATCACCGGGGCCGGCGACACGGACCAGATAGAGGCGTACGACGAAGCCCTGCAAAAGTTCGCCAAATACCTTCCATCTTGATATGAAAGCCTTTATTCTTGCAGCCGGCCTGGGCACCAGGCTCAGGCCTTACACCGAACACACCCCCAAACCGCTCTTTCCAGTCGGCGGACGGCCGCTCATCGACCGGCTCATTCACCAGTTGGAAGACAACGGTTTTAAGGACATCGCCATCAACCTGCACCACCTGGCCGGGCAGGTGGAACACTATATCAACCAGCAGGATTACCAGGCCCGGATCACCCTGCTCCATGAACCTGAGATCCTGGGAACCGGCGGCGGCATCAAGAACCTGGGCGCTTTTTGGACCGACACCCCCCTGCTGGTCATCAACGGTGATATATTCACCGATATAGACCTGCGGGCCGCCTGGGAGAACCACCTGGACAGCGGCTGTCCGGCAACCCTGGTTGTCCATGACCGGGCCGAGTTCAATACGGTAACCGTGACGAATGACAACCACATCCTCTCTTTTGTCGACCGTACCAGCGCGGAAAACAAGGCGTCTTGCCTGGCGTTCACCGGCATCCAGGTCATTGAGCGCGAGTTTATCGATTTTTGCCCCGATCATTCGTTTTTCTCCAGTATTAGTGTCTATCAGGCCATGATAGATGCCGGCCGCAAAGTGAAGGCCTATCCCGTACGCAATCATCGCTGGGAAGATATCGGTTCTCCAGATCGGTATTTAACGACGGTTTCGGAACTGCTGACCCGGGATGCTTTCAAGGCCGCCTTTGACCGTCTCCCGGAAAAAAAGCCGCTTGTTACCAGATTGCAAGGCGATGGATCAGACCGGGTCTGGTCCCGGATTACCGATGGAGCAGACAGCCTGGTGGCGGTCAGCCACGGAATCAGATCGACAACAGCCGTATGCGAGTCCGATGCCTTCATCAACATCGGTCGCCATCTGCATCGCCGCGGCCTGCCGGTGCCCGAGCTGTACGCAGCCGACCCATTCGCCGGCCTGGCTATTTTAGAGGACCTGGGCGACCGGCACCTCCAGGACGCCGTCCTGGCCCTGGATTCAACCGCTGCCCGCATCCGGTTGTATCAAAAGGTCATCGATACCCTGGTAACCCTTTCACGTGAGGGTGCGGTCGGCTTTAATCCGGCCTGGCCGTACCAAACCCAAACCTACAACCGGGAGGTCATTCTGCAAAATGAATGCGCCTACTTCGTGGAAGCCTTTTTACACCTGGAACGGGGGTATGAGGATGTTACCTTTAATGACTTGCGGGAAGAATTCGAACTGCTGGCTGACAGAACGCTTGCCAATGGTGTTATCGGCTTCATGCACCGCGACTTTCAGTCACGTAACATCATGCTGCGCGGCGAGCAGTGCGTGGTCATAGATTTTCAAGGCGGTCGCCTGGGGCCCGTACAATATGATCTGGCGTCTTTGCTGATCGACCCGTACGTCCGTTTTACGCCGGAGGTACAGGCCGCCCTGCGCGATTATGGCCTGGACCGCATTCAGGCGGTAACCGGAGATGACCGGCAGAAGATCCAACGCGGCTATGTGCATTGCAGCCTGACCCGCAATCTCCAGATCCTCGGCGCCTTTGGTTTTCTAAGCCGCAAGAAAAACAAACCGGGGTTTGCCGCCTATATTCCGACGGCCGTGGCCGGTTTGAAACTGAACCTGGCAGTTCCCGAGGCAGACCATTTTCCCAAGCTGCGTGAAGTTGTTGAACGATTGTAGAAATCATCTCAAAATTTCCTTTTGGCCCAATCTCGGCGTTGGGTGCTCGGTTCAGATCCTCGAAATAGTGAGGGTATGCCTCCGAACTGAACCTCACGACCGCCGCACCTTGACCCAAAATGCAATTTTGAGATGACTTCGGAATATATTAAGAGGTACCCTTTGCAACGATCAGAGTTCCGGGGAACGCCCCAGAACTTTGAACCTCTGAACCCTTGAACCTTTGAACCCTCAACCCAGGAGGTGTTCCCATGAAAATCATGATCAACGGCCTGCCCGGCAATGTGGCCATCATGCTCACCCGCCACATCCTCGCAGATGAGCGCTTTGAACTGGTGCCCTACTCTTTGACCGGTCCCGAGATCACGGCTGCCGAACACAGTGTCGAGGGTGTGACGGTGGCCCTGGTACGCCCGGAAGACAGAGAGGGCCGCCTGGCGGAAATCAAATCCGCGCATGCAGATTTCATCAGCGTCGATTTTACCCATCCTTCGGCGGTCAATGAAAACGCCGCTTTCTACTGTACGCACGGTTTGCCGTTCGTGATGGGGACCACCGGCGGAGACCGGCAGGCATTGGTCCGGACGGTGGAAAACTCGGACAACCTGGCGGTCATCGCCCCGAACATGGCCAAGCAGATCGTCGGTTTTCAGGCCATGCTTGAATTCGCGGCCGAAAATTTCCCCGCCCTGTTCAGCGGATACACCATGCGCGTCAGAGAGAGCCATCAGCAGGGCAAAGCCGACACGAGCGGCACTGCCAAGGCCGTGGTGAAATCGTTCAATGACCTGGGGGTGGACTTTACTGCGGATCAGATTGAAATGGAGCGTGATCCGGAGTCCCAGGAAAAGCAGTGGGGTATCCCGCCGGCTTATTTGGGGGGGCACGGCTGGCACACGTACACCCTGCTCTCTGAGGATGAAACCGTACGCTTTGAGTTTACCCACAACATCAACGGCCGGGAAGTCTACGCCTGCGGGACTCTGGATGCGTTAGTATTTCTAGGCGGCCAGATCAAGGAAGGGGTCACCGGGAAGGTCTATTCCATGATCGATGTGTTAAAAGGGTAAGGATTCCAAATATTTGTATTCGCTATCAATATCGATTTCGATCCCGATCCCGATAGCGATTTGGATTCTACATCCGACAGCCCGATTTAATCGATCAGCGCCTGAATACATCCGCGCAGTTCTTCCGTAACCGCCGCGATGTCCGCCTCGGTTTGGGCAGCAATCGGAACCGGCTTGATACTCACCGGCGCCCCGAAACGGACATGCACCGGCGCCCGCCGAATACGGTGCGTCCAGCGGGGCATCAACCCGTAGGCCCCGGAAATCCCTACCGGGATGACCGGTACCCCCAGGGCCAGGACCAACCGCATGGTTCCGCGCTTGAAGGGCAGCAAACGGTTGTCCCAGTTGCGCTCCCCCTCAGGAAAAATCCCCAGGATATGTCCGCTTTGTACCACCCGGATGGCATTGCGCACCGCCTGAACGTCGACCGTGTAGCGGCGAACCGGGAAGCTTCTGGCCAGACCCAGGAACCAGGTCATAAAGCGTCCCTTATACTCGGAATTTTTGGCCATGAACCAGATGTTCCGGTCCGTCGCGGCTTCCAGGAGGATAGCATCGAGAAAAGAACTGTGGTTGCCCAGTAAAATTGCGGGTCCCCGGCCAGGCAGATGTTCCCGACCGGACAACTCGACCCGCAGCCATTTTTGGACAATGGTCCTGACGATCAGGCGAGCCAGCGCATAGAGCGGATGGGATTGGGCCGGTGCCGGCGGGCCGTCCGGCACCCTGGGCATTCGTCGGGCAGGGCCTGGCGCCGGTAAACGACGCCGCTTTTCAACCGTGAGAATCCGGGGGAAATATTCCACTATCTTTTCAGGCGAGCGGTAATCGGCCAGGGCGCGGCGAATGCCGTCTTCCCATTTTTTTCCGGAGTCATTTTCAAAATCGAGGAAAAGCGTACCGGAGTCACGCTGAACGAGGATAATGACATTGGATTCGATCGTAGCCGATAACAATGCACTGAAGACCAAAGTCCGGGTGCCGGTAGGACCGGCCAGTTCGATGCGGTCTGTATAGAGGGCCGCGCTGACGGTTTCCAGAAACCGACGCCCGTATAATAACGCCGTTAGACCGCCGGGGCCCACGTAACGCCCGCAGGACACCTCTTTTAAAAGCCGGACCGAGCCGCTTTTATAGATAAGCCCCTGTCGGTCAACCGGCAATACCATATCCAGAATCCGGTCGTACCAGTCCGCAATGGGTGCTGATCGACCGGCAATCGTCAGACGGGTTGGCCGCTCCATTGCAACGGATACACGGCAATGGATGCAGCGGGCATCCTGCAGCCAGTCAAATCCACCGCAGAGGGGACAGCGGTATAAGAGCTTTGAAATCATGTATGTTCTCGTATGCGGCGCGGTACAGGTGACCCTGAGAATAGGATAAGGGACTGAATTTGGCAAGTTTATTGAACGCTTTGCGGGGCAGCCTGTCGGACCTGTGCTCGCTGACTGGGATCGGCAGACCGCCCGAATGCAAATAGACCGGCGTTCCGGGGCTTGACCCCTGCGCTGCCAGTGTGTAGAACCAATCTCAAAAAAGTCTTTTAGCCCAAATTCGGCTGCCGGTCGGATCGTCTTGACTAATCGGTTATAGAGATTATCATATACGGAATAAATATCTAACTTAGCTGCAATTTTACGAGATTTCGCCCGCGGCAAAAAGGAGAAAGATTTTAACAGCAATGCTGTACCGCAACCAGAAGGAATTCAAACGTAGCAAGCAGGCTCGCTTTGCCCTGGCCCGGCAAATCACCATCGAATATTATGATTGTGACGAGCGCCACCTGCTGGATAAGGATTATCTCGAAAAAGCCATGCTCACCGCTGCCCAAGAGAGTGGCGCCACCATTGTCAGTTCATCCTTCAACTCATTCGAACCCCAGGGCGTAAGCGGCGTGGTCATCATAGCGGAATCACATTTTACCATTCACGCCTGGCCGGAACACAATTATGCCGCCGTGGACATGTTTACCTGCGGGGATATCGACCTGGACCGGGCGGTTGATTGCTTGCAGACCGCCCTGGATGCCAAACGTACGGTGATTTCGGCCGACCTGAACCGCGGTCTGATGCCTGATCTAAACGGCTATGACCAGGCCCCGGACATCGGACACCCCCCTTGTGCCTATCCGTTTGCCTGGGGCCGGGAAGCACCCGGCCGGGCGCCTTGGGGCCTGCTCTCTTCCGTCGATATTCGCAACTGCACTCCGGACATCATTCGCAGTGCGGAAAAGATCAAATCATTCGTTGTCGAACTGTGTGACCGGATCAATATGAAACGCTTCGGAGATTGCCAGATCGTGCATTTCGGCGAAGATGAAAAAGTAGCCGGCTTCAGCATGACCCAGTTGATCGAAACCTCGTTGATATCCGGGCACTTCGCCAATGCTTCCAATACCGCCTATATCGATGTGTTTAGTTGCAAGTTCTACGAACCCCGCCAGGTAGCCGAGTTTGCCGTCGATTACTTTGGGGGCTCAGACTACAAACTGCACATTGCGGTACGTCAATAGCATGGTACCTGCACGCACCGGCCACAGGCATCCGGAGGCGTTGGCCGACGAGATCGAGATCCGTCCAGTCCACCACACGGACCGCGAGCAAATGGTCCGGCTTTATAAGGCCGCCGGCTGGTGGACCCCCGAAAATGACGAAAATCCGGAATTTGTGGATCGCATTGCCCCCGGCTCCTACTGTTTTGTCGGCGCCTTCCGCGGGGAGCACATGATCGGTATGGGCCGCATTCTCAGCGATGGGGTCAGTGACGCCTATATCCAGGATGTGACCGTGTTGCCGGATTATCGGCGCCGGGGTATCGGCGCACGGATCATCACTGCTCTGGTGGAAAAGCTGCGGGAAGACCGGATCGAATGGATCGGCCTGGTAGGTGAACCGGGCACTAGTGGTTTCTACAAACAGTTGGGATTCAGCGAAATGAAGGGTTCTGTCCCTTTTATCCATAAAGGATAGGGTTCCATGAAAAAATCGGAAACAGCCATTACCTGCGGAGCGAAAGCCAATCGGTTTCCGGAATTCAAATGCATTGAGCTCGAGGACCGCAAAATACTATCCGGGTTCGCCCACAGATACGGCTTGACCTCCTGTGAGTACAGTTTCGCCAACCTCTACAGTTGGAAGGATGTGCACCAGCGCTCCTGGAGCCTTTACGGAGAGCGATTACTCACCCTGGACATTTCCAACGACGATCTTTTTCTGCCGGTCGGCCGGGAAATGGATACGGCCGGTCTGGTCCGACTTTCCAAAGAACTGCAAAAACGCCGCATGAGCGGCACGGTTACCATGGTGCCGCACGGTTACATTCAACGGCATCCGGACCTGGAAATGTATTACCGCATCGACGCGCAAAGGGATACGGCCGACTATATCTACGCGGTTAAAAAACTGGCTGCGCTGACTGGCCGCAAACTGCAGAAGAAGAAAAACCTGATCTCCCAGTTTAAGCGGGCTTACCCGAACTATCGGGTTGTCCCGCTTGCTGGTGAACTGGAAGGCGACTGCCGAAAACTGGCCCAGGACCTGTTGGCCCGCAACCTAAAGATCAGCCGCAGCATCCGTGAGGAGCACACCGCTCTGGGCCGGGCCCTGGCGGAGTTCGAAGAGATCGGATTTGCGGGGTTGGCCTTGCTGGTTGCGGACAAACCGGTCGCCTTTTCGGTTTTCAGCCCGCTCAACCGCGACATATATGACATTCATTTCGAAAAGGCCGATCCGGCCTACAAGGGCGCGGCTCAGGTCATCAACCATGCAACAGCCGTGCACCTCGCCCCGCTCTGCCGTTTTCTCAACCGGGAACAGGACCTTGGAATTGCCGGCCTCCGGCAGGCCAAACGTTCTTATGATCCCACCCGTATCGAAGTCCCCTACAAACTGACGCCGCTTGCGTGACCCGATGATCTTTTTCGACATCGACAACACCCTGTTGGATCATGACCACGCCATGGTTCAAGGCGCAGCGGTGTTCCAGCAGGAATTCGCAGAGGTATTTCCCATTTCCGGGCAAACCTTCACAGCGCGGTGAGTGTCGCTCGCCGACCAGGCCTACCGATACTATCTGCAGGGGGATCTATCCCTGCAGGAGGCTCGTATCTGGCGCATGCGGACCCTGTTCCAGAGTGTTGGCGCTGACCTGTCCCCGACCGATGCCCTGGATCTGGCGCGGCAGGCCATCGACACATATACCGCCTATTGGCGCCTGTTTCCGGATGTCAGGCCCTGTCTGGAAAAAATGGCGGGGCTGGATCTGGGCATCATCTCCAACGGCCATGCGCAGCAGCAGCGTGAGAAACTGGAGGTGTTCCATCTAACCGACTTTTTTACGATAGTGTGCATTTCCAGTGAGACCGGCGCCGCCAAACCAGCCCCGGCCATCTTCACGCAGGCCTGCAAGTCGGGCGGATTCTCAACCCACGCCTGCATCTATATTGGAGATCAACTGGAAACCGATGCCCGGGCGGCGGCCCGGGTGGGAATGAACGGCATATGGCTGAACCGCAAGGGGGCGGGGGCCCCACCAGCAGACCTTGAACCGATCAGGGCGATCACGTCCCTCGATCAGCTTGCGGGTATGCTGATAGAAAGATAGTATCCCTCGCCCTAAGTCCAATCGCCAATTTTCAGATATTCGCTATCGAGATCGGTGTCGGTTCTCAAAACTGTACCCGGACAACCTTCTATTTCGATTACGATCCCGATATCGATGGGCCGCAATAACGCCTGCTTATAGATACTTTTCCATGGCCGCCACCAGAGTGGCCATCTCTTCATCTGTCCCGATGGTGATCCGGACATAATTCTTCAAGCCGTCCACATTGAAATAGCGCACGAGAATGCCCTGCTCTTTCAAGGTCAGGTATATCTCCTCACCGGAAACACCGTTTTTACCGGCGAATACAAAGTTGGCTGAAGATGGCATCTGGAACCAGCCCAGGCGATTCAGATCAGCGGAAAAAGCATCCCGGGTTGCGATTACCTGCGCCGTAATACGGTCATAGTAAACCCGGTCCTGGACCGCCCGCAGTCCGGCCTGCTGGGCCAGGGTATCCACCGGGTAGGAATTGAAGGAATCCTTGACGGTATAAAGGGCCTGGATAAGTTGCCGGTCACCCAGGGTAAATCCCAGCCGCAGCCCGGCCAGAGACATGCTTTTGGAAAACGTCCGCGCCACGATCAGGTTGGGTTGGCGATCAATCAGCGCCGCGGCACTCTCTCCGCCGAAATCGATATAGGCCTCATCGACGGCCACAACGCGATCACGGGGATAGCTCTCCATTAAAGCCTCAATTCTGTCCAAGGGCAATCCGATGCCGGTGGGCGCATTGGGATTGGGAAAGATCAGACCGCATGACGGCCCGGCACGCAGAAATCCATCGAGGTCCACGGAAAAGTCACCCTGCAGGGCCACCTTTTGATAATCGATCGCATAGAAATCGCAATAGACCGGGTAGAAACTATAGGTATACTCCGGAAACAGCAGCGGTCCCTGCTGACTGTCGAAAAAAGCATAGAACATGAAGCTCAGCACTTCGTCCGACCCGTTGCCCACGAATACCTGGTCTGATTCCACACCGTAGCGCTTCGCCAGAGCGCCCCGCAACTCGGTGAACAGCGGATCAGGATAGCGCCGCAGGTTTGCGACATCCACGGTCTTGAGGTAATCGGCCACGGCCGGAGACGGCGGGTACGGATTCTCATTGGTATTGAGTTTAATGTACTGGCGGTCCTGTGGCTGTTCGCCGGGCACGTAGGGGGTCAATTGTTTAAGTCGCTCTGTAAACATATTGTTTCCTTGTCTTTACCCTATTCATCATTGCATTGCCGTAGCCCTATCTACCGTCACTCCGACGAATGCCGGAGTCCAGATAGCCTTGGACACACTGGATCCCGGATCAAGTCCGGGATGACGGGCCAAACATTACGTTCGGCTTAGTTGGGCGTGCTACCGGTACCTGTCGGATTGAAAACTCTGATAGTAAAAAATAGAAAACCGCGTCAGAGCGGCGCGGTTTTCTATTCAAGTCAGTTTGCTATCGCGAAGTGGACTTAGCTCACCATCGCCTCGACAATACCGTACGCCTTTTCCAAAGCCTCATCAAGTTTTTCCGGCTGGCTGCCGCCCGCCTGGGCCATGTCCGGCCGGCCGCCGCCGCTGCCGCCGACGATGGCCGCCACCTCTTTGATAATGTTGCCGGCTTTGTACTGCCCGGTGAGATCCTTGGTCACCCCGACAATCAAAAGCGCCTTGTTGTCTGACTCAGCCCCCAGCACGACCACCCCGGATTTAAGGCTGTCCTTGAACTTGTCCGCCATGTCCCGTAGGGCGGCGGGGCTGTCCACGGCCACCTTCTGGGCCAGAATCTTGACACCGTTCACCGTGCGGATATCGGCCACGGCATCGGCAGCTTGGGAGGCCATTTTGGCTTTGAGTTGCTCCACTTTTTTCTCGCCGGCTTTGTAATCGGCAATCAGCTTTTCAATGCGCGGCACCACGGCTTCGGGCTTGTCCTTCAGAAGGCGGGCGCCCTCGTTGAGGATACCCACCATTTTCTGGACATGCGCCACCGCGCCGGCCCCGGTCAGGGCCTCGATCCGGCGCACCCCGGAGGCGATACTCGACTCGCCGACTATTTTCAGCAAGCCGATGTTGCCGGTGCGATCGGTGTGGGTTCCACCGCACAACTCGCGACTGAAGTCGCCCAGCGATACCACCCGGACCGTGTCGCCGTATTTCTCCTCGAACAGGGCGGTCGCCCCGGATTTAAAAGCCTCTTCAGCCGCCATCTCCTGGATAGCGGTGGGGTTGTTTTCCCGGATGTAGCGGTTGGCGATGGTCTCGATCTGTTCAATCTGTGCGGGCGTCACCTGGGAAAAATGAGTGAAATCGAATCGAAACCGGTCCGGCGCCACCAGTGATCCGGCCTGTTTGACGTGATCACCGAGCACCTGCCGCAAAGAGGTGTGCAGCACATGGGTGGCGGTGTGGTTGCATTCCGTCGCCCGGCGGGCTTCTGCGTCCACGTGGAGTGCAACCGCCTGTCCTTTCGCGATTTGCCCGGACACCAGTTCGCCCCGGTGAATGATCAAACCCGTGGGGTCCTTGACCGTGTCGGTCACCTTGACCTCCAATCCCGAGGCCGTAATCGTCCCGCTGTCCCCCACCTGGCCGCCGGATTCACCGTAAAACGGCGTTGTCCCGGTGACGATCTCGACTACGTCCGAGGCAGCCTGTTCCACTTCGGCCCCGTCCTGGACCAGTAGGAGCACTTCCGATTCGGCTTCGGTCTGCGCATAGCCGACGAATTCTGATTTAACGCCCGTGGCGGTCAGGTTCTTGTAGGCATCGCTGATGCCGTCAAAGCTGATCTTGGAACGGGATTTGGCCCGCTGGGCGGCCATGTGCTCCTCGAATCCTTCCATATCCAGAGTGATGTCCTCATCCCGGACTACGTCGCGAACGATGTCCACGGGAAAACCATAGGTGTCGTACAACTTGAAGATTACATCGCCCGGGACCCGGTTTTCACCCCGGGCCTGCATGGCTTCCAGGCTCTCATTGAGGACTTTCAGACCATTGTCCAGGGTTTCCGAAAAGCGAACTTCTTCGTTCTTGATGACATTGGTGATATAGGCCGCCGAATCCAGCAAATCCGGATAAGCCGGTTTCATGATCTCGAATACAACCGCTGCGGTTTCATGCAGAAAAGGCTTCATCAGGCCGATGTTGCGGCCATAGCGGATGGCCCGGCGCATGATCCGGCGCAATACATACCCCCGCCCCTCGTTGGACGGCAGCACCCCGTCGCCGATCAGAAAAGCGGCAGCGCGGCTGTGGTCGGCAATGACCTTCAGGGCCACGTCGTCGGCAGCCACTGTGCCCATGGTTTTGCCGGAAAGCGCTGCGGCCTTTTTCATGATCGGCACCATCAGGTCCGTATCATAGTTGGTATCCACATTCTGGACGATCGATGCCATGCGCTCCAGCCCCAAGCCGGTATCGATGCTGGGTTTGGGCAGCGGGGTCATCTGGCCGGATTCATCCCGGTTGAATTGCATGAACACCAGGTTCCAGATCTCCAAAAAGCGGTCGCAGTCGCAATCCACGCCGCAGTTGGGATTGTTCAGGTCACAGTCCCCCCCACGGTCAATGTGAATTTCACTGCACGGACCACAGGGTCCGGTGTCGCCCATGGCCCAGAAGTTCTCTTCTTCACCCAGCCTGACAATCCGGTCGGCGGGGACGCCGATTTTGTTGTGCCAGATGTCGTAGGCTTCGTCGTCGTCCAGGTAGATGGAAACCCACAGCTTCTCTTCCGGCAGACCGTAGCCGTTCGTCAACAGGTCCCAGGCAAACTCAATGGCACCGTCCTTGAAATACTGGCCGAAACTGAAATTGCCCAACATCTCGAAAAATGTGTGGTGCCGAGCCGTGTAGCCGACATTTTCCAGGTCGTTGTGCTTACCGCCCGCCCGGACGCATTTCTGGGAGGTGGCCGCCAGGACATAGTCGCGTTTCTCCTCACCCAGAAAACAGCGTTTGAACTGCACCATGCCGGCATTGGTAAACAGCAAAGTGGGATCATCGGCCGGCACCAGGGAAGAACTCCGGACAATCTGGTGTTTGTGTTTTTCAAAATAGTCCAGGAAAATCTGTCTTACTTCGTTACCCGTCATCATTCACCCCATTCACGTTCGTGCCCGTCTGGACTTGACTGTCCGTCTATTGCAGAGGCACTTGTCTCAATCTTAACCCGATTTTTCAAGATGTTTGGCTAGGCGTCCGTCTCTTCGGCAGCCGTCTCTTTTTCAAGTCCCAGGTTCACCCTGACCCTCTGCAGCGCTGCCTGGTAGATATCTTCATTTTCTTCAAAGAATTTCTTTACATTGTTGCGGCCCTGGCCGATACGCTCACCATCATAGGAATACCAGGAGCCGCTCTTGTCGATGATACCGGCCTCGACCCCCAGATCCAGCAGGTCTCCGGTACGGGAGACCCCTTCACCGTACATAATGTCGAACTCCGCTTCCTGGAAAGGCGGTGCCAGCTTGTTCTTCACAACCCGGACCCGGGTGCGGTTGCCCACAACCTCCTGGCCCTCTTTGATCGCCCCGATACGCCGGATATCAAGGCGCACGGACGAATAGAATTTCAGGGCGTTGCCGCCGGTGGTCGTTTCGGGGTTGCCGAAGACCACGCCGATTTTCATCCGGATCTGGTTGATGAAAATCACGGAGGTCATGGTTTTGTTTATGGTCCCGGTCAGTTTGCGCAAGGCCTGCGACATGAGCCGCGCCTGCAACCCCATGTGCGAGTCGCCCATATCCCCCTCGATCTCCGCCCTCGGAACCAGCGCGGCAACCGAATCGATGACCACCACGTCAATCGCCCCGCTGCGTACCAGCATGTCGGTAATCTCCAGGGCCTGCTCGCCTGTATCGGGCTGCGACACCAGAAGTTCGTCGCAGTCGACGCCCAGTTTGCGGGCATAGACGGTATCCAGGGCATGTTCCGCGTCGATGAAGGCCGCGATGCCCCCCTGTTTCTGGGCGCTGGCCACCGCGTGGAGCGCGAGCGTGGTCTTTCCGGAGGATTCCGGTCCGTACACCTCGATAACCCGCCCTTTGGGAAGGCCACCAATGCCCAGCGCCCGGTCAAGGGCCAGGGAGCCGGACGGAATCACGGGCACCTCCACGATGGATTGGCTGCCAAGCTTCATGATGGAGCCCTTGCCGAATTGCCGCTCTATCTGCGTAATCGCGGTTTCAACCGCCTTTTCCCTGCTGGGTGTCGTCGCCATTTGGTAGCCTCCTGGATAATCGATATGTCAGTTAGTGCCCATCCATAAACGGCATCTTTTGGCCCAGGGCGGCGTCTGCGCTCTTTTGGGCAGGCAGTGCCGGTTTTCAAGCCGTCAGGCGCAACCGTCAGCGCTATTCCTCGGAATAACCCGCTATGCCTGCGGTTTCAAAATCGCCGCGCCTTCCGTCTTCGCCTAAAGGCTACGCCGGACACGTGCTCTGCAACAAAATCTACCATTTCTGGATGGACACCAGTTATATAATGACGCTTTTCGTATTTACCTTTAACACAAATCCGGTTGTTAGGGGTTTGAAAATGACACTGCGGCCAACTTTGTGTAAACGGCCCCGTCCGGCTTGAGATCGCTGCGGAACAAAGCCACCTCCCGGGCTTCAAACCATACCGGCTCAAAGCGTCCGATAGTCTCCATGCCGCCCACAAGCTGGATGGGATCGAGACGGCCTTTGGCCCGGGCCAGGGTCAGGTGCGCGCTGAAACGTCTTTTTTCGGGCTTGAATCCCAACGGTTCCAGCGCGTTTTCGAGACGACCGTGGATTGCATGCAGCGCCGATGTGTCCCCGGCTACCCCAATCCAGAGCACCCGCGCTTTTTTGGGGGCTGGGAAGACACCGATGCCCTGGGCCGCCAGTTTCAGTGGTGGACTGGTTCCGGCGGCGGTCTGCAGGGCTGTTTCAATCGCCGCGACCTGGGCCCGGTCTATGTCCCCCAGAAATTTCAGGGTCAGGTGCATGCCATGCGGCTTGACCCAGCGCAGGCGCAGACCCGCCTTGCGAAACTGCGTTTGTATGTCAAGCGCCTGCGCTTTCACCTCCCCCGGTATGGGGATGGCAATAAATGCCCTGATCCTTTCCTGCACCCCCGTCCTCCACAGGTTAACTTGCGCACCAGCCAGCGCGCCAAATGTGTTGTCCGGATTATACTTGTGTTCGTTCACAGGTGGTAGGTTTTGGTTCTGAGCAAGGCTTGAGCACTTTTGAGACCGCAGGCATAGCAGCGCTATGTTGAGGATCTCACAAGAGCGAAAACACCGCACAGGGCCAAAAGATGCCGCCTGTGAATGGACCCACTATCGTACCGGCAGTGTAAACTGCGGCTCTCCCAGTAAAAAAGAGCCTTTGGATATCTTCTTTTTGAGGATATCAGCAATCTCGCGCGCCTTGACGACGCTGGAAAGGGGCACGGTCGGCACCGTTTTCCCATTGAACTCAATCGAACCGCTCTTCAACTGTGCATAGGTGACCTTGCCCAGGCTCTTGCTTTGGCCGTTGGGGTAATCCTTACCATAGTCGATAATCTGGGTTACTATCTGGTCGTCGGATACAGCCGTGTATTTGGCCATATCTTCATTCAATATGGGTATGGGCACCCCCAATCCAACGGAGATGGAACAGCCATAGCCCTGCAGACTGGCACCGACCAGCCATTTGGGGCTCATCTTTTTCAAATCCCCCATTACCCACAGCGTCCCGGCCGGGGCGGTAGGCACCCCGCGCTGATTTCTTCTCACTTTGGGATTGTGCTGGGTGCCGGCCCAGGTCACATATCCCTGGGCACCGCCCAGGAAAATACGCGTCCCCAATCCAATGGTCCTGTAATAGGGGTCATTGAACAGGGGACTGAGTTGGCCGGCCGAACAGTAGTTGGCGTTCCCGGCCCGCGGTTTCAAAGCGCCCATATAGGTGTAAACTGTTTTAGCGGTCAAGTTGACCGCGCAATTATAATTCTGGTAGCCGTTGCGAGGGTTGCACAATGTCGCGGCCGGCAGGGTTTTCAGGCTGATCTCCTTTGCCACCTTCCGGTTCGGGTAGCAATGGGTCCCATAGGCATCCGCTTCCAGGTAACAGGTCTTTCCGGCCACCAGGTCCTCGATGACATGGCCGCCGCCATACAAAAATTCCCCGGGGTACACCTTGTTCAGAGGGTCATCCAGGCAGGGTTCGGTGGCACCGATATAGCAGTCCACGGCTGCCACGCCGGCATAAGCCGGCACATTGTTGATGAGTACGTTAGAAGCCTTGATACCCGGCGCAGAGTGGCCGAAATTTATAAATGCACCGGATGAACACATGGGCGCAAATGTCCCGGTGGTAACCACATCCACTTCCCGGGCCGCCGCCGCCACCCCGTTTTCCTTCACGATATCGATCATCTCTTCGGCCGTAACCACCACTACCTTGCCCGACCTGATCCGCTCATTGATGTCCTGGTATGTCTTGGTGACTTTGTACTTCTTTTTCATTTTATTGCTCCAATTCCAGTTTCCCGGAGATGTTGTTTACGATCCATTTCTCGTCCCACCATTCTATCGGGTTCACAAAAGTGTTGTGGACCAGCATGCTGAAATGGAGATGGTCGCCGCCGGCCATACCGCTGCTGCCGGTCCGGCCGATGATATCTCCCCGGGTAACCTCCTGTCCCTCATCGCGCGCAAGACTGCTCATGTGGGCATACAGACTGAACAGCCCCAATCCGTGATCGATAATGATGGTGTTGCCATAAATCCCCAGCGATCCGGCAAATACAACTTTTCCGCTGTTGGCCGCCGGCACCGGCGACTGGCGGATGGACGCCAGGTCCATGCCCAAATGCACCTGTTTGTCAATATCCTTACCTTTATAGCGGTAGGTCCGGCGTTCGGCAAACCGGGCCCGGGGGGCTGATTTGGGCAGCCGCAAAAACCTTCCGTCCCACAGCTTTTTATTGGTGGTTGCTCCGGTAACCCGGACAATCTCTTCGAAATTCCGGCGCCGTACCTCGCCGTTTACTTTCAAGAAGGTATCCACTGGCGCCAAGCCTTCACCCTCGGGCACCAGCATGGAAAACTCCGGCGTTTTCGAGTTTAGAAACCCGTCCGAAATATTGATGACATCATGCCGGAAGCGTTTCTTTTTGATGTAGTGGCGGAACCCGCGCTTGGAAAGATTGCCGGCCGAATCGGAAGCCTGAACGAAGATACCGCTGCTGGAACGCTGATCATGCCCCAGGGCGAAAAAGGCCAGCCGCACGTCGACAGGATATCCCTCGGCGGCATGTCCCGGGAAAAAATTAGCACCCACCTTGACCCCGTTGTGCGGGCAATTTTCAGACAGCCGATAAATGACAAGGGCGCTCCCGCCCTGGCTGATGTTGTGCGCCCCGGTGAGAATCTCGATCTGCGGGGGACGGGTGTCAACGGTAACCGGTTTCTCGATATAGGTCCGATTGCCGTTCATCCAGCCCCGCCAGGAATAATCCCGCACCACGATGCGCAGCAGGGCTTCGCCGTCGGTAAGCCCCAGTTTTTCGGGGGCTATATTCACTTTGAAATCTGCACGGTTCGTCTCACTGCGCCCCCAGAAAACGGAGCCTCCATATATTTTTTCAAATATTACCGACTCTTTGCCGTCCTTGTACAGACCGATCCATATTTTGCGGATACCACTGTTGTCATCGTTGACCGTTCCGGAAAGTTCATGAGTCACCCCGATGGCCAGCGATGAGGGATCAAGCTGTACTTTCGGTTTGCTCCCTTCCATTCTCTGGTCCAGCAACACCAGCAATGGAATCACGATGACGGCCGCCGCGGCCAGGCCGAGCCACAATTTAATATTCTTCTTACCTTTCAACAGATTATACTCCCGTTCAGTGAGTCGATATCAAGCAGCCACAATAACAGCTTAACCCATGGTAATCAAGGCTGTTTTTCGCTGCTTGACTTTTGACAGGGTGCGGGCTACATCTTTTCGGCACAAGTTATGCGAGCGAGATTGCTCCGGTCCGGCCCGATGCATCCGGCCGGCAGCCTCAACTGGGCATAATAAATGCGATATCAGTAAATTATAACACCAGCAACCCTCTCAATAGGACGACACATGGGTAACGCCATACCTGTCACAGATGATATCAGTATCGGCCGCGGCGCGCCTTTGGCCCTGATTGCTGGACCGTGTGTGATAGAAACCATTGAAATCGTAACCGAAACAGCGGCTTTTCTAAAAAAGCTGTCGGTTGATCTGAACATTCCGATCATCTTCAAAGCCTCATACGACAAAGCCAACCGGACCTCTATCCGTTCTTTTCGCGGCCCGGGGCTGACCGACGGGCTCGACATTCTGGCCGGCATCAAACGGGAATTTGAACTGCCGGTTATTTCCGATATCCATACGGCTGAACAGGCACAACCGGCAGCCGAAGTACTCGACATCTTGCAGATTCCGGCCTTCCTATGCCGACAGACCGACCTGCTGATGGCCGCGGCCCGGACCGGCAAACCGGTCAATGTCAAAAAGGGGCAGTTTTTGGCACCCTGGGACATGGCCAATGTGGTGGAAAAACTGGCTGAAGCCGGCAGCCGGCAGGTATTGTTGACCGAGCGCGGGGCCATGTTCGGATACAACAACCTGGTCGTTGATTTTCGTTCACTGAAAATCATGCAGGACCTGGGCTGCCCGGTGGTTTTCGACGCCACGCACAGTATTCAGCTCCCGGGCGGTGCCGGGACGAGTTCAAGCGGCCGGCGTGAGTTTGCGCCGGTCCTGTCAAGGGCCGCAGTGGCGGCCGGTGCGGACGCACTTTTCATGGAAGTGCATCCGAATCCGGATAAGGCCCGGTGCGATGGCCCCAATTCACTGCCCCTGGACAGTCTTTATGAATTTGTATCCGAGCTGATCAGTATACGACAGGCCCTGGTGGATAAGTGATATCAGCCGGTGTCAACCGGCGTTTTCTGGCGGCTGGTGGCAAACACCGGCAGTGCCGAGAAACAGGTGAATGGCTTTTAATCCTCTGCGAACATCTAAAAGCTGAATACTAAAAGCGAACATCAACAACTTTCGGACTTTAAGCGAAAACCAAGAAAAATGGAACAAACGACCAAAGCCCTGGTTTCTATACAGTTACTCCTGCTGGATGTCGATGGTGTGCTGACAACCGGCCAGGTCGTCTACACCGACAGCGGTGAAGAGATCAAGGCGTTCAGTGTCAAAGACGGCCTCGGTCTGCGTCTGGTCATGGATTGTGGGCTCCAGGTGGGCATTGTCACCGGACGAGGCTCCGGGGCGCTTTTGCACCGTTGCCGTAATCTGGGCATCGACCTGGTGTTTGATCAGGTACGGGATAAGGCCGCCAAACTGGATGAAATCAGCACCCGGACCGGCATTGCGGCGCCGCAAATGGCATTCGTGGGCGACGACCTGCCGGATATCCCCTTGATGCAGAAGGTTGGTCTGGGCATTGCCGTGGCGGATGCCGTACCCGAAGTAATTGCCGCGGCAGACATGGTCACAACCGCCAAAGGCGGCTGCGGCGCCGTACGTGAAATCTGTGAAGCGCTGTTGAAAGCCCGGGAATGCTGGGAACCTGTTTTGGAACGGTTCTCCTGATGGTCGCTTCCAAAGTCATAAAACGGATATTGCTGGGAGTCATGCTGCTGGGATTTGCCGGCGTGGTGGTCACGTTCATCACCTACCGCAAATCGTTCGACAATCCTGAAAAACTGGCGGACCTGCTCCCGGAAAACACACAGGTATCGATGCAGGCTTTCGAGCACACCGCCTCCCGGGACGGAAAAACGCAATGGCACCTGGAAGCTGAATCGGCGAGCCTGTCGGGACAGAAAAAGTTGGTCCTGAAAACACCGGCAGTGGTATTCTACCGGGAGAACGGCCGCAAAATATACCTGACCGCCCAAACCGGCGTGTTGAACAAGAAGACCAACAACATCACCATGTCCGGCAATGTGGTGGCACGCACCGACGGGTACCGTTTCGAAGCGGATTCGGCCGTGTATGATCACAACCGGCGGTTTTTAAATGCACCTACCCCGGTGAAGATCATCAGCAACCGCGGTGAACTGGTGGCCGACGCCATGACCTATGACCTGGGGACCAACCGGGCAACGTTCAACGGCAACGTCCAGGGAGTATTCAGTGAGCAAATTTCCTGAAAAATTGAACCTGGGAACGGTTTCCGGACTGTTGTTCGTGCTTATCATAGGAGCAACCGGGACCGTAATGCCCATCCTGGCTGCCGACAAAGCCGCCCGGAACCAGGCCGCGGATCAGAATCAAAAGATTCGGATCACAGCCGACCGCCTGGTGGCCAACACCAAGACCGGCCACGCGGAATTCATTGGAAATGTCCGGGCGACCCAGGGATCCACGGTCATTACCTCGGACCGCCTGGAAGTTCACTACGACCAGGGGGGGCAGCCTGGTGCGACGGCGGAATCAGAAACAGCGATCAAATCCATCGTTGCAAGCGGTAATGTTGTGATTCATTTTGATGATAAAGTTGCTACCACGAATAAGGCGGTCTACGATTCGAAGACCGGCGTTTTCACCCTCGCCGGGAGAGGCACCCGGGTCACCAGCGGGGACAATACCATCACCGGTGAGAAGATCTCGGTGGATCGCAAAAATGACCACATGACTGTGGTGGGCGGTAAAACATCGCGCGTCAATGCCGTGATCTACACGGATCAGGGCGGACTGGCCGCACCACAGCCCGGAAAGACCGCGGTCGAAGAACCGGGCAGGCAGCAATAGCACGAAAATGACCCGAATCGCGCCGTAGCCTGGAACGTAGGGTACGCTTCACCGGGATGCCGACAGAATAGTTTACCGGATGGGGTGCAATCCTTCAGCCTTCAGCCTTCAGCCTAAACGACCTGAACATAATTATGCCCACACTGGCGCTGCAAAACCTGGAGAAGATATATGGCGGTAAGAGCGTCGTGAAATCCGTCAGTCTCGAGATCAAAAGCGGGGACGTGGTCGGCCTTCTGGGGCCAAACGGGGCCGGCAAGACCACGACCTTCTATATGACCATTGGGATGGTCAAACCGGACGGCGGCCAAGTCTATCTTGACGGTGAAGACATCTCGGGGTATCCCATGTATATCAGGGCTCGGAAAGGGGTCGGCTATCTACCCCAGGAAACATCTATCTTCAGGAAACTGACGGTCTGGCAGAACGTGATGTTGATCCTGGAGACCCTGCCGCTCACCCGGGATGAACGGGAAGCCAAGGCCACCGGACTTTTGCAGGAACTGGGTATCGCAAAATTAGCCGACCGGCAGGCGGGGGTGCTCTCCGGCGGTGAAAGGCGACGGCTGGAAATCAGTCGCGCACTGGCGACCGACCCTGCCTTTATGCTGCTCGATGAGCCCTTTGCCGGTGTCGATCCTCTGGCCGTTATTGATATCAAGAGTATCATCGGTCATTTAAAGGACCGGGGCATCGGGATTCTGATTTCCGATCATAATGTCCGTGAAACCCTCGGTGCCTGTGATCGGGCCTATATTTTGAGCGACGGGACGGTGATTGAATCCGGCGCACCGGAAAAGATAGCCTCCAGTGAAACGGCCCGCCGTATTTACCTGGGGGACGAGTTCACATTATAGCGTGAGGCACAATAACATCAGGTTAATTAGCAAAGACCAGGTTAGAGCCGCCGCATAGCTCGAAGAATTAAAAGCCAAAAAACACTTGGCCCCTTAAATCCTGGGACCCTGGAACCCTTTCTCCAACCTCGTTGGAGAACAACTGTTCGACCCGGGCTGCCTGAGCAAAGTGCAGACCGACAAGGTTCACTCAATGGCTCTTGAACTAAGACAACAGCTCAAACTTTCGCAGCAACTGATCATGACGCCACAGCTGCAGATGGCTATCAAGCTGCTGCAACTCTCCCGTCTGGAGTTGATGGACACGATCACCCAGGAACTCGAAGAGAACCCCGCCCTCGAAGAGATTGCCGAATCTGCCGATACTCCCCAGCCCGCTGAAGAGAATGCGAAAAGTGCTGAAACCGGTGAAGTCGAGGAAGTCACCATAGATGGCAAGATCAGCGAAGATATAGACTGGAGCAACTATCTGGATGAATACAGCTCGCCCGGCAAGGTTATATACGAAACCGAGCGCAAGGAAGCGACCAATTTCGAACCGTTTCTGTCCAAAAAAGGGAATCTTCAGGATCACATCCTTTGGCAGCTGCTGATGAGCCGGCCGGATGCAGATGAACAGCGGATCGGCAGCATCATCACCGGCAACCTGACCAAGGACGGCTACCTCGACATCCAGATGGAAAATCTCTATCGGCTGTGCGATGCCCCGCCTGAAAAAGTGGACGAGATTTTGACGCTGATGCAGACCTTTGATCCGATCGGAATCTGTGCCCGCGACCTGGGGGAGTGTCTGCTGCTGCAGGCCCGGCATCTTGAAATCGACACGCCGCTTTTGACCGCTATTGTCACGGATCACCTCAAACACCTAGAAAACAAGAATTACAAGGCGATCTGCCGTGCGCTGAAAGTCAAACTGAACGATGTCATTGCCGCCGTAAATGTAATCAAGGGCCTCGAACCGCGACCCGGCCGCCAGTACAGCGATGATCAGCCCCACTACATCACCCCCGACATTTATGTATATAAGCTCGGCGACGAATTCATCATCATGATCAATGATGACGGCATGCCCAAACTGCGGGTCAACTCATTTTACCGCAACGCCCTGCATTCAGGGGCTAAAATGACGGGCAAAGCCAAAGATTACATGCAAGACAAGATGCGCAGTGCCGCCTGGCTGATCAGAAGCATCCACCAGCGGCAAAAAACCATCTACCGGGTCATGGAAAGTATATTGAACTTCCAGCGGGATTTTTTCGAAAAAGGCATTACCCATCTCAGACCCATGGTTTTAAGGAGTGTGGCCGAAGATATCGACATGCACGAATCCACGATCAGTCGCGTCACCACGAACAAGTACGTTCACACGCCGCTGGGTATTTTCGAGTTGAAGTACTTTTTCAACAGTTCCATCCAAAGAGTTAACGGCGAAGCCATTGCCTCGGCCAGCGTACAGGAAAAAATTCGTAAAATCATTGAAGGCGAAAACACCAAAAAGCCTTACAGCGATAAAAAAATCTCCAAGCTCTTAAAAGAACAGAACATCAACATCGCCCGCCGGACAGTGGCCAAGTACCGTGAAATAATGGGAGTCCTCCCCTCAAACAAACGCAAGCAGTTTTAACCCTGATGCTGAATTCAAACTGGAAACTGAGAAAGGTCTGTTTTGGTGAAAATTTATGAAAATTCTTGATGCACTGAAGAAAGAAGCAATACTATCCGACCTGAAATCAGTAGATAAAAAGGGCGTCTTGGAAGAGCTCTCCAATCCGGTCTCAAGCCTGTTCAATATCGACAAAGATGATCTGGTTACTATTCTGATGGAAAGGGAAAGCCTGGGCAGTACCGGCATTGGCGGCGGTATCGGGATCCCCCATGGAAAACTGAAAAACCTGGATTCACTGGTTCTCGGATTCGGTCTCAGCCGCCGGGGGGTCGATTTCGAATCCATGGACGGCCGCCCCACGCATATCTTTTTCCTCCTGGTCACACCGGAAAATTCAACCGGCCTGCATTTGAAGCTGCTGGCCCGCATTTCGAGAATTTTGAAAAACGACCCGTTCAAGGCCAAACTGATGGCGGCCGGCAGCGCCGCTGAAATCATCGACATCATCGCCGAAGAAGACGAGGATTTCTAGTTCAGCTTTTTAGGCCGAAGACCGAAGGCTGAAGCAAAACCATAGCTAACACAGCTGAAGCCGATGTAACTCTATAAAGTCGTTGGCGCTAGGGTCGGCTTAACCTCATGTTTGAAGGTGTTGTCGCCCCCCTCTTCAGTCTTCAGCCTTCAGACTAAGCAACCTAACAAAATGAAAACCGTGAAGATATTCATTATCACCGGCTATTCCGGTTCTGGGAAAAGCACCGCGGTAAGCGCTTTCGAGGACTCCGGCTACCACTGTGTGGACAGCATGCCGGTGGCTCTTTTGCCCAAGTTTCTGGATCTGCCGAATGCCGGACCAACCGGGATCAAGGGTCTGGCCTTTGTCATGGACCTGCGCGAGAAGGGCTTCGTAGACAGCTACCGCGGGATCCTCGATTCCCTGCGCCAGAAGGGCTATCGCTTTGAGATCTTGTTTTTAGAAGCGTCCGAGGAAGTGCTCCTGCGCCGCTACAGTGAAACCAGACGCCATCACCCCCTGGCCACTGATACCAGCCTGCCCGATTCCATCCGCACCGAAAAACAAATGTTGGTCGGCCTGCGCAATGAAGCCAGCCATGTCATCGACACCAGCACCTACAACGTTCACAAACTGCGCAGTGCAATCCTGGAACTTGCGGCTGAGGGCAAAAAAAACATCCCCCTGCGGATCAATATATTTTCATTCGGCTTCAAGCACGGCCCCCCACGCAATGCAGACCTGGTAATGGATGTCCGTTTCCTGCCTAACCCTTATTTCGAACCGGAATTAAAAGCCTTCAGCGGTGAAGATCCGGCAGTCAGGGGATTTATATTCAAAGATCCGTTGACATCCGGGTTTATGGACAAATATTTGAACCTGCTTGGCTATTTGGTCCCGTTATATGAAAAAGAAGGCAAGGCCTACCTGACCATCGCCTTCGGCTGTACCGGCGGACGGCATCGTTCGGTGGCCATTGCCCGGGCCGTGTATGACCATATGAAAAATTACGGCCATCCGATTGATATCAAGCACCGGGATATCGGCCGATAGAGCATTCACCATTCTATAAATAGAAGCTATCTCAAAAAACGGAATTTAGTTCAAAATGACGCGAAGCTAATGCCCAACGTGGTGCAAGGCGGCCGCGAGGTTCAACCCGGAGGAATACTAGAGTATTTCGAGGACTTGAACCGAGCGCCCAACGCCGAGTTTGGGCTAAAAGACTTATTTGAGATGGCTTCTAATACACCGCGTCTAAACACTGGTACAATCAAGGTATTCAAATGATCGGAATTGTTGTCGTCACACATGGAGATTTAGGAGACACGTTGATTGCCACGACCCGGTTTATTTTGGGATCCTCCCCGGAGAGGGTGGTGGCCGTGTCAGTAGACCTGGAAACCAATCCCGACAAACTCCGTAGAAGCATCGAGGACGGCATCAAATCCGTGGACCAGAAAGACGGTATTCTGCTGCTGACGGATATGTTCGGTGGAACCCCATCCAATTTAGCCTATTCTTTCCTTGAAGAGGGTCGCGTAGAGGTGCTTGCAGGAGTCAATCTCCCCATTCTTATCAAGGCCATTGAGTCACGATCGGACACGCCGTTGGCCGATTTGGCCGCCAGCCTTGAGAAATTCGGCCGCCAGAGCATTACCCTGGCCAGCGGTGTCCTGAAAGGCGGTGGCCGCAAAAAAGGTTAACCCTGCATATCAGCCGATCAGCGCTTGAACTTATCTGATTCGGCCTTAATCTTATAAAACTAAACCGGAACAATCGAAAAATAAAACGGATTGAATAGCTGGATTCGCATTAAGAACACGCATCGCAAACTTCAGCTTTGATCAAATAATTCATACTGGAAGTGGTTTAAAAGTTTCAATCTGGCTTAAGGTCAAGGCGAAGCAAGGAGTTCATCCGCAGGAATATGTATAATATTTCGAGGATTCAACTCCTTGCTTGAACGCGGAGATTAAGCTTGAGGGAAGCTTTTAAACCTCTTCCACAGTGAAAGGAGCCACCATGAGCATCAAAATAGGTATCAATGGTTTTGGAAGAATCGGCCGTATGGTATTCAGGGCCGCTCTCGACCGCGAAGATCTGGAAGTCGTCGCCATCAACGACCTTACCGACTCGGCCACCCTGGCCCATCTCCTGGCCTATGATTCTGTGCATGGCACGCTGAAAAACGATATCAGCTCCACGGCGGATTCCATCACCGTGGATGGGAATAGCATTGCCATCAGCGCTGTCCGCGACCCGGCCGAACTGGAGTGGAAGAAACACGGCGTGGATATTGTAGCGGAATGTACCGGCCTGTTCCGCGACAAGGAGAACGCAGCCAAGCATCTGGCTGCGGGCGCACGCAAGGTCATCATCTCGGCCCCGGCATCCAACCCGGATATCACCATTGTCATGGGGGTGAATTCCAATATGTACGAACCCCGGCAGCACCACATCATTTCCAACGCATCTTGTACGACCAACTGCCTGGCCCCGGTCGCCAAGGTGCTCATGGAAAACTTCGGGATTAAATGCGGCCTTATGACCACCGTCCACTCCTATACCGGGGACCAGCGCCTGCTGGACTTCCCCCACAAGGATCTAAGACGAGCCCGGGCGGCCGCCTATTCCATGATCCCCACCACCACCGGTGCCGCCAAGGCGGTGGCCCTGGTGCTGCCAGAACTGAGCGGCAAACTCAACGGCCTGGCCATCCGGGTTCCCACCCCGAATGTCTCCATCGTGGATCTGGTGGTCACCGTGGAAAAATCAGGGGTCGAGGTTTCCGAGGTAAACGCCGCCCTGAAGGAGGCCTCGGAAGGTGAGCTCAAGGGGATTCTCGGCTATAGCGAAGTCCCGCTGGTCTCCATCGATTACAACGGGTGCGTGCTCTCATCGACTGTAGACGCCCCCACCACCTATGTAATTGAAAACATGGTCAAAGTGCTGTCCTGGTATGACAATGAGGTCGGGTACTCGACCCGGATGGTGGACCTTGCCACCATGATCGGCGAACAACTCTAAAGCTAAACGCAAAAAGTCCTATTTGCCTAAATTCGGCGTTGAACGCGATCGTTAAGTCCTCGAAATACTATCTGTATTCCTCCGGCTTAACGTTCGCACTCGCCTTGACTTGAAGCAAATATTCACTTTTTGCGATCAGCTTTCCATGTTTTAAAAATGCGAAACTGAATACGGAGGATAGAATGCCAACCCGTAAGCCGCTGATTGCCGGCAACTGGAAAATGTACAAGACAGTGAGCGAAGCCTTTGAAACTGCCGATAAATTGGTGCAATTGGTGAAGGATGTGGATCAGGCCGAAGTCATGATCGCCCCGCCCTTTACAGCCCTGGCACCGGTGTTTGCCGCGGTGCAGGGAACCAATGTGGCCCTGGGAGCGCAGAATCTGTATTGGGAAGCTGAAGGAGCCTATACCGGTGAGATTTCCACCAGCATGCTGCGCTCCACCGGCTGTACCCATGTCATCATCGGTCACTCGGAAAGGCGTCAATATTTCGGAGAAACCGATGAATCGGTCAATAAAAAGGTCAAAGCCGCCGTGGCAGCCGGGCTGATTCCGGTGATGTGTGTCGGCGAATCGGAACAGGAACGTGATGATAATAAAACGTTTTCTGTGCTTGACAAACAGGTGAAAATCGGGTTAGAAGGCTTGTCTTTGGAAGATGCGGCCACCCTTGTCATCGCCTATGAACCTATCTGGGCCATCGGCACCGGCAAGACGGCCACCAAGGAACAGGCACAGGAAGTACACCGGTATCTGCGCGAATGGATTGAGAAAAATTACTCTGCCGACCTGGCGGACGCCATTCGGATCCTTTACGGGGGCAGCGTAAAGCCGGATAACGTCACCGCTCTCATGGCCCAGCCGGATGTGGATGGAGCCCTGGTCGGCGGCGCCAGCCTGGATGCTGATACATTCAGCCAAATCGCTAAATTTTAGAAATAGATTATGTCGACAATATTAGTAGTCATACACGTTATCGTCTGCATCGCCCTGATCATGATCGTGCTTTTCCAGTCCGGAAAAGGCGCGGACATGGGCGCCGCTTTTGGGGGAGGTTCCAGCAACACCCTTTTCGGAACGACCGGCGCCTCCACATTTTTAGGCAAAGCAACCACGGTTGCCGCGATTATTTTTATGCTGACCTCGCTGAGTCTGGCCTATATGTCCACCCATCGGACCGGCAAAGTGTCCGTCATGGAAGATGTGCAGACCCCGATCACCCAGCCGGCCACGCAGAACGAGAACGCCCCGGCCAAGTCCGAATAAGACTCGGTCGACCTAAAAAGCTTAAACGTGCCGAAGTGGTGGAACTTGGTAGACACGCTATCTTGAGGGGGTAGTGGGCTACGCCCGTGCCGGTTCAAGTCCGGCCTTCGGCACCATCAAATTATAAAGCCCTGAAATCTTTTTGGTTTCAGGGCTTTTTCTTTATGCAAATATCCCAGATGCATTTGAGATGCATTTTGGAGTCAAGTTCCCTGGCGAAACTTGAGAACGTTTACCCCTTTCCGCTTCCCGGTTGATTTCCTACCCGCTCTCTTCAGTTTACCACTACCAAGTATGGTCATTTCGGTTGGCATTTCGTTTTCAACCAAATGAGCATAGTTAACTTGAGTCACCCTGGTATCATGGTGTCCGGCATAGTCAGCAACCGCTCTCAGGTCGGCTCCCCTTTTCAGGTTTTCCGTTACGAATGAATGTCGGAGGGCATGGACCTTCACGTAGGGCAGTTCCGCCCGTTTCAATATCCGCTTGTTGGCATTATCAATGGTGGACTGCGGCATCATCTCGCCCTGTCTGCTCAAAAACACATATCCTTTCTTTTTATACCTGCGGTCATTCTCTTGTTGGACTTTCTGATTCTTGAGCAAAGTCTGGATCGGAGCGGTCAATTTCAGAACCCTTTTTTGTCGGGTTTTGACCTCACCTACCCTGCCCTTTCGTATGGCCTTAACAATTTGCACCGAACCCCTGTCAAAATCAACATTGTCCCAAGTCAAGCCGAAGGCTTCTCCCATCCGGCAACCCGTATTGATGTAGAAGGTGAAAATCGGGAGATAGTAGGATTCATGTACTGCGCAGGTATCAAGATACAACCCCAATTGTTTTTCAGTCAGGGTTTCAACGGTCTGACTGGCGGCCCTTTTTTTATCCCTGACAAGACCGAGGGCTTTTGTAATTCCATAAGTTGGATCTGCCATAGCCACCCTTCCCCTGCTGACGGCATACATGATCGTACCTGATACAACCCTGTTAATAACCCCAATGCTTGACAGGCTCATCTTGGCCCGACAGGTTTCAAGAAGGTCTGCATAGCGCTGTGGTGTAATTTGATCGCATTTTTTCGATCCTATTTCTGGATAGATATAATCCCGAGCCATTTGCTCATAGCGCTCAACTGATGATGGTGCCAGTCCGCCTTTGTTTCGGGGCTGCCGAATGATATTTTCAAGCCATGTCTCTGCGGCCTGTTCAAAAGTCGGCACTTTCGGCTTAGGCGGTTTACGCCTCAACTTTTCAATCAGGCTGTCCGGGTTTTCTATAAAGGAATCCTTTGCGCTTTTCGCATAGGACAGCGCTGCGACGAACTCTCCTAATCGTTTGTTCACCCTGCGATTATTATGGTTGAAAAATACGTAATAGATCCCGCTACCTTTGGACCGTTCCCTTACCGTTAAGCCCCTGCAAATCTTGACTGTCTCTCCCATTTCGACCTCCGTTAACCAAAAAGCCAGAGATGTAATCACCGATGGAATACGGCCTGGGACCTTGCGGAAACCCAGCATCTCTGGCTTGAATAGCTTACTGCTTAATCCTGTCACGGGAATCAACCGTTCCATTTGTGATTAATCACACAATACGTCTAAAAGAAGCAATGTCAAACTTATTTTTTGGCACCACCACCTATATGGAAGGATTTAATAGGCTTATAATTTTTGAGATGCATTATGTCTATTTCTCACCATTAAGTTTCAGCTATACCGAGAGCGTGCATTTGGCAAACGGACGTTAAGGTTTCATTACCCGCATCAGACCGACAAACGTCCGCAAATTTCAAAAAAAAAACAAATTTTTTTGGCCTAATTTTCAGTATTGTTTCTCGTTAATCCTCGTCGCTCCTCTTGTGTAAAAGCCCGTTGTTAAAGGGTTTACAGAGTTTTGGCCACTTGACAGATCTTCTTTATGTCCTTAATACCACTTGAAGCGGCTAGTTTTTCAAAAGGGGACAGAGAACATGAAACAGGCATTAACCACCGGAGATGTTGCAAAAGAAGCGGCAACGTCGAAGAAAGTAATTCGCAACTTGATCCAGTCCGGAAAACTAAAGGCGTACCGCTTACAAAGAGATTACAGAATTGAGCGGTCCGATTGGGAAGCGTTCAAACAAGGAAATCCAAACCAGCCTGAAACCTCTGCCGAAGAACGGGGCCGAAGTATGTTTGAGGACGACATGCGGCGAAAGGGTATTTGATGACTGTACTTCACACTTTCAGTTACCTTGATGGTTCAGGCCCAAAAACGAAAACGATGAACCTGACCGCCAGAAAGGCGATCCGTTACCACTGCCTGGGCTGTTCCGCCGGTTCAAAACAGGAAGTCAGAAACTGTTCTAACCTTGACTGCGTCCTGCACCCATACCGCATGGGCGCCAATCGGAAACCTGAGTCCCATCCAGATTCCAAATCGGCGGCAAAAAAACGGGCGATAGCACAGCATAAAGGGCAAACAAAATTGGGATGAATACCTGAGCATGGGCGAACTGGTTAATTAGAAAAATGGCTGCTATTCCCAACATACCAACCGTTACGGTCAACATCCGGGAAAAGGTTGAAGGCGTAGCAAGGTGGCGGCGAGATTGTGGGTGATAATAAAAAAAAGCCATTCAAGTATGAGTGGTTGGACCTTATGGTTTCGGGGAATGGGCCAAAATCGGCCACAACCCGGCACATCTTACTCGTCCTACATATCCATATGGACAACACCGGCTACTGTTTTCCGACAATCGCTACCATAGCGAAAGAGTCTGGCCGATCTACAAGCACCGTTAAGACGCATATCACAATCGCTAAGAATACAGACTGGATAAAAATCACTAAGGCAAAAAGGCCCGGACAGGGATGGAGAAGGAATGATTATCAAGCTGTAATTCCATACAAACTTAGGAAGGTGGGCCTGCTGCAAGCCCACCAAGGCTCCGATAAGGATAAGGTAGGCCGATTAGCGGATGAAGGTGGGGCGATTGACCCCAAAAAGGTGGGCCTGCAATTGGCTCCTAATAATCAGTTAAATAACCAAAAGAATAACCAAGGAAAATCCGAAGGAACCCCCGTACAGGGTTCCCCCGATTTTCTAAAAACAAAAACCGGAAAACCGAACCGCTTTAAGGACGGCAATAAGCCAGAAGACTTTTTAAAAGCCTCGCCACAAGTGGACTGGGATGAACGTATGAAGTTTTTGAGAAAGCAAGCAGAAGAAATTCAAAAACAAGAGGGGTCCTAATACCGATATTAGGCGGCTTAAATCCTGATGCTTTCGCACCCTTTTTCTACAGGGGACAAGCAAAGACCTTAATCAAAAGGTTTCGCTATGCCAAACCGAAAAAACGCCCCAACCAAACCGGAACTGGCCCGTATAAAAGCTCTGTCAGATTTGGGCCTCGCCCCATATTCAATCGGGAAGCGCATAGGCCGGGACCCCAAAACGGTCCGCAAGTATCTGAAGTCCGATGTTTACCAAGATCCCGATATTCAGAAAATGGTCGACAGGATCAAGGAAAAGGAAGTGTCAGACCTGTACCTGTTGGGTGCAAAAGCCAGGAAACGGCTTCATGATCTGCTTGACCAGGGCGATACCAAGACAATCGAAACGGTTGCGGTTATGGACCGGTCATTTCAACAGCGCCGGTTGTTAGAAGGGCAATCCACGGTGAACATGGCGACCTTTCATGCTGACATCAGGGCCTTGAAGGAGGCGCATGGAAAGTTTGGTCGGCCCAGGTCCGAAAGCGACTGACAGCACAGCCCCAATAATGAATACTGTGCCTGAAAATGGGGCGGTACAGGGCAATTTCAGGGACTTTGGACTGAGCCGAATACCACAGCAGGCATTACAAGGGTGAAAGCTAAAAACGGGCTATACGGCCCATAATTACAACATTTAACAAGGGGGTAGAGTGGACTTATTAAAACAGTGCGAAGCGAAATATTATTGCAATGAGCAGGCGGTTTACCCGGCGATGAAAGAGCTTGTCGAGGTAGTGGGTATGGATGTCAGGACGGCGGCAAGGGAAATTAAGAAAATAACCAAGGGGGGCGTAACGGTTGACCGGGCAAGGGATGTTTACCGAAGACGTACCGGGGCGCACACCCCGCCCGCCACCGAACCCGAAGAAAAAGAAGTAGAAACACAGGCGGTTACTACTGAACCGGATTCAGTGAAGTCAGAAGCGCCACCGGAACCAAGGCCGCAACCGGTAGTACCGGAACATACGCTGGTAGAGAGAGCACCCAAAGGAAAAGGGCCAAAGGTATGTACCATTGATGAAGTAATGGGCGTCACCGGGTTAGTAAAGAACATGGCAACAGAGTCGGTAGAGGCGAAAAACGCTGAGGCACTACAGCTAATAGATGAACGGTGCCAAGAGATATCCGACATTTGCCAAAATGAAACGGAACCCAAACCGGAAAAAAGAAAGGCGGCAGTAGGCGAAAATCAGGCGCAGGTCGATTTGTGGGATCAGGCTCTACGCAAGATTCAAAAGGTGTTGGAGAATCTGAATAAGAGTGCAGATTTGCCGGCACCAACGAGCATGATAGCGGACATAACTCTCACAGCCGACGCTTTAGGTCAAATTTCGACAGAGGCGCTACCGCCAAGGTAGAAAACTGGTAGGTAAATACAGCCCTGTCCTAAGTAGCTGAACGTACCGTGTCCAGAAAAGTGAGGGGCAAACCACTACACTTTAAGCACAACGAGATAGCCTTATGTATAGATCATTCAAACAGCGCCGGTTGCCTGAGGGGCAGGCTACCGTGAACATGGCAACTATTCATACAGACATCAAGGCGTTAATAGAAGCCCAGGGAAAGGCTGACTCTTACAAGGCAGTGAACGACTGTCAAGGTCTTTACCTGCAAAGCGTATCTGAGCATGGAAAAAGGGGCGCTCCCGGGTGGTTTCAGGAACTTAGTACTTAACTGAATGCCAGAATATGGGCCGAACTGAAAGTCTGTTAAAGGCACTTGTATCGGGGGTGGTTCATTTTGAACCGGACGGCGGTATTTATTATGTTTTGAACGGATTTGAAGTAGCTTCAAGGAGATGCTAATTCTTGTGGGGTTAATGGTGACTGATAGCACTATTTGATGAAGTCGATCGTTTTCTGCGCCATTTTTGCAAGCGTGCTTTGAGGGGCAAGGTCTATGGCTTTGGAAAATAAAGCTACCGCTTCAATATGTTCACCCTTTTGGTAATAAAGAACACCAAGATTATAGTAGGCTAAAGCATATTTCGGGTTGATCTCTATTGACTCCTCGTATTTTGAGATCGCATCATCAAGCTGACCCAGTTCAAAAAGCACATTCCCCCAGTTTAAAGACACCTTAGAAGATTTCCCGCCTAAAGCAACAGCCTTCTTGTAATAAGCAATAGCTTCGGCATATTTCTTTTCATTTGCAAGAGCATTTCCTTTGTCCAGAAAACCAAAATGGGGTTTTTTCCTAACTATCTCCTTGGGGCGATCGGAAAAATCGACAACATGGAATGCCATTTCAGCCTCTTGCGTTGTCTGGCTACCGTCTATTTTGATCTCGTATGTTTTTGTTTCTTTAGCATCGATATCGTATACGGCATATTGAGCCACTGATTTACCTTCTTTATCTATATACGAGAAACCAAAAAGATCGTGGTGTATTTTCAACCCCCCGAGGTCAGAGGTAATCTTTGATCTGTCGATTGGTAACATATCAATGCTTTCATGCGTAAGATCACCCGTTTCTATACGAATACGAATCGCAATATTAAAAACAGGGTGTTCAAGAGAGTTGGTCAATTTGACCAAAAATTTGCTTTTACTGCCGGGATTTATGGAATAATTGGAAGGGCTTACCAGAAGAGAAATCCCCTCTTCTGTGTTTGGTTGCGCTGATTGTTTATTGTTTTGGACTGTTTCTTTATGTGATTCAGCCCACGGCTGAATGTAAAGAATGACTATCGCTGCAACGATCAGTGGAGCAATGATGGATACATAAAGCAGCGCAAGATATTTTTTATACCAAGGGTTCGATTGTTCCGGTTTGGGTTCGGTGGAGGGTGTTATCAAAATATTTCTATCAGCATTGAGATTATCAACATTCTCAGCATCGAGAAAGTTCATATTTCCAACACCAACATTATCCCTGATGATAATATTTTTACCCCCGGTAATTTTAATAGCTGTGGGTTTTCTTCTTTCAGGTGTATCCTTGGGTTGCTGAAGCAATGGAAAATCCTCTTTGTAAATGCACAATAATATCAGCGTTTCCGTTGACGGTTCCCCGAAAGTTTCAGTCTCTTCATATTCTATTTCAGGATGAACTTTTGCTATGCCTTTAAGCCATTCATATTTTTGAAGAGAATCTATCTCCGATTTAGCCAAGTCAAGATCAAGGCTATATAGCTTTGATCCCGGTTTGATCCAATTTATATCAGATTTGGTGATAATTTTCGTAAGTTCATTTATCGCTTCTCTTTCCCGTAGTTTATCATTCAGCAATATCTGAACCATTACTCCTTCTTCTGAATCGGGCCAATGATCTTCATCAAATATTGTGATATCTGATCGACCGGAATAGGCAATATTTAGACAAAGACGAATCATATTCGTGCCTCTGTTTTGGATTTAAGGTGGACCAAGTATCAATATAGACCCCACCCATGCAAAATGACCTGTACCCCCACAGACGACGGTCAAAGCTACCAAATCCCACTCACAATGCACTGGTACTTCACGAATGGGTTCTTATTGCCCTGGATAGCCTCAACCCGCTTAACCCGTTGGCACTCCCACTGATCAACAGAGTCATCGCTCGCCCACTGCTGAAACAGCGCCCTGTTATCGTCATTGATAATGCCGAAGCCAGGGTAAACATAATCCATATAAAAGTACGTCCTGGCGATGTTGCCCCGTTTCACCGGCGGCGGCTCAGCGGTCTTGCTTTGGATTTCTATGTCACAGGTGCCGAACTCACGCTCCTCACCTGGGATCATCCTGCATGGGTAACTGGACCTGAGACCGTTTATTTCGCCGATAGCAGGGACTAAATTATACATATCGGCTTGCATATACTGGTAGGCAGATGACGTTCTCTCGGCGCATTTACGGCCCTTGTAGGTCGTACCATCGTTCTTAACGCAGGCTGAATGACCCTCTGTCCATGATTTGAACTGCCGTCCAAATAGGGAGGCCGGGACAATGTGTTCCCACTCGATTCTTTTGGATCGTCTATTGCTTGGATTCTTGGGGGTGTACTTTTCAGGGGACGGGGTAACATCCTTATCTGCGGTGAACGGGTTATCGCAATAGAAAGTTATCAGGTGGTCAGGGTAGACCTGTTCAAGCAGAGCCCGCTTGGACTTTGTAAATGAGTTATAGGTGGTATTGCCCGTACCGTCAGCATAAGCCAAGGCAGGCGCTATCATTAAACAAAGAATTAAGCTGACTATTTTAGCGAACCGGCTCATAATAATGCCCTCATCGGCCCATTATATATCGGAAGCAAGCCGCCCGAAGTCGGTTGTAATTGACGGAAGATCTATGGGATGAATTTTCGGCAATGCAACAAGGTACCTGTTAAGGCAGGTAGGAAGCCTAACCGAAAAATGGCATATTTGTATCTGTAAATATCTATTTGTTTAACTCTTTAATTGATTCAATAAATTTACCCCAAGGTCTCGTTGCCCGATTCGTAAAATCTAAATATTGAAGAGATTCCAATCTTGGATGAAGTTGTGTGAAAAAGTTAAGATCTTCCCAAACAGTTTGAGATAGACGATAAGCGCCATCCCTGGCCCCAAAAGAAGACCAGGGTATGGCGCGCGGTCGTCCTCT
>CAJINA010000239.1 GCA_905176665.1 Olavius algarvensis Delta 4 endosymbiont | reverse complement strand
TGCATGTGGTTTCTCTATAAGGGAAAACCGCGAATAGTAGATTGGTTGGGTTCGATTGAAATACCGTCAGATTTGATTTGACATGGCACATAGTAGAGTCCTTGGGCCCTGCCGTCCGGCATATTACCGAGGCTTGCACATGCCCCCATTTCTGTAGTATCGTGACCTTTCACCTCGACGTGGGCTCTCTCGACCGCGAATCTGCATCCTGCGCTGCATCCCATACAGTCCGTATCCTTGAAAGCACAGTGGCTCAAGGCTCATGCATGTATCCATGTGTTTGAATTTTTTACGGAATCAATGATCTTCTGAAACGTCCTAATTTTTTAGCCCATTTGTTCATTCAGTGGTAGGCAGACCTTGCTCATCTCAGCCTCTTTTTTAACGGGGAGAATCTTGAAAAATGGGTAATAACCTAAAAAAAGATACCCCGGACGGCGATATCGGTACAGAGCTGGCGCGTGAGCTTGGGCTCGGGGCCGCGATGTCGATTGGCATCGGCACAATGGTCTGCGCAGGGATCTTTGTACTGCCGGGGATTACCGCGGCCAAGGCCGGACCCATCGTCGTTCTTGCATTTGCCCTCTGCGGCCTGGTGGCTGTCTTGATCGCGCTCTGCATGTCCGAGTTATCCACTGGCATGCCTTGTCCGGGGGGTGGCTACCTGTTCATTGTGAGGGCCTTCGGTCCCATGATGGGTACCGTAATGGGGTGGTGTTTGTGGCTGAGCCTTATATTCGCCTCGGCCTTTTATATGATCGGTTTCGGATACTATGTGGCGGATGTCTTGCCCATATCACACGTGTGGCTGGCACTGATTATGACGGGTTTGCTCACAGGACTCAATTTCATCGGCGCCAAAGAGACGGGAGGAACCCAGAACGTGATTGTTGCTGGGCTTCTCATTGCACTCACTGTATTTTTCGTGCGAGCCGTGATTGACGTTGACGTTGAGAACCTGCGTCCTTTGATACCCCCCGAGATCGGCATTTCGGGTTTTTTGGTGGTGACACCTGTTCTGTTTGTAACATTCATGGGTTTTGCTGAAATTGCCGCGGTTTCAGAGGAGGTAAAAAACCCGGACCGCAATCTGCCGATTGCAGTGGTCGGTTCAGTAGTCGTTGTGACCGTGGTGTATTGCCTGGTAGAATTCTGCGTTGTCGGATTGCTCCGGTACGACGATCCCAAGATGGCCAACGAGACTATCCTCATGGAATTGGCCCGAATGCTGATGGGGAAGACAGGCTATTATTTAATTTTGCTCGGTGGCATATTCGCCACCGTATCCTCGGCCAATGCCAGCATTATGGCCGCCTCACGGATCTGCTTCGCCATGGGACGGGATCGTCTTATGCCCGATTGGTTCAATAAAATCCATCGTCGATTCAGAACACCGTACCGTTCCATAGTCGTAACCGGTGGATTGGCCATGTTCCTGCTTGTGATTTTAGGTACCCATCTCGAGCTGATTGCAGAGGTGGGCGCATTTCTGAGCCTTTTACTCTATGCGTTTATCTCTCTGGCCTGCATGGTCATGCGGCATGCGGAATTGGACTGGTATAAACCCAGCTTCAAGACCCCGCTATACCCGGCGGTGCCCATCTTGGGGTTGCTGGGCTGCCTTTTTGTGATGGGCCTCACGAGCCGACCGACGATTCTGATCGGATTGGGCATCATCGCCGGGACTTTGATCTGGTATGTCTTATTTTTGCGCGAACATACGCAACTGGTGGGTGTATCCAATGAACTGTGGCAGATGAAAGTTATCAGGCCGCTCGTGGCCAAGGCGGAAGATTATGCGGCGGCCCGGAGGGATGCATTCCCTGTGATCCTCTGGCCCCTTTCCAATCCTGCCACGGAAGGAGCGCTGCTCCGCGTGGGAACGGCCCTGGCCAAGGCTAGAAGCTCCCGTCTGCATCTGGCTCACGTTGTGAGTCTTCCGAGGCAGACGCCTCTTGAGGCCGGCCGTATGGAATTCGAGCAGATGCGTCGCGAGCAGGAAACGCTCCTGGGTGTTGCATCCAGGCGCGCCTCCGAACAAGGAATTCGCGCCCGAGTCAATGCCTTGGTGGCTCACAGCGTACCATCTGCCCTGCTAAATATCGCTGATATCGAACAAACGGACATCATTCTTATGGGATGGCGAGGAGATGTCCGCGGTCCTCGACTGCGAGGCACCAATGTGGCCGGAGTGGCCAAATCTGCGGACCGCAATATCCTGGTACTAAAGGATAATGGCTTAAGCAAGGTTGACCGGATTCTTGTACCTGTGGGCGGCGGTCCGCACACCAAGTTGGGGCTGAAGATAGCTCATCAACTGGCTGCGCAGTGGAGGGCCACGATTACGGCCATGACGGTTAAGGTCGACCGGGAATATTCCGATGCTGTATCTGCCTTTGATCTTGGAAGTCGGCACATTCTTCAGGATTTTGGTGAAGAATTTGTGTGCGACCTTCTGAAAGAAGTGGGTGTCACCGCTGAAATCGTCGTCGTTACCGACACCGAGATCAGCCAGGGCATCATCAAAACCGCCCCCGATTACGATCTCATCATCATCGGGGCGTCTAACGAATGGGCTGTGCGCCAGTGGCTCTTCGGCTCCATTCCTGATAGGGTGGCCAATCATGTATCCGTGCCGGTATTAATGGTTCGCTCAAAGGCTTGATCGTTTGCACCAGTCGCAAACAATCACCATATTACCCTCGGTGAATCCAGGAACTTTCAGCCTGTAAGCAATGATAATCAGTGAAGATCAATTAAGGTTGATGGTGCCATGAAAACGGTAACATCAGCAGAAGAGGCGTTCAAGGCTTGGCGCTGCGGGTATGATATTGTTCGAAAATCATCTTCTATACCACAGGAACCATTTTGTGGCATCGTTCCCCCCCTGGATGATGGTAGCAGCACCTTGCTGAAGAATACGACCATTCCTCCTTGGTCGGCATCATTTGATGCTGGCAGTGGGATATTGGCAACAGTCCGCAGTTAAGGTGTCTTATACATACATGCAGTTTTGGCTGATTTGTGATATTGGCAAGCTATCCCAATCCACCCATCCAAACAGGAGGCAACATGTCGACTCAAGCCAACAAGATCCAGACGCACAGATTTGAATACGCCACTCCCGAGAATCCCGCAGATTTCAACCCCGCGGACTTTGTTGAGAAAGCGATTTCCTGGATGAAAAGCCTTGTGAAACCGGGCGAGAAAATCGCTCTCTCCGCGTCCGGGGGCGTCGACAGTACGATCGCCGCGTTTCTCCTCGACCGTGTCGTCGGCAAAGACCTCCATGCATTCTTCATCGAAGACGGTTGCCGTCGCCTCATAAACGACGAGCCCGAGGGAGAAGTCACGCGTGAGATCTTCAGCAAGCTAAATTTTACGGTCCTGGAAGTGAGGGACGAGATTCTCCCGCCACTGGTGGGACTTTCCGACGGTGAAGAGAAACGCAAGACGTTTATCGGCAACTACAGGAAAGTGTCAGACAGGCACATTGGCCAGGTAGGCGCCTCCTGGATCGCGGACGGCACGATCGCGCCGGACATTATCGAAACCGAAGGCGGCTTCAAGAGCCAGCATAACGTCGGCTGGAATTACTCTGTTGGGAAGATCGAGCCGCTGGCGTCGCTCGCGAAGCCTCAGGTCAGGAGGGTCGGCGAGTACCTCGACCTTCCTCCGTCATTCACGCATCGGATCCCCTGTCCCGGTCCCGCGCAAATCATCAGAACTGTCGGCGAATTCACTGAAGAGAAGCTCCATACAGGCCAGCTCGCGTCCGACATCATCGAGCAGGAGATTGAGAAGTACTACACTGAAAAACACGGCATACCCTACCTTTACGACGAAGCTACCGGTATCCGGACGCCCTTTCAGTACTTCGGAATGGCGCTCGACCCGAACATGGAGCCCGATCCGATCCTGGCAGACCTGGCCCGCAGCACTCTCGGCGCGCACGCGGAGTGCTTCAAAATGGATAGCCAGACGACGGTTGTCCCCGAGGAGGGAACGCGCCCCGAGATCCCTATATACAAATCTGTCTCGTGGATAAAGATCGACGGCGATATCGACTATAACAAACTGAACGCGCTCTGTGTCGCGGCGTGGAGTAAGCTTGAGCTTCCGCGCATTCTTCTCGAGCTTTACGCGAACGATGCACCGAAAACCAGGTACGTCGTCGGCATGCGGGCGGTCGAGAGCGCGGCCGCGAAGCTGGCGCGTTCGGTCCAGATAGACGAGGCGGCGCTCCTAGAGATTGGCAAGAAGATTGCCGCACACACCGGCGCGTCTAAGGTGGCGTACGATATCAGCATCAAGCCACCGGCAACGATCGAATTCGAGTAGCTGTCGTTCAGGGATGTGGCTGCCATTCAGGCAGCGCCAGAGAAGTAATAACAGGCGTTGCCAACAACCAGATAGAAGCTATCCCAATTCCGCTACGCTCCATTGGGACGCCTCATCTGCACGTTAGGGTGAACACTCCAACCATGTTTCGATGGCACTTCTGGTTTCCTTATGGCCGTGGAATACCATCTAAAGTGTTCAAATTCTCAGCAAAATCGAAAAATAGTGACTTCTTGGCAACTAGACGTAATAAGGTCTGATTTTTCTATTGATTAAGGTGGGTTATCTACCACTTTCCTGTTTCATTTTTCCTCTCTTGTCAAGTTAAAAATAGCCAGCTCCCTCCTGCGCAGTGTTCAAAAGGCGACGCATGGCCTTGAAGTAATCTCTCTGGACCTTGGGATTGCTCACT
>CAJINA010000238.1 GCA_905176665.1 Olavius algarvensis Delta 4 endosymbiont | reverse complement strand
GCGCGCGGTCGTCCTCTCGGGTATAAATGTTTTGCCGAACAATAATACCCAAAGGAGGACACAATGACCGCAACTAAGAAGTTAGCACACAAGCGCCTGGCCTTGCTACAATTAGCTGAAAAACTGGGCAACGTATCCAAGGCTTGCCGGATGCACAAAGTCTCTCGCAGCCAGTTTTACGAATATAAACGATCCTTTC
>CAJINA010000237.1 GCA_905176665.1 Olavius algarvensis Delta 4 endosymbiont | reverse complement strand
GAAAGGATCGTTTATATTCGTAAAACTGGCTGCGAGAGACTTTGTGCATCCGGCAAGCCTTGGATACGTTGCCCAGTTTTTCAGCTAATTGTAGCAAGGTCAGGCG
>CAJINA010000236.1 GCA_905176665.1 Olavius algarvensis Delta 4 endosymbiont | reverse complement strand
GTAATTTGTAAAAGTCAAAGACCTCCCGGACAGTCAGCCCTCTCGGGTCAGTGATTATTAGGCGGCCTCCTTTGACAATTCTTCTCGACGTTTTTTACCAAG
>CAJINA010000235.1 GCA_905176665.1 Olavius algarvensis Delta 4 endosymbiont | reverse complement strand
CGCAGAGACGTCTTCCTTCAGTCAAGAATTAAATGAACAGTCCAGCTCAGCTGGGAAACCACGCATATTATCCCGCTACGCGGGATTAAAACCGAAAGGGCCTTGAAGTGGTTCTTCGCACGATAGTGCGACTATATCCTGGTTTTGATCT
>CAJINA010000234.1 GCA_905176665.1 Olavius algarvensis Delta 4 endosymbiont | reverse complement strand
TCGTAAAGAATCCTGGCCCTGAGGGCCAGGCTTTGGATTGCCCCTTGAAGGGGCGAACACCCTGACAAACATAGTTCTAAAATGACCGGATTCAGGGGATC
>CAJINA010000233.1 GCA_905176665.1 Olavius algarvensis Delta 4 endosymbiont | reverse complement strand
GCTTGGTAAAAAACGTCGAGAAGAATTGTCAAAGGAGGCCGCCTAATAATCACTGACCCGAGAGGGCTGACTGTCCGGGAGGTCTTTGACTTTTACATCT
>CAJINA010000232.1 GCA_905176665.1 Olavius algarvensis Delta 4 endosymbiont | reverse complement strand
TTAACTGAAAAAGTTAAGATCTTCCCAAACAGTTTGAGATAGACGATAAGCGCCATCCCTGGCCCCAAAAGAAGACCAGGGTATGGCGCGCGGTCGTCCTC
>CAJINA010000231.1 GCA_905176665.1 Olavius algarvensis Delta 4 endosymbiont | reverse complement strand
TCTGCCTCCTTTCTACATTAAGTAGAAAAATCAGACAGATGATGACCTATTGCGAATCTCAGGTCAAATCGTCATCTCGTTACGTCTAGTTGGCAATATTACTCGGTACAGGAACTCTAAACATATCGCAACCTCGTCGCCCCCCCTAAAATTGTAAATATCACAAGGTTTTGCTAAGAGTGATATATTGGTTTTCTGGCAAGTAATCGGCAATCGAAAGTTTGAGGAAAAACTCAATTATGGCACTTGATTTTGATGATAACTAAATTGGCAAAAAACACGCTGGCGGCCTAAACTGTGTAATAACAAGCAAAAGCCGCTTTGGACTAAACTCCCTGTTTCATAGAAAATATATAACGCGTTGAAAATACAGTTGTTTTGTGTATGGTCAGACAGTCTTGCTAAATTGTGGAAAAACTCAAATAACTAAATCGGTCAAATAAGTCGCTGGCAGCATAATACATAGTTATAAATAGAAAATTAATGACTGCACAAAAACAGCCACTCCGAATAATTTGCATACATGACGAATGGGGGTGGAGTCATGATCAATTCAATATTCTGAAAGCTTCCATTGAAAAATTGAAGCCAGATTATTGGGAATTTTTTACCCCCGGTACGATTTTGATTTATTTTCAAGATACGAAAAAGGGCATTGCAAAATCGCAGAATCTTTTAAAAGCACTCCAAAAATCAAAAACAGAAATTTCTGATTTAGAAAAACTCGGTATTGGAAGCTCGAATGGCGAAATGGTATTTGAAACGAATGTTTGGGGGAAAATTATTTCATCCCCGTTAGGCGGCGCTGCGAATCAAGCGACTGAATTAGCGAAAAGCTCTGCGGTTTCAAGATAAGCAATTTATAACAAATCACTGGTGGGGACGCTAATAGCATGCGCCCCACAGTTCAACCGTTATACGAATTCAATAAAACCAATCAGTGAATGGAAAAAATCCTATTAAAATTTATAAGGTTCATATTTAACCCGATCACAGGATTTATTTTCTATCTGATTTGCGTTGCGACACACTTGTATTATCCCCCTGAAGGCATGGGACTTGTCCTTTTCGTATTCCTGTTGCCATTTGTCCTGTTTATCGTAATTGGGCTGAATTTGCCGTTGTTTGGTTCTTTGTTCGGCCGATTGACAATGTCCAAAACCAAAAAAATCAATCATGCCTTGGAGCATGGGACCATCTATTTCTTAAGGAAACAACTTGGAAAAGATGTAAAAGTGGGGGGCAGTGCTGAGAAGAAAGGCTTCAGGATTTCTGGAGTTCAGAAAAAGAATGACATAATGCAAGCGTTTGAGCGATTCGTGGACGAATTCAATCAAAAAAATCCTGATTTATTTGTATCATTGAGATGCGGTTCGAACATATTAACTTCACAAGGATTCGGAATAATATTACTCACTGCAACAGCCATAGCTCTGCATTTTACCAATCCATCGGATACAACAGTAGCTGTTGCATTATTAGCCAATGTATTAATTTACATCCTACTGCGGAAAAGTCTCGGCAACTTGATCCAGGAACATTTCTTTATGTCAACTGATTTTGAAAATGCTAAGATCCATTCAATAAATAAGACCAAAAAAACAATTTTTTGGGAAAGTGACCCGGTATATTTTGTTAGAACGATTATTGAATAGAGGCTTTTTCGTATAACATATCACTTAAGAGGGACGCCAAAAAACGCGGCGCCCCTTAGTTCAGACGTTTGAATTGGAATCCCAGTAAATTCAGATTATTTTCAGGTCATCATTGCTATGGAAAATACAACCAGTAATAAATTGATTTACCGCCTCACTTGGGTTGCTTTTCTGGTAAGTATCGTATCTCTCGTCCTGCTTGTCGGTGGTATCCAGCCAAACAGTAGTACAAGCTTAACACTTTGGTTCATTCTCCTTCACTTGCTCGTATATGTCTCTGCACCTTTACATGGCATTATCTTTTTAGGGGCGCTGATCCAGCTAATAAAAGGTAACGGAAGAGCTTTTAGGTGGGTTTACTTTTACTTGATTATAGCAATGAGCGGGCACTCGGTGGTTGGATACAGTCAGGGGGCATTTGAAAGTCAGTTAATAATAATAGCTCGGTTTAAAAGGTCGATCGAAGAACCGGCGCAGCTAAAACTGGAACAGGCCATTAATCGAGGGCCATCCTCAAAAATTGAAGATGTGCGGGCTGCTTTGGCCGATGGTGCAAATCCTAATGCTGGTATTTTTGATAACCGTGTACCTTATTTGGTGGTTGCTGCGAGCAGATCAGATGCGCCGACAATCGAAGCGCTTCTAAATGCCGGGGCAGATCCGAACATGCGAGCTAATATAGAATTTAACGCTATAAAAAATCCTTTGCCTTTGGATGTAGTAACCTTTTCAGAATATAAGGGTATAGCTGATAGTGTAGATTTGTTGATAGCAGCCGGCGCTGATCCCTCTCAATCCATCATGAAGATAGGGGCCTGCCGACGTGGTGATATGTCTCTCTATGATCGAAATCAAAGCTCTGGTGCCAGAGTTTTGTTTGATGTAAAAGGTCAAAACTGTCTGCATCACGCCGCAGATACAAATCAGGTTGCTTTTTTAAAAGTGCTTTTATTTGATCCTGCCTATAAAGAAGAAAAAATAAAGGAAATGCTGGTGATGAGCAACCATATTGGCAGAACGCCATTGGATGTTGCTATCGCTAGGGAACATTTCGAAGCTGTAATTCTTATGGTAAAAGCAGGAGGTAAGGCAAACAAGGATGGGCTCCTTAAAGATGTATCAAGAAATCAGGCAAATGACCCTATTCTGAATGAGTTGAAAGAACTCCTTTTTAGTGATTAACCTAAAAAGGGACTGTTTAACAAGTTACTCCAATGGATTTCGCAAACAACGCGAAACCATGAATTCTCCGTTAACAGTGAAAAATAGAATTTGGAGTAAGGTGAAGAGGAAATCCATATTTTTATTAGCTGGGTCGGGCGCTATCGTCAACATTATCGTGGGTTTTGGCACATTCATGCTCGGTTTATTTTTCGGTGGGCCGCTTGACGGAACTCAGGGCATCATTGGGCTCATTCGCATGGCAGTCATGTTAATTAATTCCTTGTCGTGGTTACCGTTTGGGCTTCTGTTTGAGTTTCTCCTACTTCCTGAAAATGGCCTTACAATACTCGTTGTTTTTGCGCTGGATGGAGCTTTCTGGTTTCTAATTGGAGGACAGATTGTGGTATCCTTGAAGAGTAGAAAAGACAGGAACTGCTAATAAAAATCAACTCAGACCTGGCTACAAAACTGCCAGGCTTGCTATTCTCACCGTTATCCAAACTTTTAACAGCTGCTATATATCTCCGGATTGAATTACTTGTAATATCTCCGACAAACCACAATCGCCCACCCAGCATCGAAACTGCATAATACGACCATTCGTCCACAGTTGTATGGTTAAGCAAAAAGGCGTGGATTATCTGTTATAATCCACGCCTTTTTAAATGTGCTTTCGGCCGCCACAACTATTTCCGATACATACGAATACCTATGTATCAGGCAGGCGATCAATATTGTAAAAAGAATCAACTATCTGTTCAGGCAATTCTTACAGATCCCATCCACTCTGACCTCCACTTTGTCGATCCGCCCGGGAAAAGTCTTCTGCATGGCCTTGGCTTCGATGTTCAGTGCTTCCGGGTTGAGGCAGTCCATCTGACCACAGCTCTTGCAGTAGAAATGCGGATGCGGCCGGTGGTGCTCATTGGGCGCCAGGCCAAAGTAAGCTGCCCGACCGCCGGTGCTGAGGCGTTCGATCACACCTTCGGCCACGAGACGATCCAGGATACGATAAACCGTCACCCGGTTGATCGAACTGCTGCGTTCCAGGGTTTTGAAGATATCTCCGGCAGACAGGGGATAGCTATTGTTGCCGACCACCTCCAGGACAGCCAGGCGATTCGGGGTGGTTTCCAGGTCTACGGACATGAGCATTTGCCGATAATCACAATGATGACACATGATATTCCTCTATTTAATCGGCGGCGGATGCAGCCGTTCCGCCGTCTACCGGTTGTGGGCCTGAAGATGTAAGGAAACCGAGCTTATCGATCAGCAGTGAAATTAAAAACCCGAGACCGGCCACCAGGATTATAGCGGCCCCGGAAGTAAGGTCATACGCATAGGCCAGCCAGAGGCCCGCGATGGTGAAGACAGCGCCTAACAAGCTGGAGCCCACCATCATCTGGATCAGGGACCGGGCGTATTTTTCCACGATAAACGGCGGGATGGTTAAAAGGGCAATGACCAGGATCAATCCAACCACCCGGATGACCAGCACGATGGTCACCGCCAGCATACCGATCATGGCAAAGTAGAGTGCTTTGACCGGGACGCCGCGAATGCGGGCAAACTCCTCGTCGTAAGACAGGGCCAGCAGGTCTTTGTAGTAAAAGGCCACTAGCAGCGCGATCGCAACCCCCATGGCCAGCATGATGTAAAGATCGGAGGCCGGGACGGTGAGAATGCTGCCGAACAGGTAACTCATAAGGTCCACATTGTAACCCGGTGTAAGGTCAATGAGGATAATGCCGATGGCCATGCCTACTGCCCAGATGACGCCGATGATTGTATCGGCGCGGTGTTTGGATTTCAGGCTGACGGCCGCCATCAAAAAGGCCGCGGCCAGGGCAAACCCCAGGGTGCCGGCCAGGTAGGGCCAGCCAAAAAAGAACGCCAGCCCGATCCCGCCATAGGCCGCATGGGCGATGCCGCCGGAAAGAAAGACGATGCGGTTGACCACGGCCAGGGTTCCCATGATGCCGCAGATGATGCTGGCCAGCAGGCCGGCGGCCAGGGCGTGGCGCATAAAATCGAATTGCAGTGTTTCTATCATTTATGCCTCTCCTTCAGCCTTCAGACTTCTACCTTCCCACCTAATGATCATGCTCATGCAGTACGCGATGCGGCAGTCCGTGGGCTACCAGTTCAACCGGACACGCCTCCTCCACGGTACAACTGTACATGGTTTCCAGCATTTCCCCGGTGATCTCGGCCTGGTCATGGTAATGCAGTCGTTTGTTCACGCAGGCCACCGACTTGACGTATCTTGAGACCACCAGCAAGTCATGGCTGACCACTAAAATGGTAATTTCCCGGTTGAGTTCGGACAACAGTTTGAAAAACTCGGCCTGACCCCGGGTATCGATGCTCGCGGTCGGTTCATCGAGCAATAGCAGCTCCGGCTGGGTGACCAGGGCCCGGGCAATGAACACGCGCTGGCGTTGCCCCCCGGATAGCTCGCTGATTTTCGTATTGGCATAGCGGCCCATGTCCAAACGTTCCAGGGCTTCCGAAGCTTCCCGGCGGTCCTCCGCAGAATAGCGACGCCAGCGCTTGCTCGGATCAAGCTTACCCATCAGGACTACATCCAGCGCGGTAATCGGGAAGCCGCTGTTAATGTGGATATTTTGAGGGACATAGCCGATGTTCGGTGCGGCTGCCAGGGCCGATCGGTCCATGACCCGGATGTTTCCCCGGCCTGGCTCGAGCAGCCCCAGGATCAGTTTCAAAAGGGTGGTTTTACCACCGCCGTTGGGGCCGATCATGGCGATAAAATCACCACGCGAGATGTCAAGGGACACATCCTGGATGACCGGCTCTCCATTATAACCAAAACTTACATTTTCCAGGGTGACCAACGGTGCTTGCATGGTTAACACTCTCCTCCCTGATTACTTTAAAGCCATCTTGAATTTTCTGGCTACCATCTGCAAGTTGTCCATCCAATCTTCAGCCAGTGGGTCGGCAAAGGCCACCTGGCCGCCGATTTCCCGGGCAATCAGTTTGGCGCTGCGGGAAGAAAATTGCGGCTGGACAAATACAATCCGGATCTTGTTCTCCCGAGCATGTTCGATAAGTTCTTTGAGCTGAGCCGGCTTAGGGTTTTTTCCTTCAATTTCGATTGGGACCTGCTTGAGATTGTAGGCCTTGGCAAAATATCCCCAGGAAGGATGGAACACCATAAAGCGCAAGCCCTGTTTACCGGCGAAAACCTTCCTTAAATCAGAATCCAAGCGGTCGATATCCATCGCGAATTTTGTATAGTTGGCGGCATAGTCAACCTTATGGCCGGGGTCGCTTGTCTGGAGCGCCTCCCGGATTGTGCGTGCCTGGAGCTTCACCAGGGAGGGGGCAAGCCAGATATGCGGGTCGCGTGCGGAGTCTTCTGCGTGCTCATCCTCGGCATGACTTTCATGGTCTTTGTGTTCTTGCTCACGGTCGTCGTCATGAAGGGCCTGATCGTCGTCGTTGTGAGCCTTCTCATCGCCGTGATGCACATGTTCGTCCTCGTGGTGGTGATGCGCCTCCATTTGGATCTTATCAATGCCATGGTCGGTATGCACGATTTTCATTTTCGGGTTCGCAGCCGCGATCTTTGCCAGCCAGACGTCTTCGAACGGAACCCCAATGGCAAAATAGAGACGCGTTTTCGAAAGGGCAGCCATCTGCCGGGGTTTTGGTTCAACGATGTGGGGATTGGCGCCGGCTGGGACCATGACTTGAACATCTACCAGATCCTTGCCAATTTGTTGCACGAAATGTTTCTGCGGTGCAATACTGACAAATACCGGGATTCGTTCGTTTGCGACAGCATAACCCGAAAAAAACAAAATAAATACAGAGGAAAAAGCAAAATACTTAAAGAAAATCATCGTTTAATATACTCCCGTGGATAGCTCGGTGTGGCGGGAAAGATAGGATCGCCGGGCAACATTTTATCATGGACCGAGCAGTGCCAGTTGTCGATATTTTTTTAACTATTTTAAATAAAAAGAAAAATACAAAAAATTGGTTAAGATTGCAACTTACGCTTATGCAAATATATTGCATAGATCTGATATAGGCAACCCATTTGCTCATCATTTCTTAAAATTCCTATTCTATGAAGGGAAACAGCGGGCCATTTTTCGTTAGCGCGGATTATTATTTGCTGGAACGTACCGGCTTGAAATGCTATCCGGTTAAAATCACATGTAATCGAGACAAGCAGGACCTGTAATTAAATGGATACCAAGCCTTTCCCCATAAACTGCAGCTGCAACCACGGGCACCAGCACCACAGCACGGTGCCTTCAGGGCAAATCCCCTTCCTATTCATCATTCAGATTCTCTTTATTGTTGCCACTGTGGGGCTGGTGGTCTTCTATCGTCAACATCCAGCCTTCAGCACCTTGAGCATCACCTTTGTCGCCATTTTTCTGGAAGCCCTGCCTTTCATGCTGCTGGGATCGTTGATCGGTGGTTTTATTGAAGTGTTCGTTTCCGCGGAAAAGTTGACCAAATTCTTACCCGGGACCAGCTGGCGGACTATTTTCATGGCTGCCGGGGCCGGACTCTTTTTCCCGGTTTGCGAATGTGCCATCGTGCCGGTTGTAAGGTGTCTGTTTCAAAAGGGCCTGCCGCTGGGCGCCGGAATTGCGTTTTTGCTGGGCGGCCCCATTGTTAATCCCCTTGTCGCATTTTCAACGGCCTTGGCCTACGGGTACCAATGGGCGGTTGCCATCGACCGCATCGTTCTGGGTTACCTGCTTGCGGTAACAATCGGTATCCTGGTCGAGTTGTTTTTTACCAAGCAGAACGCGCTTGCCGCAGGTCTGCCGGACAATGGCTCTACCTGCGCTTGCGGCCATGACCATCACGCCGAACATGGTGAGCACAAGCGTTCCTTTTTTAAAAAAATTGTAGCGTCCTTTCAGCACGCGGCTGAAGATTTCCTGGACATCGGTCGGTACCTTATTTTCGGCGCATTTATAGCCGCAGTGCTGCAGACCGTGATTGCCCGCGGGGAGATGGCGGCCGTTGCCGCAACGCCGGTGCTTGCGATTCTCATGATGATGCTGCTGGCCGTTGTTTTGAGTCTCTGCAGCGAGGCGGATGCCTTCATTGCGGCCACGTTTCGAACCTCCCTGCCATTGTCCGCCCAGATGGCCTTCATGGTACTGGGCCCCATGCTGGATATAAAGCTCATTCTGATGTATTTTCAACTCTTTAGGAAACGATTCATTATCGCCTTGTCGGGGACGACCTTCGTACTGGTGTTCCTGAGCATGCTGATCAAATACTGGAGCCAGGGATGACAGGTCTAGCGCCGAACAGAACAGAGAAGTTAAGCCGCCTGATTCTTGGCCTGATCCCCATTTTTGTACTCATCGCCATCCTGGATGCGCTGGTGTGGCTGATAACCAGCGATACATATACCGCCTATCTGCACCCCCGCTTCTGGCTGTTTCTGTTGATCGGCACCGTTATTCTGGCTGGATTCATTGCCGCGCTGATGCTCGGCCGCCTGGCACCACCTGACGGCAGCACCGGGGAGATACTATCCCGGGCCATCGTCATGCTCATGCCGCTGTTGTTTTTATACACTGCCTTTGGCCAGGGCATGGGCGGGCACGCGCTTTCAAAAAAATTTGTCGGCAACGAACTGGAGCTGCCTTATGTTTTTACAGACGATCCGCCCCCGGAAGAGGGCGATGAAAGCGGAACGGATAAGCAGTTGACCCTTTTGCAAATCAATCAACAGATGGCAACGCTTCAAGGCAAGCGCGTTTCGACCGAGGGTTTTGTCTACGCGGATGCCAATATGCCCGCCGACCAACTGATGCTGTTCCGCTTTGCAATGTTCTGCTGTGCGGCCGACACAACCCCAATATGGCTGTTCGTTAAAAAGGAGGGCCTCGGGACTTTCGAGCCCGAAAGCTGGGTCCGGGCCGCAGGCGTCCTCGAAATTGCCAGTCTCAACGGGAAGACCGTTCCGGTGATCATGGCGGACACCCTAACTCAAATCCCCCCCCCGCCGCCTGGCGCGCAGTACCTGTATTTTTGAAGCGGTTTCAAAACCGCCCCTCGGGCCCAATCTCTGCGTTGGGCGCGAGGTTCCAATCCTCGCCGGCCTGCCTATCCTGATCTGGACGATACAACTCCCTTTATGGTAGGAAGTGAATACTATTCACCTCAAACAGCAAGGATTGACTCTCATGCGGCGCATCAAACTGGTATCCTGGAATGTAAACGGCCTGCGGGCCGCCGTGAAAAAAGACTTTTTCGCGTCCCTGGAGAAACTGGACGCCGACATCGTGGGCCTGCAGGAAACGAAACTTCAGACAGATCAACGCACGGATGCCATGCGTAACCTGGAAGGCTATTCCGCTCACTGGGCCTACGCCACGGTGAAAAAGGGTTATAGCGGCACAGTGGTTTACACACGCAGCCCCGGCAAGGAAATTAAAACCGGTATGGGAATCGACCGCTACGATGCCGAGGGCCGGATCGTTGAAATCGATTTCGGAGATTTTATCTTTTTCAATATCTACTTTCCCAACGGCCAGATGAACGACGAGCGCCTTGCGTACAAGCTCGATTTTTACAAAGATTTCTTTGCTTATACTGATAGTCTCAGAGACCAGGGGCGCAGCCTGATCATTGCCGGGGACTACAACACGGCCCACAATGAGATCGACCTGAAAAATCCAAAGGCCAATGAAAAGCGTTCCGGTTTTCTGCGGATCGAGCGGGACTGGCTGGATGAGATCATTGGTAGGGGATACGTGGACACCTTCCGCCATTTCAATCCGGACACCGTTAAATACTCCTGGTGGTCCTACCGCTTCAATGCCCGTTCACGCAATGCCGGGTGGCGGATCGACTATTTTTTTGTCACCCAGGATATCATTGACAAGGGGTGGGTGGTGGGGACGTTCATCGACAATGATATCTTCGGATCGGATCATTGCCCGGTTGGATTGGTTTTGGAAATATAATTGAAGCGGTTTGAAAACATCTCCCGGTTTCCAATTTTCGAAATACTGGCAGTATTCCTCCAGTTAGAATCTCGCGCCGCGGCCGTGACCTTGAAACGATTGAATATTTGAATTCCGCTTTTAACCTTACCTGGTGGATGCACCCGACTGAACGCAGTGATGGCGCTAAGCGTCATCCAGAAGAAAGACATCGAAAGGATCTATCGGTAGCCACCGGAAAAAGTGGATGTTACCCTGCGCCGGTTTTAATGAGGCGCTTTTTACCGACGGCACGATGTCTCCTCCCCAGTCGGGCTAGATCGTTTATGCGGGGACACAATGGAATGCCAAGTGATTGCCCTGTTCATTCGCCGACGGAATCTTGAAAACCATCCAGACGACATTATAGTTTATAGAGAAGCTGAGCCCAGCAATCCATGGGTTCGAACAATGACCGAAAATCCGGGTTAGCTTTATCCCGATTGAAACCCATTGCTTTGCATTGGATCAAACCCTGCCGTCAGGCCTGCGGCTGGACGGAAAATGGGATCGTTCTAATGGTCCAAGGGGCCTACGCTATCACGTAAGATCAAAACATTGCCGCTACGGGCAGTACTTATTTGAAGCTATCTCAAAAAAGTCTTTTAGCCCAAACTCGGCGTTGGGCGCTCGGTTCAAGTCCTCGAAATACGACAGTATTCCTCCGGGTTGAATCTCGCGGCCGCCTTGATTTTGAACTAAAATCCGTTTTTTGAGATAGCTTCCAGTATGGAGGAAATTATGACCGCGAACATCATTAGAATTACCACTCTGGTTGTGGCATTCATGTTTTTAGCAACCACGGCACTTGCCGCCGGAAGTAGTTCAAGACCGCCCAGTGACAGTCGACCCGGGGTTCCCGAGTATAATTCCGGCGTTAAACTGATGCAAAAAGGAAAATACACAAAAGCCCAGAAGAAGTTCGAGGCTGCCCTGAAAAAAAATTCAAACATAGCTGATGCTTACAATAACCTGGGGTATTCTCTAAGAAAACAGGGCCCGACCAATTTCGGAAAAGCACTCACCAACTACAATCGTGCCATCGAACTTGACCCGAATCTGGCCGAAGCTTACATGTATCGTGGGGTGCTGCACATGCTGATGGGCAATGAGGATAAGGCTCTGGCCGATCACAAGACCCTTGCCAGATTGAACCGTAACCTTGCTGATGCACTGCAAGCCGCCATCGCATCGGGCGAGGAGCCGGATGGTCTGGATGGACTGGCAAAAAAATGGTAAGAGTTGCAGTCGCCTTCTCCCTGCTCTTCGTCGGAGCGGCATGCAGCCTTGGGATCATAGGTCCCGACAGTGCCGGACCGCCCGAATTTGAGTGGCAACTGCCCGAGGGTTTTCCAACCCCAAACGTGCCGGCAGACAACCTAATGACGCCGGCGAAGATCGAACTCGGTCGCAGGCTTTTCCATGACCCTCGATTGTCAGGCAACGGAACAGTCGCTTGTGCCAGTTGTCACAAGCCAGCGCTTGCCTATACCGACGGTCGGAGCCAGGCTGTGGGCATAAAAGGGAACATTCATCCCCGGTCTGCCATGTCACTTGCCAATGTGGCCTACAATGCTACGCTGGGATGGGACGATCCTGCCCTTACAAGTCTCGAGGATCAAATCCGAATACCACTTTATAACACGCAACCGCCTGAAATGGGATTGACCGGTCGCGAGAACGACGTATTGCAGCGGTTTATGAATGATCGCCGCTATCACCGGCAATTTCGGAAAGCTTTCCCGGAAGACACGAATCCGGTGACAATTCCGAATGTCATCAGCGCACTGGCGGCATTCGAAAGGACACTGATATCGGGCAATTCGCCTTACGACCGCTGGGCATACGGCGGAGAAGTGACAGCCCTTAACCCGGACGAACGCGCCGGTGCACGCCTGTTCTTCAGCCAGCGTTTGAGTTGCTTTCGATGTCACGCAGGGTTTAACCTCTCGGGACCGGTTGTCTACGATGGTTCCGGCCCTTCAGAAACCGTGTTTCACAATACCGGGCTATACGACGAGGACGGTCGCGGGGCGTACCCGGTGCCGAACACCGGCGTACACCGGCACAGCGGAAGAAGTGAGGACATGGGCAAATTCCGGGCACCCACGCTTCGCAATATCGCCCTGACGGCACCTTACATGCACGACGGCAGATCTCCACGCTTGAAGCAGTTATCGATCACTACGCGGCCGGAGGGCGCGCGCAATTCCTCAGCCCGGATGCACGGTACACTGAAAGAAATCCCGTAATAGACCCGTTGATGGCCGGTTTCAGGCTGACGACGGTGGAACGACAACAGCTGATTGCGTTTCTGGGTGCACTCACCGATGATTCCTTTATACAGAGAGCCATAGATGAGGGTAGCCGGAGATCAAGGTAGTCGAGGAGTTAAACCGTTGTAGTGAGCGCATTCCCCTTCCTGCCACAGCAGGACTGCAGCTTACTGCAGGGTGCGCTTCAATCTGCGAAGTTTTTCACACCAGAACATTCGACCCCCAGACCCGAGTCGCAAATGTTTGATGCGATTTGACAATTTGCTACCGGCACCATTAACCGAAGCCACATAATGCTATCATATTTAACCGTCCGGAAAATCGCTAAGCGCATCCATCGGAGATGCTCAGGACAAATAGGCCGGAGCTGAAAGAACAGCGACAATTTTCCACACTCGTTCCCGTCTTTCTAATCCCCCCGAGTTCTGGTCTTGCCGGCTTCGCCGGAGAAAACCAAAAGGTAATTTTTACTACTGGCTTGAACTGGATTTCGCACGATAGTGCAGCGAAAGCTTGGTTTTGCTTTCCCGACTGAGCTGGACTGCTCATTGATCTTAGTCTAAGGTGGACGTCTCGGCGCCTCCGCGGGTCTGCGCGATGCAAGGTCTTGACTTTATGCTATAACAATCAAGGCCTTACTTTTCATCAGGGTCTAGGGAAAACCCCGGCGGCAATTCATCGAAGGTCCCCGAGTCCACTGCATAACCGGCATCCTTCTTCTCATCGAGCGCCAGGTCAAAGCCCCTGGATTTGCCCTCTGCTATATAGGACCCGGTCGCCAACCGGACCTCCTGGAAGGCGGTCACGATGATGGCCTTTTCATTCTTCACCGGGCAGTGAAATTCACAATAGCCGCAACCGGAACACATGTGTTCCCGGACAATCGGCACGGGGACCGGTTTGTCTTTGCGCTTGATGAATTTTACGGCATCGTACGGGCAGACTTCATCGCACACCATGCACTTGCGGTCATGTTCCCAGGCAATGCACTTGTGCTGGAGAATGACGGCCGTGCCGGTTTTGGCCCAGAGCCGCTCTTTTTTATCCAATTCACGGATAGCCTCGGTCGGGCACACCTGGGCGCAGCGGTTGCAATGGGGATCGCAGGGCGCATGGCCGGGGACGACTGTCGGGCTGAACAATCCGATGAAGCCCGCCTCAAACCAGATGGGCTGGAGGGTATTGGTGGGGCAGGCCGCCATGCATTCGCCACAGCGGATGCAGCGTGCGAAAAGATCGGTTTCCGGCAGGGCGCCCGGAGGGCGGATCAGGCGATCGGGCACCACGCGGCCGGCCTTGCGGGTTTCAAGCGGCGAGTCGATGCCCGTCAATGATAGCAAGGCGGTGCCGGCGCCGGTGCTTCCCGCCAACAGGGCTTCCCGGCGGCTGGTCGAGAACGGAACGGCCGGATTCGGTATTTCCATCTGTCCGGGCGAATAGCGGATGGCGTCCACAGGGCAAACCGCCTGGCAGGTCTGGCAGAGTACGCACTCGCGGTGATGGGTTTCGCGGCCCTCGCCAGCAATTGCACCCATTTTGCATTTGCGCTGGCAGGTGCCGCATTCGGTGCATTCATCCGAAACCCTGCGTCGGTAAAGCGGCTTGCCGGATACCAGGGCAAAGATTGCGCCCGATGGGCATAGGTACCGGCACCAGAAGCGCGGTGCCACCAGGCCCAGGCCGAACAGCAGGGCAAAGAAGGTGATGATGAATCCGGTGGTATCAAAGCCCACCGGCCGGCCTCCCAGCGCAACCAGGATATCTGCGTTGAGCACTTCTGCGGCCGATTGAACCAGAACGTTTGACCATTGGAGCAACAGGGCGAGCACGGGGTAGATGACCAGGGCATAGAATCTTGTAATCAAGGACAGGGGCGCTGCTAAATATATGAGGGAGACGCCCAGCAGGGCGGCGCCTGCCAGGAAGGCGAGCAGCAGGTATTTAAGATCGGGGAGGTGTCGGCGATTTTTATGGTGCCGTTTGGACCTTAGAATTGTATCTCCGGCATCCAGGGTGACCCCCATGGGGCAGAGCCAACCGCAGAAAAAGCGGCCCAGCACCAGGCTGGCCAGGATGATAACCAGGGCCGGGATCAGGGCTGCCAGAAATATCCGGCCGCTGAGCAGCGTGCCCAGGAAAACAAGCGGGTCCAGCTGCAGCCATATTTTGAGCAGACCGGTTTGGGTCGCACCGAGAAACGCCAGTACAATCAACAGCAGGAAAGTAATCAGGGAAAAGATCTGGATTATGCGGCGCAGCCACATCAGACCGACAGCCTCCGGGTGCTGAGATTTTCGATATCCATGCGTCCCAGACCGCGCTTGTGGGCCAGCCTGATGTGATTGACCTGGGACGGCTTGAACCTGCGGCCGTACCATTCAAACAGGGATACAGCCGTGGCATCGGCCGCTACCATATCGGCTGAAGCGATCACCGTATTTTCACGGATGACCTTGCCCGGGCCCTGTGGTCCACCGGTTGACAGCACCCGGCTGGCGTCGATTACCGCAAGGTCGGCCTTCGGCAGTGTGCAAAGGTCCACGATGCTGGTATCCAGGTCGTAACGACCGTGGAAAACACCCCGGTCATAAATGAGGCCCATCATGCCTTTCATGGAGAGGCTGACGCCGGCCGAGCTGTGGCTTTTGGCCGTCGGGGCGGCGATCAGCACATCGCTTTTCAGGACCACGTTCATGATATCCGTGCGGGGGATATCCGCCGCATTCGGGATGACGACTTCCTTATAGAGGTGGGGGCTGGAGATTGCCCGGACCATGTCCGGATCAACCGATGCACAGGCATCCCGGATGCCGCTTATTTCCAGGCTGGCTTCCGCCATGTGCAGGACATTGTCGGGGATCAGAACACTGGCGGCCCCCGCTTCCCGGCACATGATTGCCAGTTCGCGCACCACCTCGGGGCTGGTATTGGTACCGGCTGCCGGTGGGCGGGCAAAAGACATATTCGGTTTGATAATCACCCGGTTGCCGGGCTTGACAAAGCGCTGCATGCCGCCGAGCAATTCCACAGCCGCACGGGTGGCTGCCGCCCGTTCCCCTTTGACAATGGAGATTTCGGGGGTTGACCCCGCCGGGCTTGCTTTCGGCAGAAGCAGCCCGCTTCCGCCCGCTGCCAGCCACAACATGCCCTGGAACTGATATTTTAAAAAGTTTCTACGATTCATGGAAGCCTCCTGCATGAAACCGGTTTTCACTATTGGTATGACCGGTTGTCGGCGGCCAGTATTCATACTATGCAAGTGCCGGGAAGATCTGTCAACAGCGGGAACACACCCAGCCAGCTGAAAACTTGCATGTTGCCGGCGATTATTGTAACGTGAAAGCGGTTTTTGCACCGGTTTCAAACGCTCGCATCCAGCGGTCCGGCGGATACTCGGTTATAATGCCACCTCAGATCTGATCTCCTTCCTGGAAACCGGCCGAAAGATCATCATCAATTGCCAAGGCACCTGCTTGTTGTTTTCAAACAGATCGCAAGGTGGTCCCATGGATGCCCAGAAAGCCGTATTTCTAACTCGGGAAGAAGCTGTTACTGCCATTCGATTGGATTTGCATCAGTATGGCGCCCAGACAGGTCTGTTGTGTGATCCTTTTCCGGTTGTCATGGGGACCGGTGCGATCGCGCTGCCGGACACTGACCACGGGCGGGTGTGGATCAAGTATAAAACCCGTGGGCCCACGCGCCCAATCAGCAGTGAAGAGCTGGCTGACACGCTCTTTGCCAGGATGGCCCGGCAGGACGTACCGACAGAACGCCTGGCCGAGTTTTGCCGCGGGGTATTCAAAGAATCGGCCATGGCCGGGGTGGACCGCCAATCCCGACAGGAAGGGGTCTGGGTCGCGACAGGTATGGACGGATATAACTGCCGGCAATGCGGCCAATGCTGCCTCGCACTGGATTACCACTCGGAATGTACGGAGGCCGACTACCAGCGCTGGCAGGCTGCCGGCCGGGACGACATCTTGCGCTGGGTGCGCCTTGTCCCGGGAAAAAATGGTACCAATGCTTATCGCATATGGGTTGCGCCTGGCACTGAAGAACCGGTCAGTACCTGCCCCTTTCTGACCAAAGAGACTGGCAGTGAAAAAAGAACCTGTGCCATCCACGCTGAGAAGCCGGAAATCTGCCGGCTTTATCCCTTCACCCGCAAGCACGCCCGCATGACCGGCTGTATAGGGTTTGACCCCTGATCCTGAAAGCGGCCTTTATACTCATTGGACTTGCAATATTGTTTTTTCAGATTATGATGTCGCCCGATTGTTATGTCTGTGGCTGCAATAAGAAGAAACAATAATAGGTGATAATAACATTATGTTCGTACCGGCCTTCCAACAGAAACAGTCCGATCGTGAAAACGCCCTGTGGTTCATCATCCGGGACGGTTTGCTACTGGTAAAGAAAAACTGCCAACCGGCCACGGTTCCCCGCGGCCATCAGCTGGCCGACATCCTGCCGCTGTGCGATCACCTCCAACTGCTGGGGCATCTCGATGGACAGGCCTGTTTTGCCGCGGGTCTTTCAAAGGATTTTCAGCCCGACCAGGCCTTTGAATTCAGGGGGTTGAAATCGCTTTTCGGCCGTATTGCCGAAGACCACCTCTGGGTGGCCGGCAGGGCCAACCTGCTGGTGCGGTGGAGCCAACATCATCGCTATTGTGGACAGTGCGGGCGACCAACTGTGGACAAGCAGGATGAACGCGCCAAAAACCGCAACCACTGCGGCCTGGTCAATTACCCGCGGGTGTCGCCGGCCATCATCGTGGCGGTCATAAAAGGTGACCACATCCTGCTGGCGCGTTCCGGCCGATTTCCCGGCGGTTTTTTTAGTGTCCTGGCCGGGTTCGTGGAGCCCGGCGAATCCCTGGAGGCCTGCGTGAAAAGAGAAGTCTTTGAAGAAACCGGAATCGAAGTGAAGAACATCAAATACTTCGGTAGCCAACCCTGGCCGTTTCCCGATTCACTCATGGTGGGCTTTACGGCGGCCTATGCCGGCGGCAATATCCGGATAGATGGCCGTGAAATCGTGGAGGCGGACTGGTATTCTCGCGACAACCTGCCGAACATTCCGCCCGGGATCAGCATTGCCCGACAGTTGATCAACTGGTTCACGGAAAGGTAAGTCGATGAAATTCAAGACCTATACGTTGCCGCAGGCGGAACACAGGCACCCAGACTGTTACCTCGAATTGAAGATGCGGACCACCGGGGACGGCATCCCCGAGCACGAGGCCCTGCCGGTAGCCGCGATGCCGGCGATTTTTGTCTGGCCTGACCAGGCCGTCGCCGTCACCGGTGATGAATCGCAGTGCGTGGTTATCTATTGGTTGGATGAAAGGTGAAACTACTGACTATTTAGATCCACAGCCTTATTTATAAAAAGGCGACCTACCTTCGTTTAGTCGCGGGTAAGCTGCCGGTATCGGATCCGGCGCGGAATGTCCGCATCTTTGCCCAGACGCTTTTTCCGATCGGACTCATAATCAGAATAGTTCCCCTCGAACCAGACCACCTGGCTGTCGCCTTCGAATGCCAGGATGTGGGTGGCGATACGATCGAGGAACCAGCGGTCATGGCTGATGATCACGGCACAGCCGCCAAAATTTTCCAGGGCCTCTTCCAGGGCGCGCATGGTGTTGACATCCAAATCGTTGGTGGGTTCGTCCAGCAGGAGGACATTGGCGCCCTGTTTGAGCATCATGGCAATGTGCACTCGGTTGCGTTCCCCGCCGGACAACCGTCCGACTTTCTTTTGCTGGTCGGACCCGGTGAAATTGAAGCGGGCGACGTATGCCCGGGAGTTGATGGAACGCCCCCCCATCTCCAGGGTGTCCTGCCCGCCGGAGATGGTTTCCCAGATATTCTTGTCCGGCACGAGGCTGTCCCGACTCTGGTCCACATAAGCCAGTTGGACGGTTTCACCGTTACGCAGGGTGCCCGCATCCGGTTTGTCCTGGCCCGTGATCATATTGAAAAGGGTGGTTTTCCCGGCCCCATTAGGACCAATTATGCCGACTATCCCACCCGGTGGCAGGGAGAACGACATATCCTCCACCAGCAGGCGGTCCCCGAAAGCTTTGGAAATCTTCGCCGCTTCGACAACCACTTTGCCCAGACGCGGGCCGGGCGGGATGTAGATTTCGAGATCCCGGTCGCTTTTAGTGCCATCCTGGCCCAGCAGTTTTTCATAGGAATTGATGCGGGCCTTGGATTTGGTCTGGCGGGCTTTGGGCGACATACGGATCCATTCCAGTTCGCGCTGCAGGGTTTTTTGCCGCTGGCTTTCACTCTTCTCCTCCTGGCGCAGGCGCTCCTGTTTCTGTTCCAACCAGGAGGAGTAATTGCCTTTCCAGGGGATACCCCGGCCGTGATCGAGTTCCAGAATCCAGCCGGCCACATTGTCCAGGAAGTAGCGGTCGTGGGTGACGGCGATAATGGTGCCGGCGTATTGCTGCAGGTGGTGTTCGAGCCAGGCCACGGTTTCCGCATCCAGGTGGTTGGTGGGCTCATCCAGCAGGAGGATGTCGGGTTTTTGCAGGAGCAGCCGGCAGAGGGCCACCCGGCGGCGTTCACCCCCGGAAAGCACCTTAGCCGAAGTGTCTCCGTCCGGGCATCGCAGGGCACCCATGGCCATTTCCAGGCGGGAGTCCAGATCCCAGGCGTCGGCGTTATCCAGTTTCTCCTGTACCTGCCCCTGGCGTTCAATCAGGGCATTCATCTCATCGTCGGACATGGGTTCGGCGAATTTTTCATTGATGGCATTGAACTCATCGAGCAGGTCCACGGTTTCCTGGACGCCTTCAGCCACGATGTCGCGAACCGTTTTGGCATCATCCAGTTCGGGTTCCTGTTCGAGAAAACCCACCGTGTAGCCCTTGGACAGGATCAGTTCGCCATTGAATTCCTGGTCCACGCCGGCCAAAATTCTGAGCAGCGAGCTTTTCCCGGCTCCGTTCAGGCCCAGAACGCCGATTTTGGCACCATAAAAGTATGAGAGCGAGATGTCCGCCAGGACAGGACGCTGGTTGTAATATTTGCTTACCTGAATCATGGAGCAAATGATTTTATCCGGCTGTTGACTCATGTGTGTATCCTCCGCTTACAGTCGGTATGGTTTCTGTCAAGCTACCCTTACTGGTCCGTATTATCTTTGGGAGGCGGAATTTTGTAAAGCAAATTAGGAATCCATTAAAAAGATGGCTGGAGATTGCACAAATCTACCAAACAATATACGTTGGGCCGGCTGCAATCCGGCTGCAATCCGGCTGAAAGACCGGTTTGACACGCTGAAAAAAGGCGTTACGTTTCCAGGGTGTTAAGCGAGCCGGAACTAAACTTGAACCAGGGCGCAGAGCCCCCGGGCCCTCCCAGATGCTGCCGCAGGCCGGCAGGTATCCGGCACCGGGCGACCCTGGAGCAATACATCAGGATACCACGAGGTGGAATTTAAATGCTGAAAGCGGTACTGCTCGATCTGGACAATACCCTGATCCTTTTTGATGAGTTAACCTATTACAAGGCCTACTTCAAAAAGCTGCACACTTTTTTCAAAGGTGAATTTACCATGGAAGAACTCCAGGAGCGGCTCGTTTCCGGGACTATGGAGCTGCGCCGGAACAATGGTTCCCGAAGCAACCGGCAGCATTTTATGGAAACGTTTACCCGTGGGATGGATGTCGACTTGTCCGGGCTCTGGGATCGATTTATGGCGTTCTACCGGGAAGCCTATGACGACATGGGCGTGACCGTATCGCGACCTGCCGGACTGCACGCCGGGTTGGAGCGACTGCGCCGGAGCGGGTTGAAGCTGGTCATTGCCTCCAATCCGATTTTCCCGGTTATTGCGCAGGAAAAGAGAGCGCGCTGGGGCAACCTGGACCCGGGCTGGTTTATCCTCTTTACCCACATGGAAAACATGCGCTATGTAAAACCGATGCCGGAATATTTCCTGCAGGCCTGCGAGTTGATCGGCGAGGAGCCCGAAACTTGCTTGATGGTGGGTAACGACCCGGTCAATGACATGAGCGCAGCTCAAGCCGGGCTCAAAACCTATCGTACAACCGATGCCGAGGTGATCGATTACGCCTCGCTGACGCTTACGGATGAACAGCGCAAAGGCAGTCCCCAACACATCCCGGAGCCTGATTATCAGGGGCCCTTCGCCGGCGTAGCGGATATTGTTGAACAATTAACCGTTAAAAACCAATAAGGGGACGGATTACGTTAGAGGAAAAGGATGCCTGTATCTGAGCCAAAAGTCCCCAAAACCGTCCTGCTGTTGGGCGCCACCGGATTGGTCGGCAGCCAATGCTTGCACCGCTTTTTGCAGGACGATCATTTTGCCGATGTCGTTACCCTTACCCGCAAGCCATTGGAAGCTGCCGCGGCCAGCGCCGGTTACCGCAATGATGTGATCGACTTTGAAATCCCGGACAGCTACCGTGATAAGGTGGTTGCGGATCTGGTGGTCTGCGCCCTGGGCACCACCATTAAAAAGGCCGGGAGCCGGAAAAATTTTCGGCGGGTCGATTTTGATTATGCCCTGGCGCTGGCGCGTGCGGCTCGCGAGGCCGGGGCCCAACATTTTCTGCTGGTTTCCGCCAAGGGGGCCTCTGTGACGTCCCGCTTTTTCTACAATCGGGTGAAGGGCGAACTGGAAGCGGCCGTGGCGGAAATCGGGTATAAGCGCCTGAGCATATTCCGGCCATCCCTTTTAAAAGGTGATCGGCGCGAGTTCCGAGCCGGAGAGGAATTTGGTAACTTTTTGGCCGGTGCGTTGTCATTTGTCATCCCCCGGCAGTGGCAGCCAACGCCGGTCGGTCACTTGGCCGATGCTATCCTGGCTGCGGCCCGAATTGGCGTGCCGGGCAAGAAAATTTACGAATCCGGCCCGATCCTGACAGGTTTGGACCCGGAGACAGACGGATGATCAGGGTCACACCGGACATTTCGCTCTCTCCCCAGGAGATAAAATTTGAATTTATTAGATCCTCGGGACCGGGTGGCCAAAATGTCAACAAGGTCGCCACGGCCGTCCAGCTCCGTTTTGATCTCCATAGCAGCCCCTCATTGCCGCCGGAAGTCAAACGCCGCCTGCGGAAACTGGCCGGGAAAAAGGTGTCGGTCGACGGTATCCTTGTGATCCAGGCGTCACGTTTTAAAAGCCAGGATCAAAACCGGCAGGATGCAGTTGAACGTCTCAGGCGCCTAATTCTGCAGGCCACCGTGAAGCCCAAACGGCGTATCAAGACCCGGCCGTCCCGGCAATCAAAATTGCGGCGCCTGGAAGCCAAACGCCGCCGCAGCCGACTGAAGCGAAACCGGGGGCCGGTAAAGGATAACAACGTCTGAAACCAATGGTTTGAAGGCTTGGCGGTTGACAGTCCTGCAAGAAACACAGTAGATTTACCCTTCACACCCGGTACCGCGATTTCAGGGTCGCTGGATTTCATCAATTGAACAATAGGGAGGATGTCATGGCGTGGTTTCTCTTTTTAATGAGCATTATTTACATTGCGTTTGGCTGTTCCGCTATCCTGGCTCCCAGGGAGACCAAGGAAAATATGCGCCTGCTGACCGATAAGGGCGACCGGCGGATCTGGGCCGCGGTTGCCGGGATAGCCGGAATCCTATTCCTGTTTTCTTATTCTGCCTCCAGCCACCCGTGGATTATCGTTCTAGTGGGAATTCTGGCCCTCATCAAAGGCGGCGTCTTTTTTGTCAATCCGGGAGGCATATATGAGAAGACCCTCCAGTGGTACTATGGGGATCAGTCCGAGGAGACCTACCGGATCCACGGGATCGCGGCCTTGATCCTGGGAACGGTCATTTTTTGCTGGACGGTTTAATCAAAGGGGGCGAGTTGAAAACTATCGGGATCCTGATCTGTGTGGTAGGTAGTCTCGCGGCAATAGCCTTTCCGCCGTATACCCTTGCAGGCGGCTTTGACGGTGTGAAATGGGGTTTTATCAACGGTGATATCATCGCCCTGTTCGGCAAAAGCATCAAGGTATACGAACACCTCGATTACAAAACCCTGCTGATTGAATTGGCCATTATCAATGCCCTGGGGCTGGGGATCATTATAGGCTCGAAAGGCAAGTAGAAGCGATCTCAAAAAAGTCTTTTGGCCCAAATTCGGTGTTGGGGGCTCGGATTAAATCCTCGAAATACCCGTTGTGTTCCTCCGGTTTAATCCTCACGGCCGCCTTGACCTTGAACCAAAACCCGTTTTTAAGATAGCTTCTATTCCAATTGTTTTAAGGGTTCGAGGTGTTCATTGGCAAGGCTTCGGGGGTGCAGCTAATTATAGATGGTAAGTTTCGTTTTTGTCATTTAAATATTTAGAATTTTGAAATTGTTTCGAGGTTCGATATTCGGATTTCGAATTTAATCAATCTGTTCAAATCCCGCCAGGTATTCATCCGTTGATACAACCCGCGCATACGCTGCACCAAGGGCGGCCATGAATGCCCCATGGACGTGTGCCGCCGCAATCGTGCGTCCGGCAAATTCCAGATCTTTGGTGGCACAGGCATCCTGGACAACCGTACAGGTAAAACCCAGGTCGGCCGCAGCCTGGGTAGTGGCATCGATGCACATGTGGCTCATGGCCCCGCAGATCACCAGGTCGGTCACGGCAGCTTGTCTGATAATGCCCTCAAGGACAGTCTCCCGAAAACTGTTGGGGAAGTTCTTTTCTATCTCTTTTTCACCGCTTATCGGTTGAACACTGGCATGAATTTTGGCGCCGTCGGTATCGGGCAGAAAAAAGGTAGCCCCGGCGCCCACGGAAAGATGGCGGACATGAAAGATCGGGTGCCCTTTTTCCCGGAAGGCATTCAATAGCATGGCAGCGTTTCGGGCAGCCTGTTCCGGCTGAGCCAGCGCCATCCTGCCGCCGGGGAAATAATCATTTTGAATGTCAACCAGCAATAGGCCCTTTGCCATCTTAACCTCCTTGTTAGATCCATTCCAGGTCCGTCTTAGTCAACTCCCCACCGGCATCTCCGGTATTCAGCGTGCCGGCCGGCTCGATCAGCAAGATCTTGCATTCTTTTGCGGCGCACGGTTTATGTTCCACACCCTTGGGGATGACCACCATCTCGCCGGTTTTTAGGTGCAGGGATTTGTCCCGCAGGTCGATACGGTAATCGCCTTCGATGACCACGAACACTTCGTCGGTTTCCGGGTGGCTGTGCCAGACGAAATCACCATAGGACCGCACCAGTTTGAAATGGTAGTCATTCATGGCGGCAATGATTTTGTATTCGAGCCGTTCATGGAATTTTGAAAATTTTTCCTGAAAGTTGATGACATTGATACCCATTTTGCTTTCCCTTTTCTAATGTTGCGTTGATGCGGTTTTAATGCAAAACAGCTGTCGTTGTGGTGCTTACAACAGCGTCATTTATAAAAAAAGCCCCGCCTGGGATGGCGGGGCTTCCAGATTTCAGCAGTGGTTTCCTTGCTGGTATCAGCCGAGATGCTCCAAAACTATCCGCAGCACCCGTCTCAGGGGTTCCGCCGCCCCCCACAAGAGTTGGTCGCCCACGGTAAACGCGGTCAAGTAATCCGGGCCCAGGTTGAGTTTACGGATGCGACCCACCGGCACCGTCAGTGTCCCGGACACAGCCGCCGGCGACAGCTCCTGCAGGGTGCTCGCCTTGTCATTGGGCACAATCTTGATCCAGTCATTCTGGGTGCGCAGCATGGCTTCGATTTCGTCCAGGGGGACATCCTTTTTGAGCTTTATGGTGAACGCCTGGCTGTGGCAGCGCATGGTGCCAATGCGCACGCACTGGCCATCCACCATGATGGGGTTGTCATCACGTCCGAGAATCTTGTTGGTTTCCACCAGCCCTTTCCATTCTTCCTTGGTCTGGCCGTTTTCCATAGGCTTGTCGATCCAGGGTATCAGGCTGCCGGCCAGCGGGGCACCGAAATAGTCGATCGGGAACCCATTGCTGTTCAAGGTGGTGGTAATGGTACGGTCCAGTTCCAGAATGGCGGAGGCCGGGTTGTCCAACTGCTCCGCAGCGGCCATGCCCAGCGCGCGCATCTGGGCGATGAGCTCGCGCATGTTGTTGGCCCCGGCTCCGGACGACGCCTGATAGGTCATGGAAGTAATCCATTCAATGGCATCCTGCTCGAAAAGCCCGGCCAGGGCCATGAGCATCAATGATACCGTGCAATTGCCGCCGATATAATCCTTGATACCGTTGGCCAGGGCCTGGTCGATAACCTTGCGGTTCACCGGATCGAGGACGATGACGCTTTTGTCAGCCATCCGCAAGGTGGAGGCTGCATCTATCCAGTAGCCCTGCCAACCGGTGTGTCGCAGCTCGGTATAGGCCTTTTCGGTATAGCCGCCCCCCTGACAGGAGACGACGATGTCCATTGCCTTCAGCTTTTCGATATTGTAGGCGTCCTCTAAGGGCGGGATGTCCCGGCCGATGGCCGGCCCCTTCTGGCCAACCTGCGAGGTGGTGAAAAAGAGCGGTTCAAAGCCGTTAAAATCATTTTCGGCCAGCATCCGTTCCATCAGGACCGAGCCGACCATGCCCCGCCAACCTACAAATCCAACGTTCAGCATGTGATGCTACCTCCCTAATTACCAAGAGTATAGAAGCCATCTAAAAAAGTCTATTAGCCCAAACTCGGCGTTGGGCGCTCGGTTCAAGTCCTCAAAATACGCCAATATTCCTCTGGGTTGCGACCCACCGTCGAGGAATAGATAAAGCGGGAAGTCCCGCAGCGCGGGGCACCTCGCGGCCGCCTTGATTTTGAACTAAAATCCATATTTTGCGAGAGCTTCTAGTATGAACTCATTCCAATAGGTTGCCTGAAATCGGTTGTCAAGGCAATTTGCAAAAACCGACCGAGTGGGATAGGAAAGGCACTGGTTACTTCAATACCTTACGGTCAGAAAGGCGCAACCCATGGAAGAGAAACTGGATACCATCATTATCCCCAAAGAAGACGCCGTGTTCTGGCTGGATGCAGAAGGCCGCTGGCACAATGAGCACGGTCCCTTCGAACACCCCAAGGTGAGCGCTTATTTTCACGCCTGTATCCAGCACGATGCCGACGGCTACTACGTGGGCCAGCAAAGGGATGCGGTTTATGAAAAGGTTTACTTCCGTCACGAAGACACGGCGCTGTTCGTCTTTGGTGTGGAAGACCGCGGTGCGGCAGCAACACTGCGCCTGAACACGGGACTTAAGATCGAACTCGATCCGGAAGACCTCTTTGTGAAGGATGACCGGCTGTATGCCCGGACCGACCTGGGACCGGCCCGCTTCAATCAGAAATGCTTGCTGCAGATTGCCGCTCGAATCGAGGAGCACGGCGATGATCTTTTTATCAAGATGGGTGATAAACGCTTTAAAATATCCGGGAAACTATAATCAGGTCAACAGCGCCGACATAACCGTCTTTGCCGGGAACACGCCGGCCCCGCCCAACATCCCAAAAGCCTTTGACGGATGGTCGGCATTGCTATAAACTGGATACATACTTGCTGACAATCTGACCCTTCCGCGGCTCGATGCGTTCAGCTGAATTTCAATTCTCGCTTCTCCTCGCCTCTTTTTCAACGCTGCTCCTTTGAGCCACCACAATGATTGCCGACAAGCCGCACGTATGCCTGACTACAGTGCGGGAGTGTTTAACCCATCTACCGAGAGGAGGCTATTATGGAAGAGCATACCCTTTACTACGATACGATTATCCGGCTGACGGATGCGATATCGCATTGTAAAGACCCGGAAGAGGTGGCCTTGATTACAGCGGAAAGTGTGAAGTCCGCGTTCAAGGCCAAGGGCTGTTCGGTTTTTCTGGTGGACCGGGCAACCCGCGAACTGGGCTTGGTGGCATCGTTCGGCTTGAGCGACGAGTACCTTAACAAGGGCCCGATTCATTTTATGCAGTCTATTAAGGAGGCCACGGACGCTGTGCCCATCGCCATTTACGATGTGATGGATGACCCCCGGATCGAATATCCGCAGGAGGCTGCCAATGAGGGCATTGCTTCGTTGCTGGGGGTGCCGATTATCAGCCGGGGTAAGATTCTTGGGGCTCTGCGAGTTTACACGGCCAGCCCCTGGGAGTTTTCACCGAGTGACATTACTCTGTTCCAGGCGGTTGCCATGATTTGCGGCATGGCCATGGAGATGTGCCGGATGCATAAGGGCTATAAAACCAGCATTGAGATACTGAAAAACATGCGCGGCAAGGCGGCCTAAGGTGTGAAGGGATGCACACGCCAGGCGGGGTGCTATCTCAGCACCACTTTTGAACCGCGCCTTATCCCGGCCGCGGTCCGCATGCTTAGAACTTAAAACTGGACCGGATTGCGGTTTACCTGCCCCAAGCAATTTACGCGGCGGGATGAGGCTCCGGTACATCCCGCCGTTCAAATACGGTGTGGGTTTTCAATGACCGTTTGCGGCGGTCGAACCCACTCCTCCTTTTCCAGTTTGTCCTACGTTCCTCTCCTGGCGGGGCGGAGACCAGGACGCGTCGGTCCTTGATTCGCCGGCGCCCCCCACAATCCTCACGAAATCCAAAGATGTTGGGTTGGGTCATGTCAGGCACCTCACCGTAATGAAGGTTTTTATATGCAAGTTCGGGAAGGTTCGCGGCGACACAGAATCGGGCAGAGACGCTTCATTCCAGGCCGGGCAGGTTGAGCAGGGCTCTCCTGCATGTGCTCCACTAAGTCATAAGATTGCCACTATTTTTGCATTGTCAAAAACGGCAAACGGTAAAAACCCGTCCCGATCCGGCCCAGGGGCCAACCCAGGGCAAAGCCTTTCATTAGGACGAACCGGACCGGTCTGGAAGTGAGGGCCCAGTGCCCCCAATTGGGCCAGCGATAGAACCAAGCGGCCGAGAGGCGACTGAGGCGCAAGTCCATTCGAATCCCTTCCAAGAGGCGATCATATAAAGACCCCGCCGGTATGCCGTTTGACTGTGAAGCTACAATGGCCTTGGCCGCGAGTTGTCCGCTGTGCACCGCGTTAAAAAGGCCTTCGCCGAGCAGGGGGTCCACAAGGCCGGCGGCGTCACCCGCCAGGAGGATGCGCCGACCGCGGGGATGGTAGCGCCAGCCGCCCATGCCCATGGGGTGCCCGGACAGGTGCTGCAAGTCCGTGCGGCCGAATTTGCGGCGGACATATGTCAGGAGGTGGTGTTTTTTCAACACGACCAGCGGACTGCCGCTGTAAAGGCCGATATTGGCGTGGTTGTTTTTGGGAAAGACCCACCCGTAACCAGCGGGGACGACGTTGAAATCAAACACCATCCGGGGTGGGCCCACCGAGTTGAGCGGCAATATTCCTTCGATCGCAAACCCTTGGTAATGATGTGTGAATTCACCGGTAAGCCGGCGGATCCGACTAGGCGTACCGTCGGCTCCGATGAGAAAGGCGGTCTTCAGCGCGCCGGCGGAGGTCTGGAGCACCACGTGATTTTGGGATTCCCGGATAGACAGGATCCGGTCCGCGACCATGAAACGGGCCCCGGCCGCCAGGGCCTTTTCCAAACAGAAAAGATCCAGTTCGGAGCGGACAGTCATTGCGCAGATTTCGCCCCCGCCGGAAAATTCAACGGAGCCCGACAGCCCTTTGCCGATATCCAATATCCGGCAGCGGGCCTGAATCACCGGATCGACGGAATAGCGCAGGGCCTTGAGGGTTTTAACGGTCAAGCCGCCGGCACAGGCCTTGTGCCGGGGAAAGGTGTGACGATCGAGCAGGAGTAGGGAAAAGCCCGCCCGCCGCAGGTCGTAGGCCGCGGCTGCACCGGCCGGACCGGCCCCGCCGAAAATGACATCGGCATCGATTGGGGGTAGTTTAGGCATGAGACTTAGCGGTTTTCAATAACGAGCATACCTTTGAACATCCAACGCTCAGCAGTGAACATCGAACTGAGGTCGCCTGTGGCGCTTGGATCTTATGGGTTTAATCAGACAGCACCTTTTTCGCAGTTGAGCGCTCAATGTTGGATGTTCGCTGTTTTTTCTTTAGAGAACGCGCTTGACGCGCGAACTCCGTTTCCCTATGATACCTGCCTTTTTTGAACGCAATAACCTTATCAGAGTGGGCCATGGAAAAAAAGCCGCTATCGATGAATATAAAAGTCATCTTCGCGCTGACCCTCGTACATTTTACCGGAGATTTCTATAGTGCCTTTACCGCGCCCCTATTTCCGGTTTTCATGGAGAAGCTCAACCTTTCCCTGGCCCAGATCGGGTTCATTGCGGGACTGAACCGCTTTCTGGCCTTTATTGTTCAGCCGACCGTGGGGTATCTGGCCGACCGTTATCAGAATCGGGCGTTCATTATGGGAGGCCTTTTTTTGACGGTCTGCTTCATTCCCCTTTCCGGCGTAGCCCCCTCCTTCTGGCCGCTGCTGGCCTTCATCTGCATCGGATCGGTGGGGTCTTCCATGTTTCATCCGTCGGTAGCCGGCATGGTCCCGCTCTATGCGGGCCGCCAGACGGGGTTGGCTATGTCGATCTTCAATACCGGCGGGACCCTGGCCTTCGGCGTAGGGCCGCTGGTGGTTACCTGGCTGGTGGCCACCTGGGGCCTGGAGGCACTGCCCATGGCAATGCTATTCGGACTGGCGGTCCTGGGCTACGTCTTCTTTGCGCTGCCGCAACCGGAAAGTGAAGGGTTGCGGCACCTGGGCTTTTTCGGCACCCTGAAGGAGACGCTGGGCCCGGCCTTCAAGCCCATCGTGCTGATCTGGCTGGTGATGGTTCTAAGGGCCGTGGTCGGCCAATCCTTTCTGACGTTCATGCCGGTGTTCTATGTGCAAAAGGGGTATTCGCTGGTGGCCGCCGGGATCATGTTCTCGTTGTTTACCATTGCCGGGACCTTGAGTGGGATTATATCCGGGTATCTGTCGGACAGGATCGGGCATAAATCAATTTTCATGGTAACCCATTTTTGCATGACCCCGGCCCTGCTCCTACTGCTCTATTTACCTGGCAACTGGGTATATGGCGGCGCTTTGCTGGCCGGGTGTTTTGTCCTGGCCACCATGCCCCTGGGCGTTACCATGGCCCAGGCCCTGGCCCCTAAAGGCCGTGCCATGGTCTCCAGCCTGATGATGGGGCTGGCGTACGGGCTGGGGGGCGCCCTATCACCCCTGGTGGGGAAACTGGCCGACCTCTATTCCATCGAGCAGGTGCTGTTCGTGATTGCTTTCATGCCCCTATTGACCCTGGGGCTGATTATCTTTTTTCCAAGGGTGGAAAATTAGGTGGAAGGAAGAAGGCTGAAAACTGAAGGTAAAAGCACTCGTAAATACCCAGAAGTTTAAGATTTCATCCCACTCCCGGCTCTTCACGCACCTGTGAACAAGGTTTTACTTCAGCCTGCGGCCTAAAAACCTAAATAGCGCGCCCCCGCCACGATCAGCATGCCACTGAGCATGGCTACGAAAATATTTCTGGTGCGCCAGGCCAGCAGGGCGGTGGCCAGGGCCGCCGCGCAGCCCCAGAAACCGGCAGCCACAATACCGGGCGCTACCAGGGCCACGAGAATCGTGCCGGGCAGGGCTTCCATGAAATCCTTAACGCTTCCGGTGCTGGGGAGCCGTTCGGACAGTAGCAGACCGCCGAAACGAAACGCGTATGTCACCAGGGCGGCCCCGGCGATGGCCAGGAAAACGGCCAGACTGTTATCCGGAGATGTCATGGGGTTGCTCCTTTTGCAGCAGTGGCAGCAGGGCACCGCCTACGCCGCCGATAACGATGTACCACTTTCCGGGGAGCAGTGTTTCCGCCATGATCGCGAGAAGGGCTACCCCGGTCCAGGGCAACAGGTCGGTTTTCCCGCGCCACAGGCTGACGGCCAAGGCGGTGAAAACCGCCGTAAAAGCGAAGTCCAGCGCCCAAGCTTCGGGGTTGCGTACCAGGGTGCCCAACCGGTGCCCGAACAGGGTTCCGAAAGACCAGACACAAAACAGGCAGAGACCACCGCCCAACAGGAACCAGATGGTCGCCGTGCACCGGCGATGGGCTGCCATGGTGACCGCCCAGTTTTCGTCGGCCACCAGGTGCATGATCATGGATTTCTGGGGCAGCGAGGCCCCCTGGAATACCGGATTGAGGGAGGCCCCGATGAGCAGATAGCGCAGGTTGATGACCATAACCGCAAAGACCATCTCCAGGACCGGCAGGTGCGGGCCCCACATATCCACCATCACAAATTGGGCGGAACCGGCGAACACCGACACGTTCATGGCCAGCAGTTCCAGCCAACTCACATCCTTCTGGGCCGCCAGGACCCCCAGGACACTGCCATAGGCACAAGCGCTGGCAGCCATCGGCAGGTTGGCAAGCGCCCCGTTTTGAATCTGTTGCAGCCTCATTTCCCGATCCTTAATTAAATTGGGCCAGCATCATCGCAAGGCAAATCGACAGGCCAATCCATAGTGTAGATTTAAGGGTCTCATGCCAGTAGTCCTCACCGGTCAACTCAGCGTCGCCGGTGCACGGCATCTTGCGGATGCGTTGGCAGCCCGAGGTGTCTTCCGGCTGGAAAAGAAACCATGGCAGCTTTTTCTGTGGATTGATTTGTTTCCCCATTTCGTTACCTCCCCCAAAACGTTTCGAGTTTTGAGCGTTATCCGGCCGTGGTCGGCCGAAACGATAAGCTTGTCAATTGATAACAGACCTGCTAAACAATAACAGATACAGAAAACGAATTATTAATGCATAACAGATTGGGGGGCGGGATGGCAGCCGATACAGCCGCCGGCGAAGTCCACTTCAGGTACCTGAAACTGGCCGAAGAAATTGAACAGAAAGTGAACATGGGGGTTTACCTGGCAGGGGAAAAGCTACCCTCCATCCGCAAACTCCATGCCCAGACCGGGTTGTCGATCACAACGGTTTACCAGGCGTTCATCGAACTGGAAAAACGCGGCATAGTGGAAGCCCGGCAAAAATCCGGGTATTACGTCAAGCCGCTTTTGCACCAGATCTTGCCGACGCCGAAGATCAAGCGGCACCGGGCCGTACCCAAGAAAGTGACCATTAACAATCTGGCCAGTTCGATCGTGGAATCCATGGGCGATCCAGGCATGCTGCGCCTGGGCGGCACGGTGGTGGACCCGGACCTGTTGCCCCACAAACAGTTGATGGCCGCCGTAAAATCAATTCCCGCGGCACGGTTCAAAGACCTTTTGACCCTTTATGAGAATCCCATGGGCAGCCTGGTGTTGCGCCGCCAGATTGCCAAGCGCACCCTGCCCATTTCCCATCGGGCCGCCGCGGATGACATCGTCATCACCAATGGTTGTATCGAAGCCGTCAGTCTTTGCCTCCAGGCTATCGCCGGGCCGGGTGAGACCATTGTGGTGGAGTCACCGACCTATCCCTGGATTCTCCAGGTGATCGAAGATCTGGGCATGTTCGCCCTGGAACTTTGCACGGATCCCGAGACAGGCTTGGATTTGGCGGCCTTCAAGAAAGCCGTTGACCGCAACCGGGTCAGCGGCTGCATCCTGATTCCCAATTTTCACAACCCCCTGGGGTTCGAGATGCCGGTTGAGCGTAAACAAGCCGTGGTGGCATTTTGCAACGATCGCGACATACCGATCATCGAAGATGATATCCACGGGGACCTCTATTTCGGGCGCCGGCGGCCGGTGGCCATGCAGTCCTTCGATAAAAAGGGGCTGGTTCTCTATTGCTCTTCATTTTCCAAAACCCTGTCACCGGGTTTGCGTATCGGGTGGGCTATCCCGGGCGCTTTTCGGGATCAGGTTAAACGATTGAAGCTTAATTCATCCATCGCCACGACATCCATGGGCCAGTATCTAGTGGCTGATTTTTTAAAAAGCGGCAGCTATGATCGCCACCTGCGGACCCTGCGCTCGGCCCTGAAGAACCAGGCCTGCAACACCGCCCTGGCAGTGGCCCGGTATTTTCCCCAGGGTACCTGCCTCACGGCACCCAGGGGCGGCCTGACCCTTTGGTTGGAACTTGATGCGGCGGTGGACGGCATGCAGGTGTTTCACGAGGCTCGCAAGCGCAAGATCGCGATCCTGCCGGGCATCATGTGTTCCACTACCAGGAAGTATAAAAATTTCATCCGGATCAGTTGCGGATTTCGCTGGAGCAAAAAGATAGAGAAGGGGATTGCCGTGCTGGGGGAGATCGTTACAAAACTCAAGGGCTGATTCAGCCGGGGATGACACCCTTTATTTATTACGGCCGTTGCCATACCGGGCGGTTTTCCGTTTCAGGGCCGAGAGCAAAATCTTGCGGAGCCTTATCGATTTGGGCGTCACTTCCACGACCTCGTCGTCCCGGACAAAACTCAGCGCCCGTTCCAGCGTCATGGCTTTGATGGGTGAGCAGACCACCGCGTCGTCCTTGCCGGCAGCACGCACGTTGGAGAGTTTTTTTTCCTTGCTGGGGTTCACGTTCAGGTCGGAGGCCTTGTTGTGTTCGCCGATGATCATGCCCTCGTAGACCGGCGTGCCGGGCTCGATGAACAGCTGACCCCGCGGTTCGAGGTTGAACAGGGCATAGGGGACGGCTTTGCCCTGGCGGTCCGACACCAGCGAGCCCGTATAGCGGGAAGGAAATTCACCGCGATAGTCATCGTAGCCGGTAAAGATTGAGTTCATGATCCCGGTGCCCCGCGTGTCGGTGAGAAATTCATCCCGGTAGCCGATCAAAGAGCGGGTGGGGATGGAAAACTCAAGGTTTACCCGGCCGCGGCCGTTGTTGACCAAACCCACTATTTTCCCCTTGCGCAAGGAGAGTTTCTCCGTCACGACCCCCATAAAATTTTCAGCACAATCCACAAACAGCTGCTCCATCGGCTCCTGGGTGCGGCCATCGATTTTTTTCAAAATGACCTTGGGCCGGCCGACGCACAGTTCAAACCCTTCCCGCCGCATGGTTTCGATGAGAATCGCCATCTGGAATTCACCCCGTCCTTTGACGGTAAAGCTGTCGCCGCCGTCAGGGATATCCACCTGGATGGCCACGTTGACCATGGCTTCTTTCAGCAGGCGTTCCTTGATTTTGCGTGACTGTACGATCTTGCCTTCCCGGCCACTGAAAGGAGAGTCGGTTATGGCGAATCGCATGGCCACGGTAGGATCATCCACGGTAAGTCTTTTAAGCGGGAGCGGTTCATCCTTCTGGCAGATGGTGTCGCCGATATGGACCGCATCGATTCCGGCCAGCACGGCGATGTCGCCGGCAGCCGCAGTTTCCACCGCAGCCAGGTCCAGGCCGTCATAGACCTGCAGCTTGGACAGCTTGACGTCGGCGGGTTGGCCATCCTCTCCGATGCAAGCCAGCTTGTCCTTCAGGTTGACTGTGCCGTTGGTGATCTTACCAATGGCCAGTCGGCCCAGGTAATCGGAATACCCCAGGTCCGCCACGAGCATCTGCAGGGGTTTGGTGGGGTCACCGGTCGGCGGCGGGATCTCATCGAGGATCATATGGAAGAGGACATCCAGGTTGGTGCCGTTTTCCTCAAGTGATGTCTGGGCGATTCCATCCCGGCCCACGGCATACAGCATGGGGAATTCGAGCTGTTCATCCGTGGCGTCCAAATCGATGAACAGGTCGTAGATTTCGTCCAGTACTTCATCCGGCCGGGCGTCCTGGCGGTCGATTTTATTGATGACCACGATGACTTTGAGGCCGGCCTCGAGGGTCTTTTTCAAGACAAACCTTGTTTGGGGCAAAGGACCCTCGGAAGCGTCCACCAACAGGATGGCACCGTCCACCATCGAAAGGGCGCGTTCCACCTCACCGCCGAAATCAGCATGCCCCGGTGTGTCGAGAATGTTGATGGTGGTATCGCCGCGAGTTACCGAGCAGTTTTTGGCCGCGATGGTGATGCCCCGTTCTCTTTCCAGGTCCATGCTGTCCATGATGCGGTCGTCGACCACCTGGTTTTCACGAAACATCCCGCTCTGGCGAAACATGGCATCCACCAGGGTGGTTTTCCCGTGGTCGACATGGGCGATGATGGCGATATTGCGAAGCTTTTTGATGTCTTTCAAATGTTCCCCTCTTGCTCTAGTGGTCCCAAATACACTGGCAGCCATAATAAGCATTGCCATTTCAATTGCAACCGTAAAGGCGGCGGCAGTCCGAATATTAAGATTTGACTGCAAAATAAGACAGTGGTAGCAGGAGGCTGAACTGCGAAGCCGGGGAGGACGCGCTGAACGGACGCCAGATATCCAAAGACCACGCTGAAGAATTGCGTAAACTCAGGCAGGCCATGGCCGCTGAACTGGAGGCAGCCCTGCGGGCCCTCGCTAAAATGGATTTGCCGGCCGTCGCGGAGGCCGGAGAATTGATAGCCGCATTAATGTCTATAAAAACTAAAATCGAGGAACGGGCCCGGGCCCTCGGCTATGCGGAAAGATGCCGCCGGTCAATTGCGGTTTGCGCGGGAGAATGCTGTCGCTGGCATTTTCCCAAACGACTGTCCCGGGTGGACTTTTTGGCAGCGGTCTTCAACCTGCAAGCCGCCGAGAGGGCTGCCTTGACCACTCAGGTTCGCACTGCCGGTGACAGGTTCTATCAGTGCCCTCTGCTACAGCGCAATGGTTGCATATTTTCCTTTGAAAACCGGCCTGCCGTTTGTACCGTGGCCTATCCCTGTCTGGCCGGATCGGACTATTGGGATTACAAGGAGCGTTTTGGCAAAGACATAAACCGACTCAGGGAAGCCCTGGGGGAGTTGATCGACAAGTATGGGGCGGACTCGGGCGACTAGCGCGTAGCAGCAAAAAGCAGCAGCCGCAGCGGGGCGCCGATCAGGTGGCGATCGGCACCCCGGTTGCCGCAGATAGGGGCAGATCCCTACCGGTTAACATGATAGGTTAGCTGTATCGCCGACGGGGTTTGTCGATGCGTGATCAACAGTTTGCCGTTCTTTTTAACCAGGGCGTAACGGACCGGTTTCTCGACGGCCGGGTAAACCGCGAGGGCGACTTCACCCAGGGCCGCTTTTCCAAGGTTGAATGGGCGGTCGTCCGAAGCCACGAACTGCATGGTGGCCAGGACCGCCTTTTCTTTCTCAGTTGGGAACTCGTTTTTGGCAAGCTCGGTTTCGGGGATCATATCGCCCTCGGGGTTGCCTTCCAGCTTGGCCCGCACCCAGGGATATTTGCCCGCGCTTTTACTGACCTGCCAGCGCAGATTGCGCGCTTTGACATCGTAATGAACAGTTTTTACGAAACTTTTTTCCACCAGGCTGCATCTGGCAATGACCCGGCCGTCGTCAGCGCCAGCGGTGGATACCAGGCCAATGAAAATCGCGGTGCACAAGGCCACGATTAAGGTTGCCTGGATGGGTTTGTTTGTTTTCATGTTGAACTCCTTTTGGCACGTCAGGTTACGTTTGCCGTCCGGAACAGAAAAAGCCGATATGCCCGAATTCCAGGGCAGATCGGCTCGATGTTGGTTCCCTGGCAACCCGGCTGTCTCTGTTCAAGACCCGTGGCTTTCCGCCCCCACCTCCCGGTGGGTTTGGCTTTATCAATAAATGGAACTACTGCTGATTTGATTGAGCAAGATGGGTGCCAAAAAAGATGAATTTGAAAAGACGCATTAAATCAGCCTCTTGATAGGTAAGGGCATAGAATGGTTGCCAATTGAAGGGCGATAATCGTTGCAATTTGCAAAACGATTAGCGCATTTTGCAAAAAGGGGGCGGGTGGGCGGTGTGTCGCAGAATTGGCGCTCTATTTTGATTCACGGCGCCATTTTTTAAGCAGTTTTTCCTTCGATTCCATGGCGATGCCACTGGTTTCATGCTTTCTGAATTCCTGCGTGAGCTTAAAGTAATCTTCCTTCAGGGTTTTTAATTCATCTGCAGTCCGTTCATGTTTGGCGGTAATTTCCCGGAGGGCGGCTTCCTTTTGCTCCTGGACCTTTCCTACTTCGGCTATGGCTTCTACCAGGCTCTCAGCCATCCACAATATTGTTTGTGAGGAAAAAGAGATGCTGTCTGTATTGCCCGCTTTGACCTGTTGTCGGATTTCGGCGAGGATTGTTTCGGCTTTTTCTTTTTCTATCATGGCGGCGGCCCACCTTTGTTGTTTGCAGGGATTTCACTAATATAGAAAATTTTTTGGCAGTGTGCAAGAGGGCGGTGCCGGCATTCGGGAAGATGCGGCCGGACTCGAACTCATGTTACATATTTGAAACCAAATGATATCTATGTTGCATATATGTACTTTAATTATCGAGGGGTGGTCTTGGTCGATATCAAAGGTTATATCTTTTAATAATAAATAGTTATGGCTATATTACTTTTTTCTAAATCGGCTGGCATGCCCATTGCTATTAAGCGAGGTACCCTGGGAACACACATTGAAATTTTGGAGGCTTTAAATGAACAAGGTAGAAGCGATTATCAAACCGTTCAAGTTGGATGAGGTGAAAAGTGCATTGAACGAAATCGGCGTTACCGGCATGACCATTAGTGAGAGCAGGGGGTTTGGTCGGCAGCGCGGACACAAGGAAATTTATCGAGGAGCCGAGTACCAAGTCGATTTTATCCCGAAAATCAAGATAGACGTTGTCGTCGAGGAGGCCCTGACCGATGGCGTGATCGCGGCGATCAAAGACAATGCCGGCACCGGCAAGATCGGAGACGGTAAGATTTTTGTCATGCCGGTGTCCCAGGCTATCAGGATTAGAACGGGCGAAACCGGGCAAGACGCGGTTTAGGGTTCCCGCTGCGCGGCTCCCGCTCCATCCTGGGTGGGGCGGGACCCGCACACACGTGAATTTATCGCGGTGATCGATTTAAGAGACAAACGGGGAGCCGCCCTTTCCGTCCAGGACACCTTTTATCGACTCCTCCACTTTCTGGCGCGCCACCATCCCGGTAATCTGTTCCATCACTTTACCATCTTTGAAAAAAATCAGGGTCGGGATTGACTTAATGCCAAATTTCCCGGGCGTTACCGGGTTGTCATCCACATTGCACTTGGAAAAAACCATCTGGTCGCCGTAGGTTACGGCCAGGTCTTCAAGCATGGGGCCGATGGCTTTGCAGGGGCCGCACCAGGGGGCCCAGAAATCAACGATTACCGGTTTTTCTGATCCTACTACTTCTGCTTCAAAGTTCTCATCTGTAATTTCCATAAAAGAGTCGGCCATTTTTTCTCCTGCATATAATTGGGATTGGCGCCGTGCATCGGCGAGGTGGTATTTTCCGTTCCGGGAAAAATAGGCACCGGATCTCTCCTTGTCAACGCCAACTGGAGCCGGCGGAACTGCATATAGCGGGAACTTTATGGTCAAGAAAAATTATAAATATGTATTCATAGTAAACAATATTACTAATTTGTTCTTTTTGTATTTTTGCTCTGCCATCCTCTAATATTTATAATAATTCAATATATACAAATTGTTACGCACTTCATGCAGGTTTAAAAAAGTTTGGCACACCCCTTGCTCTACTACTGGCGCAATGATTTTTACTGCAGCTCCCGCGTATCGGGTGCTGTTCACTCCCAGGGCGGTAAAACGATGTCAAGTAAACACCTTTTTAATGATTCAAACAGGAGAACAGAAAAATGCGGAAACTTATTCTATCGCTGCTGATAACAGCCCTGAGTTGCACTTATGTTTGGGCCGGTGACCCCGAGCCGACGATTCTTTCCAACAAAGCGGCCATTGACCTGGTGCAGAGCCATGCCAATTACTTGTGGACGCTGGTTGCCGCCTGCTTGGTGTTTTTTATGCAGGCCGGCTTTGCCATGGTAGAGGCCGGTTTCACCCGCGCTAAAAACGCGGTCAATATCATGATGAAGAACCTGATGGATTTTTCCATCGGCAGCATCGCCTTCTGGGCGGTGGGTTTCGGCCTGATGTTCGGGGCCAGCCAGACCGGCTGGTTCGGTACCTCGGGATTTTTCCTGAGCGACTTTGCTCCGGATGGTGATCCCTGGGTGCTGGCATTCTGGATGTTCCAGGTGGTGTTTGCCGCTACGGCCGCCACGATCGTATCCGGCGCCATGGCGGAACGGACCAAGTTCCAGGGGTATATTTTCTACAGTATTTTCATCAGTGGTCTTATCTACCCTGTGTTTGGCAGCTGGGCCTGGGGCAGCCTGTTTAACGGCAGCGGCTGGCTGGAAGGCTTCGGGTTCATTGATTTTGCCGGTTCCACCGTGGTTCATTCCGTGGGCGGCTGGGCGGCCCTCGCCGGTGCCATCGTACTTGGTCCCCGTCTGGGTAAATATACCAAAGACGGGAAAATCAAACCGATCCTGGGTCACAACATGCCGTTGGCGGCCCTGGGGGTGTTCATCCTCTGGCTGGGCTGGTTCGGATTCAACCCCGGATCCACCACCACCGCCGACAAGAGCATCGCCATGATCTTCGTTAACACGAACCTGGCAGCTGCGGCCGGCGCCATCGCCGCCCTGGCTACTTCCTGGATCAAGTTCGGCAAATCAGAAATCGGCATGAGCTTGAACGGTGCCCTGGCCGGCCTGGTTGGGATCACCGCCGGCTGTGCCAATGTAACCCCCAACAGTGCCATCATTATCGGCCTGGTGGCCGGCGTCCTGGTTGTCTTCTCGGTCATCTTCTTCGACAAGATTAAAGTCGACGACCCGGTAGGAGCCATTTCCGTCCACGGTGTCTGCGGGGCCTGGGGCACTCTGGCAGCCGGGATCTTCAACATCGGCGGGACCACCGCCAAGATCATCGGCGTCCAGCTTCTAGGCATCAGCGCCTGTTTTCTGTGGGTATTCCCGGCGGCCTTCCTGTTGTTCAAGCTGATCGACAAGACTGTCGGTCTCCGGGTCAGCCCGGAAGAAGAACTGGCCGGATTGGATATCACCGAACACGGCGGTAATGCCTATCCCGACTTCGAGGTTATGACGTACGGCGGATCAGGGCTTTCTGAATCCATGGCCGGTATGCAGCCGGCAGCCGCTGCTGCCGGACTTTCTTCGACTGCTCCCCAAACCGAAGGAGTTTAAACCACAAAGGGACGTAACAATCCCCCCCCGAGCGGTACCAGTAGACCCGGGTGTGCAGGTTGCACCCGGGTCTTTTGTTATGACCGCTGCAAACCTTATCTTGAGGCGCCTAAGAAGTCTTTTTTAATCAAGGCGTGGGCCAGGTCGACATCCGCGGGCAGCAGATCATAGGTTAGCAGGGTGTCCGGTCCGGCCCAGGCGCAGCGGTCGTGGGCTATGGGGACGAGTTGACCGGACAGCCAGGTCGCCCGGTAGGCTTGGATATGAAAACTACACTCGGTCTGATGGTGGCAACTATCGGCGCTGAAAGGACCAACCGCGATCCGGATGCCAAACTCCTCCTCCATTTCCCGGGCCAGGCTTTCTTCGGGGGTTTCCCCCGGTTCAACCTTGCCGCCGGGGAACTCCCACTTGCCGGCCAATTGGGGCGGTGCTTTACGGCGGGCGATCAGGACTTTTTCTTCATGTACCAGAAAGGCAGCGACGACTTTAATCATCATGGCCATTTATCTATCCCGCGCTCCCTTGGCTGTCAAACAAAAGGCCCGGGCCGTGGATTGACTTTGAAAGAGTGATTTGCCATAGTGCTTTCCCAACGCAAACGACTAAGGGGGAGCCTGCAAATGCCTACACCAGCCTCAGTTCAAGCCTTGGAAAATATCCGGGACCTCTCGACGCTGCAGTGGTATGTAATCCCACTACTGGCCATCGTGTTCTATATTTACACCTCGGAAATCAAGAAGGCCCGGCTCAGCGGCAACTGGGACGCGGTCCTCGCGGGCCTGACCGTGTTCGGCATGGATTTTATCAACGAGACCTGGAACGGATGGGTGTTCCACCTCACGCAACGCAGTGCCATGTGGACGGCACCGGGCGAGACGGCCCTTAGGACCATGGTCGGCTGGAACATCGAGATTATGTTCATGTTTGCCATCTCCGGGATCATCTTTTACAACACCCTGTCGGAAAACCGGGAGGACCGGATTCTGGGGATTCCGGACCGCTGGTTCTGGGCCATCGGCTACTCGGTGTTTTGCGTGTTCGTGGAGTGCCTGCTGAACATGGGCGGTCACCTGGTCTGGGAATATCCCTGGTGGCACCGCTCCTTCAAGGGGGTCTGGCTGATATTCCTGTTCGGCTATTTCCATTTCTACGTGGCAGCCATCATCGTCATCGGGCTGCAGAAGATGAAAACCAAGATTATCGTGGTCAGCAGCCTGTATGTCATTGCGATTGTGGCCAATGCTCTCACGATGGGGCTTTTGGGTTGGAAATATTGATATAACTTAAAACCGAATATCCAATTATTATGGCCCAATTCTCTGGATGAAGGCGCTTCGCCTGCTAATTTGCAGTAAACCAAATGGAGCGCAAGGCCTAATTGGATATGGGACAGTGATGTTTTGCGCTGGAGGATGGAATGAAAGAAATACGGGACAAAGCGCGGGAACTGATGAAGGGCTATTGCCGGGTTTGCCCGGTTTGTGACGGTAAAGTGTGCGCTGGAGAAGTGCCGGGCATGGGCGGACTGGGAACGGCCGCCTCTTTTAAAGACAATATGGCCGCCCTGGCCGAGGTGAAGTTCAATATGCGCCTGATCCACGATATCACCGACCCGGATACCGCGGTCAACCTGTTGGGCCAGGACCTGGCGCTGCCGATCCTGGCCGCACCCATCGGCGGGGTTTCGTTCAACATGGGTGGTCAGATTTCCGAAGAGGATTATATCCAGGCTGTCCTGGAAGGCTGTGTGGCCGCCGGCACCCTGGGATGTACCGGTGACGGCGTACCGGATTTCATTCACCAAGCAGGATTTACCGCCATCGAAAAATGCGGCGGTCAGGGGATTCCCTTCATCAAACCGTGGGAGGACCGGGAACTGTATGAAAAACTGGAAAAGGCGGAGAAAACCGGGGCACGCATCGTCGGGATCGACATCGACGCCGCCGGTCTGGTGACCCTGGCCAAGATGGGGCGACCGGTAACCCCCAAGCCCGCCGAGGAACTGGCAAAGATTATCAAGAGTACTTCGATGAAATTCATTCTCAAGGGCGTCATGACCCCGGGTCAGGCTCGCCTGGCGGTTGATGCCGGGGCTGATGCCATTGTGGTTTCCAATCACGGGGGCCGGGTGATGGACCATACGCCGGGCGCTGCCCGGGTGCTGCCGGCTCTGGTGGACGCCGTTTACGGCCGTTTGGCAATCCTGGCCGACGGCGGTGTGCGCTCCGGTGCCGATGTCTTGAAACTGATTGCCCTGGGCGCCGATGCCGTGATGATCGGCCGGCCGTTTTCCGTGGCGGCCATGGGCGGGCTGAAGGAGGGTGTCCAAACCTATCTGGAAACCATCCAGACCGAGTTGATCCAAGCCATGGTGATGACCGGTACGGTGGATATCAAAACCGTTTCCGGCCATGTGCTTTATTCGCCGCCGCCGATCGCCTGATAAGCCCGGGAGTTGCGGGTTATAAGGTTGAGGTTACAAAGGTTTTGGCGATGTTGGACGAGTAGACGATAATCTGTTTCATCAGGTCCATCAATTCCATGTGGACTTCATGGGTTTCCAGCGATTCGTTGCGTTGGTGGAGCAGGCGCTGCAGGTGTCGGATGCGGTACTGGGACTCCAGGTCCAGGTACTTGCGTTCTCCCAGCATGATTTCCCGGGCTTTTTCCGGGTTGCGTTCGGAAAAGGCTTCCTTCAGCAGGAATAGCTGTTTGCAGACCTTTTCGTGGTAGATCATCAACTCTTCCTGGCCCTCATCTGAAAAGTCGGTTTCCAGGGCATGTTTTTTAGGAATGAGGGGCACCATGTTGCGATGGATAAGGTCTCCGAGGCTCTCCATATCCTTGACGATCGAGATCATCCCGTAAATTTCATCGGATTGCTTTTGGGAGAGCGGCTGCTGGCCGACTTTCAGAAGGTAGGCTTTAATTTTCTCTTGTAAAAAATTGATCTTCCGTTCCCGCAAGTCGATGCCTTCCAGCAGGGAGAGGCTGGGGAAAATTTCATCCTTTCGTTCTTCTTCGGAGAAAAACGGAATGATGATGGAGCGCTGCATCCGCCCCAGGAGCAGGGCCACCCGAGAAATCTCGGCCCGGGCCAGTTCGATGGCTACGGGCGGGTTCACGATCTGCCGATCGTCGATGTGCCGGGTGTTGAGTTCAAAAGCCGGATTGGTTGGCCTTTCGGGTAACAGGGTAGTAATAAGCCGGCCGAATAGGGCCGTGGCCGGGAGAAAGAGAAATCCGATGCTGACATTGAAGACCGTGTGGGCATTGGCAATGTCGCGGGCCGTGCCTGAACTGAACCCGGCCCCGAGCGTACGGATCGGGTCGGCAAAGGCGGGGATCCAGAAGATGAACAGTACCACGCCGGCAATCTTGAAAATTACGTGGGCCAGGGCCACCCGCTTGGCCTCCCGGGTGGTGCCGATGCTCGCCAGACCCGCGGTGATGCAGGTGCCGATGTTGGCCCCGAAGATCATGGGGATGCCGGCTTCCAGGGTAATCAGGTTTTGTTGGGCCAGCACGATGAGGATGCCGGTGAAGGCACTGCTGCTTTGAATCAGGGCGGTCAACACCGTTCCCACCAGTAAGCCGAGAAACGGGTTTTCCAGGCCTTTCAAAAGATCGATAAATGCCGGAAACATCCGCAGTGGTTTCATGCTGTCACTCATCAGTTTCATCCCGTAAAACAGAATCCCAAACCCCAGGATGATGTCACCGATATTGCGCATGCGTTCGGTTTTGGCGAACATACGCAGGACGGCACCGATAAATACCATCAACAGGGCATAATCGGTTAATTTAAAAGCAATCAGCTGGGCGGTGACGGTGGTGCCGATACCACCACCAAGGATGACGCCCAGACACTGGGTAAAATTCATCAGGCCGGCCTGCACAAAACTCACCAGCATAACCGTGGTGGCCGAACTCGACTGGATCACCATGGTAACAAAGGTTCCTACGGCCAGGCCGAGCAGTTGATTGTGCGTCAGGGCGGCGAGAATCGAACGCATCTGATCCCCGGCTGTTTTCTTCATACCATCGCTCATCTGCTCCATGCCGTAGATAAACAGCGCCAGGCCTCCCAGCAGGCCGATGATTAGAAAGCCCCAGGAAATTTCAGTGGCCGCGGCATCACCTGCGAAAACGACCGAAGCAAGGCCTACAATGGCGGCGGCAGACAAGGTTGCGGTTTTGAAGGCTGAATTCGACATAAAAGTTCCTCTTTGACATTCACTGCTTCATTGGTGGCGTCCCATTGGGGCAAAGGGGGTTTTACACAGGCCGGCAGCGCAACATTCGAACAGGATTGTCCGGGGCGGGCAACAAAGGGGTCTCCGCAGCAACTTGAGCAGCGTTATCCCCCCAGGATGTCGACTATTTTAACCATCAGGACGGTTTCCAAATAGTCGAGGCCTACCGGTTTGGTGATGAAGTCGTCCGCTCCCGGCTGCAGGGCCTGGTTGCCCAGGGCTTCATCCGTCACCGCTGTTATCATCACAACTCCGGTAGCAGGTGCGTTTTTCTTGATGGCTTCAAGGGTTTCAATCCCGCTCATACCCGGCATGATAATGTCCAGCAGCACGATGTGCGGGTTTTCGGCCTGGACTATATTCAGGGCCTCCTGGCCGTTATGGGCGGAAAAAGCCTGGTAGCCCTTTATGGCAAGAAATTCTTCAAGGGCGCGGCAGACTTCGATTTCATCATCGACGACCAGGATTTTTTCCATAATATAGCCTTTATAGTCTCTCCGTGGGTTAAATTCAAGTTGGAATGATATCGCAGGTGGCAGCACTGTTTATAGGCAATTCAATATAGAATGATGCACCGGGCCCTTCATTATTTTCGACCCAGAGGCGGCCCCCCATCTCCTGGATGATCCCGTAAGAAAGAAATAGGCCCAGGCCGGTGCCCTGGTCTGCCGGTTTGGTGGAATAATAGGGATCGAATACTTTGGCGAGCGAATCCGGGTCGATACCGGGGCCGTTGTCTGCGATACGGATGCGGATACATTGTCCCGGCTCGGGCAGATCGGTTTCAATGACCAGCTCTTTGTAAGCCTGGCCGGCCATGGCCGAGAAGGCATTGGAGATAATGTTCAGAATTACCTCTTCGAACATTTCCCGGTCTACTGAAATCAAGGGCAGGGCATTGGAAAGACCGGTGCTGGTGTTGATATCCTCAAAATTGAGCTGCGGCCCCATCAGGTGCAGAATATGGAAAACCAGGTCGTTGACGTCCGTCGGCGCTATCGATTTGCAAGGTTCGCGGGAGAACTTGCCGAGACTTTTGGTGATATGAACGATCCGCTCCAACTGCTCCTTGCAGGTACCGATAGCCTCCCGGCCGTGAGATGACAGCGCTTCGGTCATCTTTAAAAGATGCAGGCGCATAGAGATGATATTGGTCGGGTTGAGGATTTCGTGGGCGAGACCGGCTGCCAGTTGGCCGATGGCGGCCAACTTTTCCGATTGCACCAGCATATCTTTAGTGGTCCCTAGCTCCTGCAGGGTATTTTTGAGGTTTCTTTCCAGATTAAGGATTCTAACCCCGGTGGATAAACGCGCCTTGAGTTCCGGCTGCATGAAGGGTTTTCTGAGAAAGTCGTCTGCTCCGGACTCGAGGCCGGTGACGATATCTTCCGTGGCATCTTTCGCGGTCAGCAGCAGGATGTAGACATATCCCGGCAGGCTGGCTTTCCGGATCGTCCGGCATAACTCGGGCCCGTCCATTTCGGGCATCATCCAATCGGTTACCAGGATGGGGAAGAACTGCCGCTGAATGACGGCCATCGCTTCCACCCCGTTGTGAACAGTGGTAACGCGATACCCGATCTGGCTGAGGGTTTTTTCAAGGAATACCCGGGACACCTTGTCGTCTTCCGCAACAAGAACGGGATACCTGGAGAAATCCGATTCAGCCTGCATGCCGCACCCGGGACCATTGAGGTTAATCGTTTAGAATTGTTCGTAAATCAGAACTATTTAAACATTGATACCCGGGCAAGTCAAATGTATTCGCCCTGGTTGGATTACACCGCCTCAGGTGATGATCAGGACGCCTATGATGTCGTTCAGGCGGGCTTTGGTTTTGCGCAGGATCAGACCGGCCGGATCACAGTTGGCATCCGTATCCTCGAGCTGAGCAATGCAGGCATTCAGGAGCTTGTCGTTCCCGGACCAGAGTTTGAATTCGGCTAGAACGAAGGGCGAAACCAGGCTGTAAAGGCGATCGAACTGCCGTTCCGATAAACTGGAGAGCATTTCTATATGATCAGCCAGCAAATCCGAAATCAACAGATCCACGGCTTCGTCTACGGTTTCAGGTAACCCGAATCTATCAGTCTTTGGGTACATGGTCATTTCTCTTGAATATGTCCATTGCCTTTGGACGCGTGTGTTTCTTTTTTAACGGCCGGAGCGTGCCCATAGCCGGCAACGCTACCCTTGATACATTTTATCGTACCGTTACCGGTTTACTTTAGCTGCAAATGATCTGGGTTGTGGGAACGCGCGGGGGGGAGCTGCCTGGGTCGGGATCAGGGCAGGTCTGGGCCGGATTTCCGGATAGTCGTTTCAGCTGCCGCCATCCCGCACAACACCGCGCTCGGCGTGTGTCGGGATCCAATGTCTGGGGCTGTTTTCGTTATTGAAACCGTCCTGCTGCGCAGGACGGGAGTTGTCCGGATCAATAGAAAAAGCACGTGGTCAGGCTCTGTAGCAGCCTCGTTCCCCGCGCTTTAAGCTATGAATCCGCTTTAAGAAGTCAAGTTTGGAGTCCCCTGCGGATTTGAGTCCGCAGGGGGCAACATTTATCCACACTTGGTGAAACCGCAAAAATGGCAGGTCATACAGCCTTCTTCAAAACTGACCGTCTGGCCGCATTCCGGGCACTTTTCACCCATCAACCCACCGCCGGCATGACCTTTCTTCACAGCCTTATCGTCCATGTAGCGTTTTTGCAGCACGCGGCCGATGGCATCGGGGATGGAAAGGACCAGGCCGCCTTCCTGGAAGACGGGATGTTCACCGCCGATGCCGGTAAGTTGATCTACCACTTTGTTGACTTTAACACCGGCCCGGAAGGCCAGGGAAACCAGCCGCCCGATAGCCTCTGCCTTGGCGGCTGTAGACCGGCCCGATTTACCGATGGTCGCAAAGACCTCGAAAGGGTGGCCGTTGAATTCGGTTACGGTGACGTACAACTGTCCGAGGCCGGTTTTCATTTTGGTGGTAAATCCCTCCAGGGTTTCCGGCCGGTCGATAACTTTGGCCTGACTATCGGTCTCCTTGTCCTGGTCGGAGAACGAGAGCACCTGATTTTCCTTGCTGCCGTCCCGGTAGATGGTGACGCCTTTGCAATCGAGCTCATAGGCAAGATCGTAAATGCGCTGCACATCATCCACGGTGGCCTCACCCGGCAGGTTTACCGTCTTGGAAACGGCGTTGTCGGTATATTTCTGGAAAGCAGCCTGCATCCGGATGTGCCACTCGGGTGAGATGTCGTGGGCTGTGACGAAAATCTTTTTCACATCTTCCGGGATCGCATCGATGTGCGCCAGGCTGCCTTCGCCGGCAATCTTATCCATGAGGTCGTCACTGTAAAAACCGCGTTCCCGGGCCACCTTTTCAAAGTTCGGATTAACTTCCATCAGGCGATCATTATCCATGACCGTGCGTACGAAGCTCAGGGCGAACAGGGGCTCCACACCACTGGAGCAGTCGGCGATAATACTCAAGGTTCCGGTGGGGGCAATGGTTGTCGTGGTCGCGTTGCGGTAGCGAGCTTTTTTACGGCGTTTGAAGACGCTCTTGTTGAAATTCTTGAAAACGCCGCGCTGCTCGGCCAACTCTGCCGAGGCCTGGTGTGAGGTGTCCTGGACAAATTTCATAACCTCTTCCGCCTTGGCCAGGGCCTCCTCGGAATTGTAAGGAGTGTTCAACTGGAACAGCAGATCGGCAAAACCCATAACCCCCAGTCCGATCTTGCGGTTGCCTTTGACCATTTGATCGATGGCTTCCAGCGGGTATTTAGACTGGTCGATAGTATCGTCCAGGAACCGCACAGCGGCGGTTACGGTGGCACCCAGATCTTCATAATCGATCGCCGGCTTGCCATCCACCTGCGTGATGAACTTGGAAAGGTTTATGGAGCCGAGGTTGCAGGCCTCCATGGGGAGCAAGGGTTGCTCACCGCAGGGGTTGGTACTTTCGATCTCCCCAATGGCCGGCGTGGGGTTGTCTCGATTGAGGCGGTCGAGGAAAACAATGCCCGGATCTCCATTTCCCCAGGCCTGGGTGACCAGGGAGAGGTACACCTCGGCGGCATTCAGTTGCCCGGTCACTTTGCCGGTCTGGGGGTTAATGAGGTCGTAATCTTCCTTTTGGACCACGGCTTCCATGAACTTTTCGGTCAACCCGACCGATATATTAAAATTGTTCAACTCGTTGTTCTTTTTCTTACAGTAAATGAACTCCATGATATCGGGATGATCGACCCGCAGGATGGCCATGTTGGCGCCCCGGCGGGTACCGCCCTGTTTGACCTGTTCCGTGGCGGTGTTGAAGATTTTCATGAACGACACCGGGCCCGATGCGATCCCGCCGGTGGTGCCCACCATACTGTTTTTTGGGCGCAGGCGGGAAAAGGAAAAACCGGTCCCGCCCCCCGACTTGTGAATGGCAGCGGCATTTTTCAGCGAATCGAAGATGCCGTCCATGCTGTCTTCGACCGGCAGGACAAAACAGGCCGCCAGTTGGCCAAGCTGCCGCCCGGCGTTCATCAGCGTGGGTGAGTTGGGCAGGAACTTGAGATCGGTCATGATATCGTAAAAAAGGTTTTCCGCCTTTTTAACATCATTGGCCGTGCCGTAGTTTTTTTCGGCCCGGGCGATGTGCCGGGCCACGCGGCGAAACATCTGAGCCGGCGTTTCGGTGGGTTCCCCCTTGAGGTCCTTTTTCAGGTAGCGCCGGGCCAGAACGGTTTTGGCGTTATCGGAAAGAGCCAATCCGTTTCTGATAAACAGCGATTTTTCCAGCTTGACCGGTGCTACTTTTTTGAGGCCCAGTTCCATCAGTTTGGCTTTGAGGACCTCATCGATCACCGGCAGGGTAATGGTATTGATTTCCAGGTCGTTGATTGCGTCCTTGATGAAGCGACTGACATCCAGCGCCTGCTGCGGGTTGATTGAATTACCGCTGACCAGCAGGTCCGAGAAAAGCTGGTCATCCCAGTCGTGGGTCCGCAGGTCGATGGGACCATCTTCCGTCACGAGGTATTTGTGCTTTGAAGCCATGCATCGCTCCCTGTCTTAGGTACACTTACTATAGTTTAAAAAATAAATACCATTCATCGGCAGCAACTGAAAATGAGCAATAGCCGTCCCTCATTGTAAAATCCTTTTGTTGGTTGCCGAACTAGATAGCCCAGGTTGAATGGATTAAACGCCAGGTGGCAACAGCATACCTGCCAGGACCGCCCGGGGAATTGGCCAAATGTTCAAATAGATAGGCGACCGACAGCTGGTATCTTTGCTGCGTATTTGAATCATTCTCACACAATATGTGGTATGTCAATTGGAATTTCAGTCAATATCTGGAGTTTTTAGGGGTGCGGGCACCAATTCAGTGAAAAGATTGATGAAAGAGCCGGATGGGGCGGGAGGTTTTTTTCAAAAAGCCCAAAACCGCGTTGCGGGGCGCGGTTTTAATCTCGCACTACAGTGGTAGGATAAAAAACATTCCAGCGGTTTTCAGCAATTGAGAATGATGTGCCGCTGCTCCTTTTCGATGGTTGCGGCCGGGATCATGTATTTGAGGCTGATACCGACTTCGTGGTTCCGCTGCCATTCGATTTTACCATCAATGTCGATGGTTTCATCGTCGAGAAAGATGAGGATTCCTTTAATGAATTCGGGCAGTGCCATGTCGGCGTTGTTCAAAAAGCGGATACCGCCTTCACTGATGTCGGTCACCTCGAAAACCGTATTGCTTGTATCCAGGCGGGGCCGTTTGCCGGGGCGGTAGACAATCCGGATATAACTTCTTTTTTCACGTTCAGCGTGACCATTCATATCCATGGTGCTTTTCCTCCCTGTCGGCAGACTCATTTTGGGGGAAGCATGAACCAGAAGCTATTTCAAGATCTGTGAGTGGGGACAGCTTCTATGTTACCTGATTTTTAACCCGTGTCAAAAAAAATCCGTTTGAATTTTTCAGGGTGAGCGGGTACTAATCCACACACACCCCGATTTTCAAACCTGGACGCGGAGCAGGCATGGTAAACCGTTTGATCTCCATGAGTATTATTGCTTTCATCGGCGCATCCTCCACCGTTTTCTTCCTGGTAGCACTGGCGATCTGGATGTTGACCGTGTGTTTCGACCGACGTCTGGTCGCTTTACACATGTTCACCTCGTTCTGGGCCGTCTTGTATCTTTGGGTGGTGCCGGCCTGGCAGGTGACCGTGTCAGGGCGGGACCGGGTGCGGCGCGGGGCGACTTACATGGTCGTTTCCAATCACCAGTCCCAGCTCGATATCCTGGTGGCCTTCAAGCTGTTTTTTCCATTCAAGTGGGTGTCCAAGGCTGCTGTTTTCAAGCTTCCTTTTATCGGCTGGAATATGGTACTCAACCGGTATATCAAGATTAAGCGCGGTCGGAAGGACAGTATTGCTCAGATGATGAAAGCCTGCGAAAAAACGCTTGCCGCCGGCAGCTCAGTCTTCTTCTTTCCAGAGGGAACCCGCTCCAGTACCGGTATTGTCAAACCCTTCAAACACGGGGCTTTCACTCTGGCCCAGAAAATGAAAGTTCCGATATTGCCCATTGTGATAAACGGGACGAAGAATGCACTGCCCAAAAAGAGCCTTAATTTTCACGGTCGGCATGTTATCCACATCCAGGTTCTGGAAGAGATCCCCTTGGCGCGGTTCGCGAACCTGCCGGTGGACGAGGTGGCTGAGATGGTTCGCGGTGTTATCAGCGCGCATGTGGAGGAACACCGGCAAAATTGAGCGCGGTCCTCTTCGGCCGCAAGACGCTAAGCGAAATAGAAGCATAGGAAAGGGGCAGCCATGAAAACGGAACTTTCTGAATATCTCTCCGCGCAGACCGCTCAGTTGCGGGCGGACGGCCTGTTCAAGGCGGAACGGATCATTACCTCTCCCCAGCAGACAGCCATCAGTGTACAGGCCGGCGGTGAAGTCCTGAACTTTTGTGCGAACAACTACCTGGGACTGGCCAACCATCCGGAGTTGGTCAGCGGAGCGCAGCGGGCCCTGGTAAAATACGGCTTCGGGATGTCTTCGGTGCGCTTTATTTGCGGCACCCTCGACATCCACAAGGAATTGGAACAGCGTATCAGTACCTTTTTGGGGATGGAGGACACGATTCTCTACAGCTCCTGTTTCGATGCCAACGGCGGCCTGTTTGAAACCTTGCTGGGCCCGGAGGACGCGGTGATCAGTGATGCCCTAAACCATGCCAGCATCATTGACGGGGTGCGCCTGTGCAAGGTCCGGCGCTACCGTTACAACAACAACGACATGGTGGACCTGGAGGCAAAGCTGCAGGCCGCGGACGACTGCCGTTTCAAGCTGATTGCCACCGACGGGGTGTTCTCGATGGACGGAATTATCGCTGAATTAGGGGCCATCTGCGACCTGGCGGACAAGCACGGGGCCCTCGTGATGGTGGATGATTCCCATGCGGTCGGGTTTACCGGACCCAACGGCCGGGGCTCGCATGAGCACTGCCATGTCATGGGGCGGGTAGATATCATAACCGGCACGCTGGGCAAGGCCCTCGGCGGGGCCTCCGGCGGGTACACCGCCGCCAAAAAAGAGATTGTGACCTGGTTACGCCAGCGGTCCCGGCCCTATCTGTTTTCCAATACCCTGGCACCCGTCATCACGGCGGCATCCATTGCTGTCCTGGATTTACTGGAATCCAGCGGCCAATTGCGCGAAACCCTCAAATTCAACAGCGACTATTTTCGAGAAGGACTGACGGCGGCCGGCTTCGACCTGGTTCCCGGCGAGCACCCGATCATTCCCGTCATGCTCGGGGACGCGGTCCTGGCCCAGAAAATGGCGGCCCGCCTGCTTGATGAGGGCATTTACGTAATCGGGTTCAGTTTTCCCGTGGTACCCCGCGGACAGGCCCGCATCCGGACCCAGATGTCTGCCGGGCATACCAAAGAGCACCTGGATCGGGCCCTGGCGGCTTTTGTCAAGGTCGGCCGCGAACTGGAGGTTATCCCATGAAAACCATGCGTGCTCTGGTCAAACGCAAACCCGAACGCGGTATTTGGATGGACGCGGTACCGGTACCCGATATCGGGCCGAACGATGTCCGCATTAAAATCAAGAAGACGGCCATTTGCGGAACGGATATCCACATCCATAACTGGGACGAGTGGTCACAAAAAACCATCCCCGTGCCGATGACGATCGGGCACGAGTTTGCCGGCGTGATCGAAGCTGCGGGCAGTGAAGTCGTGGGGCTCAAGGAAGGCGACCGGGTGTCGGCCGAAGGGCACCTCACCTGTGGGCACTGCCGAAATTGCCGGGCCGGTAAACGTCACCTTTGCCGCAACACCACCGGTGTAGGGGTTAACCGCCCCGGTTGTTTCGCCGAGTATCTCAGTATTCCGGCGGTCAATGTGTTCCCGCTCCCTGACAATATCGACGACGAGATCGGTTCCCTGCTGGATCCATTGGGAAATGCCACCCACACCACCCTCTCTTACGACTTGGTGGGAGAAGACGTCCTGATTACGGGCGCCGGCCCGATCGGCATCATGGCGGTGGCGATTGCCCGGCACGTGGGAGCCCGTTTCGTAGTGATCACGGATGTCAACGACTACCGCCTGAATCTGGCCCGGGAAATGGGCGCCACCCGGGTGGTCAACGTCACGCGGGAAAGGGTAGCGGATGTGATTCCGCAGCTGGGGATGCGTGAAGGGTTCGACGTGGGGCTGGAGATGTCGGGCAACATGGGTGCTTTTCGCGATATGCTGGTCAGCATGAATTATGGCGGCAAGGTTGCCCTGCTGGGCATCCCACCCTCGGAGGCCGCCATTGACTGGACCCAGGTGATTTTCAAGGGGCTTTTTCTGAAAGGAATCTACGGCCGGGAGATGTTCGAGACCTGGTACAAGATGTCTACCATGCTCCAAAGCCGCTTGGACATTTCCAGCATTGTCACCCACCGTTTCAAGGTGGCGGACTTCCAGGAGGCCTTTGATGTGATGGGGTCGGGTATGTCTGGGAAGGTTATCTTGAATTGGGAAGAATCCTAGCGACTACCCCAAAAATAACTTTTGGCCCAATCAGCCCGAGGCGGATAAATCTCGGCGTTGGGCGCTCGGTTGCGAGATGGCGTGCCGGTTTTCAAGCCGTAAGGCGCAACCGTAAGCGCTATCCTCAAAATAGGTGCGTATTTACCACAATAGGCATTGGCTTCGCTGGCAACTCTGGTTGCGACCCACATTTGAGGAATAGATCAAGCGGGACGTCCCGCACCGTGGGGGCACCTCGCGGCCGTCTTGACCTTGTACCGGAAGCCTATGTTTGAGATCGCCTCTATTCAGTATAGAAGATACAATGTGGACTAACTTATGCATCCAGCGTGAATTTGTAAATGCCGCCCTTGCCGGGTGGATGTGATCTTATGAACCGTTTCCGAGAAACTCTTTATGACGCTTACGGTCAGGCTTTCACCGTCGATGAAATCCTGTTCGAAGAGAAAACCGATCACCAGCACCTGCTGATTTTCCGAAATGCCCGCTTTGGGCGGGTAATGGTACTCGACGGGGTTATCCAGACCACGGAAAAAGACGAATTTATCTACCATGAGATGCTGGCGCACGTGCCGATCCTGGCCCATGGCCAGGTGTCCCGGGTGCTGATCGTCGGCGGCGGGGACGGCGGCATGCTGCGGGAGGTGCTTAAACACCGGGGTGTTCAAAGCGTGATCCAGGTTGAACTGGACAGCAAGGTCGTGGCGCTTTGCCGCCAGCATCTGCCCAATCACTCACAGGGGGCCTTCGATGATTCCCGGATAGAGCTGGTGTATGCTGATGGGCTGCATTTTGTCTCCAGCACGGACCGGCAATTCGATGTCATTATTTCCGACAGCACCGACCCGATCGGTCCGGGCGAAGCTTTGTTCAGTGAAAATTTCTACCGGGCCTGCAAGCGCTGCTTGACCCGGGGCGGCATCCTGGTCACCCAGAATGGGGTGGTCTTCATGCAGCCGGAAGAGGTCCAGGCCACGGCCAACTACCTGCGCGGGCTTTTCAGAGACTGGCATTTTTTCACGGCGGCAATTCCAACCTATGTCGGCGGCAGCATGACCTTCGGTTGGGCAACGGATGATCCAGCCTTGCGACGGATTCCGATAGACACACTCAGTGAGCGGTTCCAGGAAGCCGGAATAGCAACCCGCTATTATAATCCCGAGATTCATCATGGCGCATTTGCCTTGCCGCAGTATGTTCTGGCTGCAGTCGGCAAGGCGGTGGGCGGTACAGGCTAAATCCCGGCAACACAGGGTGCGGGTGGGGTTTGTTCAACAAGGGGATAGGGGCAGGGCATCTCCCGGCAGCTACCTTCCGCCGGAAACTTCTATAAACGCGCCCGTGGTATAACTGGATTCGTCCGACACGAGCCAGGCAATGGCGGCGGCAACCTCTTCCGGTTGCCCACCCCGCAGTAAGGGGAGTTGATGCTTGATCCGATCCACCCGATCCGGTTCACCGCCATCGGCGTGAATGGCGGTGTAAATGAAACCGGGTCTGACACCATTCACCCTTATTTTTTCTGCGGCGATCTCATTAGCCAGGCCGATCGTAAATGTATCGATCGCACCCTTGGAAGCGGCGTAATCCACATACTCGCCGCCGGACCCGATTCGAGCAGCAGCGGAGGAGACATTGATAATCACGCCACCGGTACCCCCGTGTTTTGTCGACATCCTTTTTACTGCTTCCCGGCTGCAAAGAAAATAGCCGGTGACATTCGTAGTCAAAATCCGATTGATTCGTTCGGCGGTCATTGACTCAACGCGTGTTTGCGGCAACAGGATGCCGGCGTTATTGACCAATACATCCAATTGGCCCATTTCGCGATCAATGGCCTTGAAAAGTCGTTTTACATCTTCTTCTGCGGATACATCAGCTTGAATGGCTATCGCTTTAGATCCCAGAACGGAGATCTTGGTGACCACTTTTTCTGCAATCTTTTTATTTTTTAGAAAGTTTACACAAATATTATAGCCCTCGGAAGCTAACCGCAAAGCAGTTGCCGCACCAATCCCTCTGCTTGACCCGGTTATTAACGCGACTTTTTTCATTGCTCGGCTCTTTTAGCGAGGGGGACTTTTGTTATGGCGCCAAATTTATGAAAGCTTCTGCGATTTGGAGGCTGATATCAGCTAAAGCGCTGCTCTTAGCTGCTACCAGGCCGGTATAATCAGGCGTGGCCACCGGTTTGCGAATTTCAGAATGGCGGACGATCAAGGGGGCTGATTTGCCTTTTTGCTTGACGCTCCAGGTAACATCCAGCAGGACCTCGCCTTCGGGATGCCCGTCGAAGCGGTTGACGTGGAGAACCACCTGGTGGGTGAAGGGAAACAGGCTTTCACGGTAGTGAGGCGCCACTTTGTCGGTTCCCAGGCGCAAGGCCAGGTTGGCCGTCAGCACGGCGGTGATGTTGTCTTGCAAAGGGCCGGCCCAACGGCTGAGTTCAGCGACGTTGATTCGATTGTCACTATCCCGGGTGATAATCTGTTTGCGGTCCAGTTCGGCTGGAATCGTTACCGGCCCGACGGCAATTGCCATGTCCGCGGACAGTTGGGCTGCCGGTCCCGCGGCGGGAGTGGTCCCGAGGGTGTAGAAATCCGATTTGGGCGATTTGCCGGTGCATCCGGCCAGACTCACTACCAGCCCGAGACTGAACACTATTATACCCAGGCGAACGTTTGGCGCGATCATTCGTCTTTTCCTTTCCCGCTGATTATTGCTTCCGGGTGCCGTTCCAGATAATCCATAAGCTGCCTTAGTGATCGGGAGGCCCGGGCCACTTCATCGAGGGCCGTCTTCATCCGAATTTGCAGCGGTGAGTCGGTTTTCATCATTTCACTGGCATTTTCCATGGCCTGGCGCGCCTCTTCCAAGGTTGCGCTCAACTGGGGCGATAGGGTCGTGCGCAGGTCGCTCATCATGAGCCGGGCTTCCTCGATGGTAGCGTCCAGATTTTTTAAGGTCCGGGGTAATTCCGGCGAATCCACCAGGCGCCGGGCGCCATTGGCTGCGGCCTGCAGGTCGCGGCCAATCTCTTCGATGGGCATCTTGTCCATGCGGTCGATAATGCGGGCCACCTTCACCTTGATCTGTTGAATCGTCTTTGGGATCGTCGGAAATACCGGGTACGGCCCCAGCCAGTTTATGGTTGCCGGGGGGGCATCCGGAAAGTGGCTGATGGTGATGATGAGCTGTCCGGTCAACAGGTTCCCGGTCTCCAGCTGGGCGCGGTAGCCCTGTTTGACCAGGCCCTCGATGAGCTGGCGGCGTTTATCTTCGGTCAAGGTACCATCGTTCGGGAACACTCTTTCCGGTTCGAATTCAACCAGTACCGGAATACGAAAGTCCTGATTCTGTTCATCGAACTCAAGACCCACATCCAGGACCTGGCCGATCCGGATGCCCTGAACTTCAACCGGTGCGCCCGGGGTAAGCCCGCGGACCGTTTCATTGAAATAGATCAGCCAGCGTTGTTTAGCCAGGTAAGCGGTCTCGCGGGCCTTGTCCAGGTTGTCGTAGAGAATGAAGTCCGCATTCTCCTTGGCCGGGGCACCGGGTTTGGCGCCCTGAGGGATTCCAAACGAGATCCCGCCGATCAGCAGGCTGACCACTGAATCGGTATCGATGCGAAGGCCCTGGGCGTCCAGCTTGAAATCGATACCGCTGACGTTCCAGAAACGGGTATTCTCATATACGAAGTGGTGATAGGGGGCGTTGACGAACACTTTCAGGGTAATAATTTTGCCGTCTCCAGAGAGGTGGTAGTTCACCACCTGGCCGGCCTCTATCTGGCGGTACAGCACCGGCGAGCCTGTGTCGATGGACCCCCGGCGCAGGGCCTTCAGGTAAAAGGCCCGGCCCGGGGCATCCGTTGTCACTGCGGGCGGCTCTTCAAGACCAGTAAAGGATTCGACGAAATTGCCGGGGCGGTCCGGATCAAGGGTGATGTAGGCCCCGGAAAAGAGCGTTCCCAGGCCGGTAACGCCGCGGGCGGCCACCCGGGCCCGCACCACCCAGAAACGCGTATTGGCCGATAAAAACGCTTCGGCATGTTTGGCCAGGGCCGCGGTTACGATGACACTGGAAAGATCTTCGCTGAGTTCGATCTTGGTGACCTTGCCCAGATCGACTTCTTTGTACTTGATGAGGGTCTCTCCGGCTTCCAGGTCCTTGGCGGATTTGAAGGTGATAGTGATGGTCGGGCCTTGTTCCGACAGGGCCTTGTAGACCAGCCAGCCGCCAATGCATAGGGCCACAACCGGTATCAGCCAGACAATGGAGATATGTCGTTTCCGGGGCTGGCGGACATCGGCCGTCGGGATGTCAGATTCCATCGGGATTCCTTGTTCCACGTCACTCATGTGAGTTGTTCTCCGTATCCCAGATCAAGCGGGGATCAAATGTCAGGGCCGCAAACATGGTAATCACGACAACGGCGGCGAAATAGATGGCCGCGTCTTCTACTTGGACGGTGGCTATCTGGCCAAGATTCACCAGGGCGATCAGGACGGTTATAGCAAAAATATCGACCATGGACCAGCGGCCGATGGCCTCGGTAACGCGATAAAGACGGGTCCGGTCTTTGGGGCGCCAGGTCGATTTGCGCTGCACGCTGATGAGCAGAAAAGATAATAGAACCAGCTTCAACAGGGGCACCATGATGCTGGCCGTGAAGATGATCAGGGCCAGGTGCCACATCCCCTCTTGTACAAAATAGATAACCCCGCTCATGATGGTATCGGTTTTTTCATCACCGAAGGAAATGATGTTGGTGATGGGGTAAAGATTCGCGGGGATGTAAAAAATGGCCGCCGTCAACACCAGCGCCCAGGTGCGGGAGATGCTGAATTTTTTGCGTCGCCGCAGGGGCGCCCCGCAGCGGGGGCATTTGAGTTTGGCGCTTATTTCCAGACCGCCGCAGAGCATGTGGCAGGTCCGGCAGCTGATCACCCCGCCGGCGTTGAAATGGCATTTCTCGGATATGTGGCGGGCGGCATCCCACTTTTTCCAGATCTGGTGGGGGTCGAAGGTGGTGATGATGGCGGCGATCACAAACGTGAACGCCATGAAGGCATACACGGAAATGCCGTACGTCAGGTCACCGTCCTTGGTGAGCTTGACGACGGTCACCAGGATCCCCAGCATGAAAATCTCGATCATGCTCCAGGGCGCCGTTCGCTGCACGATGCGCAGAACCCGCGGCAGACCGGGCGCCATCCAGCCCAACCGCAGGGGCAGCAGGATGTACAAAAGCCCCAGCAGCTGAATGGCCGGCGCGATAAAGGTGGTCAACAGAACCAGCAGGCCCACGTGCCACCAGCCCTGGTCGAAGAAGACCTTGATGCCGGTAATCAGGGTGGTCTCTTCCATCTGGCCGGCCATGCGAAAGGAAATGAACGGAAAGATATTGATCAGGATGAACAGCACGATCCCGGCCAGGGTCAGCGCCAGGGTAGGCTCGATACAGTCCGGTTTGCGCTTATACAGGAGGGCACCACAGCGGAGGCACCGTGCCGATCCCCGCAGAGGGACCGGCGGTATCTTCTGAACCAGTTCACAATCGTGACAGGCGATGAGGGTATTGGCTTCCATGGATCGGATTCACTGTTGCTTGCACTTTAGGAACAATCAGTACGTTTCAGGCCAGCGGGCATGGCGCCCGGGAACTTGCAAATCGACGACTGCCGGCCGACCTTTCATTATGTACTAAAGATAGGGGGGGTTGTCAAACGGATTTGTTGCGGAACTGCTTGAATTTCTAATGAATTTTGAATGGGCTGGAATGGCGCCTCTGCCAGGCGGCCCGACCCCTCAAAAAGCCGCCCCGGTAAGGAGCGGCTTTTTAGTCGTCCGTTCGGCACCTGTTTACTGCGCGACCATCAGCATCATGTGAAACAGGGCCATCTTCTGTTCCAGGTTCAGGACATCCTTGGCCTTGAGGATGTGGGCGACCTTATTGTCGATCATCTTGGTGCCGATGTCGGCGATGCCCGTGATGAGCCGGTTTATTGTTTTGGGATTTCGTTTGGGAGACAGCAGCTCGGCCCGCAGGTCAAGGACCTTGTACTCCAGGTCCAGCTCGTACTTGATATTCCGGATGTCCATGTCCGCCCGGTATTTGAGCAGTTTTTTGATCTGGGCGGTGGTCAGGTCCAGGTCCATTGCCGGCAGGTCCAGTTCCAGGTAATAGGAAAAACTGTCCGGCAGTGCCATTTCGTATTCGGTCAGGGCACCGAGGATGACCATGCGCTGATCATCGGTGAAGACATCTTTGGCTTTCAGGAAATACTCGACCTTAAGCTTGAGCAGGTCGCCGCCTAGAGAGGCCAGCTGCTTGACATGTTTGTTGACGATTTTGGAGCTGGCCTTGATTTTCGCCTCAGAGTCCCATCTGTCCCCTTTGCGCAGTTCCTGGGCCAGCGCCATGCGGGCCTTGTCGATCTTGGCTTCAAGGGCCATTTTTTTGGTACTGAACGATTCTACCACCTGGCCCAGTTTCTGGATTTGCTCCTTGGTCAAATCCAAATCGGAAACAAGATTCGGGTTGCCCGCCAGGGCCGTGCCGGCACCCAGGATCAACGCCAGGGCCGTGACCATAGAAATAAGTACGGTTCTCTTTCTCCGCATGTTTCGTCCTCCTTGATGAATTCATAACAAAATGACTTGCCGGCCGAATAGATGCCGGTCGGTTGGCTTGGCTTTTAAACCGTGCGTAGATAACGACATAGATGATAAGTCGCTTTTTGCAATTGTACAACCTGTTTTCGCAAATCGGCGGGGCTATAAATCTAGCGGCACCATATTCTGGATCATATCGGCGTAGGTTTCGCGCTTGCGGATGAGATGGGCTTGCCCATCCATGACCAGTACTTCGGCGGGACGGGGGCGGGAGTTGTAGCTCGATGCCATTGCGTATCCATAGGCACCGGCACTTTTAATGGCGATCAAGTCTTTTTCGCGCACTTCGCTGAGTTGGCGGCCCTGGCCGAGGTTGTCGATTTCGCAGAGGTTACCGACAACGGTATAGGTGTGCGCCGGGCCGGCCGGATTGGAGACATTCACGATTTCGTGATAGGCGTCATAGAACATCGGACGGATCAGGTGGTTAAATCCCGTGTTGACCCCGACAAAATCGACAGCCTCGTTTTTCTTGATTACGGTGCATTCAGCAAAGAGCGTGCCGGCGTTGCCTACCAGGAAGCGTCCCGGTTCGAACCAGATCTCGACCCGGTGTCCCACCTGGTCGCAAAAGTCGCTGTACAGGTTCTCCAGCGTTTGGCCGAGGGCCGGCAGGTCGATCACCGGATTGCCGTCACCGACATCCACCTTTAGTCCGCCGCCGAAATCAACGAACTCGAGGTGCTTGAAGCCGGCTGCGATATCGAAAACGGTGCGGGCACCCTCGGTAAAGATGTCCGGGCTCATGATGACCGAACTGGAGTGAATGTGGACGCCGTTGATTTTCAGGTCGTAGGCGGCTTCCAACGCCTTTACGGTATCCAACTGGGACCGGGAAATGCCGAATTTAGACTGGTTGTGCCACCAATCCACTTTGTCGGCATTGACCTGGGTGGAGATGTTCGGGTTCAGGCGGATACAGATGGGTACGGTACCGCCGAATTTCCGGGCAAACTTCTCCAGGCTGGAGATGCTCTCGATATTGATGACGGTGCCGGTTTCCACCGCCTGTTCGATTTCCGTAAAATCTACGCAGTTGGGGGTAAAGACAATTTCATCCGGTTTAAAGCCGGCCGCCAGCCCCAGCTTGATTTCCGCCGGCGAAACGGTGTCCAGCCCGGTGCCCAGCTTGCGCATGAGCTGGATAATGGCCAGGTTGGAGCAGGCCTTGCAGGCATATTTGATCCAGGCCGGTACCCCGGCAAAGGCCGCTTTAAAGCGAGCCACCTGCCCGGCGATGTAGGCTGCGTCGTAGACATACAGCGGGGTGCCGAATTCGCGGCAGATGTCTCGAACGTCGATCCCCCCTATTGTGTAGCGGTCATTTTCATATTGCATGTCTTTGGGTCCTGTATCTGGATTTGGGTTTCCGGCGTGTATCCGCAATAGTACCCGCCGAACAGAGGTGCCGTGTGCAGCGGCTCCGGTATATACGCCTGAAAGATGCCTCCTTAACATCCCTGTAAACCGGAATCAACCCCGGTAAAGGTCTCCCATACGAATCGCGACAGGTTGTTTAAAAAACGGGATTGGTATAAGGTAACCGGCAATTTACGGGTTTCGGGAATGCAGAATAAACAAAAAGATACCATGGTGGGCCGCAAAACAGTAAAAAGGCGCGTCGCTCCGGTAAAAAGGAGCCCTGCGGCTTACCTGGTGGTCAAGCTTCTTTTGAAACTGTTTCTGTTGCCTTTCTTCCGGTTAGAAGTCAGCGGGGAACGCAACCTGCCCCGCGACCGGGCCTTCATCCTGCTGCCCAAGCACCAGCGCTGGGAAGATATTCCCTTCACCGGCTTTGCGGTGCCCCGGCAGCTCTATTTTGTGGCCAAGCATGAGCTCTTCAAGACCGGGTTCACGGACCGGTTGTTCAAAGCCCTGGGCGGTATTCCGCTGAACCGCAAAAAACCACTGGAGAGCCGACGCTATCTCCAGTCTGCCATCCGGATGCTGGAAAACGGGGAGGGGATGGTTGTGTACCCCGAGGGCACCTATTTTCGCAAAAAGATGGGACCGGGACACAGCGGGATGCTGCGGTTTATCCTGGCCCGCCTGTCTATGCCGCTGATTCCGGTGGGTATTCGCTACAGCCTGGACGGCTGGCGTATCCGGGTCCGGGTGTCTATCGGCCGGGTTACCTATCAGCAACCCCAAGAACCCGCGGAGCGCCTGCTCATGCGGATCATGGGTGAAATGGCCGCCCTTTCGGGTTATCCCCTGCATCCGGATACCGGTCGGCCGGGAGCCAACGACTAATACCATGCAAGCTGCCTATAAAGTGCATACCCAGGCGGCGATCGGCCGCTTCAAGCCGCATGAAGTGTCCCGGTCATTGTATGCGAGCAGCCGCCAGGCCCTGGCGGATGTCCAGTCCGGACTCGATTACCGCCAGGCATCGGTGATCCTGTTTCTGGTCGGGGATTATGCTTCCGACCGCGGGCAGCGACCCGAGCCCTGCCTGGTTCTCAATAAACGTTCGGCCCGGGTGCGACAGCCGGGCGACCTGTGCTGTCCCGGAGGCGGTGTCACACCCGCACTGGATCGTCCGGCCTCAGCGCTGCTCAAACTCCCCGGGTCACCCCTGCGGCGCTGGTCCTACTGGGCCAGGTTGAAGCAGGTGGATGCCAACGACCGGCTGCCCCTGCTCATGGCCACCGCGTTTCGCGAGGGGCTGGAAGAGATGCGCCTCAACCCTCTGGGGCTCGAGTTTCTGGGCCTGCTGCCGACTCAGGATCTCGTGTTGTTCAATCGGCGTATTTTTCCCCTGGTCTGCCGCGTCAAATGGCAGCGGCGCTTTTTTCCAAACTGGGAGGTCGCGAAAATCGTGCCCATTCCCCTGCGCCATTTGCTGGATGCGGACCGCTATGCCCAGTATCGTCTGACCATCGACATACCCGCTCCGGACCGCGCCGCTCCGGAAATCAAGATTATGCCCTGTTTCCTGCATCACTACCCGGAGGGGGGGCGGGAAATATTCTGGGGGGCCACGCTGCGTATGGCCCTGCAGTTTCTCGAACTCGTTTATGGCTTTATCCCCCCGCAACTCACCCGCTTGCCGGTGGTACCCGGTCGTCTCACGCCTGAGTATCTGACCGGAACGCGCGGATAATTAGGGTTGAGTATTTTGCTTCATCCTGTATAACTATATGAATACGCAGGCTTATTCATAAATTGCCGTGAAAAGGCCGCAGTAAAACAGATTCTATTTGCAAAACGAACAGGCATGGCGCCGCAGCCGGCTGCGAGGGCATCCGCCATGCAGGAGTTGTATATGGTTAAACATACCATCCAAGGCAGCACCGGGACATCCTCGCTTTTGGTGGGCGAGTCCATTCAAAATGTCAGCCGTTACCTGCCGGACAGTCCGGTCTTTATCATTACCGATACCGTGGTTGCCAATTTGTACGCGCACATTTTCCCTGCCGGCCAGGTGATCTCCCTGGGTACCGGGGAGCAGATCAAGACCCTGGACACTGTGGCGTCCGTATTCGAGCAATTGATTACGGCGGGGGCGGATCGGGCCAGTTTTATTCTGGGAATCGGGGGCGGGATTGTGTGCGACATCACCGGTTTTATTGCCTCCACCTATATGCGGGGGGTGCCATTCGGGTTTGTATCCACAACCCTGCTGGCGCAGGTGGATGCCAGCGTCGGCGGGAAAAATGGCGTGAACTTCGGTGGTTACAAAAATATGGTCGGGGTGTTCAACCAGCCGGACTTCGTGATCTGCGACCTGGACCTGCTGATAAGCCTGCCGGTCGCTGAAGTGCGCTGCGGCATGGCTGAAATTGTGAAGCATGCCGCTATTGAAGATGCCCGGATGTTTGCTTATCTTGAGGAGAACGCCAGCAGGGCGGTTGACCTGGATAAGACCGTGATCGAGAAACTCGTATCAGATTCGGTGGTAATCAAGGCGGCGGTGGTCAACCGGGACGAAAAGGAACACGGCGAAAGGCGCAAACTCAATTTTGGGCATACGGTTGGCCACGCCATCGAAAAGACCACCGGCATCCCGCATGGCGAGGCGGTCAGCGTGGGCATGGCCGTGGCCGCGGCCATCTCCGAAAAACGGGGCCTGCTTACCAGTGAAGATGCGGTCCGCCTGACCACTCTGCTCGCGAACCTGGGTTTGCCGACAATTGTAGATGCTGATCCCGGCCAGATTGTGGCCGCTCTGGCAAAGGACAAGAAAAAGGAAAAGGACGTCATCCACTACGTGCTCCTGGATGCCATCGGCAGCTGCCGGATCGAAGAGATTTCCATTGCCGAGTTGAACGCATCGGTAAGGGCGCTCGTATAGAGGCTATCTCAAAATGTCTTCTGGCCAATCTCGGCGTTGGGCGCTCGGTTCAACTCCTTGAAATACGAGAGTCTTTACCATGCAAGGCACTGGCTACGGCGGCGCCTCTGGTTGCGACCCACAATTGAGGAATAGATCAAGCGGGAAGTCCCGCGACGCGGGGGACCACGGCCGCCTTGCCTGTCCGGCGTAGCCGGGACCTTGGACCAAAATCATATCTTTAGATAGCCGCTAGAAATAGTTGTATAGATGCTATCCAAAACGCCACAAGGAGGCCAGATATGGAAGGCTGTATTTTCTGCAAGATCATAAAGGGGGAGATACCCAGTATAAAAGTGTATGAGGATGAACGGGTGTACGCTTTTGCGGATATCAACCCGATTACCGATGGACACACCCTGATCATCCCCAAAGCTCACGCTGAAAACCTGTGGGAGATCTCTGAAAAGAACATCACCGCCATTCACCAGGCCTCGATCAAAATCGCCACTGCCATGCTTAAGGTGCTTGGACCGGTGGGCATCGCCGTGATGCAGCTAAACGGGAAGGAGGTCAATCAGGTGGTCATGCACTATCACCTGCACCTGATTCCGAAGGCCGCCGGCGGCTCTAAATTGAAGATGACCGAGTGGGAGCTGGTTCCCGGAGACGTGGACAAGATCAAGGGCATCGGGGAACAGATCGGAGCAGCCATCTAATTGGCGATGGGCAACAGACCGCAAGTCTGGGAGGAAATGGGATGAAGATCCGGTTCTGGGGTGTCCGGGGTTCTCTGGCGACACCTCTGTCAAATATAAGCCTTAAAGAAAAAATCACGACGTCGCTGGAACTGGCCGTGGAGGCAGGGCTCTCTGATAAAGAAGCGGTGGCTGATTTTTTCAAAGCCCTGCCTGAACACGTACGCCTGACCGCCGGCGGCAATACGACCTGCTTGGAAATTATTGCCGGGGATACCTGCCTGATCATGGACGCCGGCACCGGTATCCGGCCTTTGGGGCTGGATCTTATGCAGCGGGCCGGCAAAAATCCCATAAACGCCCACATCATGATCAGTCATACCCATTGGGATCACATCTGCGGCCTGCCTTTTTTTATCCCGGCGTTCATACCGACCAACAGCATCACCATTTATGGTTCGCATCCTGATTTGGAGGGTCGGCTTAGGCATCAGCAGGATTACGAATTCTTTCCTGTACCACTGGCCCCGGCCTACAAATTTGTCCAACTCGACCGTAGCGAGGGACTGAGCACGGCGGGATTCGACAGCGGCCCGGTGTCAGTGGAAACCATCCCTTTGAATCACCCCGGCGGCTGTTACGGATACCGGGTGGCGCACGATGGCAAAGTGGTCGTGTTTGCCACCGATTCCGAATACAAGGACCCCAGTTCAGAGGCCCTGAAACCTTACGTGGATTTTTTCAAAGATGCGGATGCCGTGATTTTCGATGCCCAGTACTCCATCGAAGAGAATGTGGAGAAAGAGGACTGGGGCCACAGCAACATGTTCACGGGTGTTGATATGGCCCTGGAGGCCGGGGTAAAGCGGATGCTCTTTACCCACCATGAACCGGTTAACGAGGACCTGCGCCTGTGGGACAACCTCGAGCAGGCCAAGCGATACCTGGCCCTGCAGGATCATGCCAGCGACCTGCAGCTCGAGCTGGCTGTGGAAGGATTGATTATTGACATCTGATAGGTATAACAAACACCGGGGCCGTGGCGGCATCCGGGCGGCGGCTTGGTCGATTGCCGTTTTTTTCTTGCTGATGCCGGCGGTCCTGTCGGCCACGGTTACGGTGCGAGTGGGCATCTGTCCGAACGAGCCGCTGATTTTCACGGGCAAAGACGGCCGGGTGCAAGGGGTTTACAACGATATTTTGGTTCACGTGGCCCATAAAGAAAAGTGGACCCTGAAATATGTCCCCGGCTCCTGGGCCGAATGCATCACCCGGCTCAACAATCACGAAATCGACCTGATGACGGCCATTGCCTTTTCCGAAGAGCGCCGCCTCATTTACGATTTCAACCGGGTTACCGTTATTGAAAACTGGGGACAGGTTTACCTGCCCAAAGATTCCGAGGTCGAAGCGTTTCTTGATTTGACCGGTAAGATGATGGCCGTTTTAAAAGACGACATCTACTACAACACGTTCAGGGACCTGGGGGCCAAGTTCGAGATCAAGCCTCAGTTCAGGGAGGTCGACAGCTATGCGATGATCTTCAAAATGCTCGACCAGGGTGAGGTTGCTTCCGGGATCGTGTCGCGCATTTTCGGTCAATACCATGATGACCGGTACCGGATCAAAACCAGCCAGATGAATTTCGGTCCGGTGGAGCTGCGGTTTGCCATCCCCAAGGGGCGGACGCGGAGTGTCCTGGAGGCCATCGACACGCACCTGAAACCCTTGAAGCTGAGGAAGAATTCGATCTACCACCAGTCACTGGACCGCTGGCTGGAAGGTTCGAGCAAGATCGTGCTGCCCGTCTGGCTGAATCCGGCCTGGGTGGTGGGTTCGATCGTGGCCCTGGTCCTGTTCATCGGATCCGTGAGTCTGTTCCTGCGCTGGCAGCTGCGGCTGCGCACCGCTGCGCTGGAAAAAACCATTGCCGCCAAAGAACGCATAGAGAGCGATTTGCGGGTAGCCCGTGAAATCCAGATGGACCTGCTGCCGACCGAATTTCCCCCGTTTCCGGAGCGGCACGAGTTCGACATTTTCGCGCTGATCGAACCGGCCCGGGAAGTGGGGGGTGATCTATTTGATTTTTTCTTCGTGGACGATGATCATCTTTGTTTCATCATCGGGGACGTATCGGACAAAGGGGTGCCGGCGGCGCTTTTCATGGCGCGCACCAAGACCCTGATTAAATCGATGGCCGGGGGGCAGCAACATGCGGCCCAAATCCTGACGGCCGTAAACCGCGAACTGTCGATAAACAACGATTCCATGATGTTTGTGACCACCTTTTGTGGCATTTTAAAGGTCAGCACGGGTGAGGTCGGGTACACCAATGCCGGACACAACCCCCCCCTGGTGGTCAGACCGGCCAAGGCCCCCCGGTTTCTCGCGGATACCGGCGACACGGCCCTGGGCATCGACGAGGACCTCTCGTTTCACGAGGCCGCTGTGACCCTGGCGCCCGGTGATACGCTTTTCATGTACACGGACGGTGTCACTGAAGCCTTTAATGATCGGCAGGAGGAGTTTTCGGAAGCAAGGCTGCAGCAGACGCTCAGCGGCGCCCAGGCCGGGGAGGTCAGCGAAACGGCCCTGACTGTGCTGGACAGCGTTAAACGTTTTGCCGGCGAGGTGCCCCAATCGGATGACATTGCCATCCTGGCGTTGAAGTATTTAAAGGGCTGACATGAAAACCGAGTTCAAACTGAAAAACGACCTGGTCGAGATCGAAAGGCTGGCCGGTCGGGTCTTGTCCTTCGGCCGGGAGCACGACTTGCCCGATGAGCTTGTCTGGGAGATCCGCCTCGTCCTGGAAGAGGTGGTGACCAATATCATCGCCCATGGCTATGCCGACCGGGCGGCCCATGCCATCGAGGTGAGCATCGTCAACTCGGAAAACGACATTACACTGAGTGTCCGCGACGACGCCCAGCCTTTCAATCTGCCGGAACATCCCCAACCGGATTTGGAGATTCCCCTGGAAGAAAGAGGGATCGGCGGCATGGGGGTTCATATCGTGCGTGAAATTATGGATGAGATCGACTATAAGCGTGAAGCGGATGGAAACGTGGTTGTAATGCGCAGGTATAAATATTAGGAGTTGTAGCGTATGATTCGCTTTAAACCGTTTCGCTAAATATCTGAACAGACAATGTGCAAGGAGGCACCATGACGATGAATGTGACATCGGAACAAAAGGCCCAGGGGATCTTTATCGTGACGGTCGCGGGGTCGCTGGACAGTAATACCTACAAGGAATTTGAGAAGAAAATCGATGTCCTGTTGAGCGAAGCCACTGAACTGATTGTCTTTAATCTCGAGTTTCTCACCTACCTGAGCAGCGCCGGGGTCCGGGTGTTTCTGAAAGCCCGCAAGGTGCTCAAGAACAGCGGCGGCCAGGTAAAGTTTTTAAACCTGCAGCCCCAGATCAAGCGGGTGTTTGAAATCATCAACGCCATCCCGTCGATGCAGATATTTGAAAGTACCGAGGAATTGGACCGGTACCTGGACGCCCAGATGAAAAAAGTGATTGAAGGTGAGGATTAGAAAACGGTCCAGCGTCCCCAGATCCTTCTCACGGTCTGCGGGCGCGTCCGCATTAGGCGCCTGGAGGCAAAGGAGATTTTTGTTTGTCTGATACCCAACCCATATACAACAGCAAGATCACAAAGGTTTATCTGGAATATCTAAAAGAGCACTACCCCGGTCTTGATGTTGAATCGCTGCTTGCGTCCGCGGGCATGAAAGAATATGAGGTCGCGGACCCGAATCACTGGTTCAGTCAGATTCAGGCGGATCGCTTCAACAAGCGTCTTGTCCAATTAACCGAGGCCCATGATATAGCGCGCAAAGCCGGGCGCTATGCCGCCTCCGCCGAAGGTTTGGGGGCTGCCAAACGTTACTTGATCGGTCTGCTTAATCTCAGCACGCTCTACCAGTTGATCGGTAAAGTATACCTGCTATTCAGCCGGGGGGCATCTGTAAAAGCCAATAAACTCGGCCCCAATAAGATAGAGCTCATCTCGCGACCCAAAAGCGGTGTCAATGAAAAGCCCTATCAGTGTGAATACCGCATCGGCATGTTTGAATCGGTCGCCCGCTACTTCATTAAAGAATATGCCCAGGTCGAACACCCGGAATGCTTCCATGAAGGCCACCCACATTGCCGTTATATCATCACTTGGGGCAGAAGCCGGCCGGGTTTTTTGAGGCAGGTCCGTAACATTTATTTGACCGCTGGGATTCCCGTATTAGGCATCCTCGCTTTTATAGTGCCGGTCTCGCTGTGGAGTGTGTGTGCCCTGGCCTACTGTTTCGGCGGCTTATTGCTGGCCTACCTGTATGAACGGGCCGGCTTGCAAGACGTGACCGCCATGGTGGAAATGAATGGCGAGGAGGCCAGGGAACTCATTGAGGAGATGGACATCCGGCATGAAAACGCCATGCTCATTCAGGCGATCGGTGAGGCCATATCTTCGGTATTTGATGTCAAAACACTGATCGGGGCTGTGTTGCGCACCATGGAACGATACGCGGAGTTTGATCGCGGGGTGATGTTTCTGGCGGACAAGGACAAAACCAGCCTTACCTATATTGCTGGCTATGGCTACGGGCCGGAAAAAGAATCCCTTTTGCAAAGCGTGAAGTTCAACCTTGCCAACCCAGAATCCAAAGGCGAATTTGTCCTGGCCTTTAAGCATCAGCAGCCCTTCCTGGTGGATGATGTATCGACAATCGAAGGCCGGTTATCAAGAAAGAGCATTCAATTTATCAAGGATATAGGCGTGCAGTCGCTTATCTGTGTGCCGATTGTCTATAAAGGGAAATCCATCGGTATTTTGAGCGTGGACAATATTCGGTCGAAAAGGCCCCTCTTGACCAGCGATATCAATCTGTTGATGGGGGTCGCTTCCCAGACGGCGGTCGGCATAATGAACGCCATGTCCTTTCAGAAACTTCAGGAGAGTGAAAAAATATATCGTGAACTGGTGGAAAATGCCAACAGTATCATCATGCGCATCGACACCAAGGGCGCCATAACCTTTTTCAATGAATACGCCCAGCGGTTTTTCGGGTATGCCCCGGACCAGATAATCGGCAAAAATGTGAATGATATGTTTCATATTCTGGAGGGGACAACCCGCAGCCATTTGGACGACCTCCTTAAAATGATGCAGCGATTTCCCGAAAAAACTCATTCCGATGAGAGTAAAAACATACTCCCGAGTGGTCAGGAGGTATGGACCGCCTGGACCTATCGGCCGGTTTTTAACAAAGCCAACGAACTTATTGAAATACTCTGCATCGGTAATGACATAACCGAACGCAAGCAAGCGGAACTGGACAAGCGGGAACTGCAAACCCGGCTGCAGCGGGCCCATAAAATGGAAGCCCTCGGGACTCTGGCGGGGGGGGTTGCCCATGACCTGAACAACATTCTTTCCGGGATCGTCAGCTACCCCCAGGTAATGTTAAATCGGTTGCCGGAGGATAGCAACCTGCGTAAACCCGTGTTGACCATTCAAAACTCAAGCAAGCGCGCCGCCGCTATTGTCCAGGATCTGTTGACGCTGGCCAGGCGGGGCGTTATTACCATGGAAGATGTTGATCTTAACATGGTGGTCTCTGATTATCTGAAAAGCCCCGAGTTTAAGGTAATGAAGAAAAACTATCTCAACGTTCAGGTGCAGACAATCCTTGAAAATGAGATTCTCAACATCACCGGATCGCCAGTACATCTTTCCAAAACGGTCATGAACCTGGTCACCAATGCGATCGAAGCGATCGATGTGTCCGGAAAAGTCACCGTTACTACCGAGAACAAATACGTGGACACCTTGATTAACGGCTATGATCAGGTGGCCAATGGGGACTATGTAACGCTGAGCGTGGTCGATAACGGCTGCGGTATCTCCCAACTGGATCTGGAAAGGATCTTTGAGCCTTTCTATTCCAAAAAAGTGATGGGTAAAAGCGGGACGGGGTTGGGTATGGCGGTTGTCTGGGGGACGGTGAAAGACCATAGCGGCTATATTGATGTGCGCAGCGAAGTTGGTCAGGGCAGCCGGTTTACCCTGTATTTCCCGGCGACCCGGAAGACACAGTCCCTCTCGGAGGCCGTGGTTGAATCCATAGATGATTTCATGGGCCGGGACGAGTCTATCCTGGTTGTCGATGACATCCCTGAACAGCGGGAAATCGCTTCGGAAATACTGGAGCAGTTGGGATATGCCGTTCACGCAGTTGCCAGTGGTGAAGCCGCCCTTGAATATCTGCAGGAACACCCCGTTGATATTTTGGTTCTGGATATGATCATGCCGCCCGGCATGGATGGGCTGGATACCTACAAGCAGGTTCTGCAGTTTAAGCCCAACCAGAAAGCAATCATAACCAGCGGCTTTGCGGAGACAAAGCGCGTAAAAGAAGCGCTCAGTCTGGGCGCCGGAGCCTATGTCAAGAAACCCTACATGCTGGAAACCATTGGCCAGGCACTGCATGCCGAACTCTTGAAGGGATAGACACCCCGTGCCGCGACTTTTGCTTATCAATCCGACCGACAGCCAAGGCGGGCTGGGGAATGTGCGGGCCACGGCTTTTCCACCGATGAATCTGCCTTGTCTTGCGGCTGTAACCCCGCCCCATTACCAGATCGAGGTGCTCGATGAAAACATTGAGCCCTTCAAGTTCCGGGAGGCGGATATCGTCGGCATAACGGCGTATACGGCTTCGGTTCATCGCGGCTATCAGATTGCGCAGATTTACCGCGCCAAAGGTGTACCGACCGTCATGGGCGGTATTCACGTATCCATGCTGCCTCAAGAGGCTTTACAGTCCTGTGATGCGGTGGTCATCGGGGAAGCCGAGAAGGTCTGGCCCCGGGTCCTGGAGGATTTTGAGGCCGGCCGTCTCCAGAAAGAATATCGGGGTGACTGGCCGGACCTGACTGATCTGCCGAATCCGCGCCGGGATGTCCTCATTGAAGGCCACTATGGGTGGGGGAGTATCCAAACCTCCCGGGGGTGCCCGATGGATTGCGCATTCTGCTCGGTTACCGCATTCAACGGGCGCCGTTTCCGGCGACGGCCACTGGATGACGTTATAGCTGAATTAAAACAGATACCCCAGAAAAAAGTGCTGATTGCCGACGACAATATCATTGGTTACAGTACCGCCGACCTGGCGTGGACCAAGGCTTTCTTTGCCAGGATTATTTCAGAAGGTATTCGCAAGATTTTCTTTGCCCAGACATCCATTCTTTTTGGAGAAGATCGGGAACTTTTACGCCTGGCAGCCAAGGCGGGACTTAAGATCGTCTTTGTCGGTATGGAGTCGGTCAATCCGGATACACTCAAATCATATGGAAAGAATATCAATCTTAAACGACTCCAACAAAATCGATACCCGGAATTGATTCGTAGAATTCGCACGGCCGGTATTGCCTTTCTTGGAGCATTCGTTATCGGGAGCGACGAAGACGACCGGCGTGTATTTCATAATACCCTGGAGTTCGTAAGGACCGCCCACATCGACGTGCTGCAGATTACGAAACCCACGCCCTTGCCGGGTACGCGTCTGTGGAAGGAATTGAACGCGGCCAATAGAATCTTCAATCAGAACTTTCCGCAGGATTGGAAAGATTATCGTTTTTCGCGGTTGCAGTTCAAGCCTGCCAAACTATCGATTGAAGAAGTATACGAGGGGTATGCCTACATCAAAAACGCTTATTTCAGTTTCTGGCAATCCATTACTCGAACTGTCTCAACCCTGCTCACAACGAAAGACCTCGCGGCTACGATCATTGCGTACAAGTTCAATGCCTCCTACCGGAAAGCGTTTGTAGAATCCGACAACTACACCTATGCAACCCGGGCCGGACTGACAGACAAGTTCCACCCCCGCCGTCAACAATACCTTCCTTCAAGGACAATGCTCGCCTCGGCGGCGGGATTTTATAATCGCGGAAAGTGATCCGGATCAGGAATGAAACCTTCCCAGAATTCTATGCATAAATTTGAAATAGCGGTCGGTATACCGCATGTTCAGTATCCAGAGAACATAGTCTTTTTCGGTGGACAGGCCGGACTCAGTCGCATAGGATTGCGGATATAGAAGTACAGGGATTTCTTCTTGCGCGTACACTTCCATCTGGGTGGCCAGGACATTGTGGAGAATTTCTTTGGTGAGGTTTTTCGCGTCTATTATGATGGCGGTAATGCTGTTGGTGAGATCCGACAGGTTAAGGCCGACATCCGCGATATTCAGCATAAAAATCGCCTCCAAGGCCTTGCCTCTTTTCAGGGACACCAGGTAGCGCCCCCGCATAAAACCGTTCTGCGTATAGGCGGACACCAGGCTGCCGAGGTGTTCGGCTTCCGGTTCCAGGTTGAGGGCTTTGAGCATCAGGCCGCCTGAGTTGTGACGATATTGCCGCTCAAGTTGCAACAGGTCGTCTTTGTCCGTCTTGACAAGGTGCCAGGGCGCGGCCAGTTTTCCACGCGAGCCATATGAACTGCGAAAAAGGTAGTAGGCAAAGCTGTCCGTGGAGCACCCTTGCCGGTCGCCGATGCTGCGCGCCGATCCCCCGAAAACGCGGGCCGGGAAACGATTTTCAGGCCGGTAATAACAAAAGACAAACTGCATGTGTAAAGAGCGCAGCCGGTGCGAGTCATTGATGAACCGACCGATCTGATTCAGGACGACCAGCCCGGCTCGGGTTTGGCCGGTTTTGCACGCCGCATGGTGATGGATCAGCCAGGCGTTGTTGTAAAACCGCAGCATCGCCACATGACCGTGGATGCGCCCTTTGTCCTGGTAGACGAAGTGCCGGGCGATTTCGGAAGTTTCGATGTAAAGCTTTTTATAGGTCTGTTTGATGCTCTCCTTGTTTTTTTGAAAGAGCCGGTATTTGTTTGGATAAATGAACCCGGTCTCGAAGAAAAAGCGCCAGAGGGTGTCAAGATCCACCGTGCCGCAAAAATAAGATTTATCATTGAGGGTCTGGTACAGCATGGATAGCAGTTTGGCGTGTTCGTCCGGCGTCATGTCGATGACGGCCAGGCCGCATTTCACCGTATCGTCAGGGCTGGTCTGGCTGCCAGGGCTTCTATAAATTACCTGTGCCTTGCAGATTGCTTTGAACCGGTTGGCAAAGTGCAGTTCCAACTCGGGGATTCGCATCCCTGGCAAGAGGGCGGTCTGGTCTGCATTTTCTTCCACACAAAAACCGCCGCCGGACACATCGATGGTCCTTAGAAAATGCTGACGGCCGGTAAAAGGGTGCCTGAAGACGATAGCCGGGGCAGGATCCAACGACAGACGGGTGTTACGGAATTCTTTCTTGTCAAAAAGTTTCCTTTTTATGTCCACGGGCTCCAGGATAAAAAACTTCATGTCGGGTCCCGAGGCCTGCCGGATGATTCTGCATTTCCCAGAGTAAAGGATATTATCGCGATCAAACAATAGGGCATCGACCAGTCCGTCCGGCCCAAGCTCCTGCCAGGATGCCGATTCGGTCTCAATGGCTACCCGGAAGGCAATGGCGCTGAAATCCGCCATCCGGCCGACCAGTATCTTTCCGTTCTGGTTCAGCCGGGCCTGGATGCTGCGACACGGAACCCGTTCGGTTTGGCGGGTGCTGATTTCAAGGCAAGAATCGGGAATGCTGCAGCGAATGTGTTTCTCCCCCAGGTACTCCACACGGGGTTTTATCAATAACAGCTGACACCCAATTGGAATCAGGATCTCCTTGAATTCGTAGCCGGAGGTCAAGTGGGCCGGTTTTTCAGGATGGGTCCACTGGCACTCGAAGATACCGTCCCGACACCGGGAGGGCCTGGCGCGATAGGAAACACTTCCGCCTTTCTCCGGGTGCCGGAAGCTCACAATGACGAATTTATTGCTGAAATTCAGGTAGTTTAGTGCGTTAAGCAGGTATGGTTGGTTGATCCGGCGACCCTCGCGGATAACGTCTCCCAAGGCGCCGGCGCGATCAACATCAGTGGTTATTACGTCTTTCAGCATGGCCCCATTGCTCTCTTATAGGTAGGTATTGCATTTCCAGGTCCACGCCCGATAACTTGCTTAACCCGCTATCACACCAAATATTGTATGTCAATAACATGCAGTAACAACATATAGTACGATATTTTGTCCTGTACCGCCTTTCTGTCGCTGTGCCGGCCGCTCGGGCCATGGCGGCGCCTGCTGCGAAAAATGAAAACCTTGCCAGAACCGCGGTTTTCAAATAAAGCTTCTATGTTGTTCGCCGCATGATCCTACTGATTGGATTGAAATTTGTCAATGAAACCGGCGATCTGATTTGCCCGTACCGGAGGAGAACCTTTTTGTGTCTGGAGAACCGATTCGCATAGATATACAGCCGCTGAGCGTGAAACCAAAATCAACCTTTCGACATGCCGGGGCGGAAAGGAAGGCTGGTGACAGTGTCTGGGTGCGCGCCCGGAGCGGCGCCCTGGCCGGTTTTGGGGAAGGGTGCCCCCGATCATACTCGGCCGGTGACGATACACCATCCAGCGTTCAGTGGGTCCGGGAGACCTTTTACGATCAAGCTTTACCATTTCATAATCTGGATGATCTCAAACGGTGGGTGGCAACCAACGAGAGCCTGATCGATCGGTATCCATCGGCCCGGTGTGCCCTTGAAATGGCACTGCTGGATCTTTTTGCAAAGGAGCAAGGCTGTAGCGTGGAAGCTTTGCTGGGCTTGGCGGACAACAGACGGCGGGGGGGGTATACTGCCGTGCTGGGCGATGACAATCGCTGGAAATTTACGACCATTGCCGATCAATACCTTGTCCGGGGGTTTTCAGATTTCAAAATCAAATTGAGCGGTGAACTGGAACGCGATCGGGAAAAGATTGCGATCTTGAGTGATCTGATAAAACAACACGGCGTGTCTGACCCGCGCATCCGCCTGGATGCAAACAATCTGTGGATAGACCGCACTGAGGAGGCCGGAGCCTACCTTAATACCCTGGGCGGACGGATTTGTGCCGTAGAGGAACCGGTTGGGCGCGGAGATGCAGAAGGTCTGAGCAGGGTCAGTACGGCTACGGGATTGCCGGTGGTGCTGGATGAAAGCCTGTGTACATCGGCGGATCTGGCACAATTTAAAGACCTGCCGGGAACCTATATCGCCAATGTAAAAGTGTCCCGGGTCGGGGGCCTCATCCGGTCTCTCCAATTGATCAAACAACTGAAAAAAATGGGTTGGCCGATCATTGTAGGGTGCCACGTGGGCGAAACCTCACTTTTGACCAGGGCCGCCCTAATCCCGGCCGGCGCAGCCGGCCAACAGTTGATTGCTCAGGAAGGCGCCTACGGGGACTACCTGGTCGAGCGTGAACCCGTGCAGCCGATGTTGAAATTCGGTCGTCACGGCGTGCTCGACCTCGATCTGCCTTACTACCTGAAGGACGTACAGGGGCTTCAGCTGGTGCCTGTAGAAAACTGGCAAACGGGATTCGGGCTACGTTGCCGCTGGCCGGCCGTCCCGGACGACGGCAAACCGGAGATGCGGATCCTGGAAATGTCCGATCAGTACCAGATCAACTATCGTCTTTGGGGACCGGCCCAGGGCTCTGACGTCCTGGTAATACTCCATGGCGGCATGAGCCACTCGGGGTGGCAGGCCCCCTTGGCCAATGCTTTGCGGGCTGATGAAGAGAAGCTTTCGATCGTGGCGCCGGACCGCCGGGGGTGCGGCTTGAATGCCGGCAGCGGCGACCTTGGGTCGGTCCGTTCCGTAATTCAAGATGTCGTCGCCCAGGTTGAATTTTTAAAAAAGTCCTTCACGCGCGTCCATTTGGCCGGATGGTGCCAGGGCAGTCAATACGCCGCGGTTGCCGCCCGCCAGGCGAAAAACTTGCTTTCCAGTCTCATTCTGATGACACCGGGTTTTTTCTGGAACGAACGATTCCGGTCCGTCATCCGGATTGCCGAGGGTAACATTTTCAATATGGTGAAGGAGCTGAAGCTGAAGCCGGCGCGCGAGCAGGCCTATGTGCCCATACTGATGGAAGCCGCTGATTTTACCCTGCGGGATGAATGGCTCGATTTCATCGAAAACGATGAATTGAAGACAACCATGATCACCATGAAGACGGCCCATATCATGGATGAAGTCCAGGAGCTTTCCTGGTCAGCTATATTGGAGAATAGTTTACCCACGCTTGCCATCCTGGCGGAAAACGACCGGATTGTAGACAACCGCAAAGTTCACCAGTTCCTGGGTCACATGTTTAACGGGGAAAATGGGAACCGCCTGGTTACGTATGCAAGCGGGCATGCCGTCCAGTTCGAAATGCCCGGACAAGTGGCCGGGGAAATTCTGCGCTTTATTCAAGGGTTGCCTGTCACAGCAAAGTGACGGAAATTTAAGGGAGCCCGAACCGGCCTTATGAAATCTGGAACCTGGATGGGATCACGCTCCTGAGCGCCCTTGCCCGGCGCCTTATTGTCACAAGCATCAAGAACAGGGCAGGCATTACGCCTTGATTTTTCCTTTGGCCACCAGTGATTGGTAGATTTCCGGATTGGTTTTTTTCAGGCAGGATTCGCAAATGCCGTGGCTCATGCGGGCACCGGTATGCGCGGCAATATATTCATCCAACGCCTGCCAATACCCTTCATCATCCCGGATCTTGCGGCAGACTGAGCAGATGGGAATCAAGCCTTTCAGGAATCTGATATCGTCGGCCGCCTTTTCCAATTCGGCTTTTTGCGCCTGCACCCGATCATAAAAATAGACCCGCAGTGATTCAAGCAGCCAGGCCACGGCGGTGATCATGGTCAGTGAGAGTATGAGGCGGACTTGATACTCGGCGGAAAAGGCATAAGACTTCAACGGCGCGGGGAAAAGGACTACTAAAAATACCGGCCCCAACAGCAAGCCGTTCCACAAAAGGCCCTCCCTGAGGCCAAACATGAAAAACGCCACCAGGGGATAGATGTACAGCCATAAGATGTCGCTGCCCTGGTAGAGGCCGACGGCCACATTGAAAAACAGCAGGAAGGAAAAACCGGCCATGGCCGTCCGATAGGCGACCCGACCGTCCACATCTTTTCTCAAAAACAGGAGGGTGGCGATAAAAAGGCCGGCCGTCAAAAGATCGGCCATGGAATTTTCAATGCCTTCGCCTATGACCAAATGGACGACTCCGTAGCCTAGCAGAAACGGAATGGCCATGAGGGTCACCGCCACTACGCATAAGCGTTTGCGTTTTTCTTCGGTGGATATGCGTGCAAGGATATCGTTCGGTAAAAAGAGCTTGATGATGGTATTTTGAAGGATGCGCAGCATGACACTCTTTCGATTATAATCCTGACTTTTATAGCGATTTTGAATCGATCCGTCGAGAGTTTTTTAATAATCACTAGGGTCTACACAGCCGCATGGGGCTTGCCGGCTCGGACATTGAAATTGTTGGCAGGTTTCGCTATAAGGCAAGTCCATGGATTCCGTGAACCAATATTTCCAACAAATGCCGACTGAGCGCCGTACCCCGGCCCTTGCTCTGCACGAATTGATTCTGGCCGGTTACCCTCAAGTCCAGGTGGGCCTGAAGTACAAGATGCCGACCTATGCCTCCGAGGACGGCTGGCTGGCCATCGGCAATTAAAAGAACTACTGGCCGGTCTACACATGCAGCCAGGATAAAATTGAGAGCTATGTGCAGCGGCATCCGCCCATCAAGCACGGTAAGGGCTGCCTGAATTTCAAACCGAAAGGCACCGTGGTCCTAAACGCCCTGGCGCAAGTTGCGCACAACGCCCTGTTGGGCGATTCCGTCGCAAAGGCAAAAAGCGAGTAGACATGAACATTACCCTGACCACCCCAGCCCTGCTGTTCCCGGCCATTTCGCTGCTGCTGGTGGCTTATACAAACAAGTTTCTTTCCCTGGGCGCCCGCATCCGTACGCTGAGCGCCCAGTACAAGCAAAATCCGGACGATATCATCGTGGGGCAGATCGCAAACCTGAAAACCCGGGTGATCCTGATCCGGAACATGCAATTCTTTGGGGTGGCCAGCATCTTTTTCTGTGTGCTCTGCATGTTCGCCCTGTTTGCCGAATGGGTCCTGCTCGGGAAAATGTTGTTCGGGATCAGTCTGCTGTCCATGCTGGTGTCGCTGGCGCTGTCCATCCGAGAAATCACAATCTCGTTTCAGGCCCTGGAAATGGAATTGAGCAAAATGGAGCCCTTGCAAAATAACGACTCAATTTAACCGCGAAGATTACTGCTATCCAGCCGTATAAGGCTCGCAGCCGATCTTTTCCTCAAATTGGCTGAACGTACATTTTTGGTCAAACTGGCCGTCCTTGTCGGTATCGATGTATTCCAAGTCCCGAATGCCATCTTTGAAGATTATCTGCCGAGAGATCGTTTTCCGGTTGCCGGGATGCCAGTCGGCACGCTGAGCGACACCTGTTTTCACATACGAGGTTACATCCGGGGTCCCATCGAAATCCGTATCTATTTTGGTTTGAAAATTGTTGCGGTCTGTGTAAATGGTCCAGAGATCGACTTGGCTATCAAAGTTTTCGTCAAACTCCCCCCGCGCCAAAAGGTCTCCTTGGAAGTAGTACCAGGCATCTGGTTTGCCGTCATGGTTGCGGTCTTCGGTACTTTTCACCAGGCTACCGTTACGGTGGTATAAAAATTCATCATCAATGCCGTCGACGTTGGTGTCGTAGGCCAGGGTGTCGTTAACAATCTTTTCCTCGTTCTTTAAATAAATGAAGACAACGCTGGCCAGAAAAGCCCCGGCCAGCAAGCCCACCACGAAAATACTCCAAAGCGTAGACTTTTTGGAAGGTTTGGGTTTTAGCGGCTTTTCATCAGCTTCCGCGTCCACTTCGGCCAGGATGGACCGGGCCAGGTCCACTTCCGCGGCTGCCACCTGAAGGCGGACGCCGGCCCCTACCTGCAGTTCCGGGTGGGCGCCCCCGCAGTCGTCTTTTTGCATATAGACGGTAATCCCCATGGATTCGAGGTTCAGTTGGGCCAGCCGCGCTTCCGCTTCACTGGAAAATTCACGGATGGTCACGAATGCATCGGTGTCAGTCATAGTTCACCTGTTTTTCTATGGGTGCCATAATTGGTAGGTCGCAAGCGTCAGGCGCGTTACGATTAACTACATGGATCAGCGTATCGTTGCCAACGTTAGAAGTGGCCGGAGACTAGCGTGAGGCCTGGTAAGCCTATAGCCGGCGGGGATCCGGATAGGGTGCTATTCTCGGTTCGATTCGGCCCGGCGCAACGGGTGGGCCTCTGCGATACCGAGTAAAACACTATGCCCGCCTTTTTTCAACGGAAAAGAGATGACCTTGAAACCGCCCTCCTCAGCGACTGCCAGCATTTGGTCAAATACCCGGCGCGTAACATGCATTTTGGGCTCAACTACCAGCAGGTGTCCGTCTCCCCGGAGCAGGGTACGGGCTTCTCTGAAAAATGCTGCGGCATCCGGAGTTTCATGTACCATGTAGTAGGCCAGCATAAAATCCGCTGCCAGGTCTAAACCGATGCGGTCCGGCTCACACCGGTGGCAGGTAACCTGCGCAGCCACACCCTTGCGCGCGGCCTTGCGGGCTACCCGGGCCAGCATTTCCGGCTGCATATCGACGGCAATGGCCTGACCCTCTTCACCGACCAGGCGGGCCATCTCGATGGTAAAAAAGCCGGGCCCGCAGCCCATGTCGATGGCGATGTCGCCGGGTTGGATATACTCCCCGATAATTTTGGCCAGGTTCTGGATGAGTCTGCGAATCCAGTTATCCAGTAGGAAGGCAAACTTATGGGAGCAGATCCCTCCCTGCTCAGGTGTTTTTTGCTTAGTCATGATAGGGTCACAATGTTCAATCGCAATAAACTCGATGATTGCACCAGGTGGCAGCGCAACCATCATCAAACGATTTGCCGACTGTGTCAATGTCGTTTCACTTTGTAGAACCCATCTCAAAAAAGTCTTTTGGCCCAAACCCGGCGTTGGGCGCTTGGAATAAATCCTCGAAATACCTGATGTATTCCTCCGGTTTATTCATCACGGCCGCCTTGGCTTAGAACCAAAATCCGTTCTTTGAGATAGGTTCTAGTAGGCAGGCGGATCAAATTTTGCTATTTGTTAAATTTAACAGGTAGATTGGTCTGTCCCTGAATCATCAAATCCCACCCACGGAGGACACCATGACCCAGGAAGCCGCGGTATTTGACGAGACCTACAACGACTACCTCTCCCGGTTGTCCGCTATCGATCTGGCCGATGCCGCCGCCTGTCTGGGCGCGACCATGGACGAAGGCCGCGCGGTCATTCCGTTTTTAAACCGCATCTACCGGGTATCAAAAGAGGGTATCACCCGCGAGGACGGCCAGCGGCCCAAGCTGGGTACCTGCGTGATTTTAAGCCGCTACCTGCTCATGTGCCCGTTAAACGAGCCCACCAACACAGCGTGGGCTTCCTACCGCGATTTCAAAGACTCCGGCCCCCTGGCCACTTACTGGGCCAATGATGTGGAAGGGGCCATTGTCGATGCCTTTGCCGGCCGGCTGGACGAATTGGCCAAGGCTGCCGAATTCCTGGGCGGCTATCCCCCGGAAGAAGAGTTCCCCTACGACGCCTGCTACCGCTTCGACGCCCTGCCCAAGATTCCCATGCTCCTTTTATTCAACGATGTCGACGATGAGTTCCCTGCCAAGTGCACGATCCTGTTCCAGGCCAGCGCCGAAGTCTACCTCGACGGCGAGTGCCTGGGTATGCTGGGGGCGCAGTTGGCGGGCAGGTTGGTACTATTAACGTAGCGCCTGCCAATATGGCTGAGTTCCTTAAGATGAGACCCCTTCTTGGGCCTCAATCTTTCCGAATATATACGCGTAGCCGGGTTTACAATAGCGTTCCAGGATTGGAAAAGGGCGGAGAATTCCCACGAAAATCGGCCCCTAATGACTCAGTTCCGGGTGGCTTGGGCGTATGCTTGTCTGGGGATTACATGTGCAGGGACTTGTTTCTTGACAAGAAATATAACTTAGTTATATATACGAGACATGGAGACCGGCAAGAGAATCCACAAAACGAAATTTTCGGCCAACCAGATTGTTGATGCCGCTTTCAGAATATTGCAGGAAAAGGGGCCGGACGCGGTCGTGGCCCGCGCTGTGGCAAACGAGCTCGGATCCTCCACGATGCCGATCTACAGCTACATCAAATCCAAAGACCTGCTAATCGAAGCCTTGCTCAAGAGAGCGCTTGCAGTTCTCTATGATTACATGACTCGGGAGCGCACCGGCGACATGTGGATAGACTGGGGCGTGGGCCATGTCATTTTCGCCCTTGAAGAACCGCAGCTGTTTAAATTGATCCTGCGGGAGCGCGCCCCGGCGGATGAATCGAGACCCCATTTCAAGCTTTGGAACACCATCATAAAAGCCGCCGAAGATTACCCGCCGTTTGGCGGTTTGTCGGCTGAGCAGGTTGAGATGGTGATGCTGCGACGGTACATTTTTGCCATGGGTCTCGCTACCCATCTTTCCAAGGCGCCGAAAGGGTTTCTGTCCGAGGCCCAGATTATCGATATGGTCAGAGGGACGAGTCTGGCGATGCTGGAGGGTGCCCGGAGCGGTACGATGACGGTTGTCTAGAAGCCATCTCAAAAAGGTCTTTTAGCCCAAACTCGGCGTTGGGCGCTCGGTTCAAGTCGTCAAAATACGTGAGTATTCCTACGGGTTGCGACCCACCGTCGAGGAATAGATAAAGCGGGAAGTCCCGCAGCACGGGGCACCTCGCAGCCGCCTTGATTTTGAACTAAACTCCGTTTTTTGAGATAGCTTCTAACAAATTCTGGCCCGGATTCGTCGAGAACTATCAACTGTGAAGGAGCTTTCCGATGAACGCAATGAATCGGTTTTTGGTAGTCCCAATTTTACTGATAGGACTCTCATTTGCAACTGCCTGTGGAAGTTCGGTTGATTACACCCCACCCGCGGGCAGCACGGCAACAGCCATTACCCACTATTCTTTCGGTAAAATGACAATCGACGGTAAGGATTACGACGGGGATCTGACCTTACTGCCGGGCGGAGAAGTGAAAAGCTGGCCGATAGACCTCGGGACGCACATGCTTGACCCCGGCGACCTGGTACCGCTGCTCAACGATCAGGTAAAAACGGTTATCATAGGAACCGGGAATGCGGGTGCTGTCGAACTGGGGGACGAGATGCAAAAACTGCTCGACGACCTGCGTAAAAAGGGTGTCCACATTTTCATCGACAATACGGTAAAAGCGGTAAAAAAGTTCAACGCGACCCCCAAGGAGGGCTTGCTGGCCTGCTTTCACCTGAACTGCTGAGATACAGCCACGTGCCCCAAAACCATTGCCTCCGGCTTGACAGCCCACTTCCGAGGAAATACTTTTCAGGTAGACCCTATGCCCGGCAGGGAATCACCTGCCCGGCCGATGTGCTTCAAATTCAGGTATCAGGTTTGTGACCATGAATCCTATTAGTGAGTTGAATGCTTTCATAGCGATTAATCCCGGGGAGACTTGACCGCCGGAGACGATCATAGTTCCCGTGATTGGAATTATTCTTTTGTTTGTCGGTGGCTGGATTGTTGCCAAAATTCTCGCCAAGCGGCGGAATTCGGAAAAAGTTAAACAGCGGCTCGCACTTGCATCTACAGGTTCTGAAAAATTGACCTAATTAGTTTAAGGGCATTCTCACTGCCCATCCGACCGGCAGGCTTTCAACCCTGCAACTTTCCTATCAAGGGCAGGCCCGGCCCTGCCCTCCTTTCTTGCATTCAAATAGCTTTTCTACTATTTTAACAGCATCTTTATGCGACCCACCGATAAAGACTGTAACCGTTCTCAAAAAAGTCTTTTTGCCCAAACTCGGCGTTGGGCGCTCGGTTCAAGTCCTCAAAAATAAACGAGTATTCATCCGGGTTAAACCTCGCGGCCGCCTTGATTTTGAACCAAAATCCGTTTATTGAGATTGGTTATACGCGAAAGGAGCTACTTAAATGAAGATTGAGAATGCAGCCCATCTGGCGGCAATCATCCTGTTGATTTTTACGCTATCAAATGTCCCTGTGAGTGTTGGAGCCCAGGAGGGCCGATTTACGGTGGATACAAGGGGTATTGCCACCGATAGCCAGACAGGTTTTCAATGGGTGGCCGGACCGGATCAGGATATGGACTGGCCGGCTGCCAAAGCATGGGTAAAAAGGTTGGCAGTGGCAGGCGGCGGCTGGCGCATGCCCAAAATCGCTGAGCTGCAGAAACTGTTTGAATTCGGGCAGCCAGATTTTATCCCGTACGAAGGTATGGCATTCTGGTCCGGCGACACGGTTGACGAGGCTGCGGAGGAGATCTGGGTATACTCTCCGGAGATGGGTTTTGAAGCGCCGGTGCCGCCTTTTGTGGCACCCTTCAACCGGGTTTTAGGTGTGCGTGGTGAAACACCGCAGGAAGGTACAGTAAAGAAAGATTACCAGGCGGCAAACTACTTCTACGATCAGGGCATGGCCCTGCGCTCCGCCCCGGAAGGCAAACCGGGAAAATTTGGGAGTGTCGAGGCCGCTATCAGTTATTTCAGCCAGGCTATCGAGGCAGACCCCACCTTTGTAAAAGCCTACAACTACAGGGGCGCCGTATACGCTCAACTGAAACAATGGGAAAAGGCCCTGGAGGACTTCACCCAGGCCCTGCGCCTCAATGACAAGTACGCGGTTGCCATGAGCAACCGGGGGATTTGCCTCTTCCACCTTGGAAGGGCCGAGGAGGCCAAAATCCAATTTGATCTGGCGCTGCTGGAAGATCCCGGATTGGCGGCGGCTTACCACGGGCGGGGGTTTGCGCACATATTGACCGGCGATAAGACAGCCGGGTGTCAGGATGCTAAAAGAGCCTGCGAGTTGGGAATGTGCATGTTGGATAAAGCTCATTGCCGCTGAGTGTGATTGATGGCCTTGCTGCCATTGCCGTGCTGTGAATGTGCCGACCAGGCCAACTAAATGAAAAATATAGCGGGTCCTATCTGGTAGAGTGGATTCAAATCGCCTACCCTTGCCACCATACAAAATAGGCTTACCTTGTACGAAAGACCCTTGAACAGCACCGAAGGATCCAAAAAGGGAGGGGCCATGGAGAAACGTGGATTGATGGAACGCTTGGAAGCAGAAGGCATCGTTTGTGCCGAAGGGTACCTATTTGAGATGGAAAGGCGCGGGTATCTAACCGCAGGTGAGTTTGTGCCCGAAGTGGCGCTGGAACACCCGGAAGCTTTGGCAACCCTGCACCGGGATTTTCAACATGCCGGGTCAGATGTCGTGGTGGCGTTTACCTACAATGCGCACCGTGAGAAAATGCGGATTATCGGCAAAGAAGACTTGTTGGAACCACTCAACCGGGCCGCGTTGCATATTGCCAGACAAGTTGCGGATACCGTTCCCGAGGGCACTGAGCCGAACCTGTTGGCCGGCAACATTTCCAATTCCAACATATGGCATCCCGATGATACCGCCGCATAAACTGAGGTTCGCACCATGTTCGACGAAATGGTATCCTGGGCGGCGGATGCGCGCGTCGATTTTATTATCGGTGAGACGTTCTATTATGCCGAGGAGGCTTTTTGTGCCCTCGAAGCCGTTCAGGCGGCCGGCAATATCCCGGCCGTGATCACCCTGGCACCCATGGGTGAAAATAAAATGCGCGACGCCTGGTCAGTGATTGATACGCTCAAGGTGCTCGAAGACCGGGGGGCTGACGTTGTCGGCTTGAACTGCTTCAGGGGCCCTGTCACCATGATGCCGTATTTGAAGGCGGCCCGCGACGTGCTTCAAGGCCCTATGGCGGTTCTGCCGGTGCCCTATCGAACCAACCCCCAGCAGCCCACTTTTTTCAACCTGGACGATAAAAACGGTTGTGCCTGCGCGTCCCCCCACGGCCGCACTTTTCCCACGGCCCTGGACCCACTGTTCTGCAATCGCTATGAAATTAGGCAGTTCGCCGCCGATGCATGGCAGCAGGGGATTCGCTACCTGGGCGTGTGCTGCGGCGCCGCCCCGATCCACATCCGGGAAGTTGCCGAGGCCATGGGGCGGAAACCGCCCGCCAGCCGCTATTCCGAAAACATGTCCAAACATTTCATGTACGGCAGCGACGAACGTATACCGGGGCATATCGCTGCCTATGGTGACAAGGCCTGAAAGAGAACGGTGGTTTTTCTTGACAAGTCCCTGCGGAAGGTAGTTTTACTAAAGCACACCTTACCGCTACGGTAAGCGCAACAGGGACCATATCTGGTTCCTGGGGAGCGCCGGCCGTAATATCCAAAAGCGATTTCAAAACCTTATGATCAAGAAGTTTTCCATGGCCCTCGGGCTCCTGCTTCTGGTTGTAGCCTGGACTTGCTTTTCTCTCTATAACAAAGCTACCCGGTTGCCGGAGAATAGGCCCGAGGCTGTTTCAAGCCAAGCGGTCGATACTGACAAGAAGGTTGTGGTCTGCCTGGGCGACAGCCTGACCCATGGGCGGGTGAGCCACAATTACGTGGACGAACTGGACGAACGGTTCCCGGATGATTACATGTTTGTCAACGCGGGCATCAACAGCGAACTGGCCTTTAATGTGCTGCAGCGCATCGAGACGGTCATCGCGCTCAAGCCTGAGTATATCACTGTTCTGATCGGGACAAATGATGCCCTGGGGACTCTCGGTGAGCAGAGCGCCCAAAGATATATTGAAAAATGGAACCTTCCACAGGCGCCCGACCGAAAATGGTTCCGGCTAAACCTTGTGCGTATCGTCACGCGACTGAAGCGGGAAACCCGGGCCAAAATTGCACTGCTGTCATTGCCGCCGATAACTGAAAACCCCGACCATCCCGGCTATCTGCAGGCGCGGGCCTATTCGGAGGATATCAGGTTGATAGCTCAGAAGCAGCAGCTGGCGTACCTGCCGCTACATGAAGTCCTGACGTTTGCAGTTGAGGGGGAAGCCCGGGAAAACAAATTGGTATTCAGGGGGCCGGAAAGAACCCTGATGTACAAGGCGCTTGTGGCTCATTTTGTATTGGGTCGTAATTGGGATACGATTTCAGCTCAAAATGGATTCATTTTCCTTACCGATTTTATCCATATGAATAAAAAGGGCGCCGACATAGCGGCAGACCTGATAGACGACTTTGTGCGGCACAATTGAAAGGAACAGACCCCATGGTGAATGAAACCCACCCGGAAACATCGAATAGTGATACCTCAGCGCTTGACCGTCTTTTCGATCTGCAGCGCGAAGCTTATACCCGCAACCGGATGCCCACGGCTGAAGAACGAATCGGACATCTGCTGAATCTCGAAAGAGCTTTGATTAACTACCAGGACCATCTGGCCATGGCTTTGAACGCTGACTTCGGCTGCCGGTCCGGGGACGAATCGCGCCTGGCGGAGATCTTTCCCAGCCTGGAAGGCATTCGCTATGCAGCCAAGCGCGTGAAAAGATGGATGCGGCCCAGTCGCCGCCATGTCGGCCTGCTGTTTAAACCGGCCCGGGCCCGGGTGCTCTATCAACCCCTGGGCGTCGTGGGGATTATTACCCCCTGGAACTACCCAGTGTATCTTTCCATCGGTCCGCTTACCACTGCCCTGGCGGCGGGTAACCGGGCGGTGATCAAGATGAGCAAATTCACGCCGCGCACGGCGGAAACATTGCGAACCGTGCTGGCTAAGGCCTTTGACGAGGATCACGTGACTGTGCTGGAGGGCGCGCCGGGGCTGGGCTCCGCTTTTTCAAGGAAGCCCTGGGATCACCTGTTTTTTACCGGGTCCACCCAGGTGGGGCGCCACGTCATGCGGGCGGCAGCTGAAAACCTGACCCCGGTTACCCTGGAACTGGGGGGGAAATCGCCGGCCATCATCAGCCCTGCGGTGCCCATGCCGGATGCGGCGGAGCGGATCGCTTTCGGGAAGGTGTTTAATGCCGGGCAGACATGTATTGCTCCCGATTATGTGTTGTGCCCGGCAAACCGCCTGGATGAATTCGAAACAGCCTTTGCCGCGGCAGTGGGGCGCATGTATCCCACTATGCACAAAAACCCCCAGTATACCAGCGTCATCAATGACGGCGAATATGCCCGGCTGTCGGCGCTTGTTCGGGATGCCGAGAAGAAAGGCGCGCGCATCGTGAAGGTCAATCCGGGTGGGGAAGACTTTACGGATAGCCGGAAAATGCCGGTGCACCTGCTTTTCAACGTCAGTGATGACATGGACGTGATGACCGAGGAAATCTTCGGCCCCCTCCTGCCGGTCATCCCCTGCGATAACACCGCGGCGGCCATCGACTATGTAAACGCGCGGCCCCGGCCCCTGGCCCTGTATTATTTCGACTACGACCAGGCAAAGGCCGACAAGGTGCTGGCCCAAACCCATTCAGGCGGCGCGGTAATCAACGACACCCTGGTGCACGTGGCCCAGGACGACCTGCCGCTTGGCGGGGTCGGCCCCTCGGGTATGGGGATGTACCACAGCCATGAAGGTTTTCTGGCCCTTTCCAAGGCCAAAGGGGTATTGTACAAACCCCGGTTCAACAGCGGCAAATACATCTATCCACCGTATGGCCGATTTATCCACGGATTGATCTACAGGCTGTTTTTGAGATAGGACTTAGCGGATACTCTCCACTCCGGCAAAGGAACCCCAATATCGATAGGAAAACAGGCCGTTTTTGATTGGCACCCGAGCGGACATTTACTTACAAAAAGCAGCTTTATGCCGTTGCAGGGTACCCAGATACATGGCGATGGTGATCTTTTCGGTGTTGTCGACCTTGGCCCCTTTGCTCTGCATGTATTCAATCGTTTTACGCCACACCAGAGGGTTGTACCGTCCGATATATTTACAGATCCGCTCCGTATTGTGGCAGTGGGTACATTTGTTCAGAAACAGGGCATCCTTATTCTGGGCCCCGGATAGCGTTGGCTCTTTGAGAAAGACGACCATAATCAGAACTGGTAATAAAATTATAAGGGCCGTGCGCATGGGTATGTTCCTATATTCTTGAGTCTATGCAGGGGCCAATGTATGTAGGCCGGACAGGATGTTAGTCGTTTCCATACCTTTAATCAACTGGCTATTTTCAGGGTATCGCTACTATCCGCGAAGACGCGCCGGTGATAGCGCACACCAAATAACCCACCGCAACCCCTTGATTATTCTCGCCGGAGCCGATATGGTACCGGGAATCCAGACGTTGGTCGCAAATTATGAAATTCAGTTTAGACAAATACCCTTATTCCATCACCGCGTTCGTATTCCTGGCTGTCCTGATCGTCGGAAACATCTGGCTTGGGTGGGGCCAACTCGCCCTGGCATATTTTGGATTGCTTTTCTGCATCGTTATTATCGGCATCCGGCTGGACGAGATTGCCCGGCAGATCCGGGACCTGGGTGCCGTCCAATCTACCGTGCTGAAAGAATCCGGCAATCCGGGGTCTTTTTCACAGGCCGTAACAGAAATCCGTCAGCTGAATGGGCAGTTGGTCGAGATAAAGGCGTTGCTGGCCCGCATGAGCGCCAATTTGGAAAAACCCCCGCAACCTCCAGACAAGTAGCCCACACCCGAAACCGGTACAGAGCAACATGATCCAAACGCGTCCCAATCCAACCTATGTATCCATCCACGGTGGTCACAGCGGTGAATTTTGCAACCATGCCATCGATTCCCTGGCAGACATAGTACAGGCCTATATACGGCGTGGATTTACCTGGGTCGGCCTGACAGAGCATGCACCGCCGGTCACGGACGCCTTCATGTATCCCGATGAACGGGCCGCCGGTTTGGACGCCGGCCGCCTGTATGAACGCTTTGCGGCCTATATTCAAACAGCCCGGGAACTCAAGACCCGCTTTGCAGGCACCCTGGACATTTACGTGGGCTTCGAAACCGAGCTGACCTCCGGAGCGTTGCCGTTTACCCGCCGCTTGATTGAGACCTTCCAACCAGATTATATTGTGGGATCGCTGCATCACGTAGATGATATCAGTTTTGATTTCTCCCGGGAGGACTACCTTAAGGCGGTAGCGTCTCTGGGTGGGCATGACAACCTCTACTGCCGTTATTTTGATCAGCAATACGAGTTGATAGAATCGCTGAACCCAGCCGTTATCGGCCACTTCGATCTTATACGGATCCATGATGAACACTATCAAGCCAGGCTGGCCAGGCCGGAGATCGCCGCAAGGATCAAGCGCAACCTGACCTTGATTGCCGAGCGGGGACTCATCCTGGATTTCAACCTGGCGGCCCTGTCCAAGAATATGGATGAACCGTATATTTCCGCCGCAATCCTGGAAAAGGCGCGAGAGATGGACATTGCCGTGGTGCCGGGCGATGACAGCCATTCGGTGGAGAGTGTCGGTCGCCACCTGGAAACCGGTATCAGCCTTCTCAAGGGGATGGGGTTTAGCACCGACTGGCGGCGCCCGGTCTGAGACCATGGCAAAGGGTCGGGTACAGGGCCTTATTTCGTTTCATCTGCTGCTTAAAAATGCTACGTTAATTTGGTTATGGACAATCGGGCGAACCAGAAAATAGATGCGCGCAAACCGAGTCGGCTGTGGGAATCTATCAAAAAGGCCTACGTGCGATTTCTCAAAATCCGGGGGACCCCCCGGGAAATTGCACTGGGGTTTGCTCTGGGTATTTTCGTGGCCATGTCACCCACCATGGGATTTCAAATGGCCATTGCCATCCCCATTGCCGCGATGCTGAAATGGAACAAGATCGCGGCGGTCATGGCCGTCTGGGTATCCAACCCGTTTACGGCCCCCTTCATTTACGGACCCACCTATTTCGTTGGGGCTAAGATCATGGGCCTGTCTTTAGGGCTGAATGCCGCGGATGCGGCCAGTGGATCCACCATGCTGGCCTTCGCCGAGAAGGCCCCGAAAATATTCGGGGCCATGACCCTGGGCGGGGTTGTACTGGGGTTGCCCCTGGCGGTGATCAGCTACTATCTGGCATATTATACCATTGAAAAATACCGGACCGACATCAAAGCCAAAATTGTCGAAAAGAAAGAACAGCTGGCTGAAAAGAAACGCAAACGCCGGGAGAATAAGGCCAGGAAGAAAAAGAAGAAGAAAAATAAGGCCCGCCGCAGGTAAAAACGTCAGGCTTAAGTCATAAGTTTCAGGATGAATCGGAAAACTGCTGCTGCACAGCCCAACACCTAATCCCTTTCACTTAAAACGGCTGGAAAGAACTTCCCACATACTCTATAGCAACCATTCTATTTGGCCGTTTTGTCTGCCTCGTGTTCTTCAAACGCATTATCCAACTTATAAACATAGACCAGCACTTCAGCTACCACGCGGTATAATTCTTCCGGGATATCACTGTTTATTTCCAGAGCTTCCAACAGGTGGACCAGGTTGCGATCCTCCCGGACCGGGACATTGAAAGCCCGGGCAACTTCCAGGATCTTTTCCGCAATGAGCCCGCGGCCGGCGGCTACCAGTTGCGGGGCTCGATCCTTTGCGGGATCATAGGAAATCACGGCGGCTTTTTTCTGTTCTTCCATATCAGGCTTTCAAATCTACCAGCCGGTCGCCGGACAATTCCAGATCTTCGTATTCGAAGGCAGCGATGTTTTTTTCATCGACGGTGGCAGTAAGGTTGACAGTTTCAAAAGGGCCCTTGAGCAGATCGCCCAGGTGGTTTAAATGGCCGTCTATGTAACGGCGTACGTGTTCGTTTTCGGCGCTGAATTTGACTTCGAGGTTATTCTGGTGCGTAAAAATGTCAGCCCTGAGAGGGCCCATCCGCTCCATTGACAACAGCAGGGATATCCGGAACCCGGCCCCGGTCGATGCGCTCTTCTTGAATGGATAGAATACCTTCAGGCGGGCTGGCTTCTGCCCTTCCTCCATCGGCAGGGTGAAGGTGATGACCTGCAGTGGATCCGCCCCGCGGCCCCGATCGGGTCCATACCGATCGCCAGTATCGGTTTCTGAATCGGTCTTGCCCAGAAGGCCCCGCAACGTCTCCATGGTCTCGCTGAGTTCCGTTTTCTGGAGGCTGATGAATTCACGCAAGGCGGCCAGATCCATCAGCAGGTTTTCGGAAACTATGCTTGGTTTTAAAGCCGCAACCGTTGTAATCCCGGGGGACGGCCTGGGGGCTGCCAGGGAGACAAGCGCCCGGTCAACTGCGTCCCCCGTCGGCATTTGGTTGCGATCGATCAGAACCTGCAGGGCCCGCACTGTATCGGATAGTTTTTTACCGGCCGGCGAGACGTTTTTATCCGCTGCAATTTCGGCCAGGGCCTTGTCAATGCGATCGAGCTCTGTGCTCAGGGCAGTCGCCTTGGGTTCTATCAGGGTCACAACCCGGTTGATTTCCCGGCCGGTTGTTATTTGGGCGGGTCGGGCGATGCCGTTCGCTTGAGCTGGTCGTCGGGAACCAAGTGGCATCTCCCTTGACTCCCCAAGCGCATGTTTTTTAGATAAAGCGTTCTTTTCCAGTGTCCGCGGCAGGGGTGGCGGAGATTTCAACAGGTCTTGGGGCGGTCGGCTTTCAATGAAACGCGCTAATACTTGCAGGTCTTGCCGGGTTGACTCTATGCGGCGGCTTGTTCGATTTCCGGGCGAACCGGCTCGCAGCGGCGTACGGGTGATTATTTCCAAACGATCCAATGCCTTTTCAACATGCGCATCCAAACGGAGCCGATTTGCCTGCATGTAGCCCCGGAAATCCGATAACAGCGGTGCTAACGTGTTCGAGCCCGGGGCGGGCACATTTTTTATCATCCCGGCCAAGGATCTTTGCAGGGTTTTTTTGTTAATGGTTTTGATATCAAGGGGCAGTTGACTGGCCACCGGGCTGTCCATTTGTTTCAAAGCAGGTATCGGCCCGGTATTGCGACCGTCAGCTGCCTCCGGCACCTGCGCCAACGCGGGTAACAGCGCTCGGATTTGCGGATCTGACCACAGGCCCGTTTTGATCAACTGCACCTGCAGTGTTTTTATAATTGCTGCTGGCAGAGTATCCGCATGGTGTCTGGGCGATCCCCTATTAGATGAATTATTATGCGTGTAAACGGCAGCGGTTTTGCCTGATTTGGCCGGGGTTGTCCGGATAAGCAGGGCCTGCGCGGCCTCGATATGGTTGATCAAGTTTCGGGTGGTCGTTCGGATTGGGGTAAGTTTCGAATCTCTTACGCTCCTGGTTTGTTCAAGGGCGGCAGCCAGTTTGAGCAGGTTGGGTTTTAGGTCGCAGTCAAATATATTGGTCACAAAGGGGTGGGTCGCAGCCCGACCGACATCGATGCTCTCAGGTGTTTTGAAGAGCTGGAGTAGTATGGTTTCCAGCTTTTTTTCGAAAAAGATGCCCGAATTGGTAAGCAGCGCTTTAATGAGGGGCGCCAACTGATCCGGTGCCCGACCGGCCTGCAGGGATAGCAGCAGTTGGCTAAGCCGCGCTGTAAATGGACGAAGGCCGTCCTTCCCGTGAGCACCTGGCTTTTGAATGGTTGTTTCAAGCTGTCGCCTGAAATGCTGCAGATCCTCGGGCTTGAAAGACTGCTCGATCGGCGCCTTATTGGTCGCCCGGGGCGGATCCTGTATTTTCAGCTTAATCCGATTGCCGGTTTCCAGCACCTCACAACGCAGGGTGTCGCCTTTGGCAACCGGGAACCGGACCCGGGTTTGGGTACGAAACTTGCCGAAATTGATCTGCAGCAGTCCGCTGGGCAGGATATTGGTAATCCGCCCATTGAGCATGGTTCCGGGTCGCAAGGTTGCCTGGCCGGGGCGATCGGTTTTCAGGCCCGGTTCCATAAAAACCTTGATGATGGCTGAGATATCGGTCATAGTTTCAACTTCGTATGCGCATATTCAAGACCTTATCGATCTATTCTACTGTTATCGGTAGAAAGTTGTGGAAAGTTTAATTCTTCTTGGCGCCAACCAGAGACAACATGCCCGATATTCTTCTGATCCAACCGCCTATCCAGGATTTTTATCTCACCCGCAAGCGAACCATACCCTACGGATTGGCGTGCCTGGCAGGGGCGCTTGAAAAGGCTGGTTTTTCGGTTGCGATCTTTGATGCCCTGGCCACCCACAAATCGAAGCCCTTACCCCGTCCCGCCCAGATGGCTTATCTGCAGCCTTTTTACGGGGAGCCCGATGTGTCGCCGTTTGCCCTTTTTCACCAGTACCGGCATTTTGGGTACAGCTACCAGCACATTGAACGCATCATAAGAGAATCAGGTGCATTTCTGGTCGGGATCAGTTCCCTTTTTACCGCCTACAGCGACGAGGCCTCTAAAGTGGCTGCCATCGTAAAATCGGTCGATCCCGGCATAGCCGTCGTAATGGGTGGACACCACCCGACAGCCCTTCCGGAAGCAGCCCTGCAGAGTGAATCTGTCGATTATGTGATCCGCGGAGAAGCGGAAGAGAGCCTGCCCGCCCTGGCCGCGGCCCTTAAAACCGGAGGATCACTCGTCGGGATTTCCGGTATCGTCTTGCGGCAACCGGAAGGTCACCTGCAGGTGAACGATCCCGTTTGGCTGAAAAATCTCGACGATATCGCCCTTCCAGCCGCACATCTGATCAAACACCGTTATTATCAAAGAGGCCCACGCGGGGCCGCCGTGGTGGTCGCCAGTCGGGGGTGCCCCCTGCAATGCAGTTACTGCGCTTTTGGGGCGGACAGCGGGTACCCCTACCGCAAAAGGTCTGTTGACGCAATCGTCCGCGAAATCGATCAACAGGTCCGCGCGCATGACATCGGTTTTGTCGATTTCGAAGATGAAAATCTCTCTATGGATCGACGCTGGTTCCTGGACCTGATGGCGGCCTTAAAGCACCGTTACGCACATCGTAATATCGAGTTGCGGGCCATGAATGGTCTCTATCCACCGGCCTTGGATGACGCCATGGTACCGGCCATGCGGACGGCCGGCTTTAAAACCCTGAACCTGGCCGTCGGGACGACCGTGGCAGGCCAGTTGAAACGGTTTAACCGCAAGGATGTGCGGTCAGCTTTCGAGGCCGCCCTGCAGGCTGCCCGGCGCAACGATTTAACCGCCGTGGGCTATATTATTGTCGGCGCTCCCGACCAGTCGGCCGAGGATTCGCTGGCCGACCTGCTCTACCTTGCCGGACACCGTGTCTTAGCCGGCGTGTCCGTCTTTTATCCGGCTCCTGGCAGCCGGGATTATCAGCTGTGTAAAAAGCGCGCCCTCTTACCGGAACGTTTCGACCTGATGCGGGCCACTGCGCTACCGCTGGACCAGAAGACCAACCGGCTGGAAAGCATCACCCTGCTTAGATTGGGCCGAATCCTGAACTTTATGAAATCAATGCAGGACCGGGGGGTGCCTGTATCTCCCCGTCAAAGGGCGGTCTCGGGGAATAGGCCCGATCCCGCCGACCGGACGGCGGTGGGCATTTGGCTGTTGCAGGAATTTTTCCGCAGCGGCATAATAGGGGGCCTGACGTCGGAAGGCCGCCTGTATGAGCATAAAGCTGCACCGGACCTGGTCCGGATGTTCCTTGAGGGTATCCAGAACTTGGATGTTCAAGGGGTCTCATCTTGAGATTGAAACCACGACTGGATTTGCATGATCTGTATTAACGCTAAATATGGATGGGAGTTGTGAATGGAGTTAGGAGAACACTTAAAACCGATTATTGATAAAGTGCAGGTCAATATTCCCTTCGGGATGTTTTTTGACGGTTACCTGGAATTGTTTGAAAAGGCCGGTCTCAATCCTGAAATCTGCATGGATGCCGATGCACTGGAACGCTATTCGCGCGCTGATTACGAGAAAATTGCCGCTATATTCAAGCGCAACGGTAGGACCATCACTTTCCATGGCCCATTTGCGGACATGGTACCGGGTTCACAGGACCCGGATTTTTTAGCCCTGACCCGCAAACGGCTGGACCAGATGATCGACCTCATCGAGATATTCGAACCAGTGACGATTGTCTGCCATCCCGGCTACGATTACCGGCGGCACAGTTATTACCGGGAGGCCTGGCTGGAATCCAGCTTGGAAACCTGGCGCGTGGCGGGAGAGAAGATCAGTCAAGCCGGCAGCCGCCTCATGCTGGAGAATGTCTACGAGACCGATCCCAGTCAGATGCTGCCCCTTTTCAGTGAACTGGCCGAACCGGATATCGGGTTCTGCTTCGATGTCGGCCACCACTTCGCTTTCGGCAAGGTGCCCATGGATGGTTGGCTGGACACGCTGGGGCCCTATCTGGGGCAGTTTCACCTGCACGACAATTCCGGTGCGGATGACGAGCACCGGGCCCTGGGCCACGGAAGCATCGGCCTGGAACCTCTGTTTAACTTCTTACAGGGCAGGACGAACAATCCACCGGTGCTCACCCTCGAGCCGCATCGGGTCGAAGATCTGATGCCCAGCCTGGAATATTTGCAGGATAAGATCGGCTAGATAGTCTACAAGATTCCGACCAATATGAAACGGGGCAAAATAGTCGCGGACAATTTCAGGTAATCCACGCCTTTCAGCCTATTGATATCGCAACAAAGAACATGAAGAGCTAAAGTGAAAAAGTTAAGATCTTCCCAAACAGTTTGAGATAGACGATAAGCGCCATCCCTGGCCCCAAAAGAAGACCAGGGTATGGCGCGCGGTCGTCC
>CAJINA010000230.1 GCA_905176665.1 Olavius algarvensis Delta 4 endosymbiont | reverse complement strand
TGTTGCCAACTAGACGTAACGAGATGACGATTTGACCTGAGATTCGCAATAGGTCATCATCTGTCTGATTTTTCTACTTAATGTAGAAAGGAGGCAGAGAT
>CAJINA010000229.1 GCA_905176665.1 Olavius algarvensis Delta 4 endosymbiont | reverse complement strand
GGAATCGGCGGTTTGTCCACCAGGCCTTCGAGACCATGCTCCTGAAAGGATCGTTTATATTCGTAAAACTGGCTGCGAGAGACTTTGTGCATCCGGCAAGC
>CAJINA010000228.1 GCA_905176665.1 Olavius algarvensis Delta 4 endosymbiont | reverse complement strand
GCTTGCCGGATGCACAAAGTCTCTCGCAGCCAGTTTTACGAATATAAACGATCCTTTCAGGAGCATGGTCTCGAAGGCCTGGTGGACAAACCGCCGATTTCGGCTTCTCATCCGAACCAACTGCCTAAAAAGATCAGGGGCCGGATTATCGAGCTTTCGCTTGAACATCCCGCTTTTGGGCAGCTGCGCATCGCGGATC
>CAJINA010000227.1 GCA_905176665.1 Olavius algarvensis Delta 4 endosymbiont | reverse complement strand
GCGTCTCTGCGCGATGCACGGTTTTGCCTTTGTGTTTTGATAGTAAAGCCCCTTTTAGGGGCGTCCCAAAGCCTGGCCCTCCGGGCCAGGATGCTTTACATCCAGGACGATTCAACGCATGCTGCGGTCGGGTTCCTGTCCGGTTTCCAGCGCGGGCGTGTTATTTCTGCGGTTCGGCATAATAAACGTCTTTGCAATCCTGGCAGATAGTGTGGGTAAATTCCGATTCCGTGTAGGCCCGGACATAGGCCTCCATTGGCCACCACTTGCCAGTGTCATCCCGGATCCGTTGGCAGCCGCTGCAAATGGGAAGCAGCCCCTGCAGCACCTTGATTTCGTCCAGCAGTTTCTGCCGGTCCGCCAGGGCGGCGGTTAATTTCAGGTTGAGTTTTTCCAGCTTGTGCTGTGATTGTTTCCGGCCGGTTATATCCCGGGTGATGCCGACGATTTTCAGTGGCTCGTCGGCCTCCTTCAAGAATTTGGCCCGGATTTCGACCCAGTAGGTACCACCGTGTTTGTGGACCAGTTCCAGTTCGACGGATTGGGCCGTGCGCTGGCCCTGCTCGTACGCTTCCAATTCGCTTGCCAGCAGATCGGTGGCCTTTTGCAGGGATACCGGTGTTAGTCGCTCGACAATGGAGGTGTTGATGAGCTCGTCGGACCGGTACCCACTGATGCGCTGGATGGAAGGGGTGATATACTCATACGTCAGGGTTTCGGCATCCATGACCCAGATGGCATCGACCAGGTTGTCGGTCAGCAGGCGGTTTTGCTTTTCGAGCACCTGTACCTTGTCCTTGATTGATTGCGCCATGCTGCCGCCTCCGCTTGCCCAAGGGGATACCCAAATGAAATCACACTCGCATGATTATAGCAAGGCTGCAAATGGCCGGGAAGAGGCCAGTGGATTGGGTTTAGGAATCAATCTGCGCCGGATCGGACTGGTCGGCCGGGACAGCCAGGGGGCCTTTCCAGGGGATCAGCATGGGAACCCGGCGCTGGTAGCTGCGGTAGGGCGCTTGGAATTCGGCGACCAGGTCCTTCTCTTCCAAGTGGGCGCCGATGCAGATCCAGGCAGTCCAGAGGACATTGAAGAGCAGGCGGTCGGGGGGCAGATCGGGGCAGGCCCAGATCAAGAGAATGGCAAAGAGGTAGAAGGGATGCCGGACCCAGCGATAAGGGCCCCGGATCGAAAATTGCTGCGGTTGACGAGTGGTCCCTTTTAAATGCGCTTTCAGGTCGCCGATGCCGAACGCGTCGAAGTATTTCAGGGCCAGGGAACCCCAGGCAAAGCCGGCAAGCCCCAATAGAAAGACCCCCCTGGTCAACCAGCGCCACGGGCCGTGCAGTTGGAGCAGCATAGAATCGGCCGGCTGCCAGAGTGAAACGACAGCCGTCAAGACAACCGCGGATGCGATCGTGTAGACAGCGCGATGGGTGTAATTCGGCAGGTGTTTTTCCAACCGGGCCCACAGGCTGCGGCGCACCATGCCGCTATGCTGAATGAAAAAAAGTGCCGATAAACCGGCATTCCAGAAATATTGGCCGGTCGTCGACAGGGGCAGATCAACGAAATGCCAGGCGCCGTTGAAAAGAAATATGCCAAACAGCAGCAGGGACATGCTGCCGGTATACCGGGCCGTCATCATCAGCACGGCTATGGCGCGGGACCGTTTATCAACACCCATGTTGTTTTCCACATTTCAAAAAGAAGGCCCATGCGGCGGCACCCAATCTAAGGCCAGATCTTCGAACAGGTCAATAACTAGAACCTATCTCAAGAAAGTCTTTTGGTTCAAAATCAAGGCGTCCGCGGGGGTTAGCCCGTAGGAATACCTCAGCATTTTAAGGACTTGAACTGAGCGCCCAACATCGAGTTTGAGCCAAAAGACTTTCTTGAGATCCGTTCTAATAAAAAAATTAGGCGGCTCTTGCTAAACCCTGGAAAGACAGCGATAATGGCCGCCGGTTGCTGTTTTTCAGACTTAAGATAAATATGAATCGGGATTATACAATGGAAGACCTACCCAAGGACCCTGTCGAGGAACGCACCTGTCGGCAGTGTGAGCAGATATTTGAACCGGGTGCCGATATGGAAGTAACCGACCAGGGTGCTTTTTGCCGGCCCTGTTTTAATGCGCTAGCGGCCGAGGTTGAAATGCTGATCCGGCAGCAGAACCAGGGCATTAGTTTCCCGGCCGCAGTGGTAGGGGGATTGGCCGGAGCAGTGGTTGGAGCCCTGATCTGGTGGGGGTTTACCGTGGTGACTAAAATCCAGTTCGGCCTCGTGGCTATCGTTATCGGCATCACGGTGGCCAAGGGCATACTCCTGGCCACCAGGGGCCGACGTTCCCGGGAACTGCAGGTGCTGTCGGCCGGCATAGCCGCAGGGGCCTATTTTTATGCAGACTACCTGGTAAAACGGACCTTCATTCTGCAACAGTCACCCGAATACGCCCGCACCCTCACGGTGTTTCCGGATCCGGCCGTCTTTTTCAATGTGGCCCGGGTGACATTCGATATGTTTACCCTTATCTTTCTGGCCATAACGGTCTACCAGGCCTGGCGGCTTGTGGAGCCGTTCAAAATCAAGCGCCCCGGCTAAACGCGGTGGGGCCGGGAGGTGTAAGTACACGCATGGATCAGGCCAAACTAAGTGCTGTCCAGGAAAAAAGAGTTGAAAACCTGCAGATTGTCGCCCGGCATCTGGCAACGGTCGGGCCGTCGGCGGGCCGCCAGCAGGAATCAGGTACCGGTTCACGTTTCAACACAGGTTGGCTCAAGCGCTGGGGCGCCATTGGAATTTTACTCATCTTTGTCCTGGGCAAATTCAAATGGGTCCTGGCGGCCTTGAAATTTGCCAAGTTTTCCACCCTGATCACCATGGTGGCATCCGTATGGGTATACGCCACGTTGTGGGGGTTTCCCTTCGCGCTCGGGTTCGTGCTGTTGATCTTCGTGCACGAAGCCGGCCACGCCCTGGTAATGCGGCGGCAGGGTATTCCGGCCGGTGCGCCGGTTTTCATACCCTTCGTAGGAGCGGTCATTGCCATGAAAGGCCTGCCCCGCGATGCCTACGTGGAAGCCCTGGTGGGCATTGGGGGGCCGGCCCTGGGGACGCTGGGCGCCCTACTGTGTCTGTTGGCAGGGTGGGTGAGCGGACACCAGATATGGTATGCCCTGGCCTATACGGGGTTGATGATCAACCTGTTCAATATGATCCCCATTCCACCTCTGGACGGTGGCCGCATCACCCCGATCCTGAGTCGTTGGGTGTGGGTGGCCGGTCTGGCAATTGGGGTCGGGGTCTTCCTGCAGACCCGGTCTCCGCTCCTGTTTTTGATCCTGCTGATCGGTGGGTTTACCTTCTTCAAGAATTTCAAGACATACGATCCCACCTACTATGACCTGCCGGCCCACAAGCGGACCGCCATCGGTGTATCCTATTTTGGCCTGCTGGCCGTGATGGCCCTGGGGATGTGGATGGCCGGTCAGGCCCTTCAAAATCTGGGTACCGGCGGGGCATGAGAAGCAGCCTGAGCGGTGTTGCCTTGAATCCGGTTGATACATTTGAGGCTGTTTCAAAAATGGCTTCTTGTCCGGCGTAGCCTGGAAGGCGTTGACGGAACCTTGAACCAAAATTCTATTTTTGAGACAGCCGGTGGTGTCCGGGAAAGCATCTGGTGAGACAATCGCAGCGATCATCTGATACAGTAAGGAGACCTGCCATGCAGAAGATAAAACCGCAAGGTAACGGGTCGGTTTGTCCGGCGTGCGGCTACCGGGATGGATTCCATGTTGCCATAGATAGAGCGGACGACTCAGAGCGGGATCGGATCCACCTTATCTGCCCGGCCTGCCATCAGCATTTTGATCCCGGGTGGGATATAGCGGTGCGGAAGAGACCCTGACAAGTTCCCGCCAAAATGGGGCCTTGTCAGGGGCAATATCTCGGAACTGTTCCAGATTTTCCTAAAAAAGGGATTCCGGCGGATCCCCCTTGGCCATGGCCTGGAGGTCGCGCGGGTTGCAGAGTTTTGAAGGTATTTCCGCGACCCGGCCACAGGCCACACAGACAAAATTGACATTGCGCAGTTTGGGTTTACAGATATGACGCGGGTCGGTGGACGCCTGCCCGCAATCCTCACAGACATGCGCCTGTCTCAATTCCACGGGATCGCAAAGATGCCCGGTCTCCCCGGCCACCTTTCCACACGACTTACAAGTATGTATATTCGCAACCATGATGAGCCTCCGGTTGTGTGTAGATTGTCGGTACAAACCTTTGCCTGAAACTGCCTGGGAATAATTCAAGAAGTGTGCCACTGCGGATGACGCATCCCCGGCCCGGCGGTTGGCGGCGGCAATGATTTGGGACGTACTTTTGCAGCTACCGTCTGGTTTAACGCCGCCGCGGGCAGTGGGGCAGCTGCTCATCCGCTGTCGGCTCATTGGGAGCGGCCGCCAGGCATTCTTTAGGATCGCAGCAAGTGTGGCAAACACGTTTAAACGCCTGGACTTCCCTGAGCTGGATATGCGGTGCCAGGTACTGCGGCTGGACACGTTCATCCCGCAGCAGATCGGTGCTCAGGTATTTTTTATTATCATCCGGGAAAACGGTTACAATCGTGGCCGCGCGGCCCAGATCTTCCTGGACCATCAGGGCCCCTAAAAAGTTAGCACCGGAGGAGATGCCCACCCCGATGCCGAGTTCGGCCGCCAGTTTCTGGGCCATCAGGATAGCGTCTCCATCATCCACACTGATCACGCTCTCGAGGGAGTCCAGGTCCAGAATGGGGGGGATGAAATCGTCGGATATGCCCTGTATGCGGTGCTTGCCGACCTTGCATCCGGTGGATAGGGTGGGGGAGTTTAACGGTTCCAGGGGGTGCAGGTGAATAGACGGGTACTTTTCCTTGAGAAAACGCCCGGTGCCCATAATGGTGCCGCCCGTGCCGACACCGGCCACAAAGGCATCGGGTTGCAGGGCCCTGAATTTCAACTGCCACCATATCTCCGGGCCGGTCGTCAGGCTGTGGGCCTCGCTGTTGTCCTGGTTTGAAAACTGGCGGGGCAGGAAGGTGTCGCCGGAGGCGGCCGCCATCTCTTCAGCCAGGCGGATGCTGGCCAGAAAACCGCCTTCTGCGCGACTGACCAGCCGAATATCCGCTCCCAGGCTTTTGATCAGGTTAATGCGCTCGGCGCTCATCCAGTCCGGCATGAAGATGGTTACCGGGTGCCCCAGGGCCCTGCCGATGGCCGAGAAAGCAATCCCGGTGTTGCCACTGGTGGCCTCGATGACCCGGTCGCCGGGATTCAAAGCACCGCTGGTGTAGCCCTGCATGAGGATATGAAACGCCATCCGGTCCTTGATGCTGCCGGTCATATTGAGATTTTCCGCTTTGGCGTAAATCACCCGTTCCTGACCACGGAAGGTGAACCGCACGGCCAATAAGGGGGTATTGCCGATCAGGCTGGACAATCCGCGTATACGGTGGTTACTTATGTTTTCAAGCATGCTGTTTCCTCTCTGCGATTTTCCGCTTACGCATATTCGGTAACCGGTTTCAAATCACAAATAGGGTGAAACTGCAAGGCTGCCGGCCAGGATCTGTTTGCTTCTGCCGTGAAAACTGTTAGGAATAGCATGACGGGCACCGGGTCGGTCGTCCGCCGGCCCGCCATCTACCAGCAAAGGCAGAGACCATGACAAATATCACCATAAGCGAATATCAGGCTATGGTCGACAGGTGGGTGCGGACAACCGGTGTGCGTTACTTCTCCGAGCTGACCAACCTGGGCATTCTCATGGAGGAGACCGGGGAAGTGGCCCGGATTATGACCCGCATGTTTGGTGAGCAGAGCTATAAAACCGATGGCGGTCGGCCGGACCTGGGCGATGAACTTGCGGATATCCTTTTTGTGGTGGGCTGCATCGCCAATCAGACGGGTATCGATCTCACAGCTGCCATTGGCCGCAACATGGAGAAAAAGAGTACCCGGGACAGGTCCCGGCATCGCAACAATCCCAAACTAACCGAACCCCGGGGCTGACGGTCATGCGCATGTTCTTCTCGAGGTTGGCGCTTGCCTGGGTTTGGCTGCTGATCACCTGTCCAACACTGGCGGCTGAGCCCGTGGTGAAAGAGATCGTCCGCAAGTACCGAATCAGCGGGCAGACCGCGCAGGACCTCAGGCGGGAAATGAACCTGAAAGGCCCGGCCGGAGCCGGCGGGCGGCGCTTCGATGCCTATACCGCCTGGTGGGTAAAGTGGAACTACCGTTGGTGGGAAAGCCCGTCAGAATGCCGAATTACCGCAGTTGCTACGCAGGTCCGGGTATCCTATACCCTGCCGGCGTGGGATCAGTACGATCGCAGCTCAGACGAGCTGAAACAACAGTGGGACCGTTATTACCAAGCGCTCTTGGCGCACGAAAAAGGTCACCGCGAGTTTGGTCTCCGGGCGGCCCGAGAAATTGAACAGGTAATCTGGGACTTGGGCCGGCGGGGAACCTGTGCCCAGCTCGAGAGGGAGGCCAATGCAGTGGCCCAAGCGGCCCTGGACCGCTATATCCTGATGGAAGAACAGTACGATGCCGACACCGCACATGGCGCCGCAACGGGAGCGGTGTTTCCCTAATGATACGGGTAGCTAAGCTGGAGCGCGACGACAGCCACGGGAGCGTTTTACCCGGATCTACTCAAGTATCATAGGGCTGCCCGCACTCTTTGCACATTCCGTCCGGCCCGATGATGCCGATGCAATTTCCATCCCGGCACAGCCGGCGGTTGTCCCACTCTTCGTCGCCGGTCGTTTCTGCCTGTTCATCCGCGGCAGCGTTTTCGGGGTCAGCCTCACGATTTGGTTCCCCCTCAGAAGTGGCGGCCATCGTTTCGTCGGACCCGGCCTGCGCGGGCGCCGGCAGTTCCTTTTCGAACGGCAGTTCCCCTTCGTACGGCAGTCCGCATTCCTTGCAGCGACCGTCTGGCCCTAGCACACCGATGCAGTTGCCGTCACTACATAACACCCTGTTTTTCCATTCAATATCTGCTTTTTTCATTTGAGCGTCTTTCCCATGAAAAACATCATCTTGCTATGAAAGTAAATCCTGACCTCCCAGAGGCGCCTGACGGCGGATAATGACCTAAGACCCTGCGGCGCCCGCGACCAGGGCTGAAAATCACCTCTCTCCTACCTCAATTGCGGGATGCAGTCAAAAAAAAATACGGCCTTCAGGCGGAAAAGATAAAGGTTTTCACCTTTCGGCCGATATACCATACAAAGGGGATAGCCATGAATGTCTCGATAGGCGACAGCATACCCGTGATTCTGAAAGATTCCGACCCAAGGCACCGCGGTCCGGCTGTTAAGAAGGTTTCTGCCCGGGATCGCCGCGACCGGCGAAAGCGCCGTAAAGGTGATCGCGACGGTGTTGTGGTGCATCTTTCCGGAAAAAACCGTGAGCGCCGCTCCGCACAGCCGGACAAACCCAAATTGACCTACTGATTCAAAGGGTTACCCATTTCCGGTTTGCGCAGCCTGGCGGGTCTGTGCCCTGCAAACCGTATCCTTCCAGGCAGACCGCTCAATTGCATTACACCCGAGATTGTGCTATCGCGGGGCCATGCTTTTGAAAGACTTGATTACGGAAGATATCCGCGCCAAAATTAAATTGTATGCCGTCGAGATTCCCGCCACCCTGGTGCTGGCGCCGTTGGGTTTTATCCTGGAATTTCTGGTGACGTTGCCTTTCATCATGGTGTGTGCGCTAGACAGCCTTTTCAAGAAAAAAACCTGATCGGTGATAACCCCGCTTTGCGGTCTAAGGGGCCCTTCCAATCCTGCCTGATCGTGCCCGATCTCTCCAGTGGGCCAATGCCGGTACTAACCTAAATATTCAGGAATTATTGACATTTTTTGATTGTTCGGATAACGTTTTCTAATCAGTTCGCTTCAAGTTGAGATGGATGGGTCATCTGGAGGGATGCATGGAGCCGCGGTACAATTTCTTCATTGTCGACGACGATCGCATATTCATCAAATTGATTTCAAATTTCCTGGAACCCATCGCCGGCAATATCTCCCATACCGTATCCAGTACCAAGGCACTCGAGAAAATCAGCGAAAACAAACCCGATTGTGTCATCCTGGATATGATGATGCCGGAGCTTGATGGTCTGGAGGTTCTGGAGAGGCTCAGGGCCCAGAAGGAGCTGGCGGATCTGAAAGTCATCATTATTTCGGGCAAGGCTTATGAGTTCGACCGTAAGCGCGCTCTCGACTTCGGGGCGGACGGCTACATTACCAAGCCCGTGGATCACGCTCATTTTATCAATAAAGTCAAATCCATAATGGCCGACAAGGTCTTGATTGGCTTTTGGGGGATCCGCGGAACCCTGCCGGTCCCCGGTGATCAAACGGTCCATTTCGGCGGCAACACCTCCTGCATCAGCCTTGAATTCCCCCGGGGCAGTTTTTTCATTTTTGATGCCGGTACCGGCATCAAGTTGCTTGCCGACCGATTGGTGGCCCGCAAGGATGCGCCCACGGAAATGAAGATATTCATCTCCCATCCGCACTGGGACCATATCAACGCGCTACCGTTTTTCATCCCTTTATACATCCAGGGCAATGATATTGAAATCTGTGGCCCCTCGCACGGCGACATCACCATGCGGGAGATGATATCCGGCCAGATGGACGGCATTCATTTCCCGATTAATACCAAGGAATTCAGCGCCAGGGTCCAGTTCAGGGAACTAAAAGAGGAGCAGATCGATATTGACGGTATCACCGTGCAGACCATGCTCCTCAACCACCCGGGACATTGCCTGGGTTACCGGGTGACCTACCGTGAACGGTCCATCTGTTATATTACGGATAATGAACTTTTTCCGGAAGACAATCCTTATTACAATGAGTTCTACGTAGAACAGCTGACGGAGTTCATCTCAGCCGCCGATGTCCTGGTCACCGACAGCACCTATACCGCTGAAGAATATCGCGATAAAATCGGCTGGGGACATTCGGCCATAGACCAGGTCGTGAGGCTGGCTGACCGCGCGAAGGTCAAAGGTCTGTTTTTGTTTCACCACGACCCCAGTCAGGCGGACAAAGACATCGCCGCCAAGCTGACGGCCGCCAATGATTTGCTGAAAAAGTTGGGATCGAAAACCCGCTGTATCGCTCCAAGGGAGAAACAGATTTTCAGCATATAACCCTTTAATATTAAGACTTTTATTTGGAAACAGCGATGAAGCTAAAATGGCTGATCAGTCTATTGCCGGTCCTCCTGCTGGTGGGCAGCGTTGGTTGTCAAACCACCCCGCGCCGCTCGGTTCCCAGTGAGCTCGTTCCGTTTACCGCTCAACATATGGAGGACTTCACGGAGTACCTGGAGGAGATCCAGTTCTATATCAGCCGCCGGATTGTGCTGCACCGCAGCACCGAATCGGAAACCCGGGATGTGGCCGGTACCGTTCGCACCATGCAGATTGAAAAAGACCTGCAGGTGCAGTCCATTACCTTTCCCGTCAAAACGCCGGGGGTGTTGTTCGGAGTTGCGGAGGGTGTCTTGAATATCCAGTTTGAACCGGCCCGGGATGGCCGCAGCCGGACACTACCCTTTCGGCCCCGGCGTCTGGCTGACAGTGAAGACAAATCGGAGAATGTGGTATTCGTGTTCGACAACCCCGCAATCGTGTACGACGGCATTGAATATGAAGTTTACTTCGAGGAAGAAGACATAGCCGTTACCGAAGCGGATGATACGGTTTTTGCTGAAAAGGCCCGCGCTGAACAAGGTCAGTTTATCACCAAGAAACGGTTCCCGGTCCTCTTGATAAACCCGGTGCGCAAAATCAGCCGGATCAAAGAAGATAACCGTGTGGTGCCCGGTGTGTGGGAAGAAGATTCTCCGGAGTAGATCGGTCCGCCCATCCATCCTAAGATTGACTGCCTTACCCGGTTTCAGTGTCGAGTTGCACACCAGTCTCTCCCAATCCTTTCCCCAAAGACGCCGGTACTGCCCGGGAAGTGGGCCGGCGCTGCAGCGTGCCTGCCGGACACCCGGTGTCGACCGTGCCCGATCCGCCAATCGCAAACCGTACCTTAGCGTCCGGTATCGTTGAGCTTTTCGGAATTTATCTGTTCGGAGGGCGACGGCTATACAATATATGGCAAATGATTTAACAAAGGCACAAAATAGGGCGACCTGATAACCTATTAATGTAAATTATATGTAATTAGCTTGACTTTATAATAGATTAATCAAAAAATAGAGCCTTAAATCAGTATAAATCCGTAAACTTCTTGGAAATAACTTCGGGATGTGTCGCTCCGCCGGGAGGGACAGAAATTCGGTATGATCACATTCTGTAACCGTCAATACAGAGAGTACGGTTTTCTTACCGGGCCTGCCATATGGGCGCTTTTGCTCGGTGTATTGGCAATGGCCGTGACTGCCTGCGGCTCCAGCCCCACCACCCAGCAACCGTCCTGGCTGTATCGGAACACGCGGGCGGTGATAGGCGGGCAGGTCGATGTAACCGTGGAAATAACGGACAACGCAAATCAGAATAGTCCCATCGCGGTGGACCTGGTTGTGGTTTATGATGAGAAGCTGATGGACCAGTTGATGGGGATGACTGCTGGTGACTGGTTCGCCAAGCGGAGCCAGATTAGAAGGGACTACCTGGATGGGGCCGGATTTGACTCCTGGGGCTGGGAGTGGATTCCCGGTCAGAAAGTGCCTGTCCAGAAGCTGCCGTTGAAAGCGGCCGCCATCGGTGGGGTGGTATTTGCCAAGTTCGTCACCCCCGGGGCACATCGCAGCCGCATCAACCCCTTCGCTGATGTGACCATTTTCCTGCGGGAAAATGATTTTGCCGTCAATATCCCCAATGACATTTTGGATAATATAGAGTTTTTGCAAGACTGATGGCTGGGCAGGCGGCCGGCCGTTACATCGCCGGCACTGGAGACAATGCAACCGTTTGCAGCGCTTAAGGGCAAACGGAGGTCTCCGCGGTTCAAGCCTGCCACCGGAAACGACTGTGCATCCCCGCCCAAAGCCTGCTGAGCAGGACGATTGATAAAAGGAAATCGCCATGACTGTTGCCCCTAAATTACCGGATGCGATTCAATGGCACGAAGGCATGCTGCTGGCGCCTCAGCATTTTTAGCAGATGTCGGCCCGAATCGACGACCTCCTACATTACCAGCTGGAAGCCGCCACGCCTTTTCACTGGGGCATCAAGAGCCTCACCATCGATACGGTCCTCCTCATCGAGGGCGTTTTTCGGGTGCTCGAAATAGAAGCGGTCATGCCGGACGGACTGGTGGTTTACCATACGCCGGCCACCGCGGGGGATCTCGAGGTGGACCTCACCCCTTACACGGATGAAATGTCCCAGGCCCCGATCAGTGTCTACCTGGTCGTACCAGCTAAAAAAGAGGGCGAGGTCGCGGCGCGCGGCACGCTGGCCCGGTATGACTCCGTGGAAGGCCGGCCGGTGATTGACGAAAACACCGGCGAATCCAAGTTGTCCATTCCGCGCCTGGTCCCACGCCTGAGCCTGCTGATTACCGATAAACCACCCCAGAAGTACACCGCCCTGCCCCTGGCCCAGGTTATCTACAAGAACGAGACCTATGCCATGACCGACTACCTGGCGCCCTGCCTGCATGTAGCCTTGAAATCACCTATTGGCCGGTTGTGCAGCGCCATATCCCGACGGCTGCGCGAGAAAGCCGTCTTCCTGGCGGAGCGGATCAGTTCCCCGGCGGCTGCGCTGCGGGGACCAATGTCCCTCGAGACCAAGCTGCTGATCCATGCCATGGTATCCGGCCTGCCAGGATTCGAAGCCCTGCTGAGCAGCGGGCGGGCGCATCCCTATACGCTGTATCTTTCCCTGTGCGCCATCATGGGGAATCTCTCGGCCCTGGGTACCGGCCTGGTGCCGCCGGTCCTGGCGCCCTATAATCATGATGACCTGTATGCCAATTTCGATGAAACCCGCAACTATATCTTCCGGGTCATCGACGAGGGGATTCTCGAGTCGCATACGGCCATCCCGTTCGATTTTGAAAACGGGGTATTTACCGTGCGCCTGATCCGGGCCTGGACCACCCCGACGATTGTGGTTGGCGTGCGGGGCCGCACGGCCATACCGGAAGAAGAGATCATCGCCTGGTTTGAAGAGTGCCTGATCAGCAGCGACGCAAATGTCGAGTCGCTGAAAGAAAAGCGTATCCGCGGCGCTGACCGCGAAAAGATCGATGGAGATGAGGAACTGGTCCCGACCCGCGGGGTGACCCTCTATTCGGTCAATACCGATGCCGAATTTATCAGCCCGGACAAGAAGCTGCAGATATTCAACACCTCGGATCCGATGAACAAGCGCGGACCGGCTGAAATTATTTTATATGTGCGCAATAAAACGTAAACGGAGAAGGCGCTGACATGAATCCATCCGAACTGGAAAGTTCGTTTCTGCTGAAGCAATTCCACACATTCTATGAAAAGGTTGTGCGGCAGAAAGCGTTGGTTTCCGAGATAGAAAGTGGCCTGGCTGAACCGCCGGTCACCGCAGAGGAGGGCGGAGAGGCGGCCGCGGAGACTACCGAAGCGGACCGGGTGCACGTCGTCCAGGTCAACCTCATCAAGGTGCTGGAGGAACAGGTGCTCGAATCCCGGCGGCATGGGGGCGAATACGGCGTTGATTACTACAAGAAGGCCCAGTACGTCATGGCGGCCCTGGCGGATGAGGTATTTTTGAATATGCCCTGGCAGGGGCGGGAACTCTGGAAGTCCAATCTGCTGGAATACAAATTCTTCGGCACCCATGTGGCCGGGGAGCTTTTGTTCGAAAAGATCGAAGACCTGCTCAAAGATCGCGATCCAGCCCTGATTGAAATTGCGGCCGTCTACCTGATGGCGCTCGCTTTGGGATTCCGGGGTAAATTCAAGGGGAAGGATGACGAGGGCATGCGGGATTACTACCGCAGCCAGTTATTTACCTTCATTTTCAAAACGAATACCGACCTGCATGCTGAAACCAAGCAGTTGTTTCCGGAAACATATAATTACACGCTGGACAAAAGCGAGGGCAAGCGGCTGCCCTACCTGAACAAATGGATTGGACTGATCGCGTTTATCATCATTCTGTTTCTCGTAGGGTCACACACGGTTTGGGATCACCAAACCAAAGACCTGGTGAATATTGCCGAGCAGATTATTCGTGGTGCGTACAATGCCAATTAGAACTGGTACGCTAATGAACTGGATATAATCGTATGATCGCACGCCTCAAATTTTGGTGGAGTTTTACAGGCATTCTTTTGGTTCTGGGCCTCTTTTACAAGTTCAAAGGCTGGCTCCTGGAATATGCCCGCAACAACACACTCCAATTATTGATCTGGGTGGCAGTCCTGATCGGGGTCCTGTTATTGGTTATGCTGGTCGTTTTCCTGTTAGGGCGGAAAAAACCCAAGCCCGAGGCAGCCGCTGAAGATGAGGAGGAGGCTGACGAAGACGAAGCCGAAGAGCCGGAAAAGGAACCCGAAGAGGGGCGCCTGCCGCCGCTGCCAAAGTCGCTGCGTTCAGCAAGCTATCCGCTTTAAGACTACGCAAGATTTGCTCCCGGGCCATGAAGCGTATGAAAGCCAACGTGCCCGGGAAAAAATACCGCTACCAGATTCCGTGGATCATGATGCTGGGTGAGGCCGGCGCGGGCAAGACCCGCAGCCTCGAGCAGGCCCGCTTCAAGATGCCGCTGGGCGGGCCGGTAAGCGGCCGTTCGGGTGAACGCGATGAGTGCAAGTGGTGGTTCTTTGAAAAAGGAATTGTGATCGATGTATCTGGAGACCTCGTACTCCAGGAGGATGGCTTTTCGTCCAATGAAAAACTCTGGCGGCTTTTTCTGCGCCTGTTGCAGAAACACCGCCCCGAGCGCCCCATAGACGGGGTCGTTTTAACGATTCCCTGCCAGAATCTACTTGGTGGTCAGTCGGGCGATGAAGCCGATCTGGATGAAGCGTCGCGCAAAGCCGACCTGTTGGCTAATAAATTGCGCGAGGCCCAGAAGGTCCTGGGTATGCGCTTCCCGGTTTACGTGCTTGTGACCGGGTGCGACCGTATCGAAGGTTTTCAGAGTTACTGCCAGAATTTACCCGACCAGCTCACCAGCAATATATTTGGCTGGTCATCACCCCATTCAATCGAGACGGGTTATGCCAGTGAATGGGTGCAGCGGGCGTTTAACAGCATCAACCAGGATCTTTTCAAGACCCAGTTTGAACTGTTCACCGAGCGCAGCAACCTGCGCGACCCGGGCGGGCTATTCCTGCTTCCGGAAAAGATCAAGCAACTGGCCGAACCCATCCAGATTTATCTCGACCGCGTCTTCCGGCAGAGCGTCTATCAGGACAATTATATGTTCCGGGGGCTCTATTTCTGCGGAGATGCCGGCATAGATGAAATCAGGAATGCGCCCAAGACGGTCTATTTCTTCAGGGAATTGTTCAACAAGAAGATCTTTTCCGAGTTTCGCCTGGCACGGCCCCTGACCCGGACACTGACATCCAAGAACAGAACCGTGATCGCTACCCAGGTGGTGGCCCTGGCCCTGGCTTTGACCTGTTTTCTGGGGTTGTGGCTCGCCAGCAACCGCCTCAAGGACGACAAACGCGCCATGCTGCCCGTCTTTGAACAGATTGAAGAGGACCTGCGCAAATTTCGAAAACAGGATGAGGGACCGGAGGGGCTGGCCCTCTACCGTGCCCTGCACCAGGAGTCGATGTCCAATACGTTTAGAGAGAGCGGCCAGAATTTATTCAGGGGGATGACCAATTTCAGGCACCTGACCTACGCCTTCATTCCGTCTTCGTGGTTCAGTGATCTGCATTCGGATCTTCGGCGGTCGATGACTCTGGCCTATGACGAGATCATCCTCAAGGCGCTTTATATCGAACTGCTCCAGAAAGCGAAAAAGATTTTTGAAGCCCAGAGCGGGGCGGAATATGCTGAAGAAAACGGCAGGGAACTCCAGGCCGTTGAAGACATGCCGGAATTCCTGCGCCTGCAGAAGTTTGTCAGCGCACTGGGTGAACTCGAGCGCAATGCCAACCCGTACAACGGTCTGAGCTCTACGAAAAACCTCGAGGACATGGGCCAGGTTGTCAAGTACCTCTTTGACATCGAACTGCCGTCTGAGTTCTACAAGAATGCCCGCTCTTATCATGCCTCGCTCGGGAAAACCCATTACCGGGTGTTTGATCCCTCAATCTTCAGGCTCAAGGCCAAGTTCTTTACCCTTAAAAAGCTTACCAAACGGCTATACCGCAGGTTGTATGACCCCAATCAGTTGGAGATCAGCACCCAGCGTCTGGCGTACCGCCTGGACCGCTTTGCCCGGCAGCGGCGTGGTCCGGCCGGTGAACTCAAGAATATCAAGGTGGTGTTGGATTCAATTGCCCGCAGCGAAGAAGATCTGGCGCGGGAAGAATTCGCCTGGGTTTTCAATGAGGGATTTGAGCTGGGTGATGCGTTTGAAGAGGTCCTGACGGCCATAGAAGACTCCAGCTTCATGGGCCCGGACCTCAAGGATGAGGTATTTACCGAAGGCGAGACCGGTTTTGTCAAACTGAAAGAAGCCCTGGGTTCGAAACGTTCCATCCTCACCGGGCCACTCCTGGCCACTACGGCGGACCCGGGCATTATCGAAGCGGCCCAGGAATCTTTAAAAAGTGCGGTCATCGAGGAACCACTGGTCGATAATGAAACATTCTTTGCCGAATTCAAAAATGCCGACATCCTGGATATCAATGAAAAGGACGGACCGATCGTGCTGGAAGAAGAAGCCGACGATGAAGATCTTGACCTGGATCTGGAGGATGAAGAGGGCGAGGGGGAGGCGGAACCGCCCGCCATTTTCAACCGCCTTTCTCCGACGGTGCTGGCCCTGAAAGCCGAGCTGGAACAACTTTTAGGGCAGGATTTCATGGACGCAGAGCTGACCCGGCGTAAAGGGATGAAACTCCCGCCGGGAACGCGTCTGCGCTGGGATCAAAACCTGCTCGATGAAGCGCTACGGATGTTTGAGCCGTTTGAAGCCTACAGCCAGGACGGCCTGAAAAATTTTCCTATCGGGCTGCAAAGCTCCATGGCCAACCTGGCCCGTGAAAACCTCGATAAAAAGGTGATGGATCTGGTTCGCCGCGCCCAGCAGTTCGAGGCTATCCCGGTGGATTACGACGGGCAATTGCCGGAAACCGATATCTTGGTCGAAGTCCGGGATTTCAACAAATCGGCCGCGAACCTGACCCGGTTGCTTAGCAAACTGAATTCATTGAACCTGGTAAGGTCCCATCAGGTCCTTTCCGATGTGCTGTACTGGCAGACGGCCACATTGCTCGAAGCATTCAACAGCTTCCTTGAAGAAGAAGAACTGTATGGTGTCAAGGGGGGCGACCTATCCTGGTGGGACGGCAGCCAGCCGGTTGCCTACGAGGCATTTGACGTCCAGGATGAAAAAGATCTTAAAAATTATCTCAAGTTTCAACGCAAGCGCATTCATTTTCTGGCTGAGGAATACGCGCGCCCACTGGTCACGTTCTTTAAAAACAGTCAGCTTCTGCGCAACCGGGAGGAAGAACGGATTCTGTTCAAATGGGAACGGATCCTGACCGAACTCGGCAAGTATGAGGCCAAGAAACCCAAAAACACGATTGCGGTTTTAGAAAAATATATAGTGTCCGGTATGAATGTGGTTGATGCCACAAACTACTATGAGAAAATTACCGCGGATATGCTGCAGGCGCAATCCGGCGACATATTTTTACAAAGGCGCAATGAACTGCGGCGCCTGCTCTACGACCAGTGCCAGGTCATCGCCTCGCGGACCGTGGAGACGAATTACCGGGCCTTGAAATCATTTTTTGATGAGAAGTTGGCCGGGAAATTTCCATTTTCCGATCTGGAACCGGGAATGGCAGGTTACGAAGAGGCCGCTCCTGAACAAATCAAGGAGTTCTATACGTTTTACGACGAAGTGGTACCCACGATTAAAAGTGTGCTCAAGTTCAACAACAATTTCGGGCTGTCCGGAAACCACGCCGCCCGCTTTATAGAAGACATGGAGAACGTCCGCGGCTTTTTCGGCCTCTATCTGGCTGCTGAAGAAGAGCCGAAAAAGGATGCCCCGGCCGAAGATGCCGAGAAAGAGGCCCCCGCCCTCGGATTGGAAGTGACCTTCCGGGTCAACCAGGCGTATGAGGTCATGGCCAACCAGATCATCGGGTGGAAGCTGGTGGTCGGCAAACAGACCCTGATCGACGGCGGGAAGACTACCAGCGGCCAATGGTCGTTGGGCGAACCGGTGACGCTGTCCCTCCGCTGGGCTAAAAATGCGCCCTACAAGCCTGTTTTTGCAGGGTCTTATGAGGGGGCCGGGGTAAAAGGGCGGACCGCCACCTGGCGGTTTACCAATAACTGGTCGCTTTTGCGTCTTTTGAAGGAGCATGCCGCCGAAAAAACCGATTTGAGCGGGTTCGTCGACCAGAAACCACACACGTTAAAGTTCAACGTCGAAGTGGATCGGGTGAGCGGCAAGGACCCGACCGGCAAGAAATTTAAATCAACGGCATTTGTGCGGATTGCCTTGACCACTGCCGACAAAGCCAGGCTACCCTTGCAGATGCCCACATTTCCGACATCGGCACCCAAGCTTGGCATGCTATCAGCCGCCAGGGGAGATTGATATGACAGACAAGGAAAAACCGGCCGAGGCCGACGCTGGGGTTGGGGAGGTTGCAGCCACCGCCGAGGGACAGGCGGGCGGCAACGAAGCCTTCCGCCTGGATACCGAGCGCTACCTGACGCCCATACCGGGTGATAACCCGGCCGGTGAGGCCCTGCGATACGAAGGGACATATGACCGTATCCAGGAGGCCCGCAAGGAAGAACCGGCCGAATTGCCCCAGGGTATCTGGGAGCGGGAGCTGAAAAAGGCAAATTGGGACCAGGTCATGGAACTTTGCCTGGACGTGCTGGAAAACCGTTCCAAAGACATCCAGGTAGCCGCCTGGCTGACGGAAGCCCTCATTTGCCTGCATGGGTTCACGGGTCTTAAAGAGGGGCTGAAACTGCTGCAGGGCCTGGTGGAAAACTTTTGGGCCGACGCGCACCCGGCCATAGAGGATGATGACCTCACCGCCCGGGTGGCCCCTGTTATCTGGTTAAACGAGAAATTATCGGTCAAGCTCAAGTTTGTGCCCCTGACATCACCCGAATCCATGGATTCCCAGCCCTATAGTTATGCCGACTGGGAAAGTGCCAACCTTTTGGAAAAACTGGCCGTCAAAGAGCCGGACGCCATTGCCCGGGCCGAGGGCCAGGGCCGGGCCACGCGGGCCAAATTTTTAGGCAGTGTCATGTTCACCAGCGGCCGGTTTTATGTCGGTCAGTCGCAGTACGTTGAAGAATCCCTGCGTTTGCTGGCTGACCTGAACGAGTTGCTGAACGAAAAGTGTGCTGCCGAGGCGCCCAGCCTGAACATGTTCAAAGAAAACCTTGAAAATATTCTCGGGCTCGTTAATAATTTTTTAAAGGAAAAACAGATTGAAATGCCGGCAGAGGCAGTTTCCCCGGAGCAAGGCGAGGCGTCTTCAGATGACGAAGCTGCCGATCAGGTTGATCAGCTGGCAACCTTATCGATCAAAAGCCGTGACGAAGCCTACCGGCTGTTGGCGGCGGCGGCCGATTACCTGCTCATTCATGAACCCCACAGCCCCACACCCCATCTTGTCAAACGGGCGGTATCATGGGGGCGGATGTCACTGACGGAACTTCTCAGGGAACTGATTCAAGACGATAGCAACCTGCGCCAGATATTCAACCTGCTGGGGGTCAAGGTGGCCGTCCCGCTCGATGAAGCGCGAAAAAGTGACTGATGATTTGAGAAAATCCCGATTATGGGGATCGGGTGGATACCATATATTTGTACCAGGTACTGATTACACGCATATGTCTTTTAAAACCTAACATGGGAAAAGGAGGTCATTATGGCTGAAAGCACACAACACAAGCTGGATCGTATCCGGCCGCCAAGGGTGCAGATCACCTATGATGTTGAAATCGGTGATGCCATCCAGATGAAGGAACTGCCTTTCGTGGGCGGGATCATGGCGGATCTATCCGGCCAACCCGAGGAACCGCTGCCGAAACTGAAGGAGCGTAAGTTCGTTGAAATCGATCGGGATAACTTCAACGACATTATGGACTCCATCAATCCGCGCCTGGTGTTCCAGGTTGACAACAAACTGGTGGATGACGACAGCAAGATGAACCTGGAGCTGAAGTTCAACCACATGGACGATTTCAACCCGGTTGCTGTTTTGAAGCAGATCAAGCCCCTGAAAAAGCTCTACGATGCCCGCCAGCGGCTGTCCGACCTGCTCACCAAGCTCGACGGCAACGACGACCTGGATGACCTGCTGCAGGAGGTTATCCAGAGTACCGAAAGCCTGGAAGAGCTCAAGACCCTGACCGCCTCGGAAGAGGGTGGTGAAGAGGGCGGTGAAGAAGGCGGCGATGAGGCTGCCGATGAACCGGCCGAGGAATAAGAGTGGCCCAACCTGAAACGCTGATAAAGCTATTTAGATAAGGAGGACGAACCATGGCTGAAGAACAAGAACAAGCTGCCGAAGAGTTGGGCTTGCTTGATAATATTATTCAAAACGGCCAGATGGTCAAAGATGAGTCCCAGGTGCCTTACGCCAAGGATCTCATCGGTGAATTTGTAGCCCAGATTCTGGATGAGGGCATGACCGTCAGCGCGGATACGGCCGCCATGATCAATGAACAGATTGCCACGATTGACGAACTGTTGACCCTCCAGATGAATGAGGTCATGCACCACGATGACTTCCAGAAACTCGAGGGATCCTGGCGCGGATTGAACTACCTGGTGATGAACACCGAAACCGGCGTTATGCTGAAGCTGCGGCTTTTGAATGTAACCGCAGCGGAACTGTTGAAAGACCTGGAAACGGCGGTTGAATTCGACCAGAGCCAGCTGTTCAAGAAAGTCTACGAGGAAGAGTACGGCACGTTTGGCGGGAGCCCCTACACCATGCTCATGGGTGATTTTGAATTCGGCCGGCACCCCCAGGATGTGGCCCTGCTGGAAAAACTCTCCAATGTCGCCGCGGCGGCCCATGCGCCTTTTATTGCCGCCGCCGACCCCAAGATGTTCGATCTGGGCAGCTTTACCAAGCTGGGGGTCCCGCGGGACCTGGCCAAGGTCTTTGAGAGCGCGGAGTTGATCAAATGGCGCTCCTTTCGTGACAGCGAAGATTCCCGCTATGTCACCCCGGCCATGCCCCATATCCTGATGCGGCTGCCCTACGGCGCCGATACGGTGCCCGTGGAAGGGCTCAGTTTCGAGGAAGACGTGGACGGCAAGGATCACGCCAAGTACCTGTGGGGCAACGCGGCCTACGCCCTGGCCCAGCGGATTACTAACGCCTTTGCCCTCTACAAGTGGTGTGCCGCCATTCGCGGCGTGGAAGGCGGCGGACTGGTGGAAGGGCTGCCGACGCACACCTTTTCAACCGACGAAGGCGATATCGCCTTGAAATGCCCCACCGAGATCGCCATCACCGACCGGCGTGAAAAAGAGCTCAGCGACCTGGGGTTTATCTCGCTGGTGCACTGCAAGGGCACGGACTACGCGGCCTTTTTCGGCGGGCAGACAGCCCAGAAACCCAAAGTGTATGATACCGACTCCGCCAATGCCAACGCGCGCATATCCGCGGTGCTGCCCTATGTGCTGGCGGCTTCGCGCTTTGCCCATTATCTAAAGGCGATCATGCGGGACAAAATCGGCAGCTTCCAGACGGCTGAAACCATCTCGGCCTATCTCAATCGCTGGATTAGCAACTATGTCCTGGGCCAGGACAATGCCAGCCAGGAGATGAAGGCCAAGTTCCCGCTGCGGGAAGCCAGGGTGGATGTGACCGAAATCCCCGGCAAACCCGGCTGTTACAATGCCATCGCCTTTTTAAGGCCGCATTTCCAGCTGGAAGAGCTCACCGCTTCCATCAGGCTGGTGGCTGAACTGCCGCCGCCGGCCGGTTGATCCGGTTAAATCAACGAGATACCGGCGGATGCAAGTGCATGGCCCCACCTCTGGCTGATCAGATCGCCGGAGGTGTGCCGGGAAATGATGCGCATAACAACAGGGAGATAGCCGGCCCCAGGCTCAACCGGCGGCCGGGCGGGCCCTTCAACACGAAAGGAAAACGTTATGTTAACAGATATGTTTTTATATTTAAATGGTATTGAAGGTGAAACCGATGACGTCAAAATGGTTGATGACCAAGGCCAGTTTGCGATGGAGATCACGGGCTGGTCTACCTCTTATGAGCAGCCCATCGCCATGGCGCAAACTGCCACGGGTCCCACCATCGAAAGATGCAAAGCCGAACCCATCGTGGTAACCAAATCGCTTGATGTAGCAACCAGTGACCTGCTGATGGCGACATGGGGCGGTAGGGTCATCATCGATGGTTGGATTGCTTGTTTCCGAGCGGATGCTGCAAAAGGTACTCCCGTTCGATACCTGACAATAGAAATGCAGAACATTGTCATCACCACCTACAGTATCAGCGGGGCAGAGGGTGACCTTCCCCAGGAAGAGTTGGGGCTGTCAGCTGGATATGTAGCCTATATTTACCAAGCCCAGATGAAAGAAGGTGGAGCGGATGGGAAACTGGCCGCGGGTTTTAACTTTATTACCGGCACCTATGGGCCGAATGAAATTGGAATTATAAAATAGCGACGTTGTCAACGGAGATGTTTCGAAAACCCGTCTGAAGGTATGTGGCGTGCAGGCGACATGGCTGGACCGGCCAGCCAACTGTCGCTGTTGGGTGGCTTGGGGCGCGGCTCAGGAAACGTGCGCCTTTCGTTCGCCGCTCTGCTTTTCCAGATTGTCGGCGGTGCCTGTGGAAATGCCGGGGGATACCCGGGCTTGATCTTTCAGTGCGGTATTCAGTAGGGCATCCGCGGTAAGGAGCAGGAATCGATGGCCACCAGCATGTTCGTCATGTTTGATAATATTGAGGGAGAGTGCCAGGACATAGGTCACAAGAAGTGGTGCGAGATTACCTCGCTCTCGCAGAGTTTTAAAAATAAAGCGGTGCCGCCGCCTCTTAATTCAACGAGTAATCCGGTGGGAACGACGTTCAAACCGGAAGCAATCGCGGTCAAAAAGATTGTGGACCGGGCTTCTGGCGAGCTGATGCGCAAGTGCTGGGAATGTGAGACCCTTGATAAGGTGGTGATTGAGTGCTGCCGTGCGAGCGGGCCGCCGTACAGTAACGAGCCAATTAAATATTTTACTATCGAACTTATAGACGTTACGATCAAGGAATTTGAGTTCGAGGTCGATGAGGGGGACCTTGTCACCGAAGATCTGAAGTTGGAGGCTGATGGGGCTACCTACATATACACAGAAATGAGCAAGAGGGGAAAGGCTTTGCCTTTCCATGAAGCCCCTGTTAACACTGGAACCGCATATGGTGATGAGTAGGAGGGGTTAATCATTGCCGGATTGAGCAAGCGTCTGGTCTTGACAATTAACGGGGCTTGACACGGCAGGCATCCGCGTGGCCCTATCCAGGCCCCGGATACCCGAGCCGGGATGCCGCGTGTCTGCTATGGGCCGGTTCCGCGACCGGATATTTTACGTTATAAAATGGCGGCCGACCCCCGAGTGGCGACGCACCGCACAGATGACGAGCGAAGGTAGGGTCGTTTGAACCGGACGTGATGGCTTTTGCGGATAGCCCCCCTCTACACAGCCTTACCCCAGGAGCAAGCAAGCATGGCCAGCAGCATGTTCGTCAAATTTGGTAATATTGAGGGAGAATGTGAGGACTGGGGCCACGAGGGCTGGTGTGAGATTACCTCCCTAAAACAAGCGTTTACCATCGAAGACCAGGATGGAAGTTCGGCGGGTAAGCAGACGGCCAAACACGAACCCATAGAGATTAAAAAGATCATCGACAGGGCTTCCATGGAGTTGCTGAATTGCTGTCGGGATGGCACCTGGCTGGAAGAGGTGGTCATTGAATGCGTCCGTGCCCTCGCCAGCGAGAAGGAGAAGCCAGAGCCAGAGAATAGAACGAGCGATAGGTATGTCTACACCCTCGTAGCGAAAGAGGGCGAGGCGCTACCTTTCTATTTCCAAATCAAACTTGAAAAAGTGATTGTCAAGGAGTTCGAATATCGGGTCGATGAAGGTAACCTTGTGACCGAGGAACTGAAGCTGGTAGCCCGCGCAGCTACCTATAGTTACAGGAAACTGAGTAAACGCAGTGGCGCGATGATTATTGAAAACGCTTTTGGGCAGTCAATTGAGTTAAAGGATGATGACTTTAAGGATCCTCCAAAAAAGGCTGATCCTACAAAAGGCATGCATCGTAAGTATAGGCTCGCATATAAAAAACTGAATAGAAACCAGCGGAGAGAATTTGATAACCTGGAAACTCCAGATGAAAAAAAAGCATATCTCGATAAGATAATGGCGAGTAACTAAAAGTAATACATCGAGGGCCGAACGAATGACTCGCATCCAGGAGCCCCAACAATCGGGCTCCTGATAAATCGGATTTCAAATGCCTATACCACCTACTTCCTATAAAACCAGGGCTTCACTCCTGGACCGGCTAATAGACGCGGCGCCCCGCGTGAAAAAAGAACCGCGCCCATTGCGAACCGCGGACCGGCAGGCAACCCGGAATGCCATTGCCAGGGATCTGGGGTGGCTGCTGAATACGCGCACCCCCCTGAGCGCTGCGGAGTTTGACACCCGGGTCCTGACCGTTATCGATTTCGGTGTGCCCGACTTCGGCCAAGGGAGCCCGGCAAGTGAAAGGGATCAAAGGCTGAGGGCGTTACGAACGGAAAAGGCCATCCGGGCGTTTGAACCCCGGTTGCGTGATGTAAACGTTTCCATTGAACCAGCCATGGACAGCGAGCGCAGCCTGCGCATGATCATCGAAGCGGTCATGATTGGCGACGATGTGGGCGAACCCGTATCGTTTGAAACAATTTACGACTCCGAGACAGGGCAGACAAAGATCGATGCTGAACCGTACTGAGGACCTTTTAGAATATTACAAAAGAGAACTGACCTACCTGCGTAAGATGGGGGCGGCCTTTGCCGTTGACTATCCCAAGGTGGCCGGGCGGCTGGAATTTGGCCCGGAACAGAGCCCGGACCCTCATGTTGAAAGGTTGATCGAGTCGTTTGCATTCCTGGCCGGCCGAATCCAGTACAACCTGGAAAGCGAGTTTCCCCAGTTGGCCACGGCGCTTTTGGGGACCATATACCCCCAGTTCCTCGAGCCGGTACCCTCCATGACAATTGCCTGCCTGGAGACGGATCCCACCCAGGGCGGGCTGACGGGCGGGCACCTGGTGCCCGAGCATACCCCGCTTTTCACCCAGACTGCTCAAGGTCACCTGTATCGTTTCCGGACCGGTTATCCCGTGGTTCTCTGGCCCCTGGAAGTTACCTATGCCGGTTTTGAGTCCACGGATCAATTCGACTTTCTGGATGCCCGGCCCCAGGTGAGCCTGGTCTTAAGGCTGTCCATCGAGAGCCCGGCCGGCGGGCTGGGCGAAATGGGGCTGGACAAGCTGCGCTTTTACCTCAATGCGGACAGCATGCTGGCCCACGCCCTTTACGAACTGCTTTTTTGCCATGTGCTGGATGTGGCCATTCTACCGGAGGGTACGGAAAAACCCGAACTCCTGCCAACCGATTCAATCCAGCCGGTGGGTTTTGGACCGGACGAAGGGCTCCTGCCCTATCCGCCGAGCAGCCATTATGGCTATCGGCTGTTGCATGAATATTTTACGTTTCCGGAAAAATTTCTGTTTCTGGATATTGCCAACCTGAAAAGGCATCGTTCGGAAAACCGCTTCGATATCCTGGTCCTGCTGGACCAGGTGCCCGGCAGTCGCCTGACCATCGATAAAAATACGTTCCGGCTGGGTTGTACACCGATTATCAACCTGTTTAACCAAACAACCGACCCGATACGGCTGGATGAGAAACAGCCGGAATACCTGCTTCATCCCGACCAGCGCAGGGAGAGCACCACCGAGATTCATTCGATAGAATCGGTGCTGGCCATCGAACACGACAGCTTTGAGCCCCGGCCGGTGGAACCGTTTTATTCGTACAGCCACAACCTGGAGCAACGGGGGCAGAAGGCTTTCTGGCAGGCCCGCCGGGAATCGACCGGGCGCAAAGACCTTCCCGGCACCCATGTATATCTTTCCCTGGTAGACCTGGATTTTAACATCCATATACCGCCGACCACCACCATTTATGCCAAGACGCTCTGCACCAACCGGCGGCTGGCGGAAGAGGTTCCCGGCGGCGCGGTTTTACAGATCGAAAAGGCCGCACCCCTCGAGCGTATCTACACGCTGGCCAAGCCCACCCACCAGATTGATCCCCCCCTGCGGGGACAAGCCCTGTGGAGATTGATATCCCACCTTTCACTGAACTATCTTTCCCTGGGAAATGATAAAGCGAGCCTGAGCGCCTTGCATGAAATTTTAAAGCTCTACAGTTTTCTGGATCCGGAGCAGACCTACCAGCAGATATCGGGGATCCGTGACATGGCATGCCGGCAGGTTGTCAGAAGAATTGGACAGGATGCCTGGAAGGGGTTTTGCAGGGGCGTAGAAGTAACCCTGGTGTTTGACGAGAACCTCTACGTTGGCAGCGGGTCGTTCCTGCTGGCCGCGGTACTCAACCGTTTCCTGCCGCTTTATGCATCGGTAAACTCCTTTACCCAGCTCATAATCAAAAGTAAACAACGCGAAGGGATCTGGAAGCGATGGGAACCCGTAGCCGGGGAACAGATAGTCCTTTAGACCGGACCATATTCGATAAGGGGTACAGCTTTAAATTTTTTCAAGCCGTCAAATTGCTTGAAATCCTCTACCCCGAACAGCATGCGGTGGGAGCGCATTCGGAACCCGCCCGGGAACCGGTGCGTTTCACCTCTAAAGTGAGCCTCGAATTCCCGGTGGGCGATATCGACCAGATTGCATTGCCTGCCAGGGAGGGTGAACCCGCCACCATGGCGGTCAATATCATAGGGCTGGCCGGTGCCCTGGGGCCCCTGCCGGCCGCTTATACCGAGTTGATCCTGGAACGAGTCTGGAAAAAAGATACCGCCCTGCGCGATTTTCTGGACATCTTCAACCACCGTTTGGTTGCGCTGCTGTATCGGGTACGCAAGGTTTCCCGGCTGGGTTTCGACTTTAATTCCCCCCAGCATTCCAGCGTGGCCCGCTATCTGTATTCCCTGATGGGGCTGGGTACCGCCGGGATGCAGGATCGCATGCATGTGGCGGACCGGGCCCTGTTGTTTTACACCGCCCATTTTGCCCGCCAGGGCCGCTCCATGGCCGGTCTCGAGAGCCTGCTTACCGATTATTTTGGGGTAGCCATCCAGGGGCGTCAATTCAAGGGCCAGTGGCATCAGATTGCCGACGACCAGATCACCGTGCTCGGGATCGCAGGGCAAAACCAGGTTCTGGGCGAAACGGCCACCATCGGCACCAAAGTTTGGGATCAACAGGGCAAGTTTAAATTGCGGGTGGGTCCCCTGACCACTGAGGAATTGTTGTTATTTCTCCCCGGCGGCACTGCCTTTCCGCCGCTGTGTGAACTCACCCGCTTTTACGTGGGCAGTGAACTGGATTTCGAGATCGTGCTGGTTGCCAAAAAGGGTGATATCCCCGCCCCACGCCTGGGCGGGGCATTCAGCCCACGCCTGGGATGGACCTCCTGGTTGGGAAGCCGGGAGCGCGACACGGACCATGACACGGTCAAGCTGTCTCCGCGCCTGCTGAGCCTGGTAGAAGAAGGGATGGTTGCCCAATGAGTCTCGATTTACAGTCGCTGATAGAGAAACTGGACCCGACCTGCCGGAAAAGTCTGGAATTGGCGGCGGAGTTGTGCGTGTCCCATACCAATTATAATGTCGAAATCGAGCACTACCTGTTGAAGCTGCTGGAAGTGCCGGAAAGTGACATCCACCAGATTCTGAAGAACTATGACATTGAGATTGGGGATATCACCAAGGAACTCATCCAGGCCATCGACCGCTTCAAGCGCGGCAATTCCAGAACCCCGACCCTTTCGCCCTTTATCCTCACCCTTTGTGAACAGGCCTGGCTGGTAGCGTCTTTGCAGTTGGGCGCCGACACCATCCGCACCGGGGCCGTTTTCAAGGCGCTTTTGGATGACGATAATCTCCGTGGCGTTGTCTTGGAATCAGCACCCTCCTTGAACCGGATTTCGCGGGATGCCGTTAAAAAAGAGTTCGACGAGATTTTGCGGGCGATCGACAAAACCGCGGATGAATCCGAACCCACAGCGGACCGCTTACCTGAAGATACGGTCGAGCGCCCCGGCCAGCCCTCGCCGACCCCTTCATTGGACCAGTATACCCTTGACTTGACCCAGCGGGCCCGCCAGGGCCTGATCGATCCCATCTACGGGCGCGATCCTGAAATTCGCCAGTTGATTGACATTCTGACCCGTCGCCGCCAGAACAACCCCATCCTGACCGGGGACGCCGGCGTTGGCAAGACCGCTGTGGTGGAGGGGTTTGCCATTCGGATTGCCCGGGGGAATGTGCCCCCGGCGTTGAAGAATGTCTCCTTGCGGCTTTTGGACCTGGCCCTGCTGCAGGCCGGCGCCGGCATAAAAGGAGAATTCGAAAAGCGCTTGAAGGGAGTTATCGAGGAGGTCAAGCAAGCCTCCCGGCCGACGATCCTGTTTATCGATGAAGCCCATACCATGATCGGGGCCGGCGGTCCGGCCGGGCAGGGGGATGCGGCCAACCTGCTTAAACCGGCCCTGGCCCGGGGAGAACTGCGCACCATTGCGGCTACCACCTGGGCGGAGTATAAAAAGTATTTCGAAAAGGATCCGGCCCTCGTCCGTCGCTTCCAGGTGGTCAAGGTGGCCGAACCGGAAGAAGAGGCCGCGGTGGAAATGCTCTGGGGGGTGGTCGCCAACCTTGAAAAGCACCATCATGTCACGGTGCTCGATGAGGCCGTCTGGGATGCGGTCCGGCTGTCGCATCGCTACCTTACCGGCCGGCAACTGCCGGACAAGGCCATCAGTGTATTGGACACCGCCTGTGCCCGGGTTGCCATCGGCCAAACCGGGAAGCCGCCTGAAATAGAAGATGTGGCCAACCAGATCGAGCAGTTGGAGCTCGAACTGGCGATTCTCAAACGTGAAAACGCCAGCGGTGTGGACCACGCCGAGCGGATTGCCGACCTGACCCGTGAATTGGATGAGATCGTTAAGGCCGGTCAGATGCTCGAACAGCGCTGGGAAATCGAACTGGGCATCGTCAATGACGCGCTTGAACTCCAACGGCGCCTGTACCGGGAGGCCGCCGCGGAAGATGCCGGCGATGAGGCCGACATGCAGGCAGTGAAAGATGACCTGCTGACGGCCAAACGCAAACTCGAAGAGCTCCAGGCCCAATCGCCCATGGTGCCGCTGTGTGTGGACGCCGGGGTTATCGCCCGGGTCATCTCCAACTGGACCGGGATCCCGGTCGGCAAGATGATGACCAACGAAATCGATACGGTTTTACGCCTGAAAGAGAAAATGAGCGCGCGCATCATTGGCCAGGACCAGGCTCTGGATGCGATCTCCCGGCGCATCCGTACGTACCGCGCCGATCTCGATGACCCTGGAAAGCCGGTCGGGGTCTTTTTGCTTGTCGGCCCCAGCGGCATCGGGAAAACCGAGACGGCCCTGACCCTGGCCGAACTGCTTTACGGCGGTGAACGCAACATGGTTACCATCAATATGTCGGAATACCAGGAAGCCTATACGGTTTCCGGCCTCAGGGGCGCCCCACCGGGATATGTCGGCCATGGCAAAGGCGGGGTGCTGACCGAAGCGGTCCATCATAATCCCTATACCGCGGTTCTGCTGGATGAAGTGGAGAAAGCCCACCCGGACGTGATGGAGCTTTTCTACCAGGTATTCGACAAGGGTACCCTCGAAGATTCCGAGGGGCTGGTCGTCGATTTTAAAAATACAGTCATCATGCTCACCTCCAATGTGGGAACGGATGCGATCCTCAAAGCCTGCGATGAAGGAGACCAGCCTCCGGATCCCGATACCCTGATAGAACTGGTGCGGCCGGAATTATTGAGACATTTCAAGCCCGCCTTCCTGGGCCGACTGGTCATCGTACCCTACTATCCGCTGAGTGACGGGGTGATCCAAAGCATCGTGCGCCTCAAACTTGACCGGATCAAAGAAAGATTCCTGGAGAACCATCGGATTGCATTCACCTATTCCGACGGCCTGGTGTCCGCCATTGCAGCCCGGTGCACGGAAGTTGACACCGGTGCGCGCAACGTGGACCACTTGTTGACCCAGACCCTGCTGCCCGAGATTTCGGCGGAGTTACTTGCCCGGATGGCGGCCGGCCAAATCTGTACCGGGATCAATGTTGATATTGATGAGGCGGAAGCGTTCGCCTACAAATTTGAACCATCGGTGGAAGAGCTGTCCACTGAAGTGACGGAACCGCGCTTATCGGCGGCTTTGAGCCGCCCGATACCCGGCCGGGTGCCGGCCGGGTATCAACCGGAGTCCATAAAAGACCTGATGGCCACCCCGGAAAAAAAGCCGGCCTTGGAAAAAAACATCCGGTTAAGGAAAAAACCCGGCAAAAAATCCAAAAAGTGGCGCGAGCTGCTCAAGCGGCTTTAATCCAGCCATTCTTGATGGGAAACGATACACGCCATGCCTGAAGAAAAACGATATCTCGATGTCCTGCCGCCCCCCGGCGTCGCACGCGATCTTTCGATTTCCGAAATCGAGGGTGAAGAACAGATTTCAAAGCTGTTCCAATACCGGCTGCGGCTGCGATCTACCGATAATGAAATCGATTTCGCCAAGATGATCGGTAACAATATGGCGGTATCCATAGAGCCGGACAACGGGGATATGAAGTATATCAATGGCGTTATCACCCGCTTCCAGCAAGGCGACAGCGATGAGTATTACAGTACGTATTTTGCGGAAATCCGGCCCTGGTTATGGCAGCTTTCCCTCACGGCGGATTCCCGTATATTTCAAAACCAGACGGTCCTGGAAATTATTGAGGACGTTTTTTCAAATTTTGGGTTTTCCGATTTCAAGGACAAGACCAAGGGATCGTATGCACAGCGTGAATACTGCGTTCAATACCAGGAGACCGCCCTGGATTTTATCACCCGGTTGATGGAAGACGAAGGCATCTGGTATTTTTTTGAGCATAGCGAAAAAAAACACACCCTGGTGCTGGCTGATGACCCGGACACCCACGAGGATTGTCCCGGATTTCCGGGCGCCCGCTATAAGAAAATTGAAAAGGCGATCAAAGATGACACGCTTGTTGATTCGGTTACGCTGGAAGAGCAGTTGATTACCAGTAAATACGCCGCCAGGGATTATCATTTTGAAACGCCGGAAACCGACCTCAAGATCAGTGTTGACAGCCGGAAAAAGTTAGCCGGCGATTACGAGATCTATGACTACCCCGGCGGATTCAGCAAGACCGAGGACGGTGACAAGATCATCAAGCGGCGTCTCGAGGCCCATGAAGTGCGGTCCCAAGTGCTGCACGGCGAAAGCTACTGCCGGGCCTTCACGACCGGGTACAAGTTTCAGTTGGACGATCATTACCGGTCGGAAATAAACAGGCGCTATGTGCTTAGAAGTCTGTTTATCCATGCAACCAGCCAACGATATACCAACAGTTTTGTCGCTTTCCCGGACGATGTTCCCTTCCGCTCATTGCGGCTGGTAAAACGGCCCAAGATTTATGGGACCCAGACGGCCATTGTGGTGGGTGAAAGCGGCGAAGAGATATTTCCGGACGAGTATGGGCGTGTAAAAGTACAGTTCCATTGGGACCACGAGGGCAAAAAGGATGAGAACAGCTCCTGTTGGATCCGGGTCGCCCAGATGTGGGCCGGCAAGGGGTTCGGATCGATGTTTATCCCGAGGATGGGCAGTGAAGTGGTGGTCAGCTTTCTGGATGGAAACCCCGACAAACCGCTTATCATCGGATCGGTCTACAATGCCACCCAGACGGTCCCGTATGCCCTGCCGGGCGAGAAGACCAAGAGCACCATCCTGACCTGGTCTTCCAAGGACGGGGAGGCCGGGAATGAACTCCGCTTTGAAGATAAAAAAGACAATGAGGAGCTCTACCTGCACGCCCAGAAGGATCATTATATCAAGGTTGAGAATGACCGTAAACTGGAAGTCATTGGCAAAGAAGACACGACGATCAAGCTTGATCGCACCACCACGATAGAGGAGGGTAACGAATCCCTGACCGTTTCCAAGGGCGACCGGACGATTGAAATCAGCGAGGGCAACGAGACCTATACGGTAGCCAAGGGGGCCCGCGACCTGACCATCAAGGGGGCGGAAACCCACACCAATAAAGACGGCTATACCCAGAAGGTGTCCAAGGACTATGTTCTGAAAGTGGATGGCGACCTTTCGATTGACGTGAAAGGCAGCATTACGATCAAGGCCGGACAGAAGGTTACCACCAAAGCCGGAACCGAACTGGTCAGCCAGGCGGGGACCGAACTCACCAACAAAGCCGGCACCGATTTGACCAACAAGGCCGGCATGAACCTGACCAACGATTCCGGAATGGACCTGACCAACAAGGCCGGCATGAACCTGACCAATAAGGCAACCATGGAACTGACCAACAAAGCCAACATGAATTTGACCAATGATGCCGGGCTCCAGTTGAACAACAAGGGCACCATGGTTGAACTCAAAGGCAGCGCCATGACAAAAGTCGATGGCGGCGGCATGCTGGAATTAAAAGGCGGCCTGGTGATGGAAGGATAGAACCTATCTCAAAAAACGGATTTTGGTTCAAAATCAAGGCGGCTGCGAATATCAACCCGGAGGAATACTTTAGTATTTTGAGGACTTGATATGAGTACCCAACACCGAGTTTGGGCCAATCAGTCTTCGCTCTGTGAGCTTCGCCCGACAAGAAGACTTTTTTGAGATGGGTTCTAAGCACGCTGGGATAACAACCACGGGAATGCTGTAAATGACCGCAGATCAAGAAAATCCAACTGACGGGCCGGTGCCGGACCTGAAGACGAACGGCGCTGACGGCGAGCAACCGCCAGGGCCCGATGTACCGGACCCGGCGGCCGCGCAGGCAGCCGCCGGTGAAAAGGCCGCAGCGTTGGTCCTGGGTGAATCGGTCGCAGTTCCGGAAGATGCTGCCGCTCTGGAGGGGGGCGTCGAACAGGCGGCACCCCCTGCCGCCGACGGTGAAGAGCCGGCGGATAAAGGTCCGGTGACGCGGGTCACGGAAGATGAGGCCGGAAACCGCAGCGAAGCAACCTTTGTGGGCGATGAGCTCAACGGGGAGTCCAAAATCTACAATTCCAGCGGGACCTTGATCCAAAACGCCCTCTTTGCCAAAGGTGTTCTAAACGGTCCCTTGTTCGCTTATGATGCCGCCGGGCAGCTCATTCAGAAAGCGTATTTTATAAAAGGAAAGCTGAACGGCAAGATGACCTTGTATGACCAGGGGCGCATCAGGGCCCAGTTTTTCTACAAAGACGATCTTATGCACGGCAAGGCCCGGTATTATAATGATGCCGAAAGCTTGACCTGCGCTGAAATTTACAAAGACGGTGTGTGCCACGGTGTCAACAAGTGGTATGACAGCCATGGGAACCTGATGGTAAAGGCCCCCTATAAGGAGGGCAACCAGCACGGCCTCCGGGTCGAATATCACACGACGGGTACGCCCCGTGAAAAGGCACCCTACATGGAGAACCTGCTGGAGGGCGAAGTTCGGCGGTACTACCCGGATGGAGCCCTGATGCAGAAGGTGCTGTATCGGGCCGGCAAGCAGGTTGGCCCACTCATTGAGTACGACCAGGCCGGCAAGGAAAAGAAAGATTCGTGGTGGGTGCGGTTTGCCCGGTGGGTCCAAGGTAAAAAAGAGGTGGACGTCGACACGCCCGAAGGCGGCGGCGGCATAAGAGGATAGCGAGAGTGCCATGACCCAGGAATTTTCATTAGATCAAAAAAGGACCACAATTCTGGTTGTCGTGTTTGTGGTGCTAATATTTCTGGTTTTTGTGGCCGGGTATTTATCGGGAACCCTGGTCGGGCTGCCGGAGCAGGAACAGCCGCCGATTGTGAAAAGGCCCTCGGTAACGCCGCCGCCAAAACCACCGGTCCAGGCCATCCAGGTGCCGCAGGTGGTGACCCAACCCGTACCTCTGCCTGAAGAAGCCGTCGCGGAGCCCGAGCCGGAACCCGAACTCCTTAAGGAAGCGCCGGTTGAAAAACTCTACTCGGTGCAGGTCGGGGCCTTTAGAACCCTGGCTCGGGCCACGGCCCAGCAGGAAACACTGGCTGATAAAGGCTATCGGCCCTACATTTATCACGGGCCCAATTCAAAAGGTGCCATGTGGTATACGGTGCGGGTCGGAGATTTTGATGACGTGGACGAGGCCATTCTGTCTGCCCGTGAGTTCAGGGCGCTGGAGGGGACCTCGGCCGCCCTGACGCACTACGACTCCTTGATGATGGTCAGGGACGCAAACGGGAAGCGGATCGAGATCGCACCACCGGAAAAGCCGGCAACACGCACAGCCGCCGGCGATGAAAAGAACGCCGAAACGGATCTGGTTGAAGTGGCCACGGAGCCTGAACCGGTGGCGGAAGCACCTGAACCGGTGGCGGAAGCACCTGAACCGGTGGCGGAAGAACCTGAACCGATGGCGGAAGAACCTGAACCGGCGGCGGAAGAACCGGCGGGTTCAGCTGCTTACCGCGTCACCTTTGCGCTTCCGGAGGAGAAGCCGGCCGTCCCTGAGACTGTCAAAGAGGACGAGGGCAAGAGTGTGGCCGGCCTCATCGTTGCCGCGGAAGCGAAACAATATTCCGTACAGGTCGGTGCCTTTCTCAACGACGACAATGCGGTCAAGTTCGCCCAAAAGCTCCGGGGCTACGACTATCCGGCCTATGTGTTTCGCTATACCGATACTGAGGGCAATGCCTGGAGTGCCGTCCGGATAGGCGATTTTGAGAGTCTGGAAACCGCCAAGGCTGCCGCCGGGGAATTTGAAGCCAGGCGGGACATTACTGCTATCGTCACAAAAATAGATGCTATAAAGATGATTCTGAAATAGCAATTGCCGGAACGTAGAACGTCATTTTGCCAAGTGGGGCACATACGCTCTTGGCGCCGGCTGACATCAGATAATAAAGGTGTGGTATGGGGGTTCAAACTGTAATGGGGGCGATGATGTTGTGCAGTTTCGGTACTGCCCCGTGCTCGCTGGTGGTACTGCCGGCCAACCGGACCCTCTCCGCCAAGATGCCGGCTGCCAACATCATGGACTATAAACCGGTCGTCAATCTACCAACCTTTGCCATGTGCACCTCGATGGCTAACCCGGCCACGGCGTCGGCGACATCGGCGGCCAGCGGTGTCCTGACCCCCACCCCGTGTGTGCCGGTGACCGCGGCACCCTGGGTCCCCGGAGCGCCCAAAACCCTGATCGCCAATATGCCCGCTTTGAGTGAATCGTCCAAATGCATCTGCTCCTACGGGGGGGTGATTTCGATTACCTTTCCCGGGCAGGTTCAGGTAATGGTCAACTAGCAGCCATCTGAGAATATCGTCTTGTCCAGCGGAGCCTGGAAGGCGGAGACGGGACCTTGAACCAACATCTGTTTTTTATTTGGCTCCTAAGATAAACCCCCAGCGCGGATGGTGACTTTTTATAGAAACGACATCAGGCCCGCCTTAACACGTCCTCCAACTTAGTTGCCCATTTTTCAATAAACACATCCCAAGTAAGGTCCCCGGCGATCTTGCGGCCGTGGCTGCCCATCCGGGCCCGCTTTTCAGAGTCACTGGCCAGGGCCAGCATGCCGGCCGCCATCGCTTCGACATCGACAATGGCAAAATCGGTGGTAGCAAACTCCGGATTGAAGGTGGCCGCAATCGGCACGCGCCAGACAGCCGCGTCCCCATATTCCGCCGGGCAGCCGTAATCCGGAACGATGCAGGGGACCGCGCAGCTCAGCGCTTCGAGGATGTTCAGGCCGAACCCTTCGCCGCGGGCCGCGCTGACCACAATATCACTGGCGTTGTGGGTTGCGGCAATTACCTCTTCCGGGAAACACTCGCCGGGTTTGACGCCCGGGTTCAGCATGATGCTGTTTTCAAGGCCGTAGCGCTGCATGAGCAGCGTCAGCGGATAACCGCCGTTGTCAATAGCGGTATGCATGTAAAGTTTGGACCGCTGGGCCAACGCCGGGTCGACCTCCATCGCCAGCGAAAGATAGCGGGACCAGGCGGCGAACAAGGTATCGAAGCCCGCTCTGATCGAATTGACTTTCATGCAGGAGAATAGCAGCATGTCCTCGGTCATGGCGCCCTGAAACTGCCGGCGGGCTTCAGCCTTGGGTTGCGGCCGGTACAGATCCGGATCCACCCCGAGATAAATCGTTTCTATACTTCTGCTTAAAGCTGGCGCTTTCTCCGGGGCGGCCGCGGTCAGCATTTTTTCAACGGCGGTATTTCCGAAACCGGAGTAGGTGACGATTTCATCCATTTGCTGCATGAGAAACGCGACATCCAGGTACTGGTGCGGATCCTTGGTCAACAGAATGTAGCGCGGGTAGGGGATGGAATCCACGGGGGTGTACCCGATCCAGGTAAACGGGTGGGCTTGCTTGATTTCGGCTAGTCCCTGGATATCCCAGGGATCGCCGATAGTGATGACCATGGCGACCTCTTGGGTTTTCAGCAGGGTGCGCAGCGTATCGTATCCTTGGGGATCGCCTTTTTCCTGGGCATTGATAATGCGCGTACCCGCTAGCGAGCCGGAGTAGTGCTTTTTGAGCCCGACGACGAGCGGCTCACAGTCTATCTTGAGAACAGCGGTCGCCAGGTGCTTGACGATCTTTCCGAAACCGGTGGGACCGGTGGGGTCATCGCCAAAAATAACGATTTGCTTAAGCATGTCAGGTTACCTGTTCGAGCCCGCTTACCGCGGCCTGGAGGCTGCTGTGAAAGCAGAGCATGTTGATTGAAACGATTCCTGTGAAGACATTGTTCGGGTTGCCGGCATAGTTATGCGGGTTGAACAGCGGCGGCCGGTGCCAGTAAAGATCGTAATCCAGAGAGCGAATAAACGCGATCAGGGCCGCGGACTTCTCTTCCCGGTCATTTTCGACATAGAGGGCTGGCCGGAAACGGTCGATGGTTTCACACGCGCCCTTGAGCGCCTCCAACTCCATGCCTTCAACGTCCACCTTCATAAAGTCGCAGCGCTGCAAATCCAGGCCGTCGATGGCTAGCAGACGGACTTTTTCCCCCTGTCGATAGGCCCCCAGGGCTATCCCGGCAAAATTGTTTTCAATGGTATAGTCGAGCTGCGGAACCACGATGGTATCTTCGCGGGCACCCACTGCGGCATGGTAGGGATAGACGTTGGTGCGGTTGTTCAGGGCCAGATTGGCACACAGCATCTGGAACAACACGCGTTGCGGCTCGAAAGCCAGTACGGCACCTTCAGGGCCGACCGTGTCGGCCAGCGCCAGTGTGTGCGGTCCTATATGGGCTCCGATATCGAGGGCAATGGCGCCGGGCTTGAGCAGGTTCTTGAACAGCGCGGCCTCTTCAAGCGAGTATTCTCCATACAGTTTCAGTGACCGGCCCACATACCGGTCAAGGGGGTTGTACAGCAGGGTGCCGTGGCGGGTTTTTGCCAACCGATTGGGCCCCGATATCGATATGTTGTCTACCTCGTCTGTAGTTTTCATCGTGCCGTTCTTTGCTGTGTGCATATCTTCGAATATGGCCGAAACACCGGGGGGGGTCAAGCAGTTTGTTGGCTGCCTTCATGCTTGACGCGCGCTTTGGATCCATATAGGTTTAAGCATAAGGTTGCGGCCGGTTACAGCATAAACAGGGCACCAGCGGCAGCAAGTACTTTGATAGATTCCCAAGGAGACCCCCATGATAAAATTCAGCTCTGCCGATATTAAAAAGTCAAAATTAGAGACATTGGTAATCCCCGTATGCGAAGATAAAAACATTCATGCCAACAGAACTGTGGCTGCCCTGGCGAGAAAGGCCCTGGCGGTCAAGGAGTTCCAGGGAAAGGCCAAGGATGAACTGACGCTCTACAGCCCGGCACGGGTAAAATGCGAACGGGTTCTGTTCCTTGGTCTGGGAAAAGCAGAGGCCATCAAGGCGGAGACGCTGCGGGCCTGCATGGGGCGAGCAATTAAAACCTGCATTGGACGCGAACTGACGCAAGTGGCCGTGGCGGTTCCGACCGCAAAACGCATGCAACTGGATGAGGGGGCTGCCCTGGAGGCGCTAATTGAAGGCGGCTGCCTGGCCAACCATATGTTTTCCAAATATAAAAGCGAAGAGAAGCAGAAAACCCTGAAAGCAATTGTTTTTCTGGGCGCCCCGGGGAGTGCGGCCGGCAACCGCAAAGCGGCCGCCCGGATAGAGAATACCTGTGCCGCGGTTACCCAGGCCCGCGAGTGGGTCAGCACACCGGCCAATGACAAGCGTCCGGATGCGTTCGCGCGCCAGATTACCAGAGCAGCTCGGGCCAAAGGTCTTACCTGCCGGGTGATGGATGAGAAGGCCCTTAAGCGCGAAAAATTCGGTGCTATGTTGGCGGTAGGGCAGGGCAGCCAGGTGAAGCCGAGACTGGTTGTACTCGAATATCGACCGAAGGGCGTTAAAAAAACGGTGGCCCTGGTCGGTAAAGGGGTGACCTTTGACACCGGCGGGATCAACTTGAAATCATCGGGTGGCCTGGAATGCATGAAAATGGATATGGCCGGGGCGGCCGCGGTAGCCGGGGCCCTGCTGGCCGTGGCCGATTTAAAACCCAAAGTGGGTGTGATCGGCGTGTTGCCCCTGGTCGAAAATATGCCCTCGGGCAGCGCCACCCGGCCCGGCGATATTGTCCGATCCTATGCCGGTAAAACCGTTGAGATCGGCAATACTGATGCCGAGGGGCGTCTGATCCTCATCGATGCCATGGCCTGGGCCGTGAAAAAATACAAACCGACGGCCATGGTCGATCTGGCCACCCTCACCGGGGCCTGCGTGATTGCCCTGGGTGAAAAAATTGCGGCGGTATTTTCATCCGACAACGACCTGGCGGAAGCTATTCTGGCGGCGGCCGACAAAACCCACGAACGCTGCTGGCGCCTGCCGCTGCCGGATGATTACAAAGAGTTGTTGAAAAGTGACCTGGCAGACATATCCAACATGAGCAGCGGTCGCTGGGGCGGGGCCATCACGGCCGCACTCTTTCTCTCTGAATTTGTCGGCGACACCCGCTGGGCCCATATCGATATTGCCGGGGCCGCCTATACCAAGAAAGACGGCCCCTACTGCCGGGCGGGCGGCACCGGGTTCGGGGTCCGGTTGCTGTGCGATCTGTTAACAGACCCAAGAATTATTTAGACCAGTACCTAAATATCGGCTTTTGCGGGCGATCCCAGGCGTGGATTGAAGTACTTCCACGCCTTTCTTTATGGCGGGCACAATGCGATGGGGACGGATAAATAGAACCTGCCGGTCACTCGATTACGGTTTGCCCATAAACACGATGTCCATCAGCATCATCACGCCAGGGCCCAATAAGGAAAAGGCGGGCAACTTATGGGGAAGCAAGAGGTCAGTTTTGTACAAGATTTGCACAAAGCCATTTGGCAGTCATAAAAATTTAAGTTTGTCTCACTGAAATCGCATCTAAAAAGAAAGAGGCGGGCAACTTATGGGGAATAAGATACCCGCCACTAAGGGAGATGTGAACGGCATTACATGGAGACTGAAGTCCTACCGTTGACCCCATTCTTATATACCACATTGTGGTATGTCAAGTCTTTTTTTAAAAAGATGCGACTTAAGCCGTAACGCTGATGAACTCTGCCTCCATCCGTTTTCTGAGTATCTTGATGGCAGCTATGGCTTTCTCAAAGTCAAGTAGGGTCTGTGCGGACATTTCTGCCAGCAGGAACTTCTGTGGTGGACACAGGTAACAGGCGCAGGTCCAGGGCCGACTCAAGCGGGGCAGGCGACACCCTGACGGGCCGCAGCAGCGGCAGGCCCCATCAGGGCTGCGTGAGAGCTGCGCGGCTGTAATGGCCTGCCCGCTCAAGTGCATGAATACCAGGTCCCGAAAATCGAACCACACCGTGGCAACGTGGCAGCAGGGCTCGGCACATCCGCTGCAGGTCTGGACGCAAAGATCGTCCAGCAGCGGGTACAGGGTTTCCAAGTGGCTTTTCAATTTTCGGGCGGTGGTCCTGGCCGGGCCAAGCGAGGTCTGGTGTCGGGTGCACAGATGCTCCAGGGCCAGGTTGGCCTGGTGCCAGTCCGCGGCGGTGAACCACGGAATGTCCGGCGCGCCGGAGAGAGGATTGACCTGCCTGATTTGCGGGCCATACTTTGACATGGCGACCTAAACCCTGTAGGCTTATGGGTAATCGTTGACTGCAAAGGTGCCGGTCTGCGAATTCCCCACTGAATGGAACGGTTGCTGTCTCTATCCGGTCTTATACCGTAAAATGAATAATCAAACCATCTATTTTAAGGATCCGGCCGCCCGGTCGGAAACACCGCCGGACGTCTATACCGGGGAGGAACCGGAGGATGTCGAGGCCGCGGGAAAGCGGTATGTCCTCTGTCGGCAGTGCCGGCATATGGTTACCGCTCCGGACGAGGGAACCTGGGTCGACGGCAGCCACCGGCACACCTTTGCCAACCCGGTGGGGGTCGTCTATGAGATCGGTTGTTTCAACTCGGCCCCCGGCTGCCGGAGTGTCGGCCCGGCTACCGATGAGTTTACCTGGTTCTCGGGGTATCTCTGGCGGGTGGCTATCTGCGGGAAATGCTTGACCCATCTTGGCTGGCAGTTTATCTCCACCGCTGGACACGGGTTTTACGGCCTGATTACAGACCGGCTCATTGAACCCGAGCAGTCGGCGTGATCAAAGAGGATTCAAGGGTACTGTTTTTAAGGTTTAAGGCGATGATCCTTAAACCAAAGCACTCGGTCCCCGGAACCCTGAACTCAGGGATCGAAACGGTAGCCAACCGATCGCACGCTTTTGAAATGTATCGGCTTTTTAGGGTCTTCCTCGAAATATTTCCGGAAGCGGACAATAAAATTATCGACGGTGCGGGTGGTCATGCCGCCCGTATACCCCCAGCCGATCTCCAGAATTTTCTTACGGGGTAGCGGTTTGTCGCGGTGAATGACAAACAGTTTCAGCAATTTCAACTCCTGTTCGGTCAGGGTGATTTCACCTGCCTGGCAGTGGGCGGTGCCGGTATCAAACTCAATGCGGTTGCCTCCGAATTCATAGACCGGCGCAAAGCCCTCGGCATCTGCCGGGCCGGCCGCCTGTTCATGTTCCCAGGCGACCCGAGTCAATAGCCTTTCGACCCTCAAGAGGAACTCCTCCAGATTGAAAGGCTTGGCCAGGTAATCATCAACACCCAGGGAAAAGCCTTTTATTCGATCACGGTCCCTGGCCTTGGCCGACAGGATCAATACCGGCAGTCGTTCGTCTTCCAGACGTATATTCTGCAGGACCGACAATCCGTCGATTCCCGGAAGCATGATGTCGAGTACGACTAAATCTGGGTGCCAGTTTTTCCAAAATTCGATGCCGGATACCCCGTCTCCAGCGATCTTGACCGTGTAGCCCTGAAGCGAGAGATTGAGTTTGATCCCCTCGGCGATGTGGGCCTCATCCTCGATAACCAATATGCGCTTTTTTTCGGTTTTTATCATTTCAGGCCGTTTCCATTACTTTGGTTTTTTCAGGTAATATCAGGGTGAAAATTGATCCACTGGTATCGGTGCGACCTTCTGCCCTGATCCGCCACTTGTGCAGCCGGGCGATGCTCTGGACAAGGTTGAGTCCCAGACCGCTGCCCCGGGAGAGGGCGCTGCCGCTGCGCCGTGCCTGATAGAACTTGCGAAATATTTTTTTGGTTTCCCGGTCATTGATTCCAATGCCGTTATCCTCAAACTGGATGGTCAGGTGACGCTTGTCCTCCCGGAACCGGATGTCAATTCGGGGAACCGCAGCTTTGTTATACCGGATGGCGTTGGTCAATAGGTTCATGACCAGCGTCTCGAACAGCAGTCGGTCTACACGGTAGATGCAGCCGGTGTTCAGCGGGTTGCTGATCCGGATATCGCAGTCTGCGAAAATCGGCCGGTTGTTGTCCACAATTTCCGTCAACGCTGTCGTGATATCGGTTTCCTCAAATATGGCCTGATAACTTTTACTTTCCAGACGGGCCAGGTTCAGAATCCGGTTGATATGATCAGACAGGCGCTCCACATCCGCCAGCATGTAGGCCATATACTTCAGCTGATCCTCCCGTGGGAGGTTATGCTTGGTAATGGTTTCCAGAAAGAGCTTTAGGGATGTCACCGGCGTTTTCAGCTCGTGGGTGAAGTTGTTTATAAAGTTGTGTTGCAAACGGTAAAGTTGCAGGGTTTTCTGGTTGTAGACAAAGATAGTGAAGATGCCCATCAGGATGATCCCCACCAGGACAGACAACACCAGTATCACCAGCCAGGCCCGCGGCTCCAAAACCTGGTCCGGAGCGATGTTGAATCTGCCTGCAAGGGCCTGCAGACCACTGCTGACACCGATGTACCAGTAGATATAGAGCGCCAGGGACAGTCCCAGGGCCAGGATGCTGAAAATGAATACGGTGATGGGGTGAAATAACCAGCGGGTCTGTTTCATGTAACCTTCTGTTAATCAATATATTTCGGCAAGTCAACGGCCAAGCGGGGAAGGCTTCGGAGGCAACGTTCCAGTCATTCGGGATCCTACGGATGAATGCTTTCAGCCCGGCCCCTTCAACGGGCGCATTGGAACCTGTACTTGTTTGTAAAACTATTGTAAAACCACGGCCGAGGCGGGTTTTTTTGCAGTTTTTCCTTTATGATGCCCGCTGTCTGAAATCCCGGAGGATGGAGATCCATTAACATGCGGCGTATGATTCCCGGACCCCTAAAAGGCGTGCTGTCTTTCACCGGATTCGTGGTGAACACGATTTTCTGGGTGATCCCTCTTTTTATCACCGCCTTTCTGAAGCTGATCATCCCATTAGAATTCTGGCGCAAAGGGTGCGATAAGGTGCTCAACTGGTTGGCCAGCAACTGGATCGCGGTCAACAATCTAAACCTTGGCCTGGTCGGTGGCACCCGTTGGGAGGTGCGGGGGATCGAAGGGGTGAGTATAAATGCCTGGTACCTGGTTGTGTCCAACCATCAATCCTGGGTCGACATCCTGGTCTTGCAGAAGATATTTCACGGTAAGATTCCATTCCTGAAATTTTTCCTGAAAAAGGAGCTTATCTGGGTACCGGTGATGGGTCTGGCCTGGTGGGCTCTGGATTTTCCCTTTATGAAACGGTATTCCCGTGCCTTTCTGGAAAAAAAACCCCACCTAAAAGGCAAGGATATTGAAATTACCCGCAAGGCCTGCAAGAAATTTGAGACCGTTCCGGTGTCCATCATGAACTTTATGGAAGGCACCCGCTTCACGGCCGATAAACACAGGCGGCAGAATTCACCCTACAAGCACCTGCTGCGCCCTAAATCCGGCGGCATCGCCTTTGTACTTGCGGCCATGGGGACCCAATTGAACAGCATCGTAGACGTTACCATCGCCTATCCCCGGGGCGTGGGTTCCTTTTGGGACCTGATCTGCGGGCGTATCCGCGATATCCGGGTTGAGGTCAAGCTGGTGCCCATTACCGAGGAAATTCGGGGGGACTATTTCAACGATCAGGCCTTCCGGCAAAGATTTCAGGATTGGATCAACGCCCACTGGGCTGCCAAAGATGCCCAACTGGACCTACTCCTGGACCCGAGGCCCTCCAACTAGAACAGATCTCCCGATTACCGTGCCGCCCCATGCAAGTCCCCAAATTGCGGCAACCATCTTTAAGACCGTCAAGATTCGGCACCTTAGCACCCAATCCCCGGCTCCCGGTAAGACCATCCTTCGCCGAAGGTTTGATCCCGAAGCGATTTTAGGATGTTTCTTGCGTTTCGACCACAATTTTTGTTCATGAAATGCGCGATCGTGCCGATATAAAGAACTATCAAACAGATTATTCAACGAGGTCCGCATGAGTCAGGCAGCCGCCAAGCAGATCAACACCTTTTTTATGGAACTAGTAGAGACCCTGATTACGGTCATCGAGCAAAAAGACCAGTATATGCGGGGCAAGGCCCAGAAGGTGGCCGATCTATGCGCCGGCTTTTCCAAAACCCTCAAAATGACCCACCAGGCCAAGATCGACAAAATCTATTTTGCCGGACTTTTGAGCGACTTGGGGATGGTGTACATGCCCGCCGAGATTGTGGAAAAGCCTGCGGAACTGGAAGATGATGAAATGGCCATCATCCGGCAGCATCCTATTTTTTCGGAAAAAATCTTGTCCAACTTATCCATTTTAAAAGATGTTCTGCCGATGATCAAACATCACCACGAAGCCTTTGATGGCTCCGGCTATCCCGATGGTCTCAAAGGGATGGACATTCCGGTGGGTGCCCGGATTCTGTCGATCGTCGATAGCTACGTGGCCCTGACTTCGGAGCGCCCGTACCGACCTGCCAGCGAACCAAAAGAGGCCATCCGCAAGTTGCAGGCCGGCGCCGGCGCCACCTATGATCGGGAACTTTTAAACCGGTTTGTGGTCTACATTAAATCAGCGGGGATGCTGGCCAAAAAGAAAATCGAAGAGGTGAAAAGCATACCGGAAATTGTTGCCGACGTGCTGGAGCAGTTCAGCCAGGGCAAGGTCGAATTGCCGGTGCTGCCCCAGGTGGTCCAGGAGGTCGAGGAGGTCATGAAGCGGGATATTTCCAAAGGGGAAGATCTCGCCAAAGTCATCGAGAAGGATGCGGTCATCTCCGTTCGCCTGATATCCGTGGCCAATTCACCGTTTTACCGCGGTCTGGAACAGATCACCTCGGTTCGCACGGCCATTTCCCGCCTGGGCGAAGCCGAAACCCGGAACCTTGTGATCGCGATTGCCAACAAGGGACTCTACAAGACAAAAAATACACAGTTTCGGGAACTTATGGAACGGCTCTGGCTGCACTCACTGGCCTGCGCCCACGGTACCGTACGTATCTCGAAGGCGCTTAACCTGGGCGGCGGCGAGAACTACTTCTTTATGGGGATCATTCATGATATCGGCAAGGTGGTGCTCATCAAAGCCATCTCCGACGCCATGCCCGCGGACAAGAAGATCAAACTGAAAGATGTTCGGGATGCCATCCGGGATATCCATGCCGGGTTCGGAGGGTCGCTCATGCGGCGTTGGAAATATCCGGATCAGTTCAAGAAGGTTGTAACCCAGACCGAGAAAGAGGAATACACCGATCATGTGCTGCAGGAAGTCCTGATTGCCAACCTGGCCAACCACCTGGCCGACAAATTGGGGCATTTTATTTTCCGGGGTGAAGAAGTCGACGATATTATGGAACTGGATGCCGTCAAACGCCTTGGCCTTGAAGCCGAAACGGTAGACACCATCACCCAGGAAGTCGTTGAATTGATGAAAGAAGCCGGCCACCTTTTTTAGAAACTGCCCATACCTCGCAAACCTAAAGATCTCTTTTTAATTTCAAGCAAATGGGCTGCCAGTTATCCACCTTTCACTGAGCCGCCGATAAAAACTGAATGAAAAGTCAGTAATTGTGTTGACATTTTTTTCGGCATGCCTATCTTAACCCGCAAGCAAAACCGGCCGGTGCCTCCGCCTCCCACGAGTGAATTTTGCTTTATTAACAATCATTTAAAATAATTCACTTGACCAAATTTTAGATATTTATTATATTATAAAAATAATTTTAAGTCGCATTTTTCAAATAAATAAAATTCAGGGACTATATACCGATGGGCATACAAGAGCGCAAAGAGAGGGAAAAAGAAAGGCGGCGGCAGCAAATCATCGTGGCCGCCAAACGGGTATTTTCCGAGAAAGGCTTCAACAAGGCAACCATGGAAGACATCGCCCATGAGGCCGAACTCAGCCCGGGAACCCTTTATCTGTATTTCAAGAACAAAGAGGAGCTGTACGCCTCTCTTTCGCTGCGGATTCTCCAATACCTGCATATCAGGGTTGAACACGTCAACAAGGAGGAGCTGGCGCCTGAGCAGAAAATGGACGCCTTGGTCGAGGCCATGTACGATGTGTATGCCTTCGACCCCCTTATCCTGATAAACATGTTTCACCTGCAGTCCAGTGAAACCCTTAAAAATCTCTCACCGAAGCTCATGTCGGAAATCGAGGAATTATCCCGCAAGTCCATCGGCGCGATAGCCCGGATCTTTGAACAGGGCATCGATTCGGGTCTGTTCATCGATCGGCATCCCGTGGCTATGGCCGATATTTTCTGGGCCCTGTTTTCCGGGGTGATCCTCTGGACCACCAGCAAGAAGATTTTCAACGAGGAGAAGGATTACCTCAAAAATACCCTCAAGATAGCTTTTGAAGTGTTCACTCGGGGCATCGAAAAAAAATAACAACCACTTATTCAAAACAAGACCGGCAGTGCGCCAGTGGCAGCCGGTTTTCTGTTTTTTCAGTTAGGTCCTAGTGAAACAGCCGGGCCAGCTCATCGATCTCAAAACTGGGCCAATTTTCCGGTTGTCCACTTTTTTCAGCATCAACGCCGCAGCCCTTTTCAGCTACCTCACCGATACAGGCCACCTCGATGCCGGCCGTTTCAAGGTCCTGCCGGATAAGTGCCGAGCTTGAAGGCCGACAGGCAATCAGCAGGCTGCCGGAACCAATCAGGCCCAATGGGTTCAGGCCGAGCGCCCGGCATAGTTCCCGGGTTTCAGCATAGACCGGAATTGTGTTCATGTTGATTTTTAAACGATAACCAGCCGCGCTGCTCAACTCAAAAAGGGCTGTGGCCAGCCCACCCTCGGTAACATCGTGCAAGGCCAACGTGCCCGGCTGCCCGGCAGCCAGTTCAGCTTCAGGCAAAATGCTCAGCCTGGTCAATAGCGCGGCGCTCGATTGGAGTGTTGCGCGGCTGATACCCTGGTCCATCAAGCGTTGTTCAAATTCCATAGCCAGTATGGCCGTGCCTTCAACAGCCACCCGTTTGGTCATTAGAATCAGGTCGCCCGGGCGCAGATTGCTTTTTTCCAGGAGATCGGCCCGGTTCACGAGGCCGGCCATCATGCCGGTTATGACCGGTCGGGTGACGGCATCGGTGATTTCGGTGTGGCCGCCGCAGAGGCTGATATCCAGGTCCTTACAGACATCCCGGATGGCAAGCAGGGTGCGGTGAATTTGCAAGGCCGTGGCAGCGGGCGGAAACAGCAAAGTGGCCAACATCCAGCGCGGACGAGCTCCGGAGGTGGCAATGTCGTTGGCGTTGATCACTACGGCATAATAGCCGGCATCCTGGGCAACAAAGGTAATGGGATCCGACTTCAGGACCAGCACCTCCCGGCCGGCAATGTCGAGGGCCGCCGTATCCTCACCGACACCCGGGCCGATAATAATTCCGGGGTCCTCAAATTGAACAGCATCGATGAATGTCTCCAGGATGTGATTGGGAAGTTTGCCAGGCGGCAGGGGATCGCCCAGGTCGATGATCCGGGGCAACTGATCCAGGGTATCGATGGCAAAATCATACTCCCCCATCCACTTGCTGCGAAAGCCGCCGATATCCAGCAAAACGGTGTAGGCGCCCGCGGCACGTCCGGCCCGCAGGTCGAATACATAGTCGCCGATCATGATTGTCCGCTCCGGCGGCAACCCCAGTTCCCGCGCGGCCAGCAGTACACCTTCCGGGGAGGGTTTTACGGCCGCCGGGCTGTCGCGGGAAATGATCACGTCGAAAGCGTCCATCCGAACGTCGTTGAAGTTCTCGAAAGCCCGGGCAATGCTCTTGAGGCTGTTACGGCTGACGATCCCAATCCGCACCCCGCGCGTTTTAAGCGTTAGCAGCAGTTCTTCGCAATCTGCGGCAGGACGGGAAGCTGCCGCTGCCTCGATCTCATAGTCATCCAGTATTTTCCGGGCCCGGTCCTGGGCCGTTTCGCTTTCCAGGCTGTCGATAAACTCGAGAATCGGAGTTTCCAGCGGACAGCCGATAGCCCGTTTGATTTCAGGAAAATCGAGGGCGCCCGGTGAGGTCAGGGTGCTGTCAAAGTCAAAAAAAACCGCTTTGATCTCATTGCCGGCCATGGTTTCTCTCCACCGTTGGCATCGGGTCATGGGTCGCTGCCGGGTCTAAGAGGTCCAAACATCGGGTGAAAAATTCAAAGTCGCGAAATAATCCTGAACCGTCTCCGCCCGCCGGATGAGTTCGACCTTGCCGTCCGGGCGCAAGAGCAGTTCCTGGGGCCGGAGTTTACCATTGTAATTGAAGCCCATGGCCTGACCGTGGGCACCCGTGTCGTGGATCAGCAGGACATCGCCGTCCACTATAGCGGGCAGTTCACGCTGGATGGCGAATTTGTCATTGTTCTCACACAGGGAGCCAACCACATCCACTACCTCGGTCGCGGATGCGATATCGGTGGGTTTGCCGTGTACCGTTATGTGGTGATAGGCCCCATACATCGCCGGGCGCATGAGGGCGGTCATACAGGCATCCACGCCGATATACTTGCGGTAGATATCCTTATGGTTGATAGCCGTCACGACCAGCACGCCGTGGGGGCCGGTCATGTACCGGCCGCTTTCCATCAGCATGTCCGGGGCGTAACCGTTGCGCTTTTCAAAATTTGCGAAGAGGGCGGTAATTTCCACCGCCAAGGCCGCCAGATCCAGGGGGGCGGTATCGGGCAGGTAGGGAATCCCGAGGCCACCGCCGAAGTTAATGAAATCGAAGCGGATATCCAACTCGGCCTGGACCATTTCGACAATCTCCAGCAACATGCGCGTGGTCTTGACCTTATATTTATAGTTGAGTTCGTTGGACACGATCATCGTGTGCAGGCCGAAACGCCGGGCCCCCAGGTCGCGGGCCTTGCGGTAGGCGTCCACCACCTGGTCGTGGCTGATGCCGTATTTGGCTTCGACCGGGTTCCCGATGATGTCATTGCCTTCCACCGACGGTCCCGGGTTGTAGCGAAAGCAGATCAACTCCGGCATGGACGGCATCTTGTCGATCAGGGTGACATCATCCAGATTCATAATGCAGCCGCCGTTGCCGAAGGCTTCCTTGAAATCGGCCGGGCTGGTGTTATTGGAAGTAAACATGATGTCCTCCGGCCGCGCACCGATTTCCCGGCTCTGGATGAGTTCGGTGATCGAGCTGCAGTCGAAACCGAAACCCAGATCCTGCATGATGCGCAGGATGGCCGGGTTGGGCAGTGCTTTTACTGCGAAATACTCGCGAAACCCTTTCAATTGGGCAAAGGCCTGGTTGAGCTGCCGGCCGGTTTCCCGGATGCCGATTTCATCATAGATATGAAAGGGGGTCCCAAAATGGCTGATGATATCATCGAGCCGCGGGGACAATCTGGAATTGAAATCCTGTGATATGGGCATGCTGAGTTCTCCTTGTGATAACGTCGTGTCCAGACGATACTCTAATCTATAGGTATCCGCCAGGTCTCCTTCAAGGTTGACATTGCAATGGCAGTGCGGGTGGCCGTGACCTGCGGTAGACTGGCAATTTTCTTTTGGACCAGGTTGCCCAGGCTACCGGCATCGGCCACCCGGAGTTTGACCAGGTAGCTGTCCTGACCGGTGACGAAATGCACCTCCAGGACCTCTGGAATGGCGGCCAGTTTTTTCCCCACTGTGTCTTTTCGAGTTGTCTGCTGAATCGCCACCTCCACAAAGGCCACCAGGCTGCGGCCGAATTTCTCCGGATTGAGACGAACTTCATACCCGTCTATGTAGCCGCCTTTTTCCAGCTTGCGGATTCTCTCTAGAACTGCCGAGGGCGCCATGCCGACCTGGCGGGCGACCTCTACATTTGGAATCCGGGCTTTCTCTTGCAGAATCTTTAGAATTTTCAAGCTCGTTTCGTCGATCATTCTAAATACCTCCAGTTTTCAAGAATAATATTCACAATAATTGGTATTGTCAAGAATTATGTTCTTATTTTTTGGCCGTGGGCAACCAGGCCTGCTTGTCTGGACAGACACCTGTCGAACTGCTGAATTAAAAGCGTGGCGGTCATGGCTTTAAAATCGGGATCGAAATCGCTACATTGCCTTTCATTCAGGCTTGTCCGTGGACGGTGTATCTCCCGGAGTCGATTTACGGTGATGCGTTATTGTGCTATCTCGCACTATATGAAGATCCTGCTGATATACCCCTATTGCCTTGAAGACCGCATCAACGCCGAAGATTCACAAGTGGTGCCCATGGGGCTTTACAATGTGGCGGCCGTGCTGGTGGAACAGGGCCATGACGTCCAGGTATTGAACTGGCACGATCTGCGGGGGCAGCCGGAGGCCATGGAAACTGTCCTGGCAATCGAGAAGCCTGAGGTGGTCGGGTTATCCATCCTGCATGCCAATCGCTGGGGCGGCATTGAGATTGCCCGCCTGGCCAAGACGGTGGATCCGGATGTCCGGACGGTGTTCGGCGGCATTGGAGCCAGCCTGCTGCGGGAGCACTTTTTGAACCATTTTCCGGAAATCGATTTCATTGTGACCGGCGAGGGTGAACACAGCCTGGCTGCCCTGGTGGACTGCCTGGACAAAGGCCATGCCGAGGATATAGAGAAGATAGCAGGGTTGGCTTTTCGACAGGGGGCTGCCATCCAATGCAATCGCGCCGCGCCCCTTATCAAGGACCTGGATGAACTCCCCGATCCGGCGCTCTATTTTAATTTTCAGCACCTGTCCCTTACCCGCGGCTGCCCCGGCAACTGTACCTTCTGCGGTTCTCCTGAGTTCTGGCAGCGCAAAGTGCGGTTCCATTCAGCCGGCAATTTTGTGGATCGGATCGAGCGGCTATACCGCCGGGGGGTTACCTTTTTCTATTTTTCCGACGATACTTTCACCTTGCGCAAACAACTTGTGCTGGAGGTCTGCCGGGAGATCAACCGCCGCAATCTGCCCATCACCTGGGCGGCCATCTCCCGCGTGGACACGGTGGACCAAGAGGTTCTTGCAGCCATGCGCCTGGCCGGCTGTATCCAGATCAGCTACGGGGTCGAAAGTGCCAACGAAGGCATCCGCGGCTTTCTCAACAAGAAGACGGATACGGCCCAGATCCGCCGGGCATTTGCCTTGACTGCCCGGAACGGCATCATGACCCGGGCTTACTTCATTTATGGCTGCCCCGGCGAGTCCTGGGAGACCATCGCTGAAAATATAGCCTTGATCCGTGCGATCAAGCCGCTAAGTGCTATTTTCTACATCCTGGATATCTTCCCGGGCACACAACTCTACCAGGATTATCTGGCTGCCACCGGCAACACGGATGATATCTGGCTCGAACGCATCGAAGATATCCTCTATTTCGAAACCGACCCCAACCTCAGCCGGGAACTGGTGCTGGCCTTCGGGAAGAAGCTGCGCAGCTCCTTTTTCGAAGACCTGCCGCAATTTGTTGCCAGCCTGGAACTGAGCGCCGATCCGCAGATGGCGCCCTACCATGCGGATTTCTGCTCACGGCTGGGTATGACTTTCGACCAGGGCGACTACGCCCGTAACGAGTTGATTCCCGATCGCGAAGCGACGGCCCGACACCTTTATAATAAAGCGTTGCGCTATCATCCTGATGCCCGGGCCTACCTGGGTCTGGGAATGATCAAGCAACGGCGCCTGGCATTTGGCGACTCTATCAAAGTACTGGCCGAAGGCGCTGAATTTTTCCCTGATAATGAGCAGATCGGGATCTGTCTGGCAGTAAGCCAGATGAACCTCGGGCAGTTCGAACGGGCCCTGGAAAACCTGCAACGCTTTGAGAACTCGCCTCAAGCCGGGCCGCTCATTACCCAGTGCCGTCAGAGACTCGGCGTCTGAAGGTGCAATATGGGGCAATAGGAGCTATTTCTAATAAGGATTTTGGCCCGAGGTGCGGCGGCCGTGAGGTTTCCCCGCGTTGCGGGACTTCCCGCTTGATCAATTTCTCAAATGTGGGTCGCAACCGGAGGGCGCCAGCGAAGCCAGTGCCTTGCGTGGTAAATACGCAAGTATGTCGAGGATAGCACTAAAGGCTGCGCCGGCCAGCTTGAAGAGCGGCACTGCGTGCCGAAACCGAACGCCAAACGCCGAGATTGGGCCTAAAGACAATTTAGAGACAGCCCCTATGGTACCATCAGGTTAAACAGGATATCGTTCTCCATGTAAACCTGCTCGAGCTGTTCCTGGTGTTTCTGCAAATTGTCACCCCGGCGGGAAGCCAGTTCCTGCACCATATGCTGAATCACGCACAGCATGTTGGATACATTGCCGATAAACGGAATGGACCGCGAGGGAACAACCAGGGAAAGGTTGGCAAACGGGATCACCGGGGAGATGGATGCATCGGTCAATACGAGGAGCGTGTGGCCCAGCCGGCGAACCAGCTTGCTCAGCTTGATCAGTTCATTCGGATAGCGGGTGGCCGCCGTCAGAATGACCAGGGAGTTGGGCGGTGCATTGGTCAGAAAGTCTATGGTGGTGGAATCGCTGCCGTTGAAGATGTGAATCCCCTTGCGGATTTTCGTCAGCGACCAGCCCAGATAATAGGCGAACGTATAGGACAGCCGCGATCCGGTCACAAAGACATGTTCACTTTCGTCAAGATAGGTAACAAACCGGTTCATTGTCTCGACGTCAATGGTCTCGTACATGTGTTTGAGGTTATTGAGTTCCTCCAGGACCCCCCGGTGTAGGCGGTCCAGGCCGGGCTCCTTGATGCCTTTCATGTCAACCCTTTCCGGAAGGGACATGCCGGTATTGATAAAATCCTTGAGCGCCTGCTGAAAATCGGAATAGCCCTGATACCCGATAGAGGCTACAAACCGGACAACTGTGGCTTCGGAAACCTCGCAGGTTTCGGCCAGTTCTTTGGTCGTCATGAACACCACCTTGGCTGGATTCTGCATGATATAGTTGCCCAGGGTCTGGGCTTTCGGGGTCAGGGATTCCAGTTTAGTGGTGATTTCGGAGATAACCGGATGTAGGGTATTGGTCATTTACGGCCTCGTTGCATACTTAAAAGGTTGGGGCAAATTTTATATAATTTATTAATTTAATTGATTTTTAGTCTACCAATCTGAATATGTCAAGAACAAATGTAGCAAAAACAATCAAAAAAATATTTATATATTGACAGGAAACCTTTCATCGCATATGGATCAAGGGAAGAACATCGCCAACACATTATAAATCCAAACAATAAGAGAAAACGCATGCTGTTTAAAACCAAACCCATGTGGGGCCGGCAGACCGGATTAAAATCCAGTTATGACGTGGTGATTATCGGCGGCGGGCTGCACAGCCTGGCTACGGCCTATTTCCTGGCCCGGGATTATGGGATTACCGATGTGGCCGTCATCGAGAAGAACTATATCGGGTTCGGGGGGGCCGGCCGGAACACGGCTATCGTGCGGGCCAACCAGCGGACCAGCCAGAACGTGCCCTTATATAAGGAGGCCCTGGATCTTTGGCCGGTGCTGACCCGGGAACTGGATTATAACCTGATGTTCAACAACTGCGGCAATCTCAATCTCATGCACTCCGAAGCTGCCATGAAAGCCGCGCGGATGAACATTGCCACGGCCCAGTTCCACGGGGTGGAATCGCACCTGATCGACGCCCGGGAAGCCAAAGAAATGGTGCCGGCCCTGAACATTTCCGAGGATATCACCTTCCCCATTCACGGGGCCATGTATCACCCGCCGGGCGGTGTCCTCCGCCACGACGCGGTGGTCTGGGGTCTGGCCCGCGGCGCGGCGCGTAAAGGTGTTGAAATCCACCAGCAAACCGAAGCACTGGGGATCGGCACCCAAAACGGGAAAGTCACCTCCGTGACAACAAATCGGGGAGAGATCCAGGCCAAGCAGGTCCTGGTTTCCGCCGGCGGTTATTCGGCGGCCTTAATCCACGGTTTTTTGGGGATCAAACTGCCCATCTCGGTCCTGACCATCCAGGCCATGGTGACCCAGCCTTTGAAACCGCTGCTCAATCACGTGGTTTCATCCGGAGCCTATCATGCTTATGCCAACCAGACCCTGAAAGGTGAGATTGCCACCGGGGCCCACATGGATCCGTGGCCCAATTACACGACGTTGAACACTGCTTATTACATCAAACACCAGGCCGAGGCCCTGTCCGAATTTCTGCCTTGTCTGCGGGGGGTGCGGTTCATGCGCATCTGGGGCGGGCTGGCGGATATGACCCCGGATATGGCCCCCATTATGGACGGCAACAACCAGATAGAGGGGTTTTTCATGGATTGCGGCTGGGGCTATTTTGGCTTCAAATCCTGCTCGGCCGTGGGCAAATACATGGCCGAATTCATAGCGACAAACACCTGCCCGGACATGCTCAAGCCCTTTGCCCTGCAACGGTATCAGGAGCACCGGCTCATGGGTGAAACCGCGGCGCTGGTAAGCTACAGCCCGGATAACTAGTGGCCATCCATAAATCCCAGATTTATGGATGGCGCTATTAGCTTTTTGCGGTTAGCAATTAGGTCATATCCTATTTTGAAACCTTTTAATAAACAGCTAACTGCTAAAAGCGAACACCTGCCATCCATGATTCCCAATCATGGATGGATACTTTAAGGAGAACAAGCGATGGCGTTGACAATCACCTGCCCGATCTGCGGTCCCCGCAACGGGTATGAGTTCCGGTATGGCGGCGAGGAAAAGGGACCCCGGCCCGAGGAGAATAACCTGACCCCCGAAGCGTGGTGCGACTATGTCCACCTCAACGAATGCGTGGCGGGTGTTCAGCAGGAGTGGTGGTTTCACCGCGACGGGTGCGGGGCGTGGTTTACCATATTCCGGGATACAACCACCAACCTTCAAACGGAGCAGCCGGAGGCCAGCCAATGATGAACAGGTTCGACCATCTGCCCACGTTGAAAATAGACGGCAATACCAAGATCCCATTTGAATATAAGGGCAAGGAATATTTCGGCGTCCAGGGCGATACTGTCGCGACGGCTTTATACGCCAACGGTGTACGGATGTTTGCCCGTAGCTTGAAGTACCACCGCCCCCGCGGTCTCTATAGCCTCGATGGGGAGTGTTCCAATACCCTCATGGAAGTTGATGGTATTCCCAACGTCCGGACCGAGAACACCCTGCTGAAGTCCGGCATGGTTATCAAGGAACAAAATGTCAAAGGCTCGGCCGCCTACGATTTGCTGGGCTTTTTAGACAAACTGGACTGGGCCATGCCGGCGGGGTTTTACTACCATACGATGCACAAACCGGCCATGATCTGGCCACTGGCCATGCGCCAGATTCGCAAAGCGGCCGGCATAGGTAAACTGGCCCCCGATTTCCAGATGCCGGGCACCTACGACGAGATATATCCCACGGCGGATGTGTGCGTCCTGGGTGGTGGCCCGGCCGGTATGTCCGCGGCTCTGGCGGCAGCCGAGCAGGGGCTGCGGGTCATTCTGATGGAAGCCCGGCCCTGGTTGGGCGGTCATTTTGACTACCGCACGGCGGCCTATAAAGACGGTCAGACCCTGCACGACCGGGCCGCGCAATTGGCCGGTGAAGTTGAAAAGGCGGATAATATCCGGGTCTTCACTCATACCTCCATGGTGGGGGCATACAACAATAATCTCATCACCGGGTTCCAGATCGGCCAAGACGCCGACCCTTTCGACGAACGGTATTTTGAGATCCGGGCCACGGCCGTGGTGGTGGCCACCGGCTGTATCGAACGGGCCCTGATTTTTGACAACAATGAGCGCCCGGGGGTGATGCAGGCGAACTGTGCCCTGCGGCTGGCCAATACGTACGGCCTGCTGCCCGGCAGCAAGGCCATATTCAGCGTCGGTCACGACCTGGGGCTCGAAGCGGCCCTTACCCTGCACGATCTGGGGTTGGCGGTTGCATGCATCGCGGATGTCCGGGAAGACGGGCAGGATGAGGGGTTGCTCACTGCACTGCGCGAACGCGGAATTACCGTGATCAGGGGCTGGGTGGCTGCCCGGGCCCACGGCAAACAGGTTAAAAAAGCAACCCTGACAAGCATTGACGGTACCGCGACGCAAACCCTCGACTGTGACCTCCTCGTGGCTTCCGCCGGCTTGACGCCTGTGACCGGCGCCCTGACCGTGGCACAGGCCAAGCTGCGGTACGACAATCATACCGGTTATTTCCTGCCCACCGAGCTGCCCGCGAACATGCACGCGGCCGGCCGCATGTTGGGACTGGACAGCGGCCCGGCCATTGAAGCCTCGGGCCGCCAGGCCGGATTGCAGGCGGCCCGCGATTGCGGGACGGATGTGGATGCAGCGATAAGGGCTGTCCGGACCGAACGCGAACACCTGTCCGGCCCGGCCCGGGGGACCAAGTTCGTTACCGCCCCTGTCAAGGGGCGCAAGAGCTTTATCTGTTTTGATGAAGACACAACCATAAAAAATGTCAAACAGGCCATCGATAAGGGCTTTGATGTCCCGGAACTGATCAAGCGCTTTTCCGGCGCCGGTCTGGGACCCGGCCAGGGCGGTATTCCGGGACACAACCTGCCCCTGTATACCGCCAAATACCAGGCCCTTTCTGATATTACCATCCGGCCCACGACGGTGCGTCCACCCCTGGTGCCGACGCGGATCGCGACCTACGCCGGGGCCCAGCATACCATGTTCAAACAAACCCCCATGGACGCCATGCAGCGCCGGGACGGCGGTATTTTCAGGAATATCGGGGTGTGGCAGCGGGCCCGCTATTTTTCCGAGGATTTTACCTGCCAGGCAGAAATAGAAAATGTCAGAAAAAACGCGGGCATGCTGGACGGCTCTACCCTGGGGAAGTTCAGAATTCATGGCCCGGATGCCCTAAAAGCGCTTCAGAGGGTCTACGTATCCGACATGGCCAAAGTAAAGGCAGGACGGGTTAAATATTCGGCCATGTGCAACGATGACGGGTGCGTTATCGATGACGGGGTGGTGGTCAAACTGGCGGACAACGATTACTACTTAACCACCTCAACGGCCCGGGCCGGGCAGACGGTGGAATGGGTCCGCTACCACACCCGCTACGACGGGTGGGATTTTGCCCTGGTCAACCTGACCGATTCCCTGGGGGTCATCAACCTGTCCGGACCCAATGCCAGAGAAGTACTTGCCAAGGTGGTGGACATCGAGGTGACCAATGAGGCGTTCGGTTTCGCCGAATACAAGGAGTTCAAAATACGAGAGGCCATCCCGGTGCGGGCCATGCGTCTCGGATTTGTGGGCGAACTTTCCTATGAACTGCACGTGCCGTCTTCCTACATGCAGTCTGTCTGGATCATGCTTAAGGAGGCGGGTAAGGAATTTACGATCCGCAATTTCGGGGTGGAAGCCCAGAATGTGCTGCGCATGGAAAAGGGGCACATCATTTTGGGGCAGGAATCGGAGCAACGCACCAATCTTTTGGATGTAGGGCTGGGCTTTCTCTGGGACCGCCATAATGCCGCGGCCAAAAAAGTCGGCGCTGTTGCCTTGCGCCAGGCTGAAAGTGACCCTTCGCGCCTGAAACTGGTGGGTTTTAAAATGGAGAACAACGGCCGCGCCCCCCGGGATGGGGCGGTGATCGTGGATCAGGCCATCCGGGGATACGTCTGCACGGCCCGTGACAGCTTTACCCTTAAAGAAGCGGTGGGCATGGCCCTGGTCGACGCGGACCTTGCCAAGGTCGGTACCCGGCTGGCGTTCTTCGAAGATGAATGCGACGGCAAACTGATATATGGCGAAGTCGTCAAAATGCCCTTTTATGATCCCAAAGGTAAACGTATGAAAATGTAAGGAACCAGCATGAATGCACTCCAAAGAATCTCACCGGTTGGGTTGTCGGGGACGCCGTTGAAAACAGAAGCGCGGGACCACTGGCAGGTGGTTCTGGAATACCAGGATGAAGGCCAGGGGCCTTACCTGGTGGACCTCAGCCACCGGAACCGGCTGGACCTGCAGTCTTCAGATCTGGCTTCAAAAAAGCCATTTGGAATGACCGTCCCGGATATTCCCGGTCGGTCACTTATGGACAAGGGCATCCTGGCCAACCGGATGAACCGGACCCAGGTTTCCCTTTATCATCTGGACGGTGAGCGTCCGGACCTTCCGGCCGAGCCGGAATACACGGATGTGACCGAGGCCACCCTGTTTATTGCCTTGATCGGTGCGCCGGTCTTTAGTATCTGTGAAAAATTAACGGCCCTTGACTTTATGGCTCCTGACCGGCAGCCCCCGTTTTTATATCAGGGGCCCTTTGCCCATGTACCCTGCCAGATGGTAACCCTTAATCGGGATGCGGCCCAAGCCGGTCTGGTCCTGACCTGCTCGCGGGGGTACGGACGTGACATGATCCATGCGATTATGGGGGCCGGTGAAGAGTTTGGGCTCCGGCCGGCCGGTGAAAGTCGCTTCACCCAGTGGTTTCAGAGCTTGTAACGCCTGATGAACGGTAAACCTGAAAACCCTATCTGCGGTCTGTGGCGACAAGGCCGCGGATAGAAAACCGACAGCCGCCTGTCGGCTTACAAGGAGATGAACATGAACGTGAAATATGATGCCATTATTATCGGTGCGGGTGTTATCGGCGCCCCCATTGCTTACGAGCTTACCAAGATGGGCTATAAGACGCTGAATGTGGATAAGCTGCCCGATGCCGGTGAAGGTTCCACGTCCGGATCATGCGCCATCGTCCGGGCACACTACTCGACGGCCGACGGGGTGGCCATGGCCTACGAAGGGTTTAAATACTGGCTCGACTGGGAAAACTATCTGGACCAGGTCGAAGATGAAAAGGGTCTGGCCCGGTACATGAACACCGGCTCCATCCTGATCAAATCCGACGGGCACGACTGGCGCAAGGTCAAGCAGAACTATGATGAAGTGGGCGTCCAGTACGAAGAGTGGGACCGGGAAACGCTGCTGGAAAAGGTTCCGGTGGCCGACCTGCATAAATTCTGGCCGGTCAGGCGCCCGGAAGACCCCCAGTTTTTCGACGATCCAACCGAATTCATCGAAGGCGCGATTTTCTGTCCGGAGGGCGGCTATGTGAACGATCCGGCCCTGTCGGCTCACAACATCATGCGTGCCGCGGAAGCCAAAGGCGCCGAGTTCAAGTTCAACGCGGAAGTGGCGGACGTGCGCAGTGAGGGCGGCAAAGTTACAGGGATCACCCTGAAGGACGGCACCCAGATCGATGCCGGCATTGTGGTAAACGTGGGCGGGCCCCATTCCTGCAAAATAAACCAGATGGCCGAGGGTGTGTGGGAAGGCTGCAATATCAAAACCAAGGCCCTGCGCCATGAAGTCATGTACTGCCCCTCGCCGGACGATTATGATTACCTCAATGACGGGTATCACATGTCCGACGGCGATATCGGCTGTTATGTCCGGCCGGAAGTGGGCAATACCTTCCTGATCGGCAGTGAAGATCCGGACTGCGACCCCCAGGAATGGGTGGACCCGGATGAGTTCTATGCCGGGAAGGGCGGTCACGGCCGTGACAACGTCCTCAGCGACGAACAGTGGCAAGCCCAATGCTACCGGCTGGGCAAGCGTATCCCCACCCTGCAGGTACCCAATCAGCCCAAGGGAGTCGTCGACCTATACGATTGTTCCGACGATTGGATCCCGATTTACGATAAATCCGACCTGCCCGGCTTTTATATGGCCATCGGGACCTCCGGCAACCAGTACAAGAATGCGCCGGTGGTGGGCCGCATGATGGCGGAGTTGATCGATAACTGTGAGAAAGGGTTGGACCATGACAATGAGCCCTTTCAGTTCACATTTAAATATATCGGGCGCTCTACCAATGTCGGTTTCTTTTCCCGGAAACGGGAAATCAACTATAACTCAAGTTTTTCGGTGAACGGATAATCTGCGGTGACGGGAGTTATCTCCGGTTTCCAGATGAATGCGTTTTCTTCCAGAGGCAGCGCCGACATATCCTTCCGGCTCTGCCTCTGGCGGTTTGCCGCTGCTCTCTGAAGGCAGCGTGCCGGAAAGGGTGTCCGCGTATATCCTTCACCGGTTTGCTGAAGACGGATAATAAAGATGCAAATTTATGTCTGCGTGAAACATGTACCCGATTCCGCGGCCAACATCACTATCGTTGATAACACGTCCATTGATGAAAAGGTTGCGTTTCTGCTCAATCCCTATGACGAGCATGCTGTCACGGAAGCGGCGGTATTAAAGAAGCAATTCGCGGACACCGAAATTATTGCGGTCTGCCTGGGGAGAAAGGACGCAGAGAAGACCATCCGGTCTGCCATGGCCATGGGGGCTGACCGGGGCATCTTGATTGAGGCCAGCGAGGCGCCGGACAGCATGACCACAGCGCGGGCTCTTAAAGCGGCTATCGACCAGGACGGAACACCCGGCATCATCTTGACGGGCAAAGAGTCCATCGACGCCGAAGGTATGCAGACCATGTTTCGCATCGGAGCGCTGTTCGATTTTCCCGTCGTGACCAACGCGGTTGCTGTCAAAGCCGAGCATGACCGGGCGCTGGTGACCTATGAACTGGCGGGCGGTCGGACCCGGACCTGCGAACTGGCCATGCCGTGTGTGGTGGCGGCCGGACGCGGGCTGAATACCCCGGCCTATCCTACTTTTCCCGATGTGGTCAAAGCCCGCAAAAAGTCGATACGGGTGCTTGCCCTGAGCGACCTGGTAATCGATACCTCGCCGGGCAGCTCGCGGGTGGTAGCTTTGGAGCCGCTCGTGCAGGTGCGCAACCCACGACAAATCAACGGCTCACCCCGCGAGATCGCGGCCCGGATTGCCACTATTTTAAAAGAAGAAGCCAAGGTCATTACATGAAGAACATCGGTATTCTGATCGAGGCGGAGAACGGGACCTTGAAAAGCGCCAACCTGGGCATGATCACCCTCACCCGGGCGGCTGGCATGCAGTTGACGGCTTTTGTTGTCGGTGTGTCGGTATCAGCGGCCAGCGCCGACTTGGAAACATATGGCATTGCCAGGATTGTGGCCCTGGACCTGACCGCCGACCAGCAGCAAAATCCGGTCGTCCTTGCGAAAGTCCTGGTTCAGGCGGTTCGCGCCTTCGATATCGATGCTTTCGTCGGCCTTTCCACCGCCAGCGGCAAAGATCTTCTCCCCAGGATCGCCGCTTTCCTGGATGCACCGCTGGTCATGGATTGTGTTGCGATAGATTTTCACCAGGGCAAAGCCCGGACATCCCAATTTTCAGGCAAGACGCTGGCCACCATAGAAGTCGCCGGCGACGTTTTAATCTTCGGCATCCGACCCAATGTCATTGACCCTGTGCCGGCCCCGGTTACGGCTGAGGTTGTTTCTTTTGAGGGCCGCAATCTGGAGGCAAGCGGTTTCACGGTGCTGCAAACCGACAAAGTAGACGAGACGGCCAGGATTAATCTGGCTGAGGCGGATGTTATTCTTTCCGGCGGACGGGGCATGGGCAACAGTGAAAATTTCGGCCTCCTCTACCAGTGTGCCGCGAAACTCAGTGCTGCGGTGGGCGCTTCCCGGGTGGCGGTTGACTCCGGCTGGGTGCCGTATCCTATGCAGGTGGGACAAACCGGTGAGAAGGTGAGCCCGCGGGTATACATTGCCTGCGGCATTTCCGGATCGGTGCAGCATTTTGCCGGGATGAAAACGGCGGGCCTGGTGATCGCCATCAATACGGACGCGCAGGCCGCCATCATGTCCAACTGCGACTACTTCGCGGTGGCCGACGTGCTGGAAGTCATACCGGAATTGACCAAACAACTTAAAAATGACTGAATCCCCCAAAAACCGACCCGGCCGCTTTTTACTTGATCTGGACAGCGCCAATTATCTTTCGCTCTTCGATGAGTTCAGTGACGGTGTGCTCGTCACGAATGCCGAAGGAGTCATTGTCTACTACAACCAGGCGATGTCCCGGATCGATGAAATGCCGCCGGATCAGGCCCTCTCGCAAAAGATCACCGATATCTACGATCTCGATAACACCACCAGCCTGGTGATGCAGTGCCTGGCAAAGCGTACCGTAATCATCGATGAGCCTATTTACTACCGCACCCGCATGGGCAAGTTTGCCAATACCATTCACACGGTGATGCCGATTTTCAACCGGGAGAAGCTGGTTGGCGCGATCTGTTTCGTCAAGGATTATCACGTCATGGCCGAGACCGTCGCCGCCATGCCATTGCCGGAGAATGATCGGCAGTTTGATATTGCCGCCATCACCTTCGAGAGTATCATCGGCAGGGATCCAGCCTTTGTCGACGCCATCAATTCGGCCCGCATGGCCGCCGGCACCCCGTCGCCGGTGATGCTTTTCGGCGAGACGGGTACCGGGAAGGAGCTATTTGCCCGGGCCATTCATAACCACAGCTCACGCAGTGCCCGGAAATACACTCCGGTGAACTGCGCGGCCATTCCCGAAAATCTTCTGGAAGGCATCCTCTTCGGGACATCGAAGGGCGCTTTCACGGGTTCGGTGAACAAGGCCGGCCTGTTTGAAAGAACCAACCAGGGCACCATTTTCCTGGATGAAGTCAATTCCATGCCGGTGGGCCTGCAGAGTAAAATCTTGCGCAGTATCCAGGAAAAACGCATCCGGCGGGTCGGGGCGCTAAAGGAAATCGAAATCGATCTTAAGATTGTCAGTTCCGTCAACAAGGACCCCCACGTGGCCATCACGGACGGTACGTTGCGATCCGATCTCTTTTACCGTCTGGGCGTGGTGTTCATCCATATCGTGCCCCTGCGGGAAAGGATGGGCGATCTGGAGATTCTAGTGGCGCACTTTATTGCCAAACACAATATGCTGCTGGGTAAAAATGTAAAGCACATTTCCAGCGAAGTGATGGATCTTTTCAAGGTCTATAACTGGCCCGGCAACATCCGCGAACTTGAGCACGTGATCGAAGGGGCCATGAATGTAATGGGGACCGACCCTGAGATCCAGCCCCGGCATCTGCAAAGCCATTTTTCGAACTGGTCCGTGAAAAGCCGACCGGAAGAGCACCCGGCCCGGGGGGCGGCGCTGTCGACAAACCAGACCGCCGGCCTGATCAAAACCACAGCCGCCCATGAGAAGACAATCATCGCGGATACGCTGGCCGCCAACCAGGGCAATATTACCCGGACCGCTAGAGCCCTGGGCATTTCACGCCAGCTGCTGTACTACAAAATCAAGAAGTTCAAGATCAACCGCGATTTAATTTAGAACCAACCCGAAGTGGTCTAGTCTTTATTCAGCGCCTTAAAACCTGGCCCTCAGGGCCAGGTCTGAGATAGTCGGCTGTGCCGTAAAGGCATTATCCTCGCACAGAGGCGCAGAGACGTCTT
>CAJINA010000226.1 GCA_905176665.1 Olavius algarvensis Delta 4 endosymbiont | reverse complement strand
TTTGTAAAAGTCAAAGACCTCCCGGACAGTCAGCCCTCTCGGGTCAGTGATTATTAGGCGGCCTCCTTTGACAATTCTTCTCGACGTTTTTTACCAAGCT
>CAJINA010000225.1 GCA_905176665.1 Olavius algarvensis Delta 4 endosymbiont | reverse complement strand
AGTTGTAAAAGTCAAAGACCTCCCGGACAGTCAGCCCTCTCGGGTCAGTGATTATTAGGCGGCCTCCTTTGACAATTCTTCTCGACGTTTTTTACCAAGCT
>CAJINA010000224.1 GCA_905176665.1 Olavius algarvensis Delta 4 endosymbiont | reverse complement strand
CTTGTAAAAGTCAAAGACCTCCCGGACAGTCAGCCCTCTCGGGTCAGTGATTATTAGGCGGCCTCCTTTGACAATTCTTCTCGACGTTTTTTACCAAGCT
>CAJINA010000223.1 GCA_905176665.1 Olavius algarvensis Delta 4 endosymbiont | reverse complement strand
ATTGTAAAAGTCAAAGACCTCCCGGACAGTCAGCCCTCTCGGGTCAGTGATTATTAGGCGGCCTCCTTTGACAATTCTTCTCGACGTTTTTTACCAAGCT
>CAJINA010000222.1 GCA_905176665.1 Olavius algarvensis Delta 4 endosymbiont | reverse complement strand
AGCTTGGTAAAAAACGTCGAGAAGAATTGTCAAAGGAGGCCGCCTAATAATCACTGACCCGAGAGGGCTGACTGTCCGGGAGGTCTTTGACTTTTACAGCT
>CAJINA010000221.1 GCA_905176665.1 Olavius algarvensis Delta 4 endosymbiont | reverse complement strand
AGCTTGGTAAAAAACGTCGAGAAGAATTGTCAAAGGAGGCCGCCTAATAATCACTGACCCGAGAGGGCTGACTGTCCGGGAGGTCTTTGACTTTTACAGTT
>CAJINA010000220.1 GCA_905176665.1 Olavius algarvensis Delta 4 endosymbiont | reverse complement strand
TATGTAAAAGTCAAAGACCTCCCGGACAGTCAGCCCTCTCGGGTCAGTGATTATTAGGCGGCCTCCTTTGACAATTCTTCTCGACGTTTTTTACCAAGCT
>CAJINA010000219.1 GCA_905176665.1 Olavius algarvensis Delta 4 endosymbiont | reverse complement strand
GATGTAAAAGTCAAAGACCTCCCGGACAGTCAGCCCTCTCGGGTCAGTGATTATTAGGCGGCCTCCTTTGACAATTCTTCTCGACGTTTTTTACCAAGCT
>CAJINA010000218.1 GCA_905176665.1 Olavius algarvensis Delta 4 endosymbiont | reverse complement strand
TTTTCATCGGCATCAAATCCACCTTCAAAATTATCGGTGTGAAACCAATCATCGGCTTCGTGTCCAGCCCATTGTGATTCTGTCCAATCGGCCTTTACATGTAAAAGTCAAAGACCTCCCGGACAGTCAGCCCTCTCGGGTCAGTGATTATTAGGCGGCCTCCTTTGACAATTCTTCTCGACGTTTTTTACCAAGCT
>CAJINA010000217.1 GCA_905176665.1 Olavius algarvensis Delta 4 endosymbiont | reverse complement strand
TCCTTTTTCATCACTTGGTTTGCGCGCGAAAGCGCGCCTAAATTCTGGATTTTGACCTTCTCTGCGTCTTTGCGTCTCCGCGCGATGCATTGGTTTTTGCTTTGGGTTTTCCATCTATGCATAACAAATCGAAAATAATGCCTCAGCAATTAGGATGCCAAAACTTAATAGACTGTTTTTATGAATGTTTTTATTTAAGGAGGGCTCTTTTTGACCAGGTTGCCGGGCAACCTTGCACAGTAGACTGTGCAGACTGGCTCATAAAGGATTGCGAACAGGATGTGTATTTTGGAATGGCACTAAAAGAAGCAGGGATGAAGGTTCTCCTCCAGCCCCGCTTTGAAGTGGTGGTCTGAGTTAATTGAAATATCCGACCGCGTTTATAAACATCTGGATACCTGGGGTCGGGCCGTTGTCTGCCCGACCGCGAGCCTTTAATCGTGTAAAATCAGGATGATTGGTGGGGTGATTGTAAGCTTCCGGGTGAGGCATCAGGCCGAAGATCCGGCCGGTGGAATCACAAATCCCGGCGATGTCGAGCAATGAACCATTGGGGTTGAGCGGGTAGGCGCCGTCGGCCGGCCGGCCGTCGGGAGCGGCATAGCGGACCACTACCTGCTGGTCAGCCACCAGTTGATCCACGACCGCGGCCTCCGCATAGAACTTGCCTTCACCGTGCCGCACCGGCAGTTCGAACTGATCAAGTCCGCGGGTAAACACACAGGGGGAGTCCGAATTGACGGCCAGGTTTACCCACTGGTCACGGAACTGTCCGCAGTCGTTGCCGATCAGGGCAACTTTGCGGGAACTGTAGTCACCCGCAATACCGGGCAGCAGTCCCAGGTTCACCAGGCACTGAAAACCGTTGCAGATGCCGAGGACCAGGTTGCCGCCGGCGATATACGCCAGCAGTTGATCCCCCAGGTGGGTCTTCATGCGCACCGCCTGGACGACGCCGGCACCATGGTCGTCGCCCCAGGAGAATCCACCGCCGAAGACCACAATTTGAAAACCATCCAAGCGCACCGAACCGTCAATCAGGGCGTTGATATGCACCCGCTGGGCGGTGGCCCCGGCAAGTTCGAGGGCATACGCGGTCTCATGGTCGCAGTTCTGGCCGTAGCCGGCCAGTACAAGTGCTTGCACATTACTCATATCAGATCTCCAAAAGTCTTTTTCCAGGCCGTTTTCAAATCGGCAACCGGTGAGTTGATCAGCTCTGCTTCTCCGCTCCTGATGATCAGGTCCGCCTGTTCCCGGGTGGTCCCCACGCAGGCATAGTCGGTATCGGCCAACAGGCTCTCCAAGGCGTCCTGCTGCTCAGGCGCGACCGTGATAATGAAACGTCCGGCAGACTCTGAAAACAGGAGGATGTAGCTGCGCAGGCCGTTTTCGGCCGGCACGGCAGCCAGGTCAATTTCCAATCCGAGTTCACCTCCCATGGCCACCATGGCCAGGTGGACGGCCAATCCGCCGCGGAAAACACCGTGGGCGCTGTTCACCAGCCCGCGCGCAATGGCCGTGGACAAAGCGCGATACAGCGGCAGATTCTCGGCGGGGATCACTTGCGGTACGTTGAGCCCGGTGTAACCGAAATGATCGTACAACTCGCTGCCCCCCAGCTCATCTTTGGTCCGTCCCAGTACGTATACAAGATCACCAGGTGCTTTGGTATCCAGGGTAACGCAGCGATTCACGTCCGGCACGATACTGGTGGCGGAAAACTGCAGGGTCTCCGGGGCCGACACCTTGTGGGTTTCGCCATAGGCCCCGGTCTGGTGGCCGTCCACATACATGCTGTCCTTGCCGGAGAGCAGGGGTATTTCATAGGCCAGGCAAATATCTTTCAGGGCCAGGCAGGAGCGGACCAGTTGGGCCGCCTTGAATTTACCGTCCGGGTTGCTGACCGGATCGTATTGAATGTTGGGCCAGCAGAAATTGTCCACACCGCCGATCTGATCCGGGTCGGCCCCCACGGCAATCAGCCGCCGCACGGCTTCATCGATGGTGCAGGCGGTCATGTGATAGGCGTCGATAGCCGAGTAAAACGGCAGCAGCGACTGGGAAAAGGCCAGGCCGGTCTCGGAGGTCAAAACGGGGCGGATGACGGCCGCGTCACTACTGATATCGCGTGCTTTGCCCACCAGCGGCTTGATGACACTGGTGCCCTGGACCTCGTGGTCGTACTGGCGGCAGACCCACTCCTTGGAACAGATGTTGGGACCGGCCAGAATATCCAGCAGCAGGCGGTTGTAATCGCCCGGATCATTGAGGACCGGTTCCCGCAGCCCCCGCAGCTCCGGCGGGGTCCATTCGGCGTCGAACTCCCACTGGGGAAAGCCCTTGGTCAACAGGTCCACATCCACGCTGGCGCAGATCCGGCCCTCCCAGGAGATCTGCAGCTTGCCGGAGTCGGTATAGCGGCCGATGACCGTACTTTCGACCGCATGCCGTTGGGACAAGTGCATGAATTCATCCAAGTCTTCAGGCCTTACCGACACGGTCATGCGCTCTTGAGATTCACTGATCCAGATCTCCCACTGGTCCAGACCCTCATATTTCAGGGGTACGTTTTCAAGGTCGACTTCACACCCATTGGAAAACCGAGCCGATTCCCCTATCGAAGAGGATAGTCCGCCGCCACCGTTGTCGGTGATAAACTGGATCAACCCCCGATCACGAACTTCGATGAGGAAGTCATGCATCTTTTTCTGGGTATAGGGGTCCCCGATCTGCACGTGCCCTGCCGGCGTATTCTCCGAAAAAACTTCCGAGGCGGCCGTAACCCCGTGGATTCCGTCTTTGCCGACCCGGCCGCCGCACATGATCATCAGTTCTCCGGGCGAGGTGGTTTTCTGTTCAGCCGGTGTATCGGCGACGGTTGCCGGCATGAGGCCCAGCGCCGTCACGTAGACCAGGCATTTGCCCATATACTGCGGGTGAAACAGCACCTGACCGAAGGGTGTGGGGATCCCGCTCTTGTTGCCGCCGTCCCGGACCCCTTCGATCACGCCGTCCAGCAGCCGGCGCGGATGCAGTTTTGGAATCAGGGTCCCATCGTAATCCCGGGGGCCCATGCAGTAGCCATAGCTGCCCATGAGCAGCTTGGAGCCCTTGCCGGTTCCCATGGGATCGCGGTAAACGCCCACGATCCCGGTAATGGCCCCGCCATAGGCCTCCATGTTGGACGGCGAGTTATGGGTCTCGCCGGTTACCACATAGTAGTGATCATCATCGAAGCGGGCTGCGCCCGCATTGTCCCACAGCACCGAGATCACCCAGGGCTTTTTTTCCTTGAGTGCGAGCGTCGGCTCCTGGATGCAGGTCTTGAACGGGTTGTCAATGGTATCGGATTGCCCGGTGGCCATGTCCGTGTAGCGAAAAAGGCCCTGAAAGGTGTTGTGGTTGCAATGGTCGCTGCGGGCCTGGGAGATATATTCGAGTTCAATGTCGGTGGGTTCTTCCAGCCCTACCGCCGCTCGGTCGGAGCGAACATCCGGATCCAGGAAGTAGGCGCGGATAACGGGTATGTCCGCCGGGTTAAGCGCCAGGTTGCGTTCATCGCTCAATGATTGCAGGGTCTCGTTGCTGTCGATGGAAATGGTGGTCACGGTGGGTACGTGATCCAGGATGACCTTGGGGACAATCAGTCCGGTGCCCACTTTGGGATCCCAGGTGTCTCGACTGTAGATTTTCCATTGCTGGATGATGTCATTGGCCAGCAGTTCTCCGGCGATCAAGTCGACCTGCTGGGCGGTGATGCCCGCCCCTTCCAGGCAGTAGCGTTTTGACGTATAGACTGCTTCATCCGCGCCGATTTTCAGGTCGAGGATGTCTTCTAGCGCTTCCACGGCCGTACTGCCCGGGTTGTCCCGGACGCCGGGCCGAAAGCCTACCCAGATCGCCCAGTCGAAGGCCAGGTTCAAGGGTTCATAGGACGAAACCTGGGTCACCGGGTTGGTGAACACCTCGCTGCGGATGGTCTCGAGCTGTGCGGCCGTCAAATCGGCATCGATGGTCAGGATGTGCACAGTCCGGATCCGATCTACGCGGATGTCAAAGTAATCCGCGGCCTTGTGACGGATCCCCTCGCCTTCCGCGTCAAACAGCTCGGGTTTCAGAGTGATTTCAAGTCTGTGTGGCATAGGGACACCTAATAAGTAATGGGTGAAGATTCATCCAAGGATGGAACCTGAACGGTTTGGAAATTACATAGCAGGGCGGGGGGAATTTGTCCATTGCGAATTCGAGGTCTAACCCCCAAAATCCTATCCTCGCGCAGAGGCGCAGAGGCGCAGAGACGTCCTCCTTAAAAAGATATCAAACAGACAGTCCAGCAAAGTCGGAAAACCACGATTAGTTTCCCGCTACGCGGGATTAAAACCCAAAGGGTTTTGAAGTGGTTTTTCGCACGATAGTGTGACGCAATTCTGGTTTTAATGTTCTCTGCGCCTCTGCGTCTCTGCGCGATGCTCTGGTTTTGGTTTTCTTGGTGTCTGGGAACCCTGAAAGGAATTCAGCTAGAAAAAATCCGTGCTATATCGTTGTAAAAGACGAACACCATCAACAGCAGCAGGATGAACATGCCGGCCTGCTGGGCAATTTCGCGCACCCTCAGGCTGACCGGCTTGCCGCGCAGGGCCTCGATGGAAAAGAACAACAGGTGCCCGCCGTCCAGGATGGGAATTGGCAGGAAATTGAGGATGGCCAGGTTGATACTGATGAAAGCAATAAACTGGATCAGCTTGCCGATACCCGCCTTGGCCTGCTGACCGGCCATCTGGGCGATCATGATCGGCCCCCCCAGGTTGTCACGGGAAATGGAACCATCGATCATCTTGACGATTCCGCGCAGGGTGACATCGATGACAAACCAGGTCTGTTTGAAACTCTCTATGACTGCCGTAACGGGCGGCAGCCTTTTTTTGAGCCGCATCTCCTCGGGGATGCTGATACCACCGGTTGAAATCCCGATCAGATGGCGCTCTACCTTGTTGCCGACACGGTCTTTGGTAACGGTCAGCTCAGGCACAATTATAAATTGCAACACCTCGCCGTCACGTTGAACTTTCACCTGCATCGGTTTGCCGCCGGACGCGGTGATCTCTTTGCGCATCTCATCCCAGTTGTTCACCGCTGCAGCGTTGATGCCGATAATCCGGTCGCCCATTTTCAGACCGGTCCGTTCAGCGGGAAACCCCTTGGTCACTTCCCCGATAATGGCCTCGATTACGGGAAGCCCGGAGATCCCGGCATCGAAATATTCGATTTCGTCCCCCAGAATATCTCGATCGGTGCGCAGGACCGGTACTGTTGCCAAGTCCAGAAGTTCACCGTGGCGCTCCACCGTGAACACTAACAAAGCGCCCTTGCTGCCGGTTATCGCCTTTTTGACATCGTACCAGGATTCGGTTGCCCGGCCGTCAATCGCCACAATGCGGTCATCGAGCTTGAAACCGGCGCTGGCCGCCGGGCTCTCCTTTTCAACACTCTTGACCACCGAACGAATATCTTCGATGCCGACGATTGAAAAAAAGAACAGAAAAATGAACACTGCCAGAAGAAGATTGGAAACCGGGCCGGCAGCCACAATCAGCATGCGCTGGTATACATTCTTATGGGTAAATGATACCGGTAGGTCCTCGGGCGGCAGCTCCGTGTCGGGGTCTTCCCCCACCATCTTGACGTACCCTCCGAGCGGGATAGCGGAAACGCGGTAATCCGTCCGCCCCACCTTCCTGCCGAAAATGCGCGGTCCGAATCCGAGTGAAAATTTTTCCACCCCAACACCGAATAACCGGGCCACGATGAAATGGCCGGCTTCATGGACAAAAATCAATACTCCCAGGACCACTATGAGGGCTATAAGGCTGATACCCATATTTTCTTTCCGTAAATGCTACCTAAACTTATTATTGTGAATAATTCCGAAATGCGAATATCGAAATTCGAAACCTAAAGATGGATCGTAATAACCAAATGAAATAACCCCTATCGGTTCAATGGATCAGTATCTGTTTTGGTAATTCCGTCATTAAAATTTGTTCGCGGCGTTCGCCTTGAGAACATTCCGAATTTCGTATTTTGTATTTCGATTTTAGTTATCCCGCAGTTCCGGGGCAAAGTTGAATATATGTATTTGCCTACATCTGTGGGACACAACACCTTTTTGTTTATCGAAATCATAAGCACCGGACCCGATTATGGCAAGCTCCGGCGATGAGCGCCGGACGACTAAGCCGGGGCGCCGGCGACAGTCTCCCAGGCCCATCTGTCCGCCGCCATGATTTCCTCCAGTTTGGGGGTGGCCACGGCTGTGTGGCGGCGCATGGTTTGGGATATGAGGGCTGGTATCTCGGTGAATTTGATCTGCCTTTCCAAAAACAGGGCCACCGCGGCCTCGTTGGCCGCATTCAATACCGCCGGGTAGGTTCCCCCCCGGCGGACCGCGTCAAAGGCCAGGGACAGACAGGGAAAACGCTCGAGATCCGGTTTTTCAAAATCGAAACGACCGAGGTCGGCGAAATCCGGCACCGGCTGTCCGAGCGGAAGACGCTCGGGATAGCTGAGCGCATAGGCAATCGCCCCCTTCATATCGGGTACGCCCAACTGGGCCATGACACTGCCGTCCCGGTAGGCGACCATCGAGTGAATGATACTCTGGGGGTGGACCACCACTTCAATTTGCTCCAGCGATACATCGAACAGGTGTTTGGCCTCGATCACTTCGAGGCCCTTGTTCATCAGGGTGGCCGAATCAATGGTGATTTTGGGGCCCATGGACCAGTTGGGGTGATCCAGGGCATCCTCACGGGTGATCTTTCCAAAGCTTTCCGCCCGGCGGGTCCGGAAAGGCCCGCCCGAGGCTGTCAGCAGGATACGGGCCAGGTCCCGGCGCCGGTTGCCCTCCAGGCACTGAAAGACAGCGCTGTGTTCGCTGTCGATAGGCAGGATGTCCACCTGCCGGTCACGGGCCAGCGACATGACATAATCCCCGGCCATCACCAGGGTCTCCTTGTTGGCCAGACAGATGGTCTTTCCGGCCTTAATGGCGGCAATGGTTGGTTCCAGGCCGGCAGCCCCCACCATGGCCGTTACCACTGTGTCGGCCGCGGCACATTCGGCGGTTTGCCGATAACCTTCCCGTCCGTGGACAATGTCGGTTCGACATCCGGCCGGCAGCAGGGTCTTCAAGCGAGCCGCCCCGGTCTCGTCGAAAACGGAGACAAGTTCGGGGTCGAATTCCACAATTTGCTTGGCCAGGGTATCCAGGCTGGATTTGGCACTGAGGGCCGCAACAGCGAACCGCTCCGGAAAACGCCGGACAACCTCCAGAGCATTGGTCCCGATTGAGCCGGTGGCGCCTAAGATGCTGAGTGTTTTCATACTCGTCTTGTTAAGTTTTGCCTGTAAAGAATCCTGGCCCTGAGGGCCAGGCTTTGGATTGCCCCTTGAAGGGGCGAACACCCTGACAAACATAGTTCTAAAATGACCGGATTCAGGGGATC
>CAJINA010000216.1 GCA_905176665.1 Olavius algarvensis Delta 4 endosymbiont | reverse complement strand
TATAGATTTTGGCACATCAGTTTAGCCTCAAAATCCTCGATATATTCCTCGGGATTGAAAATCACGTCCGCCTTGACCTTGGGCCAAAATCCATTTCCCAAG
>CAJINA010000215.1 GCA_905176665.1 Olavius algarvensis Delta 4 endosymbiont | reverse complement strand
GTTTTTCTTCAGCCTTCAGTCTTTGACCTGATCCCCTGAATCCGGTCATTTTAGAACTATGTTTGTCAGGGTGTTCGCCCCTTCAAGGGGCAATCCAAAGCCTGGCCCTCAG
>CAJINA010000214.1 GCA_905176665.1 Olavius algarvensis Delta 4 endosymbiont | reverse complement strand
TTAAATTGTAAAAGTCAAAGACCTCCCGGACAGTCAGCCCTCTCGGGTCAGTGATTATTAGGCGGCCTCCTTTGACAATTCTTCTCGACGTTTTTTACCA
>CAJINA010000213.1 GCA_905176665.1 Olavius algarvensis Delta 4 endosymbiont | reverse complement strand
TCTCTGCGCCTTTGCGTCTCTGCGCGATGCACGGTTTTGCCTTTGTGTTTTGATAGTAAAGCCCCTTTTAGGGGCGTCCCAAAGCCTGGCCCTCCGGGCCAGGATGCTTTAC